>NZ_VBUK01000014.1:0-69644 GCF_005780245.1 Maribacter aurantiacus | reverse complement strand
TTAGCAATTAGCAATTAGCAATTAGCAATTAGCAATTAGCAATTAGCAATTAGCAATTAGCAATTAGCAATTAGCAAAAAAACACTTTTCATTTTTCAATTTCCATTTTTCTCTTCTCTCTTCTCTCTTCTCTCTTTTCTCTTTTCTCCTCTCTCTTTTCCTTTTCTCCTTAAAAGTCAGCTTTTCTCCGCAATCCGTAATATATCTCCAAAAACCCCACGGGCGGTCACCGCGGCACCTGCACCGGCACCTTGGATGACCAAGGGGTTTTCACCGTAAGACTCGGTATAAATTTCGATGATGGAGTCAGACCCTTTTACCTGCCCCAAGGCACTTTCCTTGGGTACGGAAACGAGTTTCACATCCAAGATACCTTTTTCCTTTTGCAAATCCCCATGTAGGTCGCCCACATAGCGCAATACATGGTTCGGTTTTTGGTTCCTTTTGATTTCGTTGAAGGTATCGTCCAACACCTCCATATGCTCCATAAAGAAATTCACATCTCCTTTTTCCAAGGTCGACGGAATCAGGTTTTCAATGTTGATATCAGTAAATTCGTTGCTCAGATCCAATTCCCTTGCCAGAATTAACAGCTTTCGGCCCACATCGTTCCCGGAAAGGTCTTCCCGAGGGTCAGGTTCCGTAAAGCCTTTTAGTTTGGCATCCTTTATAATGGAGGAAAATGGGGCATCCACCTCAGAAAAGGTATTGAAAATATAACTCAAAGACCCTGAAAATACGCCTTTGATACGGGTGATATTTTCGCCCGACAAATGCAATAATTTTATGGTATCAATCAGCGGCAAGCCAGCACCTACATTGGTCTCGTACAGGTATTGCTTTTGGTGTTTGTCCAATTCTTCACGCAATAATTGATAGTAATCGAATCCAAGGGTATTGGCAATTTTATTGGAGGAAACAACATCGAAGCCGTTCTCCACAAAATCGAAATAATGGGCCACAAAATCCCGACTAGCGGTGTTGTCGATGACGATCAGGTTTTCCAGATGATTGCTTTTGGCAAACTCGATGACATCCTTGACCTCATAGGATTTTCCCTTGCTTTGGATGTTGGTCTTCCATCGACCTGTTACCCCGTTAGCGTCCAACAATACCTTTCTTGAATTGGCAATGGCGAAGACTCTCAAATCGATACCTTTTCGGGCCTCGATATTTTTGGCCGATTTCAAGATCTGGTCGATCAGTGTTCCTCCAACGTTTCCGTGACCGAAAACCGCCAGATTTACCTTTTTGCTCACCCCGAAAATCTGCCCATGCATCACGTTTACTGCCTTGGTCAAGTCCGATTTCCGCACCACCAAACTCACGTTTTTACCCGATACCGTATTGTTGAACAACAGCGGTACGATCTGGTTTTTGATAAGGGCATTGAAAGGTTTGTGGAAGGTGCTCAAATCCTGACCTACCACGGAAATGACCGATACGTCGGCTACCACCTTGATCATATTGATGTCCTGACTCTGGAAATCGCTCGAAAACTCGTTCTCCAAGGCTCGCTTGGCGCGTTCCGCCTTGTCGCGCTTCACCACCAAACCGATTCCCCGCTCCGAAGAACCCTGGGAAATAATGCTTACACTGATGTTGATGGCCTCCAAAGTCTTGAAGATACGGGCATCAATACCCACTTTCCCCAACAAACCGCGCCCTTCCAGGTTGATCAAGGCCACATCCTCAATGACCGAAATGGAACGGATACCTTCTTTGCTGGACTTGGCACTGATCAGCGTGCCCTCGTTATCGTCGTTATAAGTGTTTAAAATCCGTAGCGGAATGTTCTTTTCAATCAACGGAATAATCGTCTTGGCATGCAAAATCGTGGCTCCAAAGTTGGCCATCTCGTTCGCCTCTGCATAACTCAAGTTGCTGATTCGCTTGGCCTCCTTCACATAATCCGGATTGGCAGTAAAAATTCCATCGACATGCGTATAATTTTGCAACTCTTCGGCATCCAAGAAATTGGCCAAAAGGGCGGCGCTGTAATTACTGCCGTTCCTTCCCAGCGTAGTGGTTTCCCCGTCCTCGGTAGCGGCAATGAAACCCGTAATGATGGGAACGGCATCGTGGGGCAATTCCGCAAACTTCAACAACACCTTTTCCTTGGAAACATGTTCCAAGACTTTGGCATCCCCAAAAGTGGCATCGGTGGTAATGAGTTCCCGTGAATCCAAAAATCGGGCATTAATGCCTTTACCGATCAAAAGTTTGGTCACCAATTTAGCCGAAATCAATTCCCCATACGCCAAAACCTCATCCTTAATCTTGGCACTATAATCGCCCAATAAGGAAACCCCTTCGAACAACTTGGCCAAGCTCTTGAACTCCTTGGAAAGGTTTACATTGCAGTACGTATGCTGTTGGTAATTTTCCAGTGCCTCGAAATCTTCCTTGTACGGTTTTCCCTTGGCGGCCTTATCCAACAGACTTTCCAATTGATCGGTCGCCTTTTCACGTGCGGATAACACCACGGCAATATTCTCGCCTGACTTCACTTTGGAAACGATGACGTCCAACACGCGTTCCAATCCCTCTCCGTTGCTCAAGGACTTCCCCCCGAATTTCAAGACTTTTACCTTTCCCGATTTTCCATTTGTATTGAAAATGGAACTCAGCAGTTTTTCCATTTGCTCGAACTCGATCAGAAAGGCATCATGACCATGGAGCGATTGTACCTCGCCATAGGTTACGTTACTATTGGCCTGGGCCAACTGTTTAAAGGTATCCTTGTTCTCCTTCGCCGTAAAAAACAGGTCGGAATCCACCCCAATGATATGGATATTGGTAGCACTATTTTGAAGTTTGATGAAGTTCTCTTCGCCGTTTCGGGTCACATCGATGGTCTTCAACAATTGGTTCATCAGTTTATAGGCCGATAATTGAAAGCGTTCCTGTAACTTTTCCCCGTGGTGCATCAGCCAGCTTTCCACATTGAACACCTGAAGCTCCTCGTTCGTACTGCGTTTAAACCGCTCCTTGAAGGACTCGGGGGTACGATAGCACAACATGGCGTGCATACGGGCGTCGTGTACGGGCTGTTTGGAATTCACCAGAAACTGTTCCTGGATCTGACAATTGGCGATGAGCCAATCGGTCGATTTCCAGTCAGACGCCACTGGAACCAGATGCTCCGTCAAATTGGGATTGATGGCCGCCATTTCCCAGGCGATACCCCCTCCCAAAGAACCCCCGATGATGGCAAAAAGCTTTTTAATGTTCAGTTTTTCCAACCCCAACAAGAAAATGCGGGCGATATCCCCGGCCACAAAATCCTTATAATTTTCAATGACAAACTTATCGTATCCGTTTCCGGGGATGTTAAAACAAAGGATGGTATACTTTTTCGTATCGATGCATTTTCCATCGCCGATTAAGGCAGACCACCAACCGTTTTCTCCCGTAACGTTGGAATTCCCCGTGAGGGCATGGTTCACCAAAATTATGGGAGCCGTATGGAGCTTGGCCCCAAACAGTTCATAGGACAGTTCTATATCCTGGGTTACTCCAGAAAGCGTGGTATATTCCCTTATATGTAAATGATGTAGCATAGGATGCCAAAATTATCTATTTATCAGCGTTTTGCCGTGTATTGACTCGTTTCTTTTACCGCTAGATATTGGCTGCGGCAAAGGCCTGTTCCAAATCGGCCTTTAAATCTTCTATATCCTCTAGGCCAACGGAAAGTCGGATCAAATCCTGAGAAACGCCCGCACCCAGTTGCTGTTCTTGCGTCAACTGCTGATGTGTGGTACTCGCCGGATGGATAATGAGGGATTTTGTATCGCCAATATTTGCCAAAAGCGAGAATATTTTGGTGGCATCGGTCACGCTTTTGGCCGCTTCAAATCCTCCTTTAACCCCAAAGGTAACCAAGCCGCTTTGGCCTTTGGGCAGGTATTCCTGGGCCAAATCATAATAATCGTCGCCCTTTAATCCGGGATATTTTACCCAAGCGACCTCGTCCCTGCTTTGCAGCCATTCTGCAAGCTCCAAGGCATTCGCACTATGTTGCTTAATACGCACGGGTAAGGTTTCCAATCCCTGTATAATTTGAAAGGCATTGAACGGACTCAAAGCACCGCCAAAATCCCTAAGACCTTCCAAAATCAGTTTAAAGGTAAAGGCTGCAGCTCCCAAGGCTTCATGATATACTAAACCGTGATACCCTGCGGAAGGTTCCGTAAATTCCGGGAATTTTCCATTGGCCCAGTCGAAAGTACCCGCATCGATAATGGCACCGCCCAAAGATGTACCCTGACCCCCAATGTATTTTGTCAAAGAATGGATGACCAAATTGGCGCCATGTTCAATGGGGTTTAATAATGCCGGAGTGGCTACCGTATTATCCACGATGAACGGAACGCCCGCTGCTTTGGCTTCCTTGGATATAGCCTTTAAATCGAGAACGTCCAGTTTTGGATTTCCCAAAGATTCCACAAAGATAGCCCTGGTATTTTCCTTTACGGCCTTCCCAAAATTTTCGGGTTTTGAGGCATCTACAAAGGTCGTATGGATTCCCAAACGTGGGAGCGTCACATTCAACAGGTTGAACGTACCCCCATATAAACTGCTGGAGGCTACAATATGGTCCCCGGCCTTTAAAAGCGTCAACAACCCCGTAGAAATGGCAGCCGTTCCCGAGGAGAATACCACCGCACCGATACCACCTTCCACAGCGGCCAAACGGTCCTGAAGAATCTGGTTGGTAGGGTTGTTCAAGCGGGTATAAATAAAGCCCAATTCGGCCAAGGAAAATAGATTGGCCGCATGTTGGGTGTTATTGAATACGTACGACGATGTCTGATAGATAGGTACGGCCCTAGTACCTGCGGATTGTGTAGTGTCATGCCCGGCATGAAGTGCGTTCGTTGCTAATTTTTGATTGCTCATGATTTTTGTTTTTTAATGGTTAAGTCCTTGATTGATCGCGGACATCATAAATTGATTAAAAAAGCCAAACCCGAACCTGCCGACGATGCGGTTCGATAAAATCAAAAAGTTATAAGAAAGTGAATCGAAGAAATTTCGATGACTGTTATCCTTCCCCAAACGGGGTAGAATGTAGCACCTTCTTGTTTCCGATAATCGGGTGAACAAGGGTTGCTAAGGCTTCAAAGGGTCCAATCCCTCCACCTTTCTTGATAACTATTCAATACGTGTTTGAACTTAACGGGGCAAATATAAGGGCAGGAACTTTTAAAATCCTAATCAAATCCAAAAATTTAACAAAACCCTAGTGAAACGATAGGTTTAAACCTCTTTCCCTTTATGGCAAACCTTAAAAAGCTCCTCCCTTTAAAAAAGGGAGGTGGCGCGATACGGAGTATCGGGTCGGAGGGATTGTAAAATATTAATTAAAATCCCAATCTCCCCGACTCGGCATGGCCGAATCACCCCTCTTTGCAAAAGAGGGGTGCAAATTTTATAGCAAACAAGTGAAAATTTAAGTTCCAAAAAAAGCTCCTCCCTTTGGAAAAGGGAGGTGACGCGATACGAAGTATCGGGTCGGAGGGATTGAAAATATTAACCTAAATCCCTATCTCCCCAATTCGGCATGGCCGAATCAACCTTCTTTAAAAAAGAAGGGAGCAAATTTTATACTAAACAAGTTGATAATGTAAGTTCCAAAAAAAGCTCCTCCCTTTAGTAAAGGGAGGTGGCACGATACGAAGTATCGGGTCGGAGGGATTGAAAATATAAACTCAAAACCAAACTCCCCGATTCAGCAACGCCGAATCACCCCTCTTTTCTAAAGAGGGGAGCAAATTTTATAATAAACGAGTGAAAATTTAAGTTCCAAAAAAAGCTCCTCCCTTTTTCAAAGGGAGGTGGCGCGATACGGAGTATCGGGTCGGAGGGATTGAAATTTTTGAACAAACAAGTCAATCTCCCCGATTCAGCAACGCCGAATCACCCCTCTTTTCTAAAGAGGGGAGCAAATTATTAGTATTTTTAGTTGTGCCTAATAAACACCATAACCGCAAGGAATTTTTGGACAGAAGAAAAGAGCTTAGAAAAAAGTTAACTTCTGCCGAAGCCTTTTTATGGAAACATCTGAAAGCAAAACAATTGGAAGGTAGAAAATTCCACAAGCAACACAGTATTGACTGGTTCATTGTGGATTTTTATTGCCCTTCTGAAAAATTAATCATTGAATTGGATGGGCAAGTCCACATGAATCCAGTGGCCCACACCCATGATGAAAAACGGACCGAGCACATTGAGAATCTTGGTTTGAAGGTAATCCGATTTGAAAACAAAATGGTATTTGAAAATTTACCATCCGTACTAGAAGAAATCAAAAATAACTTTACAAGCTCCTCCCTTTAGAAAAGGGAGGTGGCTCGATACGGAGTATCGGGTCGGAGGGATTGAAAATATTGTACTCAAAACCAATCTCCCCGATTCGGCATGGCCGAATCACCCCTCTTTTCTAAAGAGGGGAGCAAATTTTATAGCAAACAAGTGAAAATTTAAGTTCCAAAAAAAGCTCCTCCCTTTGGAAAAGGGAGGTGACGCGATACGGAGTATCGGGTCGGAGGGATTGAAAAAATCAAACCAAAAATCAATCTCCCCGATTCAGCAAAGCTGAATCACCCCTCTTTGCAAAAGAGGGGAGCAAATTTTATAGTAAACAAGTGAAAATTTAAGTTCCAAAAAAAGCTCCTCCCTTTGGTAAAGGGAGGTGGCGCGATACGGAGTATCGGATCGGAGGGATTGAAATACTTACGGTAATACCGTAAACTCAATCTTGGAATCCGTGAAAACCGTATGGGTCTGGGTCTTAAAGTCGGTTTCATCCGCCTTAAAAATATTTTCCACATACGTTTGGGGGTTCAAATCTATTAAAGGAAACCAGGTGCTCTGCACCTGAATCTGTAATTTGTGTCCCTTTTTGATTGTATGGAATACATCCTGAAGCTTAATATTTACAGCCGTTTTTTCATTGGGCACAAAGGGTTCCGGGTCTGAGAAACTGTTCCGAAACCTTCCCCTTAATACCTCACTACGCACCATCAAATGGTAGTTGCTCATTTTAAGATGGTCCTGCATCTCCTCATGATTTTCGGCATCGGCAGGGTGCACATCGATTACTTTTACGATCCAATCCGCAGCCGTTCCCGTGGTGGCAACATTCAAATTCGCCATAATATCGCCTGCCAAGGTAAGGTCCTCTGTCAAAACATCGGTCTCAAAAACCAATACGTCCGACCTTCTTGCGGCGAATCGTTGATCGTCCGTCATATATTTTCTAGGGGTGAAAACCGATTTAATATCCTCCGAATACGGTACCGGTTTTTTAATATCACTAACGAACTGTATTCCTGTTTCGCCCCGCTTCTCCGTGGTCAATTCCTGATTTTCGCTCAGATACATATCCTGCTTCTCGACCCCGGCAGGTGGCCAGGTATCGTATTGTTTCCACTCCTTCCTACCGGAATCAAAGACATAGGCTTCGGGGAGTCCACTATTCATGCTTCCATCGCCTTTGAGAAAATGATGGAAAAACTTCGTCTCAATGTTTTCCTGAAAAAATTCGGAAATACCATCCCCAAAATAATAATTCCCTACGATGTTCTTTCCCCTGCTTCTGGCCCATCCGCCATGGTCCCAAGGACCAAATACCATGGTGTTGTAGTTGTCCTTATTATACTTTTCAATGTTTTTGTAGGTTTCCAAGGGACCGTACAAATCTTCGGCATCGAACCAACCCCCAACAATCATGGTAGCTACATGGTTTTTTACATCCTTCAAGTGTTGGATAAGTCCCCGGCTTTGCCAAAGCTCATCGTAATTGGGATGTTCCTTTAACTCGTTCCAAAAGAAATCGTCCGTCTGGCCGTCCATGGCCATCCTTGGGGTATCCCCGGTTTCGTACTCAAAAAATCGATCTAAATTTTTTAAGGGCCCTGCATCCAGAAAAAACTGATACTGGTCTTCCGTTCCCAGGTCCGGAAGGTCATACCATGCCGTATCAATGGGCTGATCCCCATTGGGCCTAGGCGTCCCGAAAACGCTCGTCGCCCTAAAATAACTCAACAAATAGGCGCCGTTGTGGTGGAAATCGTCAAAAAAGAAATCGCCGATACACGCCTGGGGCGAAGCCGCCTTTAAAGCCGGGTGCGCATCCACCGTGGCATAGGTGGAATAAAACCCGGGATAGGAAATGCCCCAAATTCCTACCCTGCCATTGTTGTTTTCCACATTGTTCACCAACCATTCTATAGTATCGTAGGTGTCTGAACTTTCATCGATGTCTTGATCCGATTTCTTATTGGGAATAAAGGCCCGCATATTTTCATAGTGGCCCTCGCTCAACCACCTGCCCCGCACGTCTTGATATACCACGATATACCCCTCCTTCATCATATGCTTATTGGGTGCGATAGCTTCCTTGAACTGACCTTCACCATAGGGTCTGGAACTATAGGGGGTGCGTTGCATAATGATAGGATATTTTACGGAAGTATCCTTAGGGGAATAAATGGTGGTGTGTAGCTTAATACCGTCACGCATTTCAATATCCACCTCCTTTTTGGTGTAATTGTCGGCTACATAGGTATCCGAAACCTCAATGGTCTCCGTAGTTTGGTTCGTTCTTTTGCAGGAATACGCAAAGGAAGTAATAATGAACAATGTCAGTAGATACTTTAAGGTAGATTTCATTATGGTTGAATTAATTGTCCTTAAAGCTAGGAAAGAATGGTTATTCCTGAAAATAAAAAAGAGCCATATATGGCTCCTTTATGTAAATAGTATTGAAAATTTGTTATAGCCCAAAGGCGACTTTTACCTCCTGCACCATATCCAATTTCTCCCAGGTAAACAATTCTACTTCCATTTCAACCCGACCGTTATACGGGGATTCGAAAACTTTGATCACTTTTTTGGATTCCTTACCCATGTGACCATAGGCAGCGGTTTCCAAATAAATGGGGTTTCTAAGCTTTAGGCGTTCCTCGACCGCAAAAGGTCTTAAATCGAACAATTGCCTTACTTTTCTGGCAATTTCACCGTCGCTCAAATTGACATTGGACGTTCCATACGTTTCCACAAAAATGGACGTAGGTTCCACTACCCCAATGGCATAACTTACCTGAACCAAAATTTCATCGGCGACGCCGGCAGCAACCAAATTTTTGGCTATATGACGCGCCGCGTAGGCCGCGCTACGGTCTACCTTGCTGGGATCCTTACCACTAAAGGCTCCTCCACCATGGGCTCCCTTGCCTCCATAGGTATCCACGATAATCTTTCTTCCGGTCAAACCGGTGTCCCCATGAGGCCCACCGATGACGAATTTTCCCGTGGGATTGATATGATAGGTAATCTGGTCATCGAACAATTGCTGAATTTCCTCAGGCAATTGGGATTTCACCTTAGGGATAAGGATGGATATGATGTCCGATTTAATCTTTGACAGCATAGCCTCATCGTTGGAATCAAAGGCATCGTGCTGGGTGGACACCACAATGGTATCGATACGTTGCGGTACATTTTCATCCGAGTACTCGATGGTTACCTGTGCCTTGGCATCCGGTCTTAAGTATTTTATTTCCTTCCCTTCCCTACGAAGTTCCGCCAAGGTGTGCAATATTTTATGGGAAATGTCCAAGGCCAAAGGCATGTAATTCTCCGTTTCCTTTGTGGCATAACCGAACATCATCCCCTGATCCCCGGCTCCCTGTTCCTCTTTGGAACCCCTGTCCACACCTTGATTGATGTCTTGGGATTGTTCATGAATCAAGGAAATTACGCCACAGGAATCGCCACTAAATTGGTACTCGCCTTTGGTATATCCTATTTTATTGATGACCTCCCTTGCAATATTCTGCACGTCCAAATAGGTATGGCTTTTCACTTCTCCAGCCAATACTACCTGACCCGTAGTAACCAAGGTTTCACAGGCCACTTTACTTTCTGGGTCAAAAGCCAAAAAATGATCCAACAGGGCATCACTGATTTGATCTGCCACTTTATCCGGATGTCCTTCACTAACGGATTCCGATGTAAATAAATACGCCATTTCTTTTTCTTTTAAAAAGGATTTGGAAGTTGCCCGACTAAAGGAGGTATTGTTTCTCAGGAGAGCGCCGGAAACGTTCCCGACACAAAACTGCTTTAGCATTTTTAACGAGGTTGCAATCAGTCAAATCCTTCCTCTTTATTTATGGGCCAAAGTTATTCAAAAAGTTTAATTATCAAAGTTAGATTAAGCGTTTTACAACCTAATTTTCTGCATTTTATCAAATAAAAATATTGTAGGCATTTCAACTACTATTTTTTCTGAAAGTTAATATACTTCGTATATTGTACGCTACAACTTTTTCAGAACAACTAACCGTTAAATAACACCAAATGCACATTGCCGTAGCAGGAAACATTGGAGCAGGTAAAACCACATTGACAAGATTACTGGCCAAACATTATAAGTGGGAAGCGCATTTTGAGGACGTTGTGGACAACCCCTACCTCGATGATTTTTACACCCAAATGGAACGTTGGAGCTTTAACCTTCAAATCTATTTCCTAAACAGCAGGTACAGACAAATTGTCCAGATCCGGGAAACCGGTAAGGACGTCATACAGGACCGTACCATTTATGAGGATGCCCATATTTTTGCACCCAACCTTCATGCCATGGGCCTTATGACCAATAGGGACTTTAAAAATTATTCCAGTCTGTTTGAATTGATGGAATCTTTGGTGGAACCCCCTGAACTGCTTATTTACCTTAGAAGTTCCATACCCAATTTGGTAAAACAGATACACAAACGAGGCAGGGATTATGAAAACAGTATTTCGATTGATTATTTAAGCCGATTGAACGAACGCTATGAAGCGTGGGTCCACGGTTATGATAAAGGTAAATTGTTGATCATTGATGTGGACGAAATTGACTTCGTGGACAAACCCGAGGATCTTGGTAAAGTAATTAACAAAATCGATGCGGAAATAAACGGGTTATTTTAAACCCTCTCAAGTAGACTACCTAGGGCTAGGCCACAAGGCATTCGTAGTAAGCGACCTTCTAATTTCGGGTCAGGCCTCGGTAAATAAAACCCTTTGGCGGTGCCAATTAAATAAAACCTTGTTCTTTTGCATGGGCTATGGCTTCTTCCGTTTTGTTCACCATTAAAAAGGGAATGTTTTTGTGGGCCGAGAACAAATTGGATACCCTGGCCATTCTTCGGCCGTCCGATACACTCCTCAAGTAAATGGCCTTTATCCGGTTGGGAAACAACTTTGCAATTTCAATGTAAATATCCGCGTCCTTTTCACCACTATCTCCAATTAGAATGAAGGAAAGCTGCGGATAAGTATTTAAGATTCCCGTGATTTCCTTTTGCTTTTGGGGTTTCTCACTTCGTTTTCTTCGGGTAAAACTGGACATACTTCGCAGTAAAATGGGACCTTTTGGGAATTTGTTGATCGTAAGAAAAAGTTCCAAATATCGGTATAGGTTCCAAGGACTATGGCTTACATAGAAAATAGGGTTCGCCTCTTCCTCAGCTTTGCCTTGATGAAGTAGATGATAAAATTCCGCCGCCCCTTCCAAGGGCCTTCTGCTTGTCGCCCTTTTAAACATGGTATTGATAATCACTTCCCACTTTAAGGAAGAGACCACGCCCGTATGCAAGATGGTATCATCAATATCACTAATGACCCCAAATTTTGCCTTAGCACTGGGAATCAACATTTCCCCGGGAAAGCGGTTTTGGTTTATTATTTCCCTTTTTAGTTTGGTGTCCTGAAAGGAGATTTCAAATTTCACCCACCCTTCCTCGTTCACATATTCAGAAAGGTTCTCCACTTGCTCGTTCACCAAATAATATCCTTCATGGTCCGTCTTTCCTTGAAGGATGATGGTATCGCCAATGGCAATTCGTATTGGGGTGTTTTTAATCTCATCGGTCTCGAACCGTTTCCAAGTATTGATCAATAACTTAAAAGCGCCTTTATGCCCCAGGTCGATATTCTCATCTTCCAGCGCCCTACCACGGACATAGAATCTATGAGAAGTCCCATATCCATTAAATGCGATAATCTGAAGTTTATCCTTTTTAAGAAATCCCATATGCTCAAAAATACATTCATTTTCCATTGGGCATGAAAAATTTTACCGTAAAAATACCGCTAGTAGATTTTCACTCATTCAAACAGACCCTTCACTCATTGGCCATTTTAAGACCGAGTCCTTTAGCATAGCTTTAGTTCATAACAAAACGCATGTATAATCAGGCTTGCACCATGGAAGCCACAATTATTTAAAAGATGAAACCAAAAAAGAACCCGAAAAAAGACCTCATCAAAAAAAGTGGCCTTTTCTTTGTTTTAGGACTCATGCTCCTACTAGGGCTGGCATTTGTTGCCTTGGAATGGAAAACGTATGAACCTAACTCCATCTATGATGTAAGCATGAATGTTGCTCCAATTGAAATAGATGAAGAACCGCTAGAAATATTTAAGATTGAAAGACCCAAAATTAAACAAGTGCTTCCCCCTGAAATAAAAGTGGAAGACAACGATGTTGAAATTGATGAAACTGAAATATTATCTACAGAAGCTGATACCGAAACCGAAATAATTGAACCTGAAGATTTAGTGGTTGAAGAAATAGAGGAAGAGGTCAATGTAAACTGGATAACGATAGAAGATGTGCCCGTTTTCCCAGGTTGCGAAAATGCCAAGGACAAACGGGAATGTTTTAACGAAATGATGCAAAAGCATATCCAAAAAAACTTCCGTTATCCAGAAATGGCCCAAGAAATGGGGATTCAGGGTAGGGTCAGTACCCAGTTTGAAATCAAAAGCGATGGATCTATTGGAACCATACAAAAAAGAGGACCCCATAAAATTTTGGAGGAAGAAGCTATTCGCATTCTTTCAAAACTTCCTAAAATGACCCCAGGAAAACAAAGAGGAACTCCTGTAAAGGTCTCTTTTAGTATTCCCATTCATTTTAAACTTCAGTAATACTTCGGCATACAAAAAATAAAACGGTCCCGCCAATAATGGCAGGACCGATACTATTTTAGAAATAATTAAATAAAAAGGTCTTACTGAACTTCTTCCTTAACATCTTCGACTACTTTTTCGATTTGGACTTTAACACCTTCACTAGATTTGTTGAAGGCCTCGATTTTGGCTTTCACTTCCTCCTCAGTTCCTTCAAAAACTTGCTCGCTTATGGACTTTTGACCATTTTCGGTTAAAGTAGTCACCACAGTAGCCTTTACCATGGTATCTCCAGTTTTTTCCATTTTTACCTCAACTTGTTTTTCAACTTGCTTTGCAACAACTTCGGTAGCGATTTTCTCTTCGTTATAAGCCGTCATGCTATCGCCGCTCATTGCAATACTTGGCGCAATTACCAAAGCCACAACGGACATTAACTTCAAAAGAATATTCAAGGAAGGACCTGAAGTATCCTTGAAAGGATCTCCTACCGTATCACCTACAACCGCCGCTTTATGGGCGTCCGTACCTTTACGTCCGTCACTTTCTATGGTTTTTTTAGCGTTATCCCAAGCACCACCGGCATTGGACTGGAAGATGGCCATCAAAACTCCACAAGTAGTTACACCTGCCAAAAGTCCGCCCAACATTTCGGCACCACCTATAAAACCAACTGCAACAGGAACTGCAATGGCCAAAAGACCTGGCAATACCATTTCCTTAATGGAGGCCTGTGTAGAAATGGCCACACACTTATCATATTCCGCAACACCATCGGCTGCATCAAAAGTAGCTCTCTGGGCTTCGGTAGCTTTGGACATATCGGAATCCACCGCTCTCATAACCTCCAAGGCCGCCTTTAATTGGGGGATATCCCTAAACTGTCTACGAACCTCTTCGATCATGGCCATGGCCGCACGCCCCACCGCATTCATAGATAATGCAGAAAATACGAATGGTAACATACCACCAACCAGTAGACCGGCCATTACGGTCGGTTTTGAAACATCAATAGCAGTTACATTAGCCGTTTGCATAAAAGCAGCAAAAAGGGCCAAGGCCGTCAAGGCTGCAGAAGCAATTGCGAATCCCTTTCCAATGGCTGCCGTAGTGTTTCCTACCGCATCCAATTTATCGGTACGTTCCCTAACCTCGCTAGGCAATTCGGCCATTTCAGCAATACCACCTGCGTTATCGGAAATGGGTCCGTAGGCATCCACGGCCAATTGGATTCCCGTATTGGCCAACATCCCTACGGCAGCAATCGCAATACCGTATAATCCCGCAAAATGATAGGAAACCAAAATAGCAGCGGCAATCAAAAGAATAGGGAACATAGTGGACATCATACCCACACCTAATCCAGAGATAATGTTCGTAGCAGCTCCAGTTTCGGACTGTCTTACAATGCTATTAACAGGTTTTGTACCTGTTCCCGTGTAATATTCGGTAACCTTACCTACGGCAAGTCCGGCCACGAGTCCGGCCAATACGGCTATGAAAACACCTATTGAACCATACTCTACACCCCCAAAAGTCCAGCTTTCCGGTAACATATTGGTAATTATAAAATAACAGGCGACCAACATCAGACCAGCGGATCCAAATTCCCCAATGTTCAATGCGGTCTGTGGATTTCCGCCATCCTTTACCTTAACGAAGAGGGTTCCAATGATGGACATAATGATACCGACAGCTGCCAGTACCAATGGAAGGTACACAGCACCAAGACCATCGAATGAACCTGCAAAAGCGGGAATCTGAACAAAAGCGGCTCCCAATACCATGGTACCGATGATAGAACCCACATAGGACTCGAACAAATCCGCGCCCATACCGGCAACGTCCCCAACGTTATCACCTACGTTATCCGCAATGGTAGCTGGATTCAAAGGGTGATCCTCTGGAATACCCGCTTCTACCTTACCAACCAAATCCGCACCTACATCCGCTGCCTTGGTATAGATACCGCCACCAACACGGGCAAAAAGCGCAATGGAAGATGCTCCCAAAGAGAAACCTGACAATACATTCAAAACTTCACCCAAGGACCAACCTTGACCACTATATATCATAAAAAGACTGCTCAAACCTAATACTCCCAATCCTACAACACCAAGTCCCATAACGGCACCGCCTGCAAAAGCAACCTCCAAGGCCTTTCCTAAGGAAGTCCTAGCGGCCTGCGTAGTCCTAACATTGGCCTTGGTAGCGACCTTCATTCCAATGAATCCGGCCAAGGCGGAGCATATAGCACCTACAACAAAGGATACGGCCACCATACCGTTGGAGCCAACTTCATTGGTCCCCTTAAAAAACAATAAAACTGCCACGGCAGCTACAAAAACGGCCAAGATTTTGTATTCGGCCTTTAAGAAGGACATTGCTCCATCCGCAATGTTTTTGGCTATTCTCGCCATCTTTTCACTACCTACATCTTGCTTGGAAACCCAGGAGCTCTTAATAAAAACATATGCCAGCGCCAAGAGGCCAAAAGCAGGTAAAAACTTTACGATTAAATCCATTTGATTAGTTATTTTTTTGTGGCTGCTAAAGTAGTAAAATAGAATATAATAAAAAAAGCCCCCTTTTATAATAATAAAGGGGGCTTTACATTCCTTAAAATAGCTATATCATAAAGGTGCGCTTATCCTTATGCTCGCTCTCCTGATACCTTGTAACACACTCATGATAGATTTTAATGGCTTCTTCATGATTGCCCCAGCCACCAGTGTCCACTTTCTTTTTTTCCAGATCCTTGTACACCTGAAAGAAGTGTTCTATTTCCTTGAGCCTATGCGGATTCAAATCGCTAATGTCATCCCTCTTGCTCCAAATAGGATCCGACACGGGAACACAAATGATTTTCTCGTCCGGTCCTTTTTCATCGGTCATGTGAAATACACCTATGGGCTTAACTTCCATGACCACCATAGGGAACGTTGGTTCCGTGCCCAAAACCAAAACATCCAGTGGGTCCCTGTCCAAAGCAAGGGTTTCCGGCACAAACCCGTAATCCCCCGGGTACATCATGGAAGAAAACAAGGTCCTATCGAACCGTATTTTGTGTAAGGTAAAATCATACTCATATTTGTTCCTGCTCCCTTTGGGAATCTCTATCAAAACATCAAATGTTACGTCTTTTTTATTGGCCATGTTCGTGTATAAAATAAATTCTGTTTGTTTTAGTAACGAAGCCTACTTCCGATAATTGCCCTGAAAATCAAAAACTAAATCCGAAGCTTCCGGTAATACCAAAGGGTCTGGCATCTGGATTGTCCAAGTAGTTGCCCCTAAAATTAAAGTCGATCCTGAAAATCCGAAAGATATTCCCTATTCCCAAGGAGTATTCATAATATATTTTCTCCGAAGGCGCTCTTAGCGGCGTATTAACGTTCGCCGGAGCACTTAGGGCAATATTTTCGTCCGATAGGCTTCCCCAAACACCCCTGAGTCCCACAATCTCCCTGAGGTTCAATTTACGTAAAAACGGTATCCTGGAGAAGAGTCTTCCATTAAAATTGTGCTCCAAATGCACCGATGCATAGGTATCGGTAACAAATTCATAAAAATCGAGATTGGGGAAAGTTCCATAATTTGAGAAAAAGGTCTGGTTTCCGGGTACCACGCTCAACAAGCCTAAAGGAACTTCCCCAAAGGTCTTGCCCAATTCCACAGTGCTCATCAATCTTCCAAAACCACCCAATTGCCAAGGTTGGCTATAGGAAAATTGTAATTTCTGATAGTTAAAATCACTGCCCAGGACACCCTCCGTTCCTTTTGTATAATTGAGCAATAGCGTACTATAGGTATCGTTTACATCGCGCCTTTCCACGCCATAGCCTATCGTTTTTTTCCCGGGTGTATAGATCAACAGGGTATTGAAGTCGAACTGCCGTATTTCGGATGATACACCACTGGGGGCATCTGGGTCTATATAATCCAGACTAAAATCGTTGGGCAGGGCAGAGCTCAGGGTCCTGAAGGTTCCGCCCAAGGAGATCCTAAAATTGGTAATGGGTTCCATTTCAAAATTAAGGGCGCTCAAATTAATATTCGTCAGTCTGTTATTTGCCCCCACCGTCAACAACGAAGAAGAAGCGATGCTACGGCCAAGCACATCACGGGTCGCCGTGAGGCTAACACCCAATTGCTCAATATCGCGCCTGTTTCCACCGGAAACTATCAAACGGGTCTTTGGGTCGATCAGAAACTTACCGCTCAATCCATGTTTCACCTTTTGGTCCGTAAATCCATAGGCCATGTAGCCCTCCAAGCGCCATAGGTCGTTCTGGCCCCTATAGGTCCTTGCTCCCAACCGCAACCTTGGTCCTTCCGCCGGATTGAACCCAAACACATCGTACACATTACCAATATCCAAGTCCCATGTATCGATCTCCACATATCCGGACCCAAGTATGCTCACCAAATTATAGTAGGATTTGAATTTTGGAACCGTTTTTAGCGTATCCAGCAAGGTGTAGATTCCCGCTTCATCCTTATTTAGGGATTCCAATCGGTTTTTCTGCCAGAATTCATCGTCCCTAACGATCAAGTTGATATCCAAAGGATTTTGGTCCTTTCGGTAAAAATCCTTCGGCCTTTTGTCGTTGAACACGTAATTGTCATAGACCGTGGTCCGTTTGCCATAAACACCCCTAGATTCCTCCTTTTTTTGAAAGCTGAAATCGCTCAGCATATAATCCCGTTTCAAAAGAAAAAGGGAATCGTTCACCACCTCAAAATCCTGCTCAATATATATTTCCTTGACCCAGTTGATGTTGGCACTTTTGGTAACTTCCAGATTAATGTTCTTGATAGCCCAGGTAGAGTCGTTCACCCAAAAATCGCCCTTAAACGTTAGCTCGTTTTTACGTCTGGGATAGTATACTATATTGTAGCACCACTTTGTATCGATAAAGGCACTATCGCGCAACGCATAGTTATAGGTGTCTATTCCCGTTCTTGACAGCGGACTCGTAAAACTCTTGTCAAAAAACTTGAGATAGTTGTCATAGATATCATAGCTCTGGTAAAGGTCCTGAACGAAGGCAATGATAGCTTGATTATTCTCAAAGCCGGAATTTTTATTGCCCAACACGTCCTCTTTTTCTTCGTTGATTATATTATCGCCGTACACCTTTGAAAACGTTTCGTTCAAAAAGATGGGCAGATAGGTTTTACCCGTGATGCGGGAGGTATCCAAATCCTGAAACACGAATTCCAGCCCCTTGAAAATCTTTCTTTTCATCAAGGCGCTATCAATGGTGTTCAAATCAAACTCCACCTTTTCGTATTTGTCAAAGGCATACTGGTCGAATTTGCGAATACCGTTTTCCCGCTTTTTGGCCCAGATCTTTCGTAGTATATCCACGGCGGGATTATTTTTTTTGGATTGCTTTCCCGATATCAAAACTACCTCGTTGAGTTGCTCGGCAGCTTCGGAAAGGACAATTTCCATGTTGAAGTTTATCTTGGAAGTGAGCGAAATCTCCTTGTTCTCATACCCGATGAACGAAACCACCAACACATCATACGTATTGTCCGACTCCAAATAGAACCGACCGTTATCATTGGTTATAGTACCTTCGGTAGAACCTTGGAAGAGGACATTTGCAAAGGCCACAGGCTGACCGCTTTCATCCGAAACGATACCTCCAACCTTTGTCTGGCCTAGAACACCTAGGGTAAAAAGAAGAAAAAAATGGAAAAAGAATCTATGCATGTATATGATGTTCCATTAGGCCCCTGTACAAATAGCGTACCAATAAAAAAGCTTCTTCAACATAGGTCGAAGAAGCTAAGATACTTTACAAAAACTTCCTATTATTTATATAACACTTTTTTAACTGCCTTAATGACATCTTCGTGGTTGGGCAGCCATTCCTCCAACAATACCGGAGAATATGGTGCAGGGGTATCCGCCGTATTTATTTTTATGATGGGGGCATCCAAATAATCAAAGGCATTTGCCTGAATATGATAGGTGATTTCCGTGGCTACATTACCAAAAGGCCAAGCTTCCTCCAAGACGACCAAACGGTTCGTTTTCTTTACGGATTTTACCACAGCATCGTAATCCAAAGGTTTTACGGTCCTTAGGTCGATTATTTCGCAGCTGATGCCCTCTTTTTCAAGTTCATCGGCCGCTTTGTAGGCCTCCTTGATAATTTTTCCAAAGGAAACGATTGTTACGTCGCTACCTTCTCTTTTGATATCGGCCACGCCAATAGGAATGGTGTATTCGCCCTCGGGCACTTCGCCCTTATCGCCATACATCTGCTCGGATTCCATAAAAATAACGGGGTCGTCGTCCCTGATTGCAGATTTCAATAATCCTTTTGCATCAGCCGGATTTGAAGGAACGATCACCTTCAACCCAGGACAGTTGGCGTACCAACTCTCAAAGGCCTGGGAATGCGTTGCCGCCAATTGACCTGCGGAGGCCGTAGGTCCCCTAAAAACGATTGGACATGGAAACTGTCCGCCGGACATTTGCCTAATTTTGGCAGCGTTGTTTATGATTTGGTCGATTCCAACCAATGAAAAGTTAAAGGTCATGAATTCCACGATGGGCCTGTTGCCAGTCATGGTGGAACCTACCGCCACCCCGGCAAAGCCCAATTCCGCAATAGGCGTATCTATTACCCTTTTAGGGCCAAATTCGTCCAACATACCTTTGGAAGCTTTGTAGGCCCCATTATACTCGGCAACCTCCTCGCCCATTAGATAGATGGACTCGTCCCTACGCATCTCCTCGGACATCGCCTCCGCAATAGCTTCTCTAAACTGTAATGTTTTCATGTCATTAAGAAATAATAGTCTTTAACCTTTCAATTGAAAGCAAGCAAAAATAGGAAAATATATATCAATTAATGGGATGGCCGTTTTAAAAAAAGTGATAAAATTTACTATGCATGCATAGTAAATTTGGAAAATATTGGTTATCTTCGTCTCCAACACAAAAAAGAATTTATTCAATGAAAGTACTAGTTTGTATAAGTAATGTACCGGATACTACTTCCAAGATAAACTTTACGGATGGCGACACCAAATTTGACACCAACGGGGTGCAGTTCGTTATCAATCCAAACGATGAGTTTGGACTTACCAGGGCCATGTGGTTCAAGGAACAACAAGGTGCCACCGTACATGTGGCCACCGTTGGGGACGCAAGTGTTGAACCTACCATGCGAAAAGCCCTTGCCATTGGCGCCGATGAGGCCATACGGGTAAACGCAACGCCCACAGACGGATTCTTTGTGGCCCAGCAACTCGCCGAGGTCGTAAAGAACGGCGGATACGATTTGGTAATCGGCGGTAGGGAATCCATCGATTATAATGGAGGAATGGTACCTGGGATACTTGCTTCCCTTCTGGACATGAATTTTGTCAATACCTGCATCAAACTTGATATCGATGGCGATAATGTAACGGCTATCCGCGAGATCGATGGAGGAAAGGAAACCTTAAGTACTTCGCTACCCTTAGTTGTGGGCGGACAAAAAGGCCTGGTAGAGGAAAGTGATCTTAAAATACCCAACATGCGTGGCATCATGATGGCCAGACAAAAGAAATTGAACGTCGTAGAACCTATTGAAGGTATCAAGGCCACCGAAGATGTAAAATTTGATAAGCCTGCGCCAAAAGGCGAAATAAAACTCGCCGAAACCGTTGATGAGCTTGTTGATTTACTTCACAACGAAGCCAAGGTAATTTAAAAGCTTTTCTAAGCGGTAAACAAAAAAATAAAAGAAATGTCAGTTATAGTATATACAGAATCAGAGAACGGAAAATTTAAAAAGAACGCTTTTGAAGTCGCTTCCTATGCTGCTGAAGTGGCCAAACAAATGGGTACCACGGCCACGGCGGTTTCCATCAATTGTACGGAAAATGAGAGTTTGGGAACCTATGGTATTTCCAAGGTGTTAAACGTTCAGAACGAAGCCCTAAAACCTTTTAATGCAAAGGCCGCGGCAGAAGTAGTTTCCAAAGCTATAGAAGCTGAGAACGCTACGGTGGTCTTTGTAAGCTCCAGTTCAGATGCAAAATATATGGCCCCGCTTTTGGCGGCCACACTCAAAGCAGGGTATGCCCCAAATGTGGTAGCGGCTCCAGAAAGCCTCTCCCCGTTTCAGGTGAAGAGAACGGCTTTTAGCAACAAGGGATTTGCGCACACGGTTATCGATACCGATATAAAAATCGTTGGGGTGTCCAACAATGCCTTTGGAACGGTGGAGATCCCTACCGATGCATCGGTGGAAGATTTTAATGTATCCTTGGATTCGGAATTTAATACCAAGTCTACGAACATCGATAAGGTGGTAGGGAAGGCGACCATCGCCGATGCGGATATCGTCGTATCCGCAGGAAGGGGGCTAAAAGGACCAGAAAACTGGGGAATGATCGAGGAATTGGCCGATGTTTTAGGTGCTGCCACAGCGTGTTCCAAACCGGTATCGGACCTTGGATGGAGACCGCATGGCGAGCATGTAGGTCAAACAGGTAAACCTGTTGCGAGCAATCTGTACATTGCGATAGGAATTTCAGGTGCCATACAGCACTTGGCGGGCGTAAGTGCCTCAAAAACAAAAGTGGTCATCAACAACGATCCAGAGGCACCATTTTTCAAGGCCGCGGATTACGGAATCGTGGGCGATGCGTTTGAAGTGGTACCTGCGTTAATCGAAAAATTAAAGGAATTTAAAGCTCAAAACAGCTAATTTTTGTTAATTTGTGCCCCACAAAGGGCTGTTCGAATAGTTGGGGTCCCAAGTGTTTGAACAGCTTTTTTAGTTTATACGATTTATGAGTTTAGTACGATTGAAAATAAAGGGGATTTCTTACAGCCAAACGCAAAACGGCGCTTATGCCCTTATATTGAACGAAGTAGAGGGAGACCGTAAATTGCCCATTGTCATTGGAGCTTTTGAAGCGCAGTCCATAGCCATTGCCCTTGAAAAGGAAATTAAGCCGCCAAGGCCCTTGACACATGACCTTTTTAAAAATTTTGCGGACCGTTTTGACATCGTCATCAAACAGGTAATCATCCATAAACTGGTGGACGGGGTTTTCTATTCCAGTATTATCTGTGAGCGTGATGGAATTGAGGAGATTATAGATGCCAGGACTAGTGATGCCATTGCCTTGGCACTTCGGTTCAATGCCCCCATTTTTACGTACAAGACCATTTTGGATAAGGCGGGTATCTTCTTGAAATTCTCCTCCAAGGAGACCGAAAAAAAGGAGAGCGACGATAGTATCGTTGTAGATGAGATTCTGCAGGAGGGCGAAACCGTGGAAATAGATTCTGGTGCTACGGATGGCTATACGGAATTGACCATAGACGAACTGGAACAAGAGCTCAAAAAGGCCGTGGCCAATGAAGATTACGAGAAAGCGGCAAAGTTACGGGATGAAATATCCAAAAGAAATTGATTGGACAAGCCCTAGCGCATGAAAAAAAATCCCCGCCTTCAACTTCTCCTTTTTTTCCTTTTTCCAGTACTATTGTTTTCCCAAACCCCGGATACATCGGAGACGTTACTAAATTCCGTTGATAGTACTGTCCTAAATGACATTGTGGAGAAACAATTAAATTCAGCAATTCCCAACGAAGGTTTTTCTTTCCACAGTTTGTGGCGCGGCATCCTGGGCATGCTGGTATTGATCGGTCTGGCGTTTTTGTTCAGTTCCAACCGAAAAGCCATCAATTGGAAGACCGTGGGCATAGGACTTGCCATCCAATTGGCATTGGCCATTGGTATATTAAAAGTTCCGTTTATCCGGGCCATTTTTACTGTACTCGGGAAAATATTCAACGAGATCTTAAACTTTACCGTTGCCGGAAGTCAGTTTTTATTGGGAAATCTCATGAATCTTGACAACCCTAATATCGGGTACGTATTCGCCTTTCAGATTCTACCAACGATCATCTTTTTTTCGGCTTTGACATCCGTACTTTTTTACTTGGGAATCATTCAGAAAATCGTGAAGGGCTTAGCATGGCTGTTGACAAAATCCCTAGGAATCTCGGGTCCCGAGAGCCTTTCGGTAGCAGGGAATATATTTTTAGGGCAGACCGAAGCACCATTGATGATCAAAGCCTATTTGGAGCGCATGACCAAATCTGAAATCCTATTGGTAATGATCGGCGGTATGGCCACGGTTGCCGGGGGGGTACTTGCGGCCTACATAGGATTTTTGGGAGGAAATGACGAAGCCCTCAGATTAGAATTCGCCAGGCACCTGATCGCTGCATCCGTCATGGCGGCTCCAGGGGCCATCGTCGTTTCAAAAATACTTTGCCCACAAACCGAGGAGGTGGATACGAACATAAAGGTTTCTACAGAGAAAATTGGGACCAATTTGCTCGATGCCATAGCCAACGGTACTACCGAGGGACTAAAACTGGCAGTGAACGTGGGCGCCATGCTTTTGGTCTTTGTAGCCTTTATTGCCATGTTGAATGGTATTTTTGGGTATGTTGGCGATTTAACCAACATAAATCAATTTGTAGCGGAGCATTCGTCATTTGAAAAACTTTCCATGGAAGCCATTCTTGGAACCATTTTCGCGCCATTGATGTGGCTCATTGGCGTGGCGAACGAGGACATCGCGTTGATGGGCCAATTGTTGGGCATCAAATTGGCTTCCAGCGAATTTGTGGCCTATACCCAATTGGCAGAGTTAAAAAATGTAGCCATTACCCCAAGCCTGTCCTACCAAAAATCCATCATTATGGCTACCTATATGCTTTGTGGCTTTGCGAACTTTGCTTCCATCGGTATTCAAATTGGGGGAATTGGCTCCTTGGCCCCGGGACAGCGCAAAACCTTGTCGGAGTTTGGAATGAAGGCAGTTTTGGGTGGGTCCTTAGCTTCACTACTATCGGCCACTATTGCCGGAATGATTTTGGGGTGAAGCCCCCTAACCCCCAAAGGGGGAACCACAATTTGCCGTTAATAAATTTTAATAAAAGCCTAGAGTGATTTGGATAAAGACCAATGGGCATTCCTTATTTTTACAAAAATAAACCAAAGGGAATCCCCCCTTTGGGGGTTAGGGGGCTTATGAAACAATACCACGACTTACTAAAGCATGTTTTGAACGAAGGGAACCAAAAGGGTGATCGTACCGGTACGGGAACATTGAGCGTTTTTGGCTATCAGATGCGGTTTGACCTGAGTGAGGGATTCCCTATGGTCACTACCAAGAAATTACATCTAAAGTCCATCATTTATGAGCTGTTATGGTTTTTGAACGGTGACACCAATATTGCCTATTTACAGGAAAATGGGGTTCGTATCTGGAACGAATGGGCCAATGAAAACGGGGACTTAGGTCCGGTTTACGGACATCAGTGGCGAAACTGGAACGGCGACGAAATCGACCAGATAAAGGAGGTCGTGGAAACCTTAAAAAACAATCCAAATAGCCGACGTATGTTGGTATCCGCGTGGAATCCAAGTGTGTTGCCAGATACCTCCAAATCGTTTTCAGAAAACGTAGCCAATGGAAAAGCGGCCCTTCCCCCTTGTCACGCGTTTTTTCAGTTTTATGTGGCGGACGGAAAATTATCCTGCCAACTTTACCAACGCAGCGCCGATATATTTTTGGGCGTACCCTTCAACATTGCTTCCTATGCCCTTTTTACCATGATGATGGCGCAGGTCTGCGGTTATGAACCCGGAGAATTCATTCATACGTTTGGTGATGCCCATATTTATAACAACCACATGGAACAAGTGGAATTACAATTGAGTAGGCAACCTCGCCCTTTACCAAAAATGGTCCTAAACCCCAACGTAACGGATATTTTCGATTTTAAGTTCGAGGATTTCACACTATTGGATTATGACCCACATCCACATATCAAGGGCGTTGTAGCAGTTTAGAAAACAACATTTAATTCAAAAAGAAATAATCGAATGTTTTTTGCCATTGGAAACAAAACAAAGCCCGAACCTTTAAAGGTTCGGGCTTTTTGGCCGTTGGATGGTATGATACCATCAATTTTTTAAAATTTTCTTTTTCAATCGGCCATTGCCATTCTGGTAACTTGGATGGAATTGGAAAAGTCGAAATAACCATCCAAATCGGCCGTGTTCATGCCAGGCTCCAAGCCCATTAGTCCATCACTATATGTTAGGTGCCAAATAAAGCAGATACCTACGCCAGCACCATCAAAATCGACCCCTTCAACGGCTTCCAAGGTTGGGGGCAAGCCTAATATCTTACCGCTATCATCCGTAATGACGTAGGTTTGTTTCATACCGTTTAAATCGGTTTCATCCAAGGTAATCCCAGAGACCATATCCGGTGTTCCGTCCACCGTGAACATAAAGGGACCTCCTTCCAAGGCACCGGCATTCAGTGCATTTCTGGTGACCATGATGGAATTGGAAAGGGCAAAGTTGCCTTGCAGGTTTCCGGCATTGGCTCCTGCTTCCAATCCCATGATATCGTCTTCATAGGTGATATGCCAAATGAGGCAAATTCCTTCCCCGGCGGCGTCAAAATCGACCCCTTTAGCGGCCTCCAAGGTTGGGGGCAGCCCTAAAATGTTCAAATCGGCATCGGTAATGATAAACCTTTGATTGCTTCCATTAAGACCGGAGGCATCCAATGAAAGTCCGGTTGCCATATCGGGCGAGCCATCTACCGTAAACTCGTATGGACCGCCTTCCAATTTTCCTGCATTCAAAGCCAATCGATTTACCTCAATCGAGTTTGAAAGTGCGAAAACACCGTTCAAGGCCGCAGCATTGCCGCCTGCTTCAAGCCCCATGAGCCCTTCTTGATAGCTTATATGCCAAATGAGGCACACTCCTACCCCTGCACCATCAAAATCGACTCCTTTTACCGCCTCCAACGTTGGGGGCAATTCCAAGATGTTCAAATCTGCATCGGTAATCACAAAAGAGGAAAGTTCACCGTTTACATTCGACCCGTCAAAAGAAAGGGAAGTTACATTGTCGGTTTTTCCATCGACCACAAATTCATAGGGTCCGCCTGAAAGTAGTCCGGCATCCAGACCCACCCTATTTACCTCTATGGAATTGGATAAATCGAATTCACCCTGAAAATCGTTGATATTCATACCCGCTTCCAGGCCCATCAAAGTTCCGCTGTAGGTCAAATGGTATATAAAACAAGTACCTTCGCCAGCACCATCAAAATCAACGCCCAATACGGCCTCCAACGTTGGGGGCAATCCTAAAATTCCACCCATATCATCGGTAATTACATACGTTTGCATATCCCCGTTCAACTGTGAGTCGTCCAAGGATAACTCCGTAACCATATCCGGGATACCATCGACCAAAAATTCGAAGGGCCCACCTACAAGGGTTCCGGCATCCAACCCACTTCTACTCACCATTAAAAAGTTTGACAGTGCAAAATCACCGTTAAGATTGTCCAAATTCATACCTGGCTCCAAGCCTGACAGCCCTTCTTCGTAGGCCAAATGATAAATATAGCACGATCCGACACCCGCCCCATCAAAATCGACCCCTTCCAAAGCCGCCATATTGGGCGGAAGGCCCAGGATATTCTTACTATCATCCGTAATCACAAAAGTTTGTAAACTTCCGAAAAGATTGGTGGCGTCCAATGTGATATTGGTGACCATGTCCGGGATTCCATCCACGGTAAATGAAAAAGGTCCGCCCGATAAGGTACCGGCCGTAACCGTTGTTGCAATGGGTTCATCCTCATCATTCTTACAGCCAACCATAACCATGATAAGGGATAGAAATAATAGTGTTTTTAGTGTTTTCATAATCAATTGTTTTTTAGATTCTTGGCAAAGGAACCCGTTAGCTGTAACAGAAAAGTCACGGAAAAATCAATTTTTAAATACTGTTTTTCCCTCACTCGTGAAATTTTTTCGAAAAAATGAAAGTAAAAAAGGCTTATACCGACCCAATTACCTACAATAGAGTGCATTCCCAATGCTTGTGAAGGTTTCGTGATAACTATTCCTTTATTTCGCTGTTATGAAAAGAGTTCTGATTATAGAGGATGATATCGAAATCGTCCATCTTCTGGAAATACATTTAAAAGATTTAAACTGTGAGGTAGTATCCTCACAACGGGGAGATGAAGGATTCATCAATGCCTTGGAAAAGGATTTCAGCCTAATCATCCTGGACATTATGCTGCCTGGAATGGACGGCGTGGAAATATGCCAAAAGCTAAGGGCCAAGAATATTGAAACACCCATCATCATGCTCACTTCCAAATCCGAAGAGATTGACAAGGTACTGGGCCTGGAAATTGGCGCGGACGATTATCTGACCAAACCCTTTAGTGTACGGGAATTCATTGCCCGTGTCAAGGCCATTTTCAGAAGACAAAAAATGACCTCCCACACTACCGATGAAAGTATAGAAAAAGTGAACCATTTTGGCCAATTATCCATAAACATAGAAACAAGAAAAATAACCTTGGACGGACAGCGGGTGGACCTTTCCCCAAAGGAGTTTGAGCTATTGGTACTATTATCCTCCAACCCCGGAAAAAGCTACGACCGTAAAAAACTCTTAAACCTTGTCTGGGGCTATGATTTTGATGGGTATGAACATACGGTCAACTCCCATATCAATAGGTTACGTTCTAAAATAGAGCCTGATATGGGCAATCCAAAATACATATTGACAACATGGGGTATCGGGTACAAATTCAACGAAGACTTATGAAGGCCTATTACGGACATTGGTCAGTTAAAGGTAGGTAAATAACAAGATATTAAACACTTAAACCATAGGTTTATAATAAAATATAGATGAAAAATTCCCTTCTTTCCATTTCCTTGATTCGGAAACTAATCCTCTCCTTTTTGGCCATATTGGTGGTGGCCGGAATTGCATATACGATTTCTTCAGTATACCTATCGGAAAAATATTATGCGGAAACCACGCAACGGTTGCATGCCAACTTGGCCCAAGATCTCATCGACGAAAAATTCACCAATGAAAGTCCGTTCCAAGGAAACGGGGAAATCAACAAAGCCTTGTTTGGTGATATCATGCACGATATGATGGCCGTAAACAGAGCTATTGAAGTGTATTTGTTAAACCCTGGAGGAGTGGTTCAATATTCCATAGTATTGGACCATGAGGCCCCTGAGACCAACAACAGGAAGATTTCCTTAGAACCTATAAATACGTTTATTGAAAACAAAGGCCAAGGATACTTTTTGGGAGAGGACCCAAAGGACCCGTCCAAAAAACAGGTTTTTTCAGCAGCCAAATTCCAAAAAGAAAATATGGAAGGATATATTTATATTTTACTGGCGGGCAGGGATTTTTTAAACACTAGGGAATTGTTGTTTGGAAGCTATATCCTAAAAATGGGGCTTGGCAACTTGATGTTGACCCTATTGTTCACTTCGCTTTTGGCCATACTCTCAGTATGGTACCTTACCAAAAACTTGCGGGAACTGGTCCATGCCACAAGACGGTTTCAACAAGGCGACCTTCAATATAGAATAAAGGATGCGGAAAAATCGGACCTTGCTACGGTCACCACTACCTTCAACGAAATGGCCGATACCATCCTTGAGGACATGAACAAATTGCAATCCATTGAAAGTTTACGAAGGGAGCTAATCGCCAATATTTCCCATGACCTCAGAACTCCCCTTGCCATTATACAGGGATATATTGAAACCCTACAGATGAAGGGCAAAGAACTTACACAGGAACAAAAAGACCATTACCTGAACACTATAGAAAACGGTAGCAAACGATTGGCCAAATTGATTACACAGCTTTTTGAATATTCCAAACTGGAAGCCAATCAAATCGAACCAAAAAAGGAACCTTTTCTAATAAGTGAACTGGCCAACGACATTTACAGCAACTATGCGATTTTAGCACAAAAAAAGAATATACATCTGGATTTAAACATGGATGATAACCTTCCATTGGTTTTTGCCGATATCTCACTCGTGGAACGGGCCATTCAGAATCTCATGGACAATGCCCTGAAATTTACGCCAGACGATGGAACGATTACCATTGGTATTTTAAAGAAAAATGAGCATGTGGAAATTCACATCAAGGATAGTGGTCCAGGAATACAAACCGAGAACCAAGCCCTAATTTTTGAACGGTACAGACAAACAAAATCCGGGAAGAAAAATGAAGGGGCCGGACTGGGATTGGCCATTGTTAGAAAAATTGTGGAACTCCACAATTCCACCATCAAAGTCGACAGCACTCCCAATGACGGTGCCAAGTTTACGTTTACCCTTCCCGTACATGGGTTGCAGCAGGCCATGCCTTTATAACAAAAAAAGGGAACTTAAAAAGTTCCCTTAATTATCTAGTTTAAAATTATTTACAACTCCAATACCGCATTTTCAGAACCGGCATAATCGTTCCACTGGTAACGGTCCGCCTCAGTTTCGTTTACATAAGTGCCGTCTACCAAGTATTTAAATTCGAACGTACTTTCCTTTGGAAGGTCAAAAGTTCCCTTAAAAGTTCCGTTTTTTAATTTTTTCAATGTGCTTCCCTTAGGGCTCCAATCGTTAAAGTCACCTACTACGGCCACTTTCTTAGCATCCTCTGCAGGAACTGTAAAAGTTACCTTACAAACCGGTTTTGTCTTTAGATATTGTTTTGCGATTGCCATGATTTTAGTTTTTAAATTTAGGGCAAAGCTACGGCATTAAACTCCTCATTGTCAACGGTTAATGTCATTTTTATGAAATTGGCAAAAATTTAGCTGAAATTAACGACTGTCCAAAAATAATGTCTTTCAAATGTTGCAAGTAGGTAATTATCAATAGGATGTTTTTAAGACTTTTATAAGATGTTCAAAGTCATCCATTCCATTATAGAAGTTAAAGCTCACCCTAATTCCGTCTCCCCGCATAGCGCACAATATGTCATTGTCAGACAAGGTCTTAAACACTTTTTGACCTGCCTTTATATTAAATATGGTACTATGGGCTTCCCTGTCGACTATATGTTTCTGTAATAAGCCCATGCCATTTAAAGCTTCTTTTAATTTTTTGGACATATTTTGATTATGCTGAGTAATCTGTTCCATTCCAATGGAGTCCAAAAAATCCAAGGAGAATTTTAGACTTCCAAAGTTCAAACTGGACAAATGACCAGGCTCAAACTTTTTTGCGAGGGCCATGGTTTCCTTATTGTCGAAATTTCCATGCGCTGCATTAAACCCTGTAGTAGGTACCTTGATCTCGTTCTCCAGATTGTCGGCAAAGAGCATAAACCCATTTCCATAACCGGACAGGAGCCATTTATAGCCGCTAACCCCCAAAACATCGATTCCCGAAGCTTTAAAATCAAAGGACATGGCTCCACAAAACTGTGTACCATCGGCAATAATCAAAAGGTTTGGGTTGTCACGTTTTAGTTTTTTGATGAACTCCAAATCGATTAAAAATCCGTCCAGCCATTGCACAATGCTAAAGGCAAATACATCGATATGCTTTTTTTTGACAGCCTCGGATATTCTTTCCTCAAAATCGGAGGTAATTCCCAAAGTTGTAATAGCAAACTCCCTACTCTCAAAGGGCCAGTTCACGGAAGGATAGTCGTTCTCCAAAAGCAGAACATTCCTTTTCGCCTGTAACCCCTCCAATAATAAGTTCATTCCCAAGGAATAATTATATACCAAAGCGACCCCTTCCCGGTCGCAATTAAAAAATTGCCCAATTTTTTCACGCGTATCGGATAAGGTTTTAAGTGTCTGTTCCCATAGTTCACTACCATGTAGTAAAGCATCCAAATCATGTTCCTGTCTCCAATCGATCAAGGAATCATACAATGGCCCAAAAACGGCCGTATTTAAATAGGTACACTTTCTTAGCAGGGGAAACTCCTTTTTTATTTTATCCATTAATCGTTTCTTTTTTGGAACACATTTGTTCGCTTTTCAAAACAGCAGCTATCTATCTGTACAAATCCGTAACTTTGAATTATAAAGATAGCCATAGCAATTTATATGGCTCGTTTTTTGTTCAAGCATAGCTACATGAAGGCCGAAAAAAATATAATAATGATTGCTGCCGCAGGTGAGGATGATTCCCTCGGAAGGGATAATGATTTGCTTTGGCATCTTCCCGATGATTTCAAGAGGTTCAAACGATTGACCTCCGGACATAAGATTATCATGGGTAGAAAAACATTTGAAAGCTTTCCGAAGCCCTTGCCCAATAGGTTGCATATTATCATTACCCGTGACAAAAACTACAAGGTGTCTTTTCCCGATTGCATCGTTGTGCATTCCTTGGAAGAAGCCCTGGACCTAGTCAACGAAGAAAAAGCATATATTATTGGTGGCGGAGAAATATATAGACTTGGAGAAAAATATGCCGATGGTATCGAACTCACAAGGGTTCATGGTACTTTTAACGCAGATACCTTCTTCCCGCCTATCTACGCTACTGTTTGGGAGTTGGTGGCCGAGGAATACCATCCAAAAGATGAGAACCATGAATACGATTTCACCTATCGTACCTATACGAGAAAAAATAACGAAGCAATAAATTTAGGAGATTCTAACAATTAAAAGTCCAAGTATTGGGCCGTTACGTTAGGAGCAGCGTTTAAGACAAACCTTTCCAGCACTTCCAAATTTCCATTTGTATAAAATTGATACCTGCCAAAAGCATTCAAACTATTTTGAAGATGTTGTTTGGCCAGGATTGCTTTGGTCTGCCTTGCCACGGCCTCGCCAGAATCGATTATCTGTACGCCAGGGGGCAATATTTCCCTTAAAATCGGTATTAAATATGGATAATGGGTACAGCCAAGTACCAGGTAATCAATGCCCTTTTCCAACATAGGTTGTACAAACTGATATAAAAGCTGTTTTAAGGAATCACTTTCCATATCACCTTTTTCGATCAATTCTACCAATCCCTTTCCTTGTCTTTCAATAACCTCGATCCCAGCTGCATGATTTTGGCTTGTGCTATGGAACAAGGCACTGGACAAGGTTCCCTTAGTGGCCAAAATTCCAACTTTCTTGGACTTGGAGTTTAAGGCCGCAGGTTTGATGGCCGGTTCAATGCCTATAAATGGAATATCGTACGAGTTCCTGAGATAATCTATGGCGTTTGTTGTAGCGGTATTACAGGCGACAACGATCAACTTGCATCCCCGTTGAATCAAATACTCGGTATTCTTAATACTCAGTTGTAGGATTTCCTCGTTCGGTTTTTCACCGTAAGGAGCGTTTTTACTATCTGCCAAATAGATACAATGTTCATAAGGCATAAGGGTTTGTATTTCCTTCCAAATGGAAGTACCCCCAATACCGGAGTCAAAAATACCTATGGGATTATCGTTCATGACCTTATTTATTCCAATACCTCTGAAAGGGGCTTTCCTGTTGTTCCACTGGGAAAAGCGATTCCCAACAAAGATGAAATTGTAGGGGCGATATCTGGAATTTCGGTTCGCTCCACAGTACTTCCCTTTTGTATCCCCTTTCCAAAGAACAGTAAAGGTACGTGGGTATCATAAATTTGGGGCGATCCATGGGTGGAACCCGTTTTAGGATAGGTAATGGTTCCCGGTTTTAGGACAAGAAGTACATCCCCTGATCTTTTTTGGTTGTACCCATTTTGCAGAATATAGGGAATACCGGAGGAATAATTATTTTGCCACATTTGATAGCCGGTATACACGCGATCCACGTAATCATAGCTTAAAAACTCCTTGGCTATAGCTTCCTGCACATCCTTGATTTCCAAATCCAGATTTTTTACAATCTTATGATCCAGAAAAATTTGATAATTTGAAAAATTCTTTACGATTTCCTCGGTTCCATAGGTATATCTTAAAAACTCCGTAAACTTTTCCTTTGTAGTGCTATTGTCCACATAACCGGCGGGAATTCTTGTCGATATTAGATATGATGGCACGTCGATTGCAGCGTGGTCTGCCGTCAAAAAGACGGTGTACTCCCCTTCGCCCACATTTTTATCCAAAGCCTTGAAGAGTCGGGCCAAATCCAAATCCAAACGGATATAGGTATCCTCCACTTCCTTGGAGTTCACCCCAAACATGTGTCCGACATAATCCGTGCTTGAATAGCTGACCGCCAAAAAATCAGTAATCTCGTCCTGGCCCAATTGTTCACGTACTAGGGCCTCAATGGCAAAATCGGTCGTGATGCTATTGCCGTAGGGAGTTGCCTTTATGATCTCAAAATTATTGTTTTTGTCCAACAGGTCTTGAGGGTTGTGAGGGAATGACGACGAGGTTTCACCATCAAATAGTCCTTCAAAAGCATTGTCGTCCACGCCACTTTCTACATAGGTAATTATATCCTTCAAGGTGTTCCATCCTTTTTTATAGGATTGGGCGACTCCAGAACTATTAAAATCTTCCACCCATTTTGGAAGGGCATCCATATAGTAGCTGCTCGTAATCCACTTACCCTCATTTTTGCCATGAAACCAATACGCGGCATTGGCGGTATGTCCGCCAGGGAGTACGGCTCCTCTATCCTTAAGGGCGATGGCGATGGTCTTTCCCCTCATTTGCGTATGTAATCTGAGTTCATCCGTTATGGTCGTAACGGTCATTCTATGCGGGGACATTTGGCCGGCATCTGAAGTGGTACCCACGGATACATACCTATCGTCCGATGCACAATACACATCCACATCATTTTCTTTGTCGTACCATTCATTGCCAATAATACCATGCGTAGCCGGAGTGGTGCCGGTATAAACCGATGTATGCCCAGGTCCCGTACTGGTTGGGGCATAGTTAAAATGGTTGTTCTTACAGTTGAAACCCTCTTCCACCATTCTTTTAAATCCCCCTTCTTCATATTGATTATAAAAGCGGGTCAGATAGTCGTACCGCATCTGGTCCACAATAATCCCAACGACCAATTTAGGCTTGGTTCTCAATGCATCAGGCTCCTCAACCTTGTTCTTACGTTGGGAATAGCCTTGGAAACAAATCAATAGGATGGTAAAAATACTGGGTAATACAGTTGTGAAACGAAAGGTCATGCCTAAAATATTAAGGCGTAAAAATAAAGAAAATAGCCCTGAAAAAATTAATTGGAAGTTAAATCAAATCCATTATTGTTATTTTTACCGTAACAAATCTATTTTAAAGGGATGAATTATTTAGCGTCGATTGGCAGCTATTCCATGATGGTCGTAGAGGTTTTTAAGAAGCCCACCAAATGGCGCATAATGAAATCCCTGATTTTAAAAGAAGTAGATGAACTAGTGTACGGATCACTTGGCATCATTATCTTCATTTCCTTTTTTATTGGCGCCGTTGTTGCCATACAGACCGCACTGAATCTCACGAATCCCATCATTCCAAGAAGTCTCATTGGATTTGCCACAAGGCAGTCCGTTATATTGGAATTTGCACCTACGTTCGTATCCATAATCATGGCGGGAAAAGTGGGTTCTTACATCACTTCGAGCATTGGAACCATGCGGGTCACGGAACAAATAGATGCCTTGGAAGTCATGGGCGTAAATTCCTTGAACTATTTGGTATTCCCAAAAATCATTGCGATGCTCTTTTACCCTTTTGCGATTGCCATTTCCATGTATGTTGGAATTTTTGGAGGTTGGCTCGCTGGGGTGTTTGGCGGATTTTTAACGAGTACCGACTTTGTGACCGGGCTTCAGACCGATTTTATTCCCTTTCATATTGCCTACGCGTTCATTAAGACACTGATCTTTGCATTCATCATAGCCACCATACCTTCCTTTCATGGATACTATATGAAAGGCGGGGCCCTGGAAGTAGGAAAGGCCAGTACCACGTCCTTTGTCTGGACCAGCGTGGTCATAATCATTTTGAACTATTTGCTAACCCAACTACTTTTAGGCTAATGATCGAGGTGAACAACATACATAAATCCTTTGGTGACGCACATATTTTAAAAGGTATCTCCACCACCTTTGAAAATGGCAAGACCAATTTGATTATAGGTCAAAGTGGCTCCGGAAAAACGGTATTCCTCAAATGCCTTTTGGGGTTGTTTTCTCCGGAAAAAGGAAGCATTGTCTACGACGGAAAAAAATATTCAGACCTCACCGAAAACGAGAAACGCGATTTAAGGCAGGAAATGGGCATGGTCTTCCAGGGAAGTGCCCTGTTCGATAGTATGACTGTAGCCGGCAATGTGAAATTTCCTTTGGAAATGTTCACAAAACAATCGGCATCTGAAATGGACGATCGGGTAAATACCGTTTTGAAACGGGTAAACTTGGTGGATGCCCATAATAAATTTCCGGCAGAAATTTCCGGAGGAATGCAGAAACGTGTCGCTATTGCCAGGGCCATCGTTATGAACCCCAAGTACCTATTTTGTGACGAACCCAATTCTGGATTAGATCCAAAGACGGCTATCCTCATCGATGATCTTATCAAGGAGATTACGGAAGAATATAACATTACTACGATAATCAATACCCATGACATGAATTCCGTAATGCAGATTGGAGAAAAAATTCTATTCTTAAAAGATGGTCTTAAGGAATGGGAAGGCACAAAGAACGAAATATTCAAGACCGAGAACGAGGCGGTCACCAATTTTGTCTATTCTTCCGATCTTTTTAAAAAAGTACGGCAGATGTACATTGAGGAACGAAATTAATCCTCCATTACTTCCTTTACCTGAATATTGTCATTGTTCAAACGAAGCTTGAGCCAATTCAATAACTTTTGGGTATCCTTGACCGTTTGGTTTCTCCTGGCTTCCTTTTTCCAAGTAATTTCGAAAACCGGTATGGTATCCGTCTTTTGGAAATCCGTTGCTATTAAATAAGAATATCCCAGGCGTTCCAAATTCTCATAATTTGTTTTGGCTTCCATACTTATTTCTTTAAACGGAATCTGACCTACTGCCCCTTTGCTTAATCTTGACAATTCACTTTCCAAAAAGGCAATTTTTTCGTCCTTGCTGCTCAGCTGGTTCTTCTGGGTCTCGTACAGTTCATTAATGTATTTGAGCTGGTTTACCTCCTCGCTTTGCCCACCTTGTATAATCTGCAGATCGGTGTCCTTCAGTCGGGGGTTATCCGCTAATTGGGCACGCCAGGTAGCAATTATATTATCGGGAATGACCTCATTGCCCATAAAAACCAGTTCTATTGTAGAATTCTCCCCGTTGTTATATTCCAAATCCGTGAAATTCTCCAAAAACCTTCCCTGACCTGAAAATTGATAGGGCACCACATTCTCATCGATAAAAATAGTGGCCTGTTTCCTGAACAAAGATTCCTGTAACGCGTTCCAAAACGTGATGCTCGCGGGAATCATGACCGCAATGGCCACAGCAGAGGCCAGCCTTGCGATGAATTTTCTTCGTTTTGAGTTGACATAGCGTACCATTGGAAAACGCAACAACTTAATCACCAGAAAGGTGGCCAGTGCAATGAAGATGGTGTTTATGGTGAATAGGTACATGGCCCCACTAGCATAGTCCCAATTACCAATTGCCAATCCAAAGCCAACGGTGCATAATGGAGGCATCAAGGCTGTCGCGATGGCCACACCAAAGATGACACTTGCAATGGTTCCTTTTTTCGCCCTTGCGATTACCAATGCCAATCCACCAAAAAATGCGATCAACACGTCCCGTATATCCGGGGCCGTTCTTGCCAAAAGTTCAGAAGACTCGTCCCGCAGCGGAAAGAACCTGAAAAAAAGAAAAGCGGTCAGCACGCTTAAAACCACCATCACCCCAAAATTCTTTAAAGACCTTTTTAGGGTATCGATATCATTGATACCTACGGAAAGCCCAATACCTAAAATTGGGCCCATTAGGGGAGAAATTAACATAGCGCCAATAACTACCGCAGTAGAGTTTGCGTTCAACCCGATGGAGGCAATAAAGATGGAGCAAACAAGGATCCATGAGGTATGTCCCTTAAAGGGAATATCTGCAATGATCGCTTCCCTAGTGGCGTCCTGGTCCGTGTTGGTCCTTATGTCCAGCAATTCCAGAAGAAACTTTTTTATACTGCCCAAAAGTCCCTGAAAGTCCCTTTTTACCTCGTCCCCGCTATCCGGGGTATTGTCCGTTGGAGTAACGTTGTCCTGACCGAATTTATCCTGCATAGTTACGCGTACTTATCACCAAAATTTTCCTTGACCGAATTTAGTACCTTTTTAATATCCTGCTCCTTGGCTTTTGGATAAATTAACAATACTTCTTCCTTGTCCACTATGATGTAATCCTTCAGCCCGTCAACAACTACTATCTTGTCTTTAGGGGTACGGATCATATTCCCTGTGGCATCCTCGGCCGAAAGTTGGGCGTTGACGACTGCGTTGCCCATGTTGTCCTTGTTCAATTTATCGAACAAGGAACCCCACGTGCCAAGGTCGTTCCAATCAAATGTGGCTTCTAGAACAAAAATGGCATCGGACTTTTCCAAAATAGCATAGTCAATGGAAATATTTTCAGCTTTCGGATAATTTTCGGCAATAAAAATTTTTTCTTCGGATGTATTCAAACAGGAAAGCCCATCATGGAATAAATGGAATTGGGTTGACTGATACTCCTTAAAGGCATCTACGATCGTTCTAACGCTCCACATGAAAATACCGGCATTCCACAAAAAATTCCCCTGAACCAAAAATTCCTTGGCCGTTTTATAATCGGGCTTTTCCCTGAATTGATTTACCTTTTTGATTTGGTTATCATCGGATTTATCAAACTCGATATATCCAAATCCGGTATTGGGAAATGTGGGTTTTATACCCAATGTACAAAGCACTTTTTCCTTTTCACATTTATCGAAGCAAGCCGTAACGTCCGCGGCAAAAGCCTCTTCGTCCTCGATCCAATGGTCGCTAGGCGCCACGATCATTACCCCATTGGGGTTCATTTTCTGAATCTTGAGGGCCGCGTAAAGGATACACGGAGCGGTATTTCGCATGGCAGGTTCCAAAACCACCTGCTCTTGAGATACCATGGGCAACTGTTCCAAAACCAAATCGTTGTAGCGTTCATTGGTTAAAATTAGAATATTCTCGGTTGGAACGAACTTATTCAGCCTTTGAAAGGTCTTTTGAATGAGCGTTTCACCCGTGCCCAACATATCATGGAATTGCTTGGGATAATCCGTTGTACTTATGGGCCAGAATCTTGAGCCCACACCTCCTGCCATTAAAACGGCATAATAATTTTTGTTCATGTTAACTGGTTATAAGTTCCACCTCCGCATTGGGCTGAAAAAGGTATACCCTTCCCGTCTTGACCTCAACGCATTCAAATCTCTTAACTCTTTTATTGCCTTTCTTGAATAGCTTTCCATTATATATCCTGAAAACACTTCCAAAAGGTAATTGAAAAACGTATGTTTTGTCATTTTCTTGCGCATCAAATTGCTGTAAGGCCATTGACAATCTTGCATCCGTACTACTGCTTGCCTTGGGGTTTTTAAAATGGATGGCCAACAAGGGCAATAATTTGGACGGAAAAATTTCCGGTCGTAAAAAAGGTAACATTAAATATTGAAACGTTCTTTTCCACTCCAACCCGTGCGGTTTAATCCTGCGGCCATATTTTTCAAAAGCGACCAAATGCGCAATTTCATGAACCAAGGTAATTAAAAACCGATATTTATTGAGGGTAGCGTTTACGGTAATGATGTGTTTACCATCGGGAAGCCTCCTATAATCCCCATGTCTGGTAACCCTTTCGTTTACAATTTTAAGATGCACACCATTATCCTTAATGAGTTGCAGACAGGGATGTACAGATCGTTCCGGCAAATATTTACCCAAAATAGCTTCCATTAAAACAAAAATACCCGAAAAAATAAGAATTGAGAGGAATTGATTTTAATTAACAAAACACCAGTGGACATAGCCTTAAAGCCATCACTATTTAGGGGGTAGAATTTGAAACCTGAAGTAACTTCCCATTGAAGAGGGTGTGGCCCGTAAGCGCAAATTCCTTGATATATGTTGCCATTTCCAATGCTGTTACCGGGGCTTTGTACCCCGGAAAGGCTTCCTCCAGCATTTCGGTCTGGACAGCGCCCAAGGCCAATACATTGAACGAGGGACCTGTTTCCTTGTATTCCTCCGCAAGCAATTCAGTAAGTGTAATAACCGCACCCTTACTCGAACTATAGGCCGATAAGCCTGGAAACTTCATACTTCCCTGTACTCCTCCCATGGAACTGACGGTAATCACATGTCCCTTTTTTGACATATAGGGCACTACCAATTTTATCATGGCCGCCACCCCAAAGACATTTACATCATATACCTTTTTAAATTCATCCAAAGAAGTCTCGGCAAAAGGCTTGTTCAAAAGGGCACCTGCATTGTTTATCAGGACATCCACTTTCTGCCATTCCTTTTTTATAAATTCTTCAACTTTTACAAAATCCGAAGCACGGGACAAATCGAACGAAAACCCTGTAATATTTTTATTTTCAAGACTTTGTATGGGCTCCTCATTTCTTGAAAGGGCCAAAACGGAATGTCCTTCATTGGCAAACAATTGGGCCATTTCAAAGCCTATACCCCTGCTTGATCCTGTTATGATGACGTTGGCCATTACTTATATTTTATCTCCTTAACCGGCGAATTGGCAATCCCTTCCACAATGGGTATCATTTTGTTCACGATAGTGGCCATATGTCCATAATCCATTTCGGAGGTTTCGTCGTCCACTTTGTGATAGTAGGGAAAGTTCGTAAAGTCAAACGTACTGTACGTTTGGGAGGGAATATTGAACTCTTGATGGAAGGCATAATTATCCGATCTTTTAAAGAGATTGAATTCCTTGGCCTGGGGCAAGAACCCAACTACCTTTTCCCCGGCGTAGGCGTTACTAACCTCGGCCATGTTCGATAATTCATACCCCGTGAGATACACCAAATGATCCTTGTCCACCATGGGTACGCCCACCATTTCATAATTCAACATGGCATACATATCCAATCCTTGATCTTTCAGCTTTTTGGCCAAATGCCTTGAACCTAAAAGTCCTTTTTCTTCCGCACTGAACAATGCAAAAATGAGACTTCTTTTATTCGATTTTTCCTTGCCAAAATATCGGGCGAGTTCCATGACCGTTGCGGTTCCAGATGCATTGTCATTGGCACCGTTGGCAATCTCGTCGCCATTCTCAGGACTTACAATCCCTAAATGGTCATAATGTGCGCCCAGCACCACATATTCGTTCTTCAAAGCTGAATCGGTCCCCTCCAAAATCCCCACAACGTTGAACGCTACTCCTTCAAAGTTTTCCAAGGTATCCTTGTATGTCGTAAAATAAGGTGCGATGCCACTGGATGAAAATCGGTCTTCTATAAAGTCGGCCGCCATTTCGATGCCTTTGGTGCCCGATCCTCTTCCCTCTAATGCATCGGATGCCAAATAATCCATAAGTACGGCGATATCCTCCGAAGTTGAAAAAACAACCTCCTTGCCACTGAATTTTCCCGAATCGTTCATGGAAGTCTTAATTTCCTCCGAAACCATTCTTCCTTTAAGTCTCTCAGGACCATCTGGGTTCAATACCGTTTCATTGTTTATCTTTTTGGACCCACAGGAAACCAAAATCAGGACGGAAAGAAAACTTGTCAGCGTTCGTATCATATAAATGTGTTTGAGTGATAAAGATAAAAAAAAGCATCTCCGTTAAGAGATGCTTTTACACTATATTGTTCTGGGCCGATTAGGCCAACATGGTCACAGGGTTTTCCACATAGTACCTAAGCGTCTGTAAAAATTGCGCTCCCACGGCACCATCAACAGTTCTATGGTCGCAGGCCAAGGTCAATTTCATGGTATTCCCTATCACGATTTCCCCATTTTTGACCACCGGTTTTTCAACGATGGCCCCAACGGAAAGTATGGCGGAATTGGGTTGATTTATAATCGATGTGAATTCCTGTATCCCGAACATTCCCAAGTTGGAAACGGTAAAGGTACTTCCCTCCATTTCGGCAGGAGCAATTTTCTTGTTTCTCGCTTTACCGGCCAACTCCTTCACTGCTGCACCGATCTGCGTAAGACCCAGTAAGTCCGCATGCTTGATTACCGGCACAACCAACCCTTCGTCTACAGCTACGGCAACACCCATATGGATATGTTTGTACTGCTTCGTGGTATCACCGTTCCATGTAGTATTAACCTGAGGATGTTTTCGTAATGCCATGGCACAGGCCTTTAATACCATGTCATTGAAAGACACCTTGGTATCTGGCAGGCTATTTATCTGGGCCCTTGAAGCGATGGCGTTATCCATATCCACCTCAATGGTCAAATAGAAATGGGGTGCGGTAAACTTGGAATTCCCCAATGCCTTGGCGATGGCCTTTCGCATATTGGAATTCTTGCTTTCCTCCACACCTTCCTCACCAGCAGGAATTGCCATGGAAACAGCAGGCGCACTGGCCTTTTCCGTTTTTGAAACTTCCGGTGCAGCTTTTGGTGCTTCCGCAGGTTTGTAGTTTTCTATATCCTTTTTAATGATTCTCCCATTATCGCCCGTACCGGACACCTTGGAAAGGTCAATTCCCTTATCCTCTGCTATTTTCTTTGCCAAGGGCGATGCAAAGATTCTATTGCCATCCGAAGTTACGGAAGTAGATTCCTTACTCGATGTATCTTCTGTTTCGGAAGCCTTTGATGCTTCTTCTTTTTTCACTTCTGTCTTTGTACTTTTTTTGGAGCCCGACTTTGCGTTCAAAACCGCATCAACATCGGTACCATCGGGCCCTATGACGGCTAAAACAGCATCAACGGGCGCGGATTCCCCTTCCTGGATTCCAATATGAAGTAACTTTCCGGAATAGAAAGACTCGAATTCCATGGTTGCCTTGTCCGTCTCGATTTCGGCCAAAATATCACCTTCCTCAACCACGTCTCCCACTTGTTTCAACCAACTGGCTACGGTTCCTTCTTCCATGGTATCGCTTAGGCGCGGCATCTTCACGATTTCAACTCCTTCAGGAATTTCAGTGGCCGATGTGTCGCCTTCTTCATCCTGCGCATCATCCGAAGTTTCAGCGCTTGTTGCTTCGTCTTTGTCTCCCGAAGAATTTTCTTCTTTCTTTGGACTTCCCCCACCGTTCAAAAGTCCGGAAATGTCCTCGCCTTCTTCCCCTATAATCGCCAACAATGTATCTACAGGAGCTCCATCACCTTCCTCAATACCAATATGAAGCAGTGTACCTTGGTAAAATGATTCAAACTCCATAGTGGCCTTATCCGTTTCGATTTCAGCCAAAATATCGCCTTCTTCTACCTTATCCCCAACGTTTTTCAACCACTTTGCAACGGTACCTTCTTCCATGGTATCGCTTAATCGCGGCATATTAATTACTTCTGCCATTTAATTACAATTTATGTTGAACGAATGGAAAATCTTCTTGCTCGTATACCATATCGTACAATTGTTGTACGGGCGGATACTCTGATTTCTCCGCAAACTCTTCGCATTCCTTAACCAAATCCTTGACCCTTTTGTCGATTTTCTTGATTTCCTCGTCTGTTGCGTATTTATTTTCCTTGATAATATCCAAGACCTGGGTGATCGGATCAATTTTCTTGTATTCCTCTACCTCCTCCTTGGTTCTATAATGTTGGGCGTCTGACATAGAGTGACCCCTATATCTATACGTTTTCATTTCTAGGAAAGTTGGACCACCTCCAGAACGTGCCCGTTCAATGGCCTTGCTCATCTCTTGGGCAACGGTTACCGGATTCATTCCGTCTACCGGACCGCAGGGCATTTCATAACCCAATCCCAATTTCCAAATATCGGTGGAAAAAGAGGTTCTGGCCACGGATGTTCCCATGGCGTACCCATTATTCTCACAAACGAAAACCACGGGCAATTGCCAGAGCATGGCCAAGTTGAAAGTCTCGTGAAGCGACCCCTGCCTTACGGCACCATCTCCCATGTAACATAGGGTTACGGCATCACTACCGTGGTATTTATCACCAAACGCCATTCCTGCCCCTAGTGGAATTTGTCCACCAACGATACCATGGCCTCCGTGAAAACGATGCTCCTTTGAAAATATGTGCATGGATCCACCCATACCTTTGGAGGTTCCGGTCACCTTCCCATATAATTCGGCCATCACCTTTCGTGGGTCCACTCCCATCCCAATGGGCTGAACATGGTTCCTATACGCCGTAATCATTCGGTCCTTTGTCAAATCCATGGCATGCAAGGCTCCCGCCAATACTGCCTCCTGACCGTTATACAAGTGAAGAAAACCTCTTACCTTTTGCTGAATGTACACGGCAGCAAGTTTGTCCTCGAACTTGCGCCAAAACGACATGTCCTCGTACCATTTCAAATAAGTTTCCTTGGTGATTTTTTCCATCGATTTTAAAATTTATTACAAATTAATCGGACTCCGTAGCAATGTTCAAGAAGTACATCACAAGAGAACAAAAATACACATATAAATGAATGGATAAAAATAATAGAAATAAAAGCGAGAAGAAATTACACCCTTAACAAAAAAAGGAATTTCCGTGTTTAAAAGGTCTTCTTAAAACCTACCTGATCACAGATAGGAATTATCAAAGCCCAAGGGTAAAATAGCGGCAATCGATGGACATTCTACGACCTTTCCCTGGGCACCCATCATCAAAATCCTTATGGGCGATTTTTGTCGGTGTTCATATTCGAATAAGGACTGCCTGCAATTACCGCAGGGAGCGGCCGGTTCCAACACCTCACTGTTTTTTGATTGTACGGAAATGGCCAATGTTTTGATCGCCACATTGGGAAACTTCGCCCCGGCATAAAAAACGGCCACACGCTCCGCACAGAGTCCGGAGGGATAAGATGCGTTTTCCTGATTGTTTCCTATTACGATTTCACCGTTTTCCAGTTCCAAGGCAGCGCCCACCTGAAAATTGGAATAGGGGGCATAGGCGTTGCCCCTGGCCTCCATGGACTTTTCCAACAAGGTCCTGTCACTTTCCTTTAAAGCTTTAGAGGAGTCATATATAAGGATATCAAACCCGATTTTCTTCTTCTTTGCCATCTTTTGTTTTACCAGTTCGAAGATACAAAACAAAAAACCCGCAAAATGCGGGTTTCTATTTATTACGTTCTAAAATCAATCGTTATAAAACTCTTCGCCCAGACTAAAGGTCAATCCAAAGCGCAGTGTATTTTCGATTGGATTCCTTACCTGTGCAGTAGAAAATAAGTAAGACAAATCAATTTGTGCAGATTTAAATTTGAACCCAGCCCCAAGCGTAAAAAACTTCCTTGACCCTTTCTCCTCGCTTTCATTAAAATACCCCGTCCTTACCATGAAGGAGTCCTGATACACATATTCAGCGCCCAAGGCCCAAGTAATCTCTTTTAACTCCTCGCTAAAACCGTCAGGGGCATCCCCAAAAGAGCTGAAAATTCCACTAAAACCGCTTCTATTTTGGTAAATATCTTTGTCCGCAGAATCGATTACCCCATCACCGTTTTCATCTTGGGGAGTGGGAATTAATAGCTTATTAAATTCTGAAGTAATTCCGATAACGTTATCCTGATCTAGGATAAAATCAAAGCCAGCTCCTAACTTTAGATTACTGGGCAAAAAATTATCCTGTCCGCCATCCTCATATTGTATCTTACCCCCAATGTTTGAGATATTAAAACCGGCCCTCCAGCGACCATCAAAATTGTTATAGGCAATTTCCCGGGAACGGTAGAAACCAGCCACGTCCACAGCAAAAGTACTTCCAGAATTAGAATCGACGAAATTGTTTACAGGTAATCGCAAATTAGAATTTATAAACCTTCCAGCTACCGCCATTGAAAAAGTAGGGCTTAGTTTTAGGGAATAGGATCCGTCCAATGCGAATTCGTTCGGCTTTACAGTAATACCCGGATCCGACGCAAATTGTCTAAGTTCAACATCCCCTAAACCAAAATATCTCAAACTGATCGCAAAAGCACTGTTTTCTGAAATTTTATTATAAAAACTAGCGTTTAAAAGGGAAATATCCGTGACAATGGCTTCTAAATATGGAGTATACGCCATTCCTATCCCCATCTTGCGCTCTGCAAAAGCAAATTTAGCCGGGTTCCATTGTTGGGAAAAGGCATCCGTAGAAGTTGCAACTCCAACATCGCCCATACCAGAAGCCCGAGCATCGGCAGCAATACTTAAAAAGGGCACACCTGTACTTATAACCCTCTGACCTTCCTGTGCATTGGCTTTCACCAATAACATGAGCATTAAAATAAATGTAAGTTTTTTCATTAATTCAATAGTTGATATAAAGTGGGCCAATTTAGTGTTTCGATGACTTTGGTCCACATAATTTTATATGTAAACGCTGTTTTCAACGTTATCTTGCACCATTAGTATATATTTTTGGTTTTTTTTAATACCCGCGCGGAAGCCATGGCATTCTACCTTTTTAGTTAAGCCTCGAATATACTATATCCTTTTTTGCTGCGTTATTCCTCATAGAACAAAATTGCTATCAAAAATATTTTAAGGCTGGATTTACCAAAAATATTTTAAACGATAAAATATAATAATCAAAACATCGTTTTAACCAGCAAAAGCGATAAAATTAAATTAAAATCCAAATCAAATTAGACTAGCGAACTATTAGTTTAAACAGATTGAACTCAAGTCCTAATTATGAAAAAACAGTTTATTAAAGTTGTACTCTCATGCACCGTGATTGCGGGAGGTTTTACAGTTACCAGCTGTTCCAAATCTACATCCTCCAAAAATGTGTCCAGAGCTACAGGTTGGAAGATAAATGAAAAGGAAGGTGGTTTTCAATACAATACTGACTTCAAAGAGCAAGAGACCGCTCCTGGACTAGTGTTTGTTGAAGGTGGAACTTTTACAAAGGGAAAAGTACAGGATGACGTAATGCATGATTGGAACAATACCCCTACTTCTCAACATGTTCAATCCTTCTATATGGATGAGACAGAGGTCACGAATGTCATGTACCTTGAATATTTGGATTATCTAAAAAGCGTTTATCCTCCTGAAAATCCCAAATATGCTAATATTTACAAAGGTGCCTTACCGGACACCTTGGTTTGGAGAAACAGGTTAGGTTTTAACGAAACCATGACCAACAACTATTTAAGACACCCTGCCTATGCAGAATATCCGGTAGTTGGTGTAAACTGGATCCAAGCGACCCAGTTTGCGGAATGGAGAACCGACCGAGTAAACGAAATAATGCTTGAAAGGGAAGGATATTTGGCTAAAGACGCAAAATATCAAGCTCTGAATGGAGAAGTTGCCGGAACTTTTAGTACGGAGGCTTATTTGAACAGGCCGGAATCCGTTTACAATGGTCAGATCGACTCCCTACAAGGGAAGATGAAGAAGGATAGTGTCCCTGCCTATGCAAAAAGAAGTAGCGGTATTATTATGCCAGAATATAGGCTCCCAACGGAAACGGAGTGGGAATATGCCGCACAGGCACAAGTAGGACAAAGGGAGTACAATAACTACAGAGGTAGAAAAAAATATCCTTGGGAAGGTGACTATACCAGAAACGGACAGCGAGTTGGACGTGGCGATCAATTGGCCAACTTCAAGCAAGGAAAAGGAGATTATGGCGGAATCGCCGGATGGTCCGATGACGGTGCCGATATTACCGCAGAGGTTATGTCCTACAAGCCCAACGACCTTGGTCTTTACGATATGGCCGGTAACGTAGCTGAATGGGTAGCCGATGTTTACCGACCCATAGTCGACGATGAAATAAGCGACTTCAACTACTACAGGGGAAATATCTACATGAAAACAGCCATTGGCGAAGATGGGAAAGTAAATATCCTACAGGATTCGATTGTTTACGACACGTTGCCAAATGGAAAAGTAGTTGCAGTTAACCTACCTGGTGAGATTAAAATGGTTCCTGTTGATGAAGAAGAAACCTATTTGAGGACAAACTTCTCTTCCAGTGACAATAGAGGTTACAGGGACGGTGACCCGGGATCTTCAAGATTCTTTGACAGATTTAGCGATGAGGAGGAATCTGAAGAACTATCCATGTACAACTCTCCAAAACATAAAGTTGAAAGAGATTCAGCCGGTAACCTCATCAGACAGTACGATCAGTCAAATGATAGGACGTCTTTGATAAACGATGAAGTACGTGTATACAAAGGTGGTTCATGGAGAGACAGGGCATACTGGTTAGATCCTGCACAGAGAAGGTACCTACCACAGTATATGGCAACGGATTATATAGGATTTAGATGTGCCATGTCCAGAGTAGGTTCTAAATCCAAGACAAAGAACAAAACTGTTAGAGGACAAAAAGCCAAATAATTTTTGGTATCCAAATAAGATAAAGCCCTTTGAAAAAAGGGCTTTTTTTTTATCTTCGATTTCATGAAAATAAAAGAGCTGCACAACCTTTTTTTAAATTACCCTAGCGTTTGTACGGATACCCGAAAAATCAAACCAGGAGATCTATTTTTTGCACTGAAGGGCGATAATTTCAACGGGAACGAATATGCAGGGGAAGCTTTAAAAAAAGGGGCGGCCTATGCCATTATCGATGAAGAGAAATTTTCAGGTAAGCAAAGAATCTTAGTTGCAGATGTGCTAAAAACACTCCAGGACCTAGGTACCTATCATAGAAAATTTTCCAAGGCAACAGTAATTGCCCTTACTGGAAGTAATGGCAAGACCACTACAAAGGAACTTATCAATTCCGTGCTTTCCCAAAAATACAGGACCATTGCAACTTCCGGCAACCTCAACAATCATATAGGAGTGCCATTGACCTTGCTCTCCATTAAGGAGGACACGGAGATTGCTATTGTGGAGATGGGTGCCAACCATCAAAAGGAAATCGCCTTTCTAAGTTCCATTGCGGCACCGGATTTTGGCTATATAACGAACTTTGGCAAGGCGCATTTAGAAGGTTTTGGCGGCGTGGAAGGGGTTATTAAAGGAAAAAGCGAACTATACGATTTCTTGATGGCCAATAACAAGGGGATCTTCATGAATGCCGATGACCCCATTCAAAAAGATAAGCTCAAATACTACATCAAAAAATACGGGTTTAGCACCTTCGACTCCAAATTCTATCCAATTTCACTAGTAGAATCGAATCCATTTGTAGTCGTAAATGTTGAGGAAAGCATTATCAGGACCCAACTTATTGGGGCATATAATTTCTCAAACTGTTGCGCCGCGATTATCATGGGAAAATACTTCAATGTACCATTGGAGAAAATTAAAGAAGGGCTTGAAGGTTATATTCCATCGAACAATAGATCCCAAATCATTGAAAAAAATAGTCTAAAGATTGTCCTGGATGCCTATAATGCAAACCCTTCAAGCATGTCTGCCGCTATAGAAAATTTTGCAAAAATGGCAGGAAATACTAAAGTCCTGTTTTTGGGCGATATGTTCGAGCTTGGGGAAAGCGCCCATGAAGAACATCAGAAAATAGCGGATTTGACCAAGGAACTAGGTTTCGAAAACATTTTTCTTATCGGTGAAAATTTCTACAAAGTAACGAGTGAATTCAAAAAAATGAAATCGTTCGACCAACTGAAACAACACCTTCAAACCGATAAGATTCAAAATGCCCTATTGTTTATAAAAGGTTCCAGGGGAATGGTCATGGAAAGAATTCTGGACCTTCTCTAAATTAGTCCTGGATATCAAACCAAATACAAAAAGAGAGTGGGATATACTGGATTCGAACCAGTGACCTCTGCCCTGTCAAGGCAGCGCTCTAAACCAACTGAGCTAATATCCCATTTTGGAGGGCTAAGGTACTACTAAATTTTAGTTCGATAAAGGAATAAAATCCAATTTGGATAAAATTTAAAAATCAATTTATTCCATACTTAAGAATCCAAACCAAACTTCGTTCAATGTTTTTTTCAAAAAAAAGTGTACATTTAAAGGAGTAACCTCGATTCCTATTTAGATGGATTTCAAGTATTTCGGATACTTCGTTCTTGCCTTGTTGCTCAGTGGCTGCAAGTACAATCTCCCGGAAGAATTGGAGGTTGCATATACGGACCTACCTGAAAATATTGACTTCAATTACCATGTAAAACCAATTTTGTCAGATCGGTGCTATGCTTGCCACGGTCCGGATGAAAATACGCGCAAAGGAGGATTGCGATTGGACATTGAGGAATCCGCATTTCAGATACTTCAATCGGGAAATTCCGCATTCGTAAGAGGAAATCCGGGTGATAGCGAATGTATTCAACGAATCCTAAGTGACGACCCGGAACTTCAAATGCCTCCACCGGAGTCAAACCTATCACTTACAAAAAGGGAGAAGGCCCTATTGATCAAATGGGTAGAACAAGGAGCCCAATGGAAGAATCACTGGGCGTTTCTCAAACCAATGAGCCAGGCCGTTCCTTCACGGATAAACGAGGATTGGCCGTACCAAAATGAAATAGACCGTTTTGTGCAGGCAAAACTTATAAATAAAAAATTTGTTCCCTCACCAGAGACCGAAAAGGAAAAATTGATTCGAAGGGTGACCATGGATTTGACGGGACTTCCTCCCACCCTTGAGGAAATCGATGCTTTTTTGAAAGACCCAAGTGATGATGCTTATGAAATAGTAGTGGATAGGTTGCTTCAAACCGATGCACATGCAGAACGGTTGGCCTTGGATTGGTTGGACCTTGCCAGATATGCGGATTCCCATGGACTACACGCCGATGGTGCCCGCTTGATGTGGCCATGGCGGGATTGGGTCATAAACGCTTTTAAGGACAATATGCCCTACGACCAATTTGTTACTTGGCAATTGGCGGGAGATCTTTTCCCAAATCCAACGAGAGAGCAGAAGCTGGCCACGGCGTTCAATAGAAATCACCCAATGACCGCTGAGGGTGGAGCTATTGAGGAAGAATTTAGACTAAACTATGTCTTTGACCGCACGGAAACCGTTTCCACCGCTTTTATGGGACTTACCGTAGCCTGTGCAAGATGCCATGATCATAAGTTCGACCCCATAAGCCAAAAGGACTACTTTGAAATGTCGGCTTTCTTTAATAATGTAAAGGAATTGGGAATGACCGGCGACGATGGTAATTATGGGCCTATGCTTGCTCTCCCCAATAAAAATACGGAGGCCAAGTTGAACGACCTCCAAAATGAAATTGCCAAAAAGGAAAAAGAGCTCGCCCTAACAAAAAATGAACTCGCCCAACTTGAGGAATATATCAAAACCCTACCTGATTCCTTCATTGAAACTAGAAAGTTGGATTACTATCCTTTGGACAAGCTCTCCAACTCCAATAAGGGTCATATTGCCGACCAAAATAAGAATGCTACTACGAGGGAGGCCCCAAAAGTAGTTGAAGGTATAAAAGGCAATGCTTTTCTTTTCAATGGGGAATATGACGAATTATATCTTCACAATATTCCAAATTTTGAATGGATGGATTCCTTTTCGGGAAGTCTATGGGTCCAAACCACAAAAAGGGATTCGGCCAAAACCCAGACCATCATGGGTACATCCGGGGACAAAAACAACTTTTGGCGTGGTTGGGATTTTTACTTGGATGGGGCCAATCGACTGAACGCGAGACTCATACACTCCCTACCCCATAATTATATTCATGTTAGGTCCAAGGATTCCATCAAAATTAACGAATGGAATCATGTGGCCTTCACCTATACAGGAACATCAAAAGCAAAAGACCTGAACCTGTTTATCAATGGCGAAGAGGCAGATTCAGAAATAGTTTTCGATAATTTGTATAAAAGCATAAAGACAATCCGAAGTGGGGACCATTCCGCTTACCACGCTCCGGTAAGGGTGGCAAAGAGTTACAGAGGTTTTACTGGCGAAAATGGGATTTTTCTTGGTAAAATTGATGAAATCCGATTATTTAATAGAGGCCTATCCCCTATTGAAATAAAAAGATTGGCCTCGTTACAAAACGAAACCGACACACCTCCAGTAGACAAAAAATATTGGATACAGCAAACCGATGCAGTTCAAAACCTGGAAAAGGAATTACGAACGTTACGGGCAGATTGGTTAACCGCCATGGAACCTGTCATGGAGGTAATGGTTATGGAAGAAATGCCCACAAAAAGGAAAGCCTTTTTATATGATCGTGGAAATTATGACCAACCAACCCAAGAGGTGGAAGCGAATACCCTATCCATTTTACCAGAATTTTCGGATGATTTGCCAAAAAATAGATTGGGCCTCTCAAAATGGCTATTTTCAAAAGAACACCCTTTGACCGCCAGGGTAACGGTCAATAGATACTGGCAACTACTTTTTGGGAAAGGATTGGTGGACACGCCTACGGATTTTGGTGTACAGGGATCGCTACCCAGTCATCCGGAACTATTGGATTGGTTGGCCATTTCGTTTATGGACAGTGATTGGGATGTAAGGGCCTTGCTAAAAAAAATGGTGATGTCACATACCTATAGGCAATCTTCCAAGGTATCTGAGGAATTGTGGCAAAATGACCCTGAAAACATATACCTGGCAAGAAGCAATACCTACAGGTTACCTGCGGAGCTAATACGGGACAATGCATTGGCAGCCAGTGGCCTATTGGCAACAACGGTTGGCGGGAAAAGCGTTAAACCGTATCAACCCGCCGATCTCTGGATTGAAAAAACAAGCTTTTCGCATGAACTGATGCGATACAAAGAAACCAAAGGCGATAGCCTGTACCGGAGGAGTCTCTACACATTTGTTCGACGCACACAGCCCCATCCGGCTATGATAGCTTTTGATGCCCCATCCAGAGAGGTATGCACCATATCCAGGGAAAATACCAACACACCGTTACAGGCCTTGGTCCTGTTAAACGACAAACAGTTTGTTGAAGCATCCAGGGTCTTGGCAGAAAGGATTCAAAAGGAAGCCGGGGACACTTTGGATAAACAAATAACCCATGCTTTTAGACTTGCGACAAGCCGTAGGCCCAAAAAAGAAGAATTGCAATTGTTAATAGAGTTTTACGACCAGCAAAAAAAGAGGTTTCAAAAAAATCCGACTGAAGCCACCAAACTTTTGTCCGTTGGGGATAAAATTGTCGATAATTCACTGGACATGACAAAAACCGCCGCCCTCACCATGGTGACCAATACTTTATTGAACCATGATGAGGCATATACCAAAAGATAATCCAAATAGTTATGTGCAACAACCATAATAAAAATTATACACGAAGGGATTTTTTGATCAAGACATCTTTGGGCATGGGAGCACTTAGCCTTGGTTCCCTAATGGACTCCTCATTGCTTTTTGGAAATACCCCAAAAACAGTCCAAAGAGATTTCGCAAATGGCGGAGGGGTTTTGGGTCAACCACATTTTGCGCCAAAGGCCAAACGAATCATTTATCTTTTTCAGAGTGGTGCCCCGTCACAGTTGGACCTGTTTGATTACAAACCCCTGTTGAACAAGATGCAAGGTCAGGATTTACCTGAAAGCGTGCATGGCGGACAGCGATTAACGGGGATGACCTCCGGCCAGGCCTCCCTGCCCTTGGCGGGAACCTTATCTACTTTCAATCAATTTGGGGACAGTGGGGCTTGGATGACAGACTTAATGCCGCATACTTCCAAGATAGTGGATGATCTATGCTTTATCAAATCCATGTATACGGAAGCCATCAATCACGATCCCGCCATTACCTTTATGCAAACAGGTTCCCAATTACCGGGTAGGCCCTCCATGGGTTCATGGCTTAGTTATGGTCTTGGTACAGACAACAAAAACCTTCCAGAATTTGTAGTACTCGTGACCAAAGGAAAAACGGGGGGACAACCGTTATATTCCAGATTATGGGGTAATGGATTCCTGCCTTCACAGCACCAGGGTGTACAATTTAGGGCAGGAAAAGATCCAGTGCTTTACTTAACTAATCCACCAGGTGTGGATTCCCAAGGAAGAAGGGAGCAATTGGATTACCTACAAAAGTTGGAACAATTGAACCAAAAGGATATTGGGGACCCGGAAATAATGGCACGAATGGCACAATATGAAATGGCCTTTAGAATGCAAACCTCCGTACCTGAAATTATGGATACTTCAGACGAGCCTGAATATATCTATGACATGTACGGCGAGGACAGTAAAGTACCAGGAACTTTTGCAGCTAACGCCTTATTGGCAAGAAGGTTGGCCGAAAGAGACGTGAAATTCATACAATTATATCACCAAGGATGGGACCAACACGGAAATTTGCCCAGTGCCCTAAAGAGACAGTGCAAGGATACGGACCAAGCAACGGCCGCCCTTATAACAGACCTTAAACAAAGGGGGATGCTTGAAGACACCTTGGTCATTTGGGGCGGAGAGTTTGGCCGGACCAATTACTCCCAAGGCCAATTAACGGCGACGAATTTTGGCAGGGACCATCATGGTAAATGCTTTACGATTTTTATGGCAGGTGCTGGAATAAAGGGAGGAATGACCCTAGGTGCCACGGACGAATTTGGGTTCAATATTACACAACGGCCCGTTCACATCCATGACTTTCAGGCTACAGTAATGCATTTACTGGGTATAGATCATGAACGCCTAACGTTTAAATTCCAAGGAAGAAGATATCGCCTTACGGATGTACATGGAGAGGTTGTAAAGGAAATTTTGGCCTAAAATATATCGGTATATGAAAAATAAGAGACGAATATTTATAAAAAATACGCTTGCCGCTACTACGGCAAGCATGATCGTACCAAAGGAAACTTTCGGTATTCTAAAATCCAAAAAATATATGGACGGTATTGTTGGACATGGTGATTTTATATACAAAGTGGATAAGGAATGGGGAGTTCAAGACCCTTCCAAAATACCTGTAAATGATTGCCATGAAATGGTAATGGACAGCCAGGGAAGAATATTGATGACGACTACCGGTGCAATCAATGATAACATCATCGTTTATGACACGGCTGGTAAGGTATTGACATCTTGGGGCAGGGAATTTCCCGGGGCACACGGACTTTCCATCATGGGAGAGGGAAGCGACCAATTTCTACTCATTACAGATCCGGAAACCCATAAAGTCCATAAAACAACCTTGAATGGCAGGATTATATTGACCCTGAAGCGACCTAGGGAAGTTTCAGGATATCAAAGTGATGAACAGTTCAAACCTACGGAAACGGCCATTTTACCCAATGGGGATTTCTACGTGGCCGATGGCTATGGGGAAAACTACATCATCCATTACAACGAAAAAGGCGAGTACTTAAACCATTTTGGGGGAAGCGGTAATGGGCCGGGCGAATTTAACTGTTGCCACGGAATTACCCTTGATACAAGGGACGCCTCCAACCCAACGCTTTTGATTACGTCCAGGGCGAGTCAGGAATTCAAAAGGTTCTCTCTGGATGGCAAACATTTGGAAACCATTAAGTTGCCAGGGTGCTCCATTTGTAGACCTGTCATTAATGATAATCATCTCTATTTCGCGGTGATCGTAACCAAAACATGGGACACTTGGGACGGTATGTTGGCGGTACTGGATGCAAACAATAAAGTAGTTTCCCTACCTGGCGGAAGCGCTCCAGAATATGTAAACAACATTCTGGTAGAACCTCAGTACGACGGTAGCACTTTTAGAAACCCCCATGACGTCTTGGTCGATGCGGATGGTAACCTTTATGTTCCGCAGTGGGCTTCGGGAAAGACGTATCCCATCAAACTCCATCGGGTTTAAATCCCGACCTTTAAAATGACATTGTTCCTGTTTACAGACTTTACCTATTTTTTGGGTCGGTTTCATCCTGTTTTGGTCCACTTGCCGATCGGGTTTCTTTTGCTGGCTATCTTACTGGAATGGTATCAACATATCAGAGGAAGAAAAATAGGTCAATTAATAGCCTATGCTTGGTTATTGGGCAGCCTTGGCGGCTTGGCATCCATCATTTCCGGATGGTGGTTGGGCGATACGGGATTATATCTGGAGGACGATCTGTTTTTTCATCGCTGGCTTGGAGTCTCCTTGGTGTTTATGGGTTTTATAGGCTGCTGGCTTAAAAAAAATTGGAAACGCTATGCCCCTGGAATTCAGAACACCATAAATATCCTCGTCCTATTGGTGATTTTTATAGAGGGACACTTGGGGGGAACGTTGACCCACGGACCGGACTACCTTTTGGAATATGCACCTGCCTTTATCAAAAACAAGTTTGCCGAAAAGGAATTTGGTAAAACCGATTTTTCAAACCGGGATTCCATAGTGGTTTACGAATATTTGATAGCACCTATTTTACAGGAAAAATGTTGGGCATGCCACAATGCCGAGATCCAAAGGGGACACTTAAATATGGAACACCCGGATTCACTGTTCAAGGGCGGTGAAAGTGGTCCAACTTTAATAGCCCGTATCCCTACCGAAAGTGAACTTTTTAAAAGGGTTACCCTATCCCCAAAAAGTCAAAAATATATGCCTCCCGTAGGGGAGCCCCTTACTTATACCGAAATTCAATTATTGGATTGGTGGATTACCAATGGGGCTGATTTGACAATGAAAGTTGAGGAAGGAAACGCCATAGGTCCCATAAAATCGATATTGTCTAAAAATTATGGAATCGATACCACCCCAAAACCTTGGTACGAAATGGTAAAAATAGAACCGGTGGATTCCCTTGTAATTGATAAACTCATTGATCAAGGTTTTTCGGTCAAAAAATTGGGACAAGAAAATTACCTATTGGATATCAAATACAACGACCAAGAACTAACAGAAGAAAAATTAAAATCATTGTTGGAAGTGTCCGATCATATTACATGGCTATCGTTCGCCAAAAGTAATATTTCCGATAGCCAAGTAAATTACATATCAAAATTCCCCAATCTTACCCGGCTTCAGTTGGAAAAGACCTCCCTCACCGATACAGGAATAAAACCGCTTTCGACTCTAAAGCACTTGGAGAGTATCAATCTATATGAGACCAATGTTTCGGAAAAATGTTTGGAGGACCTGTCCAAAATTTCAAGCCTAAGACGCATTTATCTTTGGAATACAGCGGCGGACAAAGAAATAATTCAGGAATTCAAAGTGAAAAACCCCGAAATGGAAATAATTTTCTAGTAAAATCAAGTAGAAGTAACTCTTTTTACAAGTAGAAACAAAAAACCCGTACAATATTAAGTACGGGTTTTTTTTTAATCCGTGGGCCCTACTGGATTCGAACCAGTGACCCCCTGCTTGTAAGGCAGGTGCTCTGAACCAACTGAGCTAAGAGCCCTAAAAGGAGTGCAAATATAGAATAGTTTTATTTACTCCAAAAGAAAAAAATAAAAAATTTAAACAACTTCTGCCACTACAAAAGTACTGCCTCCCACAAAAATAAAATCGGATTTTGTAGCAGCTTGTTTTGCTGCATTATATGCTTTTGAAACGGTATCAAAAACAGCCCCATGTAAATTATAGTCTTCGGCCATTTCCTTTAGTAAATTGGCAGAGAGACCTCTGGAAATATTCGGTTGGCAAAAGTAATAGACGGCATGGACTGGAAACATGGGGAGTATCGAATTTAAATCCTTTTCCTTTACAAAACCTAGGACTATGTGCAATGTTTCATAAACCTCTTCCATTAGCTGATCCAATACCAACTGCAATCCTTCCTTGTTATGTGCCGTATCGCATATAATCTTTGGCGCTTGTCCCAATTGTTGCCAGCGACCCATCAGGCCCGTATTTTCGATAACCTTGTGTAATCCTTTCGCAATATTTTCCTTTTGAACGTTAAAATTTGGCAACGCCGCAATGACAGCCAAAACACCTTTGATGTTCTTAGTTTGATATTTTCCTTTTAACGATGTCTGGTACGTTTCAGAAATTTCCTTTTCCGCAAATATCAATTTGGCATTCCTTTCTTTAGCTATTTGACTAAACACAGGTGCGGTTTCATCGTGATATTCACTAACGACCACAGGAACATTTGTCTTGATGATTCCTGCTTTCTCAAAAGCGATTTTAGGAAGAGTATCCCCTAGCATGTCCATATGGTCAAAGCCGATATTCGTTATCAAGGAAATTTCAGGTGTGATGATATTTGTAGAATCCAATCTTCCTCCCAGTCCTACTTCAACCACGGCAATATCCACCTGTTGTTCCGAAAAATACCGAAATGCCATACCTACAGTCATCTCAAAAAAGGATAGGTGTCGGTTATCAAAAAAATCCCGATTTTCGGAAATAAATTTTGTTACGAAGCCTTTTTTGACCGGTTTTCCATTGATCCTGATACGTTCTCTGAAATCCTTAAGATGGGGCGATGTATAAAGACCCACCTTGTATCCTGCTTCCTGTAGAATGGACGCGAGCATATGGCTGCTCGACCCTTTACCATTGGTTCCCGCTACATGGATACTTTTAAAGGTTTTGTGTGGATTCCCTAGATATTCTGAAAATTCTAGGATTCCATCCAATTTTGTGTTGAACGCAATCTTGCCCTTTTGCTGGTACATTGGAAGTTGTGCGAACATCCAATCCAAGGTCTGCTGATAGGTCACTCCCCTAATTTAAAGTTCACTACTACAAATCCGACTTGTTGACTTGGGGCATTGGAATCAAGGTTCCATTTGTGCATAAAGGCCGTTTTTCTGGCAGGTTCCAAAAGACACTTTGCTGTATTCGTTGTACCCTTCACACCTGGTTCTGCCCTAATTACATTTCCATTCTTATCAACCCAAATTTGCACTACCACTCGACCTGATTCATTGCATTCTTGAGGTACTTTTCCCTTACTTACCAAAGACCTACCGTTTAAGCCGTACCCTCCTGTTCCGCTACCCGAACCTGGGCTACCATAGTAACTAGTAGCATAAGGATCACCGTCTGGGCTGCCTTTATCACCGGCCCTGTTGTCATCGCCCTCACTCCCGGAAGCCGTTCCGTCAGATTTATTTAGTCCGCCCATAAGTTCGTCCAACTTACGTTTTTTGGCCTCCTGTTCCTGCCTGGCTTGTTCTTCGGCTTCCCGTTTTTGTTGTGCAATTCGTTCCGCTTCGGCCTTTGCTTTTTGTTCGGCGGCCTCGGCCTTTCGTTTTTGTTCCGCTGCAGCGGCATCTGCCTTTCTCTTGGCCTCTTGGGCCTGCTTTATCCTGATAGATTCCTCATCCTCTTGGGTAAGCACTTTTTCTGATGGGGCCTCCTTGACCTGTTCTTCCTGTACTTTTTCCGGAACCTTTTCAATAGCTTCCGATACTTCTTGTTTTGTAGGTTCTACCGGAGGGGTTTCCAAAGGTTCCGAACGTACGCGCTCCTTAGGTTGTACCCTTCCGCTACCAAAATCGGTCGTACCAAAATTCACGGATATTCCGGTTTCAATCGGTGGATCCATATAGGTCAGACCAATATAGAAGAGCACCAACAACAGAATGCTCAAAAGCAAGGTCGTTAGTGTTAGGGATTTTTTCTTGTGTCTCGTGTCTAAAAATGCCATTAGTTAGGCCGCACCGCCAAAATGACCTTGTAATTATTCCTATTGGCAATATCCATTACGTTTACCGCCTCTTTTATGGCAACGCTCTCTTCTGCCCTTAGGATAATCGTAGGCTTTTCTTGGCCTTCCAGTGCTTTTTTTAATTCAATTTCAATGTACTCTCCGTTAATTCTCTGGTTGTTGACAAAGTACTGTAAGTTCTTATCAATACTCACGGATACATTTTGTGTATTGGTGGACTTTCCTTTTGCCTTTGGTAACAATAAATCCAGTGCATTTGGTGAATTGGCCGTTAACATGAAGAAAATCAATAATAAAAATACGATATCCGTCATGGACGACATGCTAAAGTCTGGACTAACTTTATTCCTTCCTTTTAATTTCATATTGAAATATTAAAGTGGTTCGTTCAAAAGATCCAGAAACTCTACGGCATTGGCCTCCATTTTATGGACAACCTTATCCGTTCTGTTCACCAAATGGTTATACCCCATATAGGCGATGATACCCACGATTAGACCCGCAACCGTTGTAGTCATTGCGGTGTAGATACCGGAAGCCAAAGAGCCCATTTCCGCTTGACCACCACTACTGGCCATTTCATGGAAAGCCAAGATCATACCGATTACAGTTCCCAAGAATCCGATCATGGGTGCCGCCCCGGCAACGGTAGCAAGAACGCTCACGTTCTTTTCCAGTTTATAGACTTCAAGGGTCCCCGCATTTTCAATTGCGGTGTTGATATCGTCCAATGGTTTTCCAATTCTGGAAATACCTTTTTCGGTCAATCTAGCCACTGGAGAATCCGTTTGGGCGCATAGAATTTTGGCAGCCTCCAATTTTCCGGAAGTGACATGATCCCGTATTTGGTTCATGAAATTCTTATCGATTTTGGAAGCGGCATTGACGGCCAAAAGCCGTTCAAAGTAAATGTAAAGGGCCACGCCCAACATCAAAAACAATACGGTAATGATAACGACGCTACCCGTACCGCCATTAAAAACCAAGTCCATTACGGAAAGTGTTTTCTCTTCGGAAATCACTTCGCCCATAGCCGGATCTTGTGACAAATCTTGTATTAACAACATAGTATTCTATAAATGAAATTTGCCATTATAACGGTGAATTGCAGATTAAATTATCCGTGCAGGACAAAATCTCTTAATAAAATGAACACTCCGGCACCTGCGATAAACCCAACAAAAGCAAGCCATGCTATTTTTTTCAAATACCAGAAAAAGTCGATTTTTTCCATGCCCATGGCAACAACCCCTGCCGCAGAACCAATTATTAACATACTTCCGCCTGTACCAGCAGAATATGCGATAAAATGCCAAAGAGGATTATCCATAGATTCCCCGAACATTCCCATACTAGCGGCAACCAAAGGCACATTATCAATTACTGCAGATCCCACACCAAACAACATCACCACGATATCCGTATTGGGAATAGCCTGATTCAAACTTTCGGCATAATGGAAAAGCATTCCCAGGGATTCCAAGGCGGCAACGGCCAAAAGGATTCCCAAGAAGAATAAAATACTGGGCAATTCTATTTTTGATAAGGAGTGATGCACGGGGCTATGGTGTCCTTGTGTATCGCTGTGTTCCCCATCTAAAGAAGTAATACTAAATTTTTTGTTACTATAAATCTCTGCGAACGTCGCAACCACGGCCAAGGAAAGCATCATACCAACGTATGGCGGTAGATGTGTAATAGTCTTGAAAAAGGGTACAAAAACTATGGCTCCAAGACCTAAATACAACATTGTAGAACCATACTTCGATTTTGGCGTCTCTTCTTCAAAACTACCTTCTATATTTCCTTTAAAAGCACTATTTGTTCCCGCGATAAGTGTGGGGACTACCATACAAATTATGGAAGGAATCAATACATGTATTACCAACTGCCCAGCAGATACCTTGTTGGCTATCCATAACATTGTGGTTGTTACATCACCTATTGGGGACCACGCACCCCCTGCATTGGCGGCGATGATTATCATACCCGCAAACCAAAGTCTGGTATTCCTATCGTTGATGACCTTTTGCAAAATGGTAATCAGTACAATCGTTGCGGTAAGGTTATCAATGATGGCAGATAGAATAAAGGCCAAAATAGAAAACAACCATAATAACCTTCTTTTGCTCCTAGTCCTAATGTATCCTTTGATGGTGGCAAAACCGTCAAAATAATCGATAATCTCAACAATGGTCATGGCTCCTAAAAGAAAAACTAAAATTTCCGCCGTCTTGCCTAAATGGTGGAGCAAAATCTCATCCAAGTGTGTCGGCTCCAATTCCCTTAGCTCCGCATTCACTTCAAAAACGGGCATATGGTTCAAGGCGATGAGCGCCCACAATATGGCCATCATGGCCAAAGCTGGAATCAGCTTATCGATTTTTAAATTATGTTCCAGGGTAATCGCGAGATATCCCGCTAAAAAAACAATGATAATAATGGTTTCCATGCGCTGTTGGTTTTTAGTTTCCTCCTATGTAAGGTATCAAATATAAGTCTGAATTATAAATTTTGAAATTCCCTAAAGATATCCAAAATTGTCAATCCTACCATAGCCAAAAATAGATTATCCTAAAGGCATTTGAAAGTCAATCCATTACATCGCATTTTTTAACAAAATTATGTCTCTCGGTAGAATTAAGTCGGTAGATATCGTAACAAAGAATTGAACTGATTCAATATCAGATTAAATAATTAAATGGTATAGGCTTATATTTGTTGATATACCTTTTTAAAAAAGTACGATGGATTTTAAACTTACCGAAGAACAGGAGCTGATTAAACAAGCGGCGCGTGATTTTGCACAAAACGAATTGCTTCCAGGAGTTATCGAAAGGGACGAGCAACAAAAATTTCCGAAAGAGGAAGTCAGAAAAATGGGAGAATTGGGCTTTTTGGGAATGATGGTGGATCCAAAATACGGAGGAAGTGGATTGGATACCCTCTCGTATGTACTGGTGATGGAGGAACTATCCAAAGTCGATGCCTCCTCCTCTGTAATCGTATCTGTAAACAATTCATTGGTCTGTTGGGGTCTTGAAACCTATGGGACCGAGGAACAAAAGGAAAAATATCTGCATAAACTGGCAACGGGGGAAATCATTGGGGCGTTCTGTTTATCCGAACCCGAAGCGGGCAGTGATGCCACATCCCAGAAAACCACGGCCATTGATAAAGGAGACCATTATCTTTTAAACGGTACCAAGAATTGGATTACCAACGGTGGAACGGCAGGCGTATATTTGGTCATCGCCCAAACGGATAAGGATAAAAAGCATCGGGGAATCAATGCGCTCATTGTAGAAAAGGGAATGGAAGGTTTTGAAATCGGCCCCAAGGAAAACAAATTGGGTATCCGTGGTAGCGACACACATTCCTTACTTTTTAATGATGTAAAGGTGCCAAAGGAAAATAGGATCGGTGAGGACGGATTCGGGTTTAAATTTGCCATGAAAACCTTGGCGGGGGGAAGAATAGGGATTGCCGCCCAAGCTTTAGGCATTGCCGCAGGTGCGTATGAATTGGCCTTGAAATATTCAAAGGAAAGAAAGGCGTTTGGAACAGAGATCAGCAATCACCAAGCCATTGCCTTTAAACTTGCGGATATGCATACCCAAATACAAGCGGCAAGATTGCTGGTTTATCAAGCAGCAAAGGAAAAGGACAATGGAGCGAACTATGACCTTTCGGGTGCCATGGCCAAATTATATGCCTCACAGGTAGCCATGGAGACCACCGTTGAAGCCGTACAGATTCACGGAGGAAATGGATTTGTTAAGGATTATCATGTGGAGAGACTAATGCGTGACGCCAAAATTACACAAATTTATGAGGGCACATCTGAGATCCAAAAAATCGTTATTTCACGGTCCATCTTAAAATAAACCTTTTTCAAGTTAGTAACACCCTATAGAAATTAGGGTGCTAGCAAAAAAAACAAATCCCATACCTGTTACCCATAACATAAGTAGGGGTCAAATTGTGATATACCTTCATTTCAAGACCACGACCCCCAATATAGTCAATGGGCTTACTTAATATTATCATACATTTATCAATATGATAATTTGACCTACTCAAAAATTATGATTTAAAGATATTTTAAGCTTTATTTAAAAACGTTAAATATTTTACTTGATTACCTTTTATTCACTGATTATAATTTAAATAAAATAATATTTTTGAAGAAATACGATAAATTATGAGATTGAAGAAGCAAGGACTTTATCTGCCAGAATTTGAGCACGACAACTGTGGTGCCGGTTTTATTTGTAGCCTTAAAGGAAAAAAATCCAATGATATTATTCATAAGGCACTTGAAATTCTGGAACGGCTGGAGCATAGAGGTGCTGTAAGTGCAGATGGCAAAACAGGGGATGGTGCAGGTATATTGATAGATATACCCCATGTCTTCTTCAAGGAGGTTTGCACTTTTGAACTTCCAGAACAAGGTGAGTATGCTGTTGGCAACGTGTTTTTCCCACAAAAACAGAATCAGCGGGAGTATTGCATTCAAGTATTCGAGGAAAACATAAAGAAACAAGGGCTTAAATTACTAGGCTGGAGAAACGTTCCGGTAAACCGTTCAGTACCCGGAAGAATTGCTGCCGAAACCGAACCTTTTGTAAAACAAGTTTTCATAGCAAAGGAGAACAAGGAACAATCCTACTTCAATTTCAATTTGAAATTGTTCATAGCCAGAAAGGTCACTGAACACGCCATTATAAAATCAAAACTTTCCGAAAGTAAGTTTTTCTACGTACCCAGCCTATCTACCAAGATTATAATATTTAAGGGGCTTCTGATGCCCATGGACATCAGTCTTTATTATTCCGATCTCATGGACCCAAGGGTCGTGACAAGATTGGCCTTGGTACACCAACGCTTTTCTACCAACACATTCCCAACATGGGATTTGGCACAACCATTTAGGTATATGTGCCACAATGGAGAGATAAACACCTTGAGAGGAAACGTTTCAAGGATGTTCTCCAGACAGGAGCTACTGGAAAGTGAAATGTTCGGCGATGAAATTAAAAACATACTTCCTATCGTTTTACCGGGCAAATCGGACTCCGCCACTATGGATATGGTCGTTGAGTTATTGCTGATGACAGGACGCTCATTACCAGAGGTCATGATGATTTTGGTTCCAGAAGCTTGGGAAAAAAATACGGAAATGTCCGAAGCGAAAAAGGCATTCTACGAATACCACTCCTGTATGATGGAACCATGGGACGGCCCTGCCTCCATACCCTTTACGGATGGAAACTACATTGGCGCATTGCTTGACAGAAATGGGCTTAGACCTTCCAGATACTCCGTTACAAAGGACGATTATGTGGTGATGTCTTCCGAAACGGGCGTCGTTGAAATCGCACCTGAAAATGTGGAATTCCATGGCCGTTTGGAGCCCGGAAAAATGTTCTTGGTGAACATGGAGGAAGGTCGTATCGTAAATGACGAGGAAATCAAAGAGGAGATAGCCAAAAAACATCCGTACAAAAAATGGTTGGACAAAAATCTGGTCCATTTAAAGGATATACCTTATAATGATTGCCCATTGTTCTTGGGAGAAGCTTCTTTGGAAAAGCGTAAATCGGTTTTTGGATACACCTTGGAAGATATCAACACCATTATACTTCCCATGGGAAAAACGGGTAAGGAACCAATTGGGTCCATGGGTTCCGATACTCCCATTGCCGTGTTGTCAGAAAGGCCACAACTTATCTACAATTATTTTCAGCAGCTCTTTGCCCAGGTAACCAATCCGCCTTTGGATGGTATTCGTGAAGAGCTGATTACTGATATAAGTCTAACCTTAGGCAGTGACCATAATATCTTTGAATTTTCGGAACTGCATTGCAGGAAGTTAAAGATCCAGAACCCGGTTATTTCCAAAGAGGATTTGGACAAGATCAAGAATTATGACGCCAGTCCGGATTACAAGGTGGTTTCCATTTCCATGCTATATCCAGTGGAAAAGGGACATAATGGCTTGGAAGATGCCTTACAGTCCATATTGACTCAAGCCTCGCAAGCTGCGGACGAGGGGGCGAATATTATTATTTTATCCGATAGAAATGTAAACAAGGAGAACGCGCCCATACCGGCGTTGTTAGCTTGTTCCTATATAAATAGCGGACTACAAAAACTGGGCAAACGTTCAAAACTTAGCATCATAATAGAATCAGCGGAACCAAGGGAAGTACATCACTTTGCCTTGTTGTTCGGGTTTGGGGCGAGTGCCATCAATCCATACTTGGTAAACGAAATCATAGGGGAACAAATCGAGGAACAGGATATCCATGAATTTACCTTTGAGGAGGCCATTAAGAATTACAACAAGGCCATTGGAAAAGGTATCTTAAAGGTCATGAACAAAATAGGAATCTCTACCTTGAACTCCTACCGTGGCTCACAACTTTTCGAGTGTATAGGTATCAACACAAAAGTGGTCGATAAATATTTCCCCAATACGCCTACAAGGATTCAGGGAATCGGTCTTTACCAAATAGAAAAAGAGGTAGCAAAACGCCACCAGAAGGCATTCTCCACCAAGGAAGTCGATGCCAATTTGGACCTGGAAATTGGAGGCGAATACAGATGGAGGAGAAATGGCGAAAAACACATGTTCAACCCTTTGACAATCGCCAAACTCCAAAAATCCGTCCGAAACAACGAACCTGAAACGTATAAGGAGTTCTCACAAATGGTGAACGAGCAAGCCAAAAACTTGATGACGATCAGGGGACTGTTCGAGTTTTCAAACTATGACCCAATTCCGTTGGACGAAGTTGAACCATGGACGGAAATCGTAAAAAGATTTAAGACCGGGGCGATGTCCTACGGCTCCATAAGCAAGGAAGCCCATGAGAATTTGGCCATTGCGATGAACCGAATTGGAGGTAAAAGTAACTCCGGTGAAGGAGGCGAAGATGAAGAGCGATTTTACAAAAATGCCACCGGGGATTGGCGTAACAGTGCCATAAAGCAGGTTGCTTCGGGCAGATTTGGGGTAACATCCAACTATCTCACCAATGCCAAGGAAATCCAGATTAAAATGGCCCAAGGGGCCAAACCAGGGGAAGGCGGACAATTACCTGGGCCGAAGGTAAATCCCGCCATTGCCAAAACCCGAAATTCCACACCGTATGTAGGGCTGATCTCCCCACCACCGCACCACGATATTTACTCCATTGAGGATTTGTCTCAGTTGATATATGATTTGAAATCGGCCAACAGGAAGGCCAGGATCAACGTAAAATTGGTATCGGAAGTAGGTGTTGGAACGGTCGCCGCCGGGGTTGCAAAAGCCAAAGCGGATGTAATTTTGGTATCCGGTTTCGATGGTGGTACGGGAGCCTCTCCCCTCACTTCCTTGAAACATGCCGGGTTGCCATGGGAGCTTGGCATTGCCGAAGCACAACAGACATTGGTACTAAACGACCTTAGGAACAGAATTGTCTTGGAATGTGACGGACAGTTGAAAACAGGCCGCGATGTTGCCGTAGCCTGTTTGTTGGGGGCGGAGGAATTTGGCTTTGCCACCGCACCTTTGGTCGCATCGGGTTGTATCATGATGCGCGTTTGCCATTTGAATACCTGCCCGGTTGGTATCGCAACACAGAATCCGGAACTGCGTAAAAAGTTCGAAGGAAAACCGGAACACGTGGTCAACTACATGTATTTCATAGCCCAAGAACTACGGGAAATTATGGCGCAGCTTGGCTTTAGGACCATTAACGAAATGGTAGGGCAGGTGCATAAGCTAGACCGAAAAAAGGCCATAGATCATTACAAGGCCAATGGCATCGATCTGACCCCTATATTGCATCAGGTCGATGTGCCAAAAGGAACCAAATTCTATAATACGGAAAAACAAAAGCACGATGTATTCGATTCCATCGAATTCGACATCATAGAAAAAGCAAATCCGTCCTTGTTCCGAAAGGAAAAATTGACCTTGGATTACCCCATTAGCAATACGGACAGGGCCGTAGGTGCAATTATTAGCAATGAAATATCCAAAACTTATGGTGCGGAAGGTTTACCGATCAACACTTTGAAGCTTAACTTCACAGGTTCTGCAGGTCAAAGTTTTGGCGCCTTTGCCACCAGAGGCTTGACCATGATCGTCAATGGTAACACCAACGATTATCTAGGAAAAGGGCTTTCGGGGGCGAAGTTGGTAGTACGGGTTCCGGAAGGCTCCACCATCGTTCCGGAAGAAAATGTCATCACAGGGAATGTGACCCTTTATGGCGCTACTGCCGGTAGGGCCTATATCAATGGTAAGGCGGGCGAGCGTTTCTGCGTTAGAAATTCCGGCGCAAAGGCTGTTGTGGAAGGTATTGGTGACCATGGTTGTGAGTACATGACCGGCGGAGTTGCCGTTATTTTGGGAGAAGTTGGAAGAAACTTTGGTGCCGGTATGAGTGGCGGGATCGCATACGTACTCGACGAGAAAAAGACATTTAGAAACAGATGTAGCGGGGAAGGTCTCAATCTTTTAAAAGTAGAAGAAGACCAGGACATCAAACAATTGAAGGATTTGATTACAAGCCATTACAATTCCACAATGAGTCCATTGGCCCAACGTATTTTGGAAAATTGGGAAGCTTATCTACCTAAATTCATCAAGGTGTTCCCAGAGGAATATAGACAGGCATTGATCCGCTTGGAGAAAGAAAATTTACAAACAATATAAAATCGGGAAATGGGGAAGATAACAGGATTTTTGGAAATCGATAGAAAGGTAGAATCGTATGCTCCTGTGGAGGAGCGTATCAAAAACTATAGGGAGTTTACGCTGCCTATGGAGGAAAAAGATGTTAAGGACCAAGGTGCCAGATGTATGGATTGTGGAATCCCGTTTTGCCATAGCGGTTGCCCTTTGGGAAATTTGATACCAGATTTTAATGATGCAGTTTATCGTGGTAAGTGGGAAAAGGCGAGTGAAATACTACACTCCACCAATAATTTCCCAGAGTTTACAGGTAGATTGTGCCCGGCACCTTGTGAAGAAGCATGCGTTTTGGGTATCAATGAAGATCCGGTAACCATTGAAAATATTGAAAAAAACATTGCTGAGACCGCATTTAAAAAAGGATGGATTACAGCAAAGCCTCCTTTGGAGCGAACAGGTAAAAAAGTGGCCGTTGTAGGTTCCGGACCCGCAGGTTTGGCTGCTGCACAGCAATTGAACAGGGCAGGTCATCAGGTAACTGTTTTTGAAAGGGATGAAAAACCGGGTGGTTTGCTGAGATATGGCATCCCAGATTTCAAAATGGAAAAGCATGTAATAGACCGAAGATTGGAGGTATTGAAAGAAGAGGGAATCGAATTCAAATGTGGCGTGCATGTTGGTAAGGATATTAAAGCAGGTTCCCTAAAAAATGATTTCGACGCTATTGTGCTAACAGGTGGCGCAACCGTACGAAGAAGGTTGCCCATTGAAGGAGCCGATTTAAAAGGTGTAGTGCAGGCCATGGACTTCTTGGGACAAAACAACAGACGTGTTGATGGCATCAAGGATTTGGGTGAAGAGATTTTGGCAACGGATAAGGATGTCGTCGTTATTGGTGGTGGGGACACTGGTTCAGACTGTATTGGGACCTCGTTTAGGCAGGGGGCCAAATCGGTTTCCAATTTCGAGATTATGCCCATGGGCACACCCGATAGACCCAAGGACCAACCTTGGCCATTCTGGCCGATGCGATTGAGGACCAGTTCCTCCCATAAGGAAGGGGCCGAGCGTTTTTTTAGTATATCGACCAAAAAGTTTATAGGCGATGAAAAAGGCAACCTAAAAGGGTTGATAACTTCTGAAGTAGAATGGGTCACCGTACCCGGACAAAGACCGCAATTAAAAGAGGTTGAGGGCACAGAAAGGGAATGGAAATGTGAATTGGCATTGCTAGCACTTGGTTTTACAGGTTCTGAGAACACGATTGCCGAGCAACTAGGTTTGGAGATGGACAACAGAACCAATATTAAAGCCTCTGAAATCGATTATAAAACAAATGTCCCTGGAATATTTGTTGCAGGAGACCAGCGAAGAGGTCAGTCCCTCATCGTTTGGGCAATTTCAGAAGGTAGACAAGCGGCGCACCATGTCGACAAATATTTGATGGGGGAATCGGCATTGCCATTAAAGGGCGATGGTGATTTGCCAAGGGTTTAACCCAAATATTATGCATCTGGACTACGTCATGAGGGTTCAAATTCAATAAAAACAGGTGTTTTCTTGATGTTAGCATAGCATGGCTATGGTTAAATTAAAAAACAGCTAAAACATCTTGTATTTGAAGTAGTTTGAAGCCGTAATACCTGCTCGTCCGTTCAGGCGGGGATTTTTTATTGCTCATTTTGGGTTTTAGAAATCCTAACAGTATAGGGAACCGTCTCGTTCTTGAAATGAGGCGGTTTTTTTTGCTGTACTTGGCTCAATTTTTGATTCAAAAAAGATAGGTCTAACGGCCTTTATAAAATCGCCACTGGACTAAATACCCTCAAAAAGAGCATATGTCAAAATATTTAGTGGTGATGTCCTTGCTTTTAATCAACTCGTGTATCCCAATAAGAATCGCTCCATCTATAGAGGATTACACGATTTCAAAAGGTAAAAAGTTTAAAAGACAACTTCCAAAACGACAAATGTATATTTTTGAAGACCCTAAGCAAGCGAATGAATTTTACAATTATATCAATATAAAATATTCTTTAAACGATGTAGATGTCTGGCTCGATGTTCCCTTTACCATTGAAGACAAGGACTTTCTATTTTCATTTTATGAAGTAGAAATACCAACAAAAACGGTCAATTTGGTACCCCTTGCTATTGATGGGGTTTTGCATACTGCCGAATTGGATCCGGTTATGGGCAACCTCTATGAAACAAGAAAAGGAAATTGGTATATCGCTATTGAAGTATACGACCAAAATTACAAGGATTGTCTATCGGCCGAATTTGACTATAGAAAGGAAATTATTGAATATTTAGTCTTGCTGAAAAATGAATACTTGGTAACATCCAATTATAACGAAGTTCTATTTAAGGATTGATGAATTGAAAGATACTTTCCAAACCGATATTCATTTTATAAGTATGACTTCTTTAGATTAGAAGAAAATCATACTATCATTTACAGACATAAAAAAAAGCCCCCTTACGTTATGTAAGGGGGCTTTGAGGAAGGCGGCTACCTACTCTCCCACTTGGTATAGCAGTACCATCGGCG
>NZ_VBUK01000013.1:0-118094 GCF_005780245.1 Maribacter aurantiacus | reverse complement strand
GATGTCCGCCAAAGCTATCGTTACCGTTCCGCCGTCACTGTCCGTCAAAATAAGGTTCGTTCCATCTTCGGTAAGGCCCGTGTTCGTGGTGTTGGTGTCCGTTAAAGAGGCTATTTGTGCCAATGGAATACCTACCATATTTCCTTCTGAATCCACCATGACCAAATCTGTTCCCATAACCAAAAAGGCGTTATTGGTGGTATTGGTGTCTATTGCCGCGGCAATGTCAGCAAGTGCTATCGTTACCGAATTACCGTCAGAATCGGTCAATATCAGGTCCGTTCCGTTCTCTGTAAAACTAGCATTTGTAGTATTAGTATCACTTGAGGTCAATTCCCAGGAATCACCATCCCAAAAATAGATGGTTCCCGTATTGGTATTCACATATAAATCGCCGAGGTCAGCTCCTGTAGGAGTTACAGATCCAGCAGCGGTAACTGCCGTTCCCTGTAATACCTCACAATTGCATTGGTCTTCAAGTGTTACCGTGGTTTGTGCGAACGTGATTCCGGACAGGAATAAAAATATCCACAAAATTCTTTTATCCATCGCCTTATGTTTATTTAAATACTTTGTCATTTTAAGATTGACCCTTTTGTTAGTGTTATTCAAATCCATAGTTGGTCGGTATTCCCTTTCGACCGTAGATACACCACGGCATGTTAATTCTTTACAAAATTAGATTTACACCTAGCCCAGTGAAATAATTGTTGTGTAAATGGATTTTCGCACGGTCTACGTCCTGAAAAATGAGGTTATAGCTTTTAAAAATGTTCAAAAGATAGCGGGTACTTTATCGATTAGCCCAATATTTACAGTGGCTTTCAAAGGTACGCTTGTAGCCAAAAAACTACACTTATATTGTATTATACAGATTAGTTCTTCTTTATCCGGTAGGTAATCCTCTTGTTCGTAATCAAGGAGTTTGTTCTAATTTCACTTAAAGGAGAAAACTCAGAAGTGCTATTTGACAATGTTGCGGTAGCCGTAATCAACTCGCCAATGGTCACTCCGGGAGGTAACGGAATGGTGAACTTAAATTTGTTAGTGTTGTCCGTATTTCCGTCCATATCTGTATATGGTAGAAGATTTGAATCCTGATCTGACCCGCTGCCTTCGACCAAGGTTGAAATATACACCTGACCTTCCCCATAGTCCCTTAAAAGACCCAATTGATTATCCCCGGCACTGGCAGTACCTTCGTTAATATCGGTCACAAAAAATTCCAAGGTCGCTCCAGGTCGTGACCAACCTTCCACTGTTAATGAAGTAGCGCTTCCATATACACCCGATATTATCGGGAAATTGAGGTTGCCGTTAGGTCCACCATCGGCATCGTTCAAATCATTTAAGGTTACTCCATCACCTAAAATATCTATACCCAAGGCTGGTGCATTGATACCATTTGCATAAAATGAATTCTGACTTATTAGATTACCGTTGCCGGACCCAATTAAGACAATTCCCGCACCTCCATTGCTGTAGATAACATTATTAGATATTTGGGAGTTGCTACCAGCCAATTCTATACCCATATCCTCTGGACCAACTCCACAATTGCCACCATCCTGACCTGATCCTGTTATCGTATTTTGTGAAATAATAAGATTTCCCGATGATAAGGCCGCATCTATACCCAAGGAGGCCGCATTCTCAATTAAGTTTTGTTGTATAACTATACCACTACCCCCATTGATTAGGATGTTATCATCACAAGCGGCGTCACCATTCGAGGTAATATGATTGTTCTGGATAATGTTTGATGTTCCACCGTTGATGAGTATACCACTATCTGTAGTGGTGGCAATATAGTTGGAATCTACCAACAAATTTCCGCCTAAATTCTCTACTGCAATGTCGATATTACCTGCATTTACCCCAGAGGCACTTACTCCCAACAGGTTGTTTTGAATGTCAATACTTCCACCATCTATCCGAATACCCGCATTGTTGTTGGCATAAACTGAAAGATTCCTAATTTGGGTATTATTCGCATTTATTTTAAACACATCACCACCATTCCTATGGACTTGAATCTCCGGTAAATCATAATTTGGTAAGGCTAGTGAAGAAATTCCTACTTGAGTTCCCCCACCACCAACAGTACCAGTATTGGTATTCCCCGAATAAGCTGTCTGGGTTCTACCGTCAATTTTTGTATTGTCCGAGCTTATATTACTTAGTGGGTTTCCATTTGAAATAAAAATATCAAAATAACCTCCGGAATAATTTGAATCTGCCGTTCGACCCAATGGATCGCTTGAAGTGGGTATCATAAAGACCGATGTGTCCTCTCCCGATACGGGATCAAAGAGCGCGTTTGCTTCAATATCAAGGCCTGTCTCATCAAGGTTGTTGGAATTTACTATAAACTGCTCCAGAGATCCCTGACCGTCCTCGTTTGTATTCACAATGCTATTAAAATTAAAACCAAAATCGATATTGCCCAATCCTCCTCCAGCAATGGTTACGGAGCTAACGGATTGAGCTCCACTGAAAGTCCCAGCACTAACGTCTTCTTGGTCTGGGAATGCCCCTCCAATCTCGTCAGTAATGTAATTGTAAGAGGTACCATTATGGGAAGTTCTAAATGTCTGTATTGGCCAACACGCAGTGCAGGCGGTTCCCCCTCCTCTACTGGACCTAACCGTAGAATTTACTACGCGAATAATATAGGTTCCATCCGCCATACCGCCAAAGGCATATTCTCCGTTGGCATCCGTGGTCTCAGAATTCCATAAATTACCCAGATTGTCATAAATCTCTACCGTAGAACCTTCCACAGGAATACCGGAAGATGTGGCCATGTCTCTTCCCGATCCTCCGCCGTAATTTATATCCTCAAAAACGGTTCCTGCTATCAAGTTTGATTGTACCTTGAGCACTACAGCATTGGATATTACAAAGTCCTGACCCATGGCTACATTGGCCGTAAATTGGGTATCGCCAGGGTCTAGGATACTCGTTAGGTCATAAGTGTCCCAGTCCAAGCCGTATGATGTGGTAATATTTATAGTTGTAGGTGTAGTATTATCATAAATGGTACTATTATAGGGATTATTCCCAGTCTGTCCTCCATCACCGGTTAAATCGACGGCTGGATCTCCAGGCACACTGATGGATAAATTTTCTACCACCGTCCCTGATCCGGCACCCACGATGTTTTCATCGCCTTCCCATGATAAAAAGGACGCTTTTGACCCTGCCCCGCTGATAGCATAAAAACTATCCAAAGTATAACTGTTTGTATCATCGCTTATTCCATAAAAGCCTTGGTACACATTTATAGTGGATACCGGTAGAGATGGCTCTTCATAAAATATCATAAGAGCCCAACCTCCCAATACCGTTGAGGAACTACAGTAGGTAGCTGAATTATCTATATCTAAATCCGTAAACGTGAAATCAGCCGTGTTTAAATTTGCCTTTGCCTGTACAATGGAAGTTACATCACTTACATAGCCGTTAAACTGCCTTGTAGTAATGAAGGAAGTATAGGCCTGGTCCGCTGTAACGTTTTGTCCTTCAAAGGTCACATTTGTATCCAATGTACCATTGGAATGGGCCCAATACAGATATGCCTTTTCAATAGTGGCACCTACAGGAACATCAACCAAAAGGGGTGCCTGAGAAGTTGCTTGTATCTGACAAGCATCGTTGTTGGAATTATTATTAGGAAGGGTTCTTAATGATCCTCCCGTGGAAGTGTAGTCAAAGTTACCATTGAACTCTCGAACCAGTACTAAAGGAGGGTTAACTTGAACTTCATCATCGTTAATAGTAATCGTTCCGTTATCAGTAATATCAACCGAAGGATTACTTGAGCCAGTTAGGTCCAAAATGAAACTTTCCGGCCCCTCAAGTAAACTATCATCCAATATTGTAACCGTCACCGTTTCAGTATCTCCAACGGTACCAGAAAAATTTAGAGTTCCAGAATTAAAGTTATAGTCCGACCCACTTACAGCAGTATTGTCAACAGTTTGAAAGTTAACGCTAAAACTACCTGTATTAGTTGCTGTATGGGTCACCGTAATGTCAACAGTACCAGCAGTTTCATCTACGGAAACATCGGTGATTTCAACTACTGGGTCATAAAATGCCGTAAATAACACATTATCGATAAAAATAGTATCTCCATTTTGCCAGTCAGTATCCCTGGGATAAAAAATGATTGCTGGATTGGAATCGATTTCGGCAGCGGTGAGATTGTATGTTATGGTACCAGTAGTATTACTGTCTACACTCCCTACCAAATTCCAAAACGCCGTATTACTGTTATAAATGTATACATCCATGATTTCTCCACCCCTAGATGTACCGTCAAAATCCAAGGTCAGTTGAACACTTGATGCTCCTGCCAATGGTACAAATCGATAAATCCAATCATCATCACTATTAGAAAAGCGCAAACGCCCTGAAGTAATTCTTGTAGAACCACTACCGGGATTGTTATTATCATTGTTCTCAATCCAATTAGAACTAAAATTCTGACTACCATCATTATTTGAATATGAAGCAGAACTAAAATTATCCCTAAAGGTCTCCTGACTCCAGGAAACATCAGCAGCTACCATTAAAGAGATAATCAAAAGCAGTTTAAAGAACTTCATTTCTATACAACTTTTTGCAATTAAACGAAGTTAAAGCTTGAAAAAGGTATCAATAAACAATTGTTGTGAAAGGGCTAATCGATGAAGTGTGGCCCTTAAAAAACGTTATTGGGTTATATTCAAAGCGGCACCCAAACAGAAAAAGGCAGCCAATTTGGCTCCCTTTTCGTATTAGTATTATTGTTCACTTTATTCAAAAATAATGAATTCAGATCTTCTATTGACGTCATGATTGGCCGCAGAGCATGGAACTCCATCGGCGCATTCGTTCAAAAGCTTGGATTCACCGAATCCTTCGCTCAATAATCGGTCTTTGGAAATACCCTTCTTGATCATGTAATTTACCGTAGATTCCGCCCTTTTCTGTGACAGCCATAAATTATAGGCCGCAGGCCCCCTACTGTCCGTATGGGAATTGACCTTGATTTTTAGACTGGGATATTTTTCCATGGCCGCGATTACCTTTTCAATCTCGACTTCGGAGTCTTTTCTAATATTGTACTTATCGAAGTCGAAATAGATGGTACTCAATTGTAGGAGTTTTGCCAAATCATCGCCGTAACCTGCTGTCACCCTATCCCTTTCCAAATAAAAGTCGATGATTTTTGGTTTGCCATCGGATACGCCAATATACTCCTCATGGGGAGTATATCCTTCCATCAAAGCCCGTACAAAGTTGCCTTGGTTACAATCCAATACCAAACTATAAGTACCCTTGGAATCCGTAATCGTGGACAAAAGTTCTTCGTTGTCCTCATTGATCACTTTTACCGTGGCTCCCACCAGAACCTGATTTGAAATTTTGTCCCTAACCGTACCTGTAACCTGTTGTATGCAATCAAAAACCAAGGGTTCGTTTTCAATAAAGGCGTAGATATCGTCATAGCCCATTCCGTCATCCCTATTGGACGCAAAATAGCCTTCTCTGTTCTCCTCATTAAAGATAAACGTAAAATCGTCCTTAACGCTATTTACGGGTTCACCCACGTTCATTATGTTCCCGTTGAAGTCCTTCCTTTTTATTTTTGTTCCGAAAACATCCAAGCCACCTAAGCCCGGGTGGCCATCCGATGAAAAATAGAGAATTTCCTCCTCAGTCACGAACGGAAATGTTTCTCTAGCCTCCGTATTTATGTTACTCCCTAAATTTACGGGGGTACCAAAAGTACCGTCCTTATTGATTTCTACCATGAAAATGTCCGAGGCGCCGAGGGTACCTGGCATGTCCGAAGCAAAATACAATGTTTTTTCATCCGGACTCAGCGCAGGGTGCGCCACAGAATAGGAGTCGCTATTAAAAGGAAGTTCCTCCACCTCGCCCCAAATGCCATCATCCATCATTTGGGCCCTAAAAATTTTTAGCCGAATAATACCCTCCTCATCCTTTTTATATTTTCCCTCCACGATATTGTTTCGGGTAAAATAAAGGGTTTGGCCATCTTTAGTGGTTATGGAAGTGGATTCATGTAGCCGGGTATTCACATAGTCGTCCAATTTTACCACCTTGCTCCGTGTAGCACTATCGGCATTCACTTTATACAAATCCAAAAAATCCTTGCCGTTCCAGGTGTGCCTGTTTCGGGCAAAGTTTCCTGTATCCCTATCCGAAGAAAAAATTAAGCCTTCCTTGTAAAAAGATGGGGCAAAATCCGAATAGGGCGAATTATATTCAAAAGTTTTCAATTCATACCTTCCCGAGTTCTTTCTTATTTCTGCAAGGTAATCTTCCGCGCTCTTAAATTGCTGGGCCCTGACATCGTTGCCCGTTATTTGGGTAAATTTGTTCATTATCTCACCCGCCTTTTCATATTCTTCCAAGGATTTTAAGGTTTGGGCGTATTTGAAATAATCCTCAGCACTCACTTCAGATTCAAATTCATTCACCAATCTGTCAAAGGTTTCCCCGGCTTCTTTGTAGTCTGCATTGTAATAATAGGAATTCCCCAATTTTCGCAGCAAATCTGCCGAAACAAAACCTTTGTCCAAGACTTTTTTATAAATATCTATGGCAGGACTAAAGGAATATTCATCGTACTTTTCATTTCCTTTTTTTAAAAACCGTTCCTGGGCAACCGCAGTTCCCGAAACAAATTGGGCCATTATTAGCAAAAAAAGGATATGTACTTTTTTAAACATGTGCATATTTTAAAAGAATCGGGGTGATACCAAACGTTGAAAAGATCTGACCAATTCAAATCTTAAAAAGACCTCAAAAGAACCGTCATTGAACTGGGTTCCACCAAGTTCCGTCGTTTCCCTATCATAGGCCAATCCTAACATAAATTGTTCGGAAACTTGAAACCCTACCAAGGCACTAAGCGCAGCGTCCCAGCGATAGGCCGCACCAAAGGTAAACTTATCGTTGAACATGAAATTGGCGGACAGGTCCACTTGTAATGGGGCTCCTCCCACCATCTTGGTCAATAAAGCGGGTTTGAACTTTAAGTTGCCGTTCAGGTCAAAAACGTAACCTGTTATAAAGTAAAAGTTGATTCTTTCCTGTGAAACAAATTGAACGGAACTTGCGTCCCTGTTGGTATTATCAAAATATTCCGTCTGCAACAAGTTGGGGGCGGATAATCCAGCATAAAAACTATTGGTGTGGTAATACATTCCCAATCCGAAATTTGGAGAAAATCTACTGTCAATATTATCGGTACGAACCACCTCGTTGTCAAAATTTCTAAGCTTGGCAAAATCTAGACTTAAAATGTTTCCTCCAGCCTTTAATCCAAATGAAAGTTTTGCATCCCTGGAAACATCAATGGTATAGGAAACCATAGCATCCAGATAGGTTTCTTGAACGGTTCCATCACCAATTTCGTCATTGACAATGGACACCCCATAACCCAGTTTACTATTTCGTATGGGGGAATGAAGGTTTAGTGTAAAGGTACTTGGGGCACCTTCCAATCCCACCCATTGGGAACGGTACAGACCCGCCATACTCAATTGACCCCGAGATCCCACATACCCCGGATTCACGGTCATGGTATTATACATGTATTGGGTGTACTGCGCATCCTGCTGCGCACTTGCTTCCGCTAGAAAGATAAAAGTAATAGCTAAAAAAGTTAGTATCCTGTATCTGATATTCATATAGTTATGCTTTTATCTGCTGATGTAAATATACTCACTATCCACAACATTCTCTCCGTCCATAGTGGTGTAATTAAAAATGTAAAAATAGACTCCCGATGGCAAATATTCCTCCACACTTAAGGTTGACCTACCTCTTGAACGCCCATCAAAAACGTTGGTCTGATTGTTATAGTTTTCCCCTTCGTAGACCGATACGCCCCATCTGTTAAAAATTCGCAAGGTACTCTGTCTGATATTTTCGGTACCACGGATGAATAGAAAATCATTGCGTCCATCCCCATTGGGAGTCAGCATTTGATTAACTTCCACTTTTAGGCTCGTAATTTCCTCCACGGTAATACTGACTGTTGCCGTGTCGCAGTTCCCATCCGTATCGCAAACGGTATATTCGAAACTGTCGGTTCCGTTAAAACCTTCCCGTGGAGTATAGGTTACCGTATCATCTGAAATATCATCCGGGGTTCCGCCGTCGTTTATTTCTACTGTTCCATTTGAAGGGGCAGTCACCGTTAATTCTCCATCCAGAGGTATTGCGGAATCATTGTTTAGAATGTCAATTTGAATGGATGTATCCTGTGGAGTGGAAACTTCATCGTCCACAAGATCCAATACTGGTGGTGTCCCCACGGTTATGGTTACCGTAGCCGTGTCGCAGTTCCCCTCCGTGTCGCAAACGGTATACTCGAAGCTATCGGTTCCGTTGAACCCGGCATCCGGGGTGTAGATAAGTACATCATCCGTGATGTCGTCCGGAGTTCCATTATTGTCAATCGCTACAGTTCCGTTGGTGGGTTCGGTGACGGTCAACTCCCCATCCGACGGAATTCCCGTGTCATTGGCCAACACATCGATATCAATAACCGTATCCTGTGGGGTGGAAACTTCATCGTCCACCGCATCCAACATTTCTGGTGTGCCCACCGTTACGGTTACAGTAGCCGTGTCGCAGTTCCCTTCCGTGTCGCAAACGGTATACTCGAAACTATCAGTTCCGTTGAAACCATCTTCTGGAGTATAGATCAATACATCATCCGTGATATCGTCCGGAGTTCCTCCATCATTCATCTCTACTATTCCATTGGTCGGTTGGGTCACAGTAAGTTCCCCGTCTGATGGTATGTTCATGTCATTTGCTAATACATCGATATCGACAACCGTATCCTGTGGCGTGGAAACTTGATCGTCCACCGCATCCAGCATCTGAGGTGTTCCCACCGTAACGGTTACAGTTGCCGTGTCGCAGTTACCGTTGGTGTCGCAAACGGTATACTCGAAACTATCAGTTCCATTGAAACCATCTTCTGGAGTATAGATCAATACATCATCAGTGATATCGTCTGGAGTTCCTCCATCATCTATCGCTACTGTTCCATTGGTCGGTTGGGTCACAGTAAGTTCCCCTTCTGATGGTATGTTCATGTCATTCTCCAATACATCAATCTCCGTTACAGTATTCTCAGGGATTGAGACCTCATCGTCTACAACATCAACTATCTCTGTCTTTGGATCTAAATAATCAGGCGTACCATCACTATCGGTGTCGTCATTGGTTGGGTCGCCATCCCCGTCCGCATCCTCATCTGGCGTGTCGATACCGTCCCCATCGTCATCAAGGTCACGGTAGTTCACGTCCTCGGTCCCGTCCGTGTCCGGAAGGTCATTGGCCGGGTCGTCGATTTCGTCGTTCACATCAAAACCGTCGTTTACATCGCTGCCCTCGTAACCATTATCCAGACCGTCGCCATCGGTATCGACACCGGTAAATGTCTGGTCCGGGATACCGTCGAAATTGAAGTCGTTGCCTTCATTGTTGTCCGGCACGGAATCATTGTCCGAATCGTTATCCAGATAGTCCACCTCGTCAGTACCGTCCGTGTTCACAGGGGTAAGACCATCTGGATAGGCACTGTTTACGCCATCGTTGCTTGCATAGGTAGCCGCGTCGTCGTCGTTCGGTACTATGTAACCGTCCGTGGTCTGCGCCTCCACATTGTCCGGGATGCCGTCGTTGTCGCTATCGATGTCCAAATGATTTGGGTATCCGTCACCATCGGAATCCAAAGGATCTGTCAGCGGGTCGTTGTCACCGTCGAGGTTTGGGTCTTCAACGGTATCCAAAATCCCGTCATTGTCATCGTCCAAATCGGCGCTATCAGGGACCCCATCACCATCTGTGTCCGTACCTGGGGAATCGGGGTCAAGATAATCGGGCGTACCATCACTATCGGTGTCGTCATTGGTTGGGTCGCCATCCCCGTCCGCATCCTCATCTGGCGTGTCGATACCGTCCCCATCGTCATCAAGGTCACGGTAGTTCACGTCCTCGGTCCCGTCCGTGTCCGGAAGGTCATTGGCCGGGTCGTCGATTTCGTCGTTCACATCAAAACCGTCGTTTACATCGCTGCCCTCGTAACCATTATCCAGACCGTCGCCATCGGTATCGACACCGGTAAATGTCTGGTCCGGGATACCGTCGAAATTGAAGTCGTTGCCTTCATTGTTGTCCGGCACGGAATCATTGTCCGAATCGTTATCCAGATAGTCCACCTCGTCAGTACCGTCCGTGTTCACAGGGGTAAGACCATCTGGATAGGCACTGTTTACGCCATCGTTGCTTGCATAGGTAGCCGCGTCGTCGTCGTTCGGTACTATGTAACCGTCCGTGGTCTGCGCCTCCACATTGTCCGGGATGCCGTCGTTGTCGCTATCGATGTCCAAATGATTTGGGTATCCGTCACCATCGGAATCCAAAGGATCTGTCAGCGGGTCGTTGTCACCGTCGAGGTTTGGGTCTTCAACGGTATCCAAAATCCCGTCATTGTCATCGTCCAAATCGGCGCTATCAGGGACCCCATCACCATCTGTGTCCGGTCCTTGATTATTGTCCACATCCAAATAATTTGGCCTGCCATCATTATCTGTGTCGTCATCGGTAGGATCGTTGTTACCGTTAACATCTTCTTCAGGCGTTGTCAATCCGTCATTATCATCGTCCAAATCCCTAAAGTTCACGTCGTCAGAGGAGTCAGTATTTGGAAGGTCATTGGCCGGGTCGTTAATTTCATCGTTCACGTCGAATCCGTCGTTGACATCGCTGCCCTCGTAGCCATCGTCCAATCCGTCGCCATCGGTATCGGTACCGGTAAATGTCTGGTCAGGGATACCGTCGAAATTGAAGTCGTTCCCTTCATTGTTATCAGGCACCAAATCATCATCACTATCAAAATCTTGATAATCTGGCTTGTCAGGTGGCGGTGTACCATCGGTATTTACAGCTGTCAATCCACCAATATATGCGCTATTGACTCCTTGGTTTGAAATGTAGGTAGCAGGTTCGTCGGCATTAGGAGCAATATAACCCATGGTTGATTGCGCCTCCACATTGTCAGGGATACCGTCATTATCCGTATCAATATCCAAATGGTTGGGATATCCGTCATTATCCCTATCATTAACCGCTATCCCTTCTCCAGCACCCGGATATGATTCATAAACATCATCCAATCCATTCCCGTCTGAATCGACTCCCGATTTTGGTCTGTAGGTATGGAAATTTTGACCTTCCAGATTGTCTAGTATACCATCATTATCTGAATCCAAATCCAAATAATCCGGTACCCCGTCACTGTCCGTATCCGTAGGGTTGGTTGCAGGGTTATTATCCCCATCATGATTTTTATCTTCTACCGAATCAAGAATTCCATCCCCATCATCGTCAATATCTTCATGGTCGTACACCCCATCACCATCATAATCAGTGAAATATGGTGAATAACTAGAACCCCTGTTTGCGCGAATGGCACCAATTAAAAAAGTTCCAATTAATAATAGGATAAAGTATTTATGGGAAAGGGCAGTTATTTCAATTTTGTAAAGTCTAGTTTTCATAATGACAGTTTATTAAAACAATCACCATGACAAGTATGAAATTCAGGATAGGATTTGGGATTTCCTTGATGAAAATTATGCGCAAGATACTTTATAAATATTCAGTTGTTGGGTAATTCGGTCAAGTTGTTAATAATTCTCCATAAACTGTGAAAAAGTTTATTTTCCTAGTATTTATAGTATTGATTAAGACACCTTTAACCTTTTTAAGGTCACAAAAATTCGCATTATTTTTTACTACAAATACTATTGTCACCTAGATGTATAAATTAGCTTATTTTTGCGCCAAATTTTAATGCATGAGCTTTAAGAAAGAGATAGAAAGAAGGAGGACATTTGGCATTATTTCGCATCCGGATGCGGGAAAAACTACCCTTACTGAAAAGTTGCTCCTTTTTGGAGGGGCTATTCAAGAAGCCGGTGCCGTAAAGAACAATAAAATAAAGAAAACTGCCACCAGTGATTTCATGGAAATCGAACGACAGCGGGGTATTTCCGTGGCAACTTCTGTCTTGGCATTCATATACAAGGATAAAAAAATCAATATCCTGGATACCCCCGGTCATAAGGACTTTGCAGAGGATACTTTTAGGACCCTAACCGCAGTAGACAGTGTAATCGTAGTAATCGATGTTGCCAAAGGTGTTGAGGAGCAAACCGTTAAATTGGTAGAGGTTTGCCAAATGCGGAAAATTCCAATGTTGGTATTCATAAATAAGCTCGATAGGGAGGGACAAGATGCCTTTGACCTTTTGGATGAACTTGAGCAAAAACTAGGGCTTTCCGTTACCCCTCTCAGTTTTCCCATTGGCATGGGATATGACTTTAAGGGCATTTACAATATATACGAAAAGAACATCAATCTCTTTAGCGGCGATAGTAAGAAAAATATAGAAGAGACAATTGCCTTTGATGATATTGAAAGTCCTGAACTGGAAAAAATCATTGGAACCAAAGCAGCTGAGAACCTTAGGAGCAACTTAGAATTGGTATGGGGCGTATATCCAGATTTTGACAAAGATCTTTACCTAAAAGGAGAACAGCAACCGGTGTTTTTCGGTTCAGCCCTGAATAACTTTGGGGTGCGTGAATTGTTGGATTGTTTTATAGAAATCGCACCCTCGCCAAAATCAAAAATGGCGGAGGAACGTCTAGTGAATGCCGATGAAAAATCCTTGACAGGATTTGTATTCAAAATACATGCGAACATGGATCCCAAACACCGGGACCGATTGGCTTTTGTTAAGGTGGTATCCGGAACTTTTGAAAGAAACAAACCTTACTTACACGTTAGACTGGATAAAAATCTGAAGTTTTCTAGTCCGAATGCCTTTTTTGCCGAAAAAAAGGAAATTGTGGATATTTCTTATCCAGGGGATATCGTAGGGCTCCACGACACAGGAAATTTTAAAATTGGGGATACCTTGACCGAAGGTGAAGTTCTCCATTATAAAGGCATCCCAAGCTTTTCACCGGAACATTTTAGATATATAAATAATGCGGACCCAATGAAATCCAAACAACTAAATAAAGGTATAGACCAGTTGATGGATGAAGGCGTCGCACAGCTTTTCACTTTGGAGATGAACGGCCGTAAAGTTATTGGGACCGTAGGTGCCCTACAGTTTGAGGTCATTCAATATCGACTGGAGCATGAATATGGTGCCAAGTGTAGCTACGAAAATTTTCCGGTCTACAAGGCTTGTTGGATAGGCACGGAGAATAGGAAAAGTGAAGAGTTCAAGGAGTTTATCCGAGTAAAACAGAAGTTTTTGGCTAAGGACAAGCGAGGGCAATTAGTTTTCTTGGCAGATTCACAATTCTCGCTTCAGATGGCGCAGCAAAAATATCCCTCCGTAAAACTGTATTTTACTTCCGAGTTCGAATAAAAAAATCCACCAAAAGGTGGATTTTTTTATGCTTCTCCCGTGGGCCCAAAATTCATCGGTATTGCTGGCTGTTCGTAATCCCTAATGGTTCCGTGGGCCTTCTCAAAGCGCTGTACATTTTCATTGAGCGCCTTTAAGAACTTTTTGGCATGTTGTGGCGTCAAAATAATTCTACTTTTGACCTTGGCCTTTGGAGCACCCGGCATCATACTTATGAAATCTACAACAAATTCAGAAACAGAATGATTTATAATGGCCAAATTGGAATATGTCCCTTCGGCGGTCTTTTCATCCAGCTCTATATTGATTTGCTTTTGTTTTTGATTTTTAGTTTCACTCATACTTGTAAGTAAAAAAATAACAATTAAAAAAGCCCTCGCATTAACGAGGGCTCTTAACTTTAAAATCTCAAGGCCTCTTTTCTGGCCATTATCTCATCATATTCTTCCTTAGATCCAACTATGATGTTCTCATAGTCCCTCATACCTGTACCTGCTGGTATTTTATGTCCTACAATTACATTTTCCTTCAATCCTTCTAAGGTGTCCACCTTACCACTTACAGCAGCTTCGTTCAGTACCTTGGTCGTTTCCTGGAAGGAAGCAGCGGATATAAACGATTTAGTTTGTAGGGAAGCACGGGTAATACCCTGCAAAATTGGCGTTGCGGTTGCCGCGATGGCATCCCTAGCCTCTACCAACGCCTTGTCGCCACGTTTTAAAATGGAATTCTCGTCACGTAGTTCGCGAAGCGTAACGATTTGACCTGGTTTAAGGTTTTCGGAATCACCGGCATCCATCACCACTTTCTTACCAAAAATCTCATCGTTCTCAATAATGAAATCATCTTTGTGAATCAATTGGTTTTCCAAGAAAATAGTATCTCCCGGATCTTCGATTCTTACCTTACGCATCATCTGCCGTACGACGACCTCAAAGTGTTTATCGTTGATTTTTACACCTTGCAAACGATATACCTCTTGTACCTCATTTACCAGGTATTGCTGTACTGCGGATGGTCCTTTGATAGCCAAGATATCCTCTGGTGTAATAGATCCATCGGATAATGGCATACCAGCTCTAACGTAGTCATTTTCCTGAACAAGAATCTGGTTAGAAAGTTTCACAAGATATTTTTTTATCTCGCCCAATTTTGATTCGATAATGATTTCTCGGTTACCCCTTTTTATCTTACCGAAAGAAACAACACCGTCTATCTCAGAAACTACTGCTGGATTCGATGGGTTACGCGCCTCGAACAATTCCGTTACCCTTGGAAGTCCACCCGTAATATCCCCCGCTTTGGCCGATTTACGCGGTATTTTAACCAAGATCTTACCTTCTTTTATCTTATCGCCATTGTCCACCATAATGTGCGAACCAACAGGTAAGTTATAGGAACGTAGCGTCTCTCCTTTAGTATCCTGAATAAGAAGCGTTGGAATCAACTTTTTGTTTCTTGATTCGGAAATTACCTTCTCCTGGAAACCTGTTTGTTCGTCGATCTCTACTTGATAGGTAACACCTTGCTCAATGTTTTCGTACGCAATTTTTCCTGGAAATTCAGAAACGATAACACCATTATAGGGATCCCAAGAACAAATCACATCACCTTTTTGAACTTTGGCACCATCCTCCACAAAGAGTTGTGAACCGTATGGGATATTGTTCGTACTTAAGGTAATTCCAGTTTTGGCATCCACTACCTTGATTTCGGTTGTTCTGGAAATTACGATATCTACGGGCTTACCTTCAGAGTTTTCACCTTTTACGGTTCTCAAATCCTCAATCTCGGCAATACCGGAGAATCTAGCTTCTAATTTATTATCCTCTGAAATGTTTCCGGCGATACCACCCACGTGGAAAGTACGAAGCGTTAACTGTGTACCTGGTTCACCAATGGACTGCGCAGCGACAACACCAACGGCCTCACCCCTTTGAACCATCTTATTCGTAGAAAGGTTCCTTCCATAACATTTGGCACATATACCTTGTTGCGCCTCACAAGTCAGTGCAGAACGAACCTCAACCGTTTCTATAGGCGAAGCTTCAATTTTCTTGACATCGGACTCCATGATTTCCTGACCGGCCTTCAATAACATCTCCTCAGAAATTGGGTCATACACATCGTGCAAGGATACACGACCAAGTATTCTTTCTCCCAAGGACTCCACTATTTCCTCGTTTTTCTTCAATGCCTGAACCTCTACGCCTCGTAAGGTTTCACAATCCTCGATATTGATAATAACATCTTGGGAAACATCCACCAAACGACGCGTTAGATAACCGGCATCAGCTGTTTTAAGAGCCGTATCCGCAAGTCCCTTACGTGCACCGTGCGTAGAAATAAAGTATTCAAGAATTGAAAGACCTTCCTTAAAGTTGGAAAGAATCGGGTTTTCAATAATCTCTCCACCACCTGCAGTCGATTTCTTCGGCTTCGCCATCAATCCTCGCATACCTGTCAACTGACGAATCTGTTCCTTGGAACCCCTAGCTCCCGAATCAAGCATCATGTACACAGAGTTAAAGCCTTGCTGATCTTCCCTGATACGCTTCATGGCCAATTCGGTCAACATTGCGTTCGTGGACGTCCACACATCGATTACCTGATTGTAACGTTCGTTATTGGTTATAAGACCCATGTTATAGTTGGCCATAATACCATCAACCTGACCATTGGCATCATTGATCATATCGTGCTTTTCTTCGGGGATAATGATATCCCCCAAGCTAAAGGACAATCCGCCTTTAAAAGCGAACTCGTATCCCATAGTCTTGATCTTGTCCAAGAAATCCGCAGTAGTTGGCACATCGGTAACGGAAAGAATGTCACCAATGATATCCCTTAGAGATTTCTTGTTCAATACCTTATTGATATAACCGGCAGCTTCGGGCACTTCCATGTTGAACAATACCCTTCCCACGGTAGTTGGAATAATCTGGTATACCAATTCTCCTGCTTCATTAAAATCCTTCGCCCTAACTTTAATACCGGCGTTCAACGCGACTTTTCCTTCGTTGAAAGCGATTTCCACTTCTTCTGCGGAATAGAAAGTCAAACCTTCACCTTTTACTGGAACTTCCGGCGTAGATTTACGCTCTTTTGTCATATAATACAGACCCAAGACCATATCCTGGGAAGGTACCGTAATTGGCGAACCATTTGCCGGGTTCAAGATATTATGGGAAGCCAACATCAAAAGTTGTGCTTCCAAAATGGCCTCAGGGCCCAACGGAAGGTGAACCGCCATCTGGTCACCATCAAAATCCGCGTTAAAGGCGGTACAAACCAATGGGTGCAAACGAATAGCCTTACCTTCAATCAATTTGGGCTGAAATGCCTGAATACCCAATCTGTGTAATGTAGGGGCACGGTTCAGCAATACCGGATGTCCTTTCAGGACATTTTCCAAAATATCCCAAACAACAGGCTCTTTCTTATCTATTATTTTCTTGGCGGACTTCACCGTTTTTACAATACCCCTTTCAATCAATTTCCTAATTACGAAAGGCTTGTATAGCTCGGCAGCCATATCTTTTGGAAGACCACATTCGAACAATTTCATTTCAGGTCCTACAACGATAACCGAACGTGCGGAGTAATCCACCCGCTTACCAAGAAGGTTTTGACGGAAACGACCTTGTTTACCCTTCAAAGAATCCGAAAGGGATTTTAAAGGTCTATTTGATTCCGTTTTAACCGCCGATGCTTTTCTTGTATTGTCAAAAAGAGAATCCACGGCTTCCTGAAGCATACGTTTCTCGTTTCTTAGAATAACTTCCGGTGCCTTTATCTCAACCAACCTCTTTAAACGATTGTTTCTGATAATAACCCTTCTGTAAAGGTCGTTCAAATCGGAAGTTGCGAAACGACCACCATCCAAAGGAACCAACGGTCTTAATTCTGGCGGAATAACCGGAATAACCTTCATGATCATCCACTCTGGAAGGTTCTCACGATTGTCCTGGGACTCCCTTAAGGCCTCAACAACTTGAAGTCTCTTTAGAGCCTCGGTTTTTCTTTGTTTGGAAGTCTCCGTATTTGCCTTGTGCCTCAATTCAAAAGATAGTTCCTTTAAATTGATTCTGCCCAAAAGATCTATCAAACATTCCGCACCCATCTTGGCGATAAACTTGTTCGGATCGGTATCCTCCAAGTATTGATTCTCTTGTGGAATGGACTCCAAAATGTTCAGATATTCCTCTTCAGTCAAGAAATCCATTTTTTGGATTTCCTCTCCCTCTGGACCTTTGGCGATACCAGGCTGAATTACTACATACCTTTCGTAGTAGATGATCATATCCAATTTCTTGGAAGGCAGCCCTAACAAGTACCCGATTTTATTCGGTAAGGAACGGAAATACCAAATATGTGCGACAGGAACCACTAAATTGATATGACCTACCCTATCCCTACGTACCTTTTTCTCGGTAACTTCAACACCACATCGGTCACAAACAATACCTCGGTAACGGATTCTCTTATACTTTCCACACGCACATTCGTAGTCCTTCACAGGTCCGAATATACGCTCACAGAACAATCCGTCACGTTCCGGTTTGTGGGTTCTATAATTGATTGTTTCAGGCTTTAAAACCTCACCTCTGGACTCTGCCAAAATTGCTTCGGGCGAAGCCAATCCGATTGAAATTTTATCAAACCTTTTTACTTGGTTATTATCTTTTAATCTAGCCATAATAGCGTACTGATAATGATTTTAAATGTGTTTAAAACAGCCTCTTAAAGACCATCGTTATTCTTCCAACCTGATATCCAAGCCTAATCCCTTAAGCTCGTGCATCAATACGTTGAAAGATTCTGGCAAACCAGGTTCCGGCATCGTCTCACCTTTTACGATGGATTCGTAGGTCTTGGCCCTTCCGATAACATCATCCGATTTAACAGTCAATATTTCACGTAAGGTTGCCGATGCACCGTATGCCTCCAAGGCCCAAACTTCCATCTCCCCAAAACGCTGACCACCAAATTGTGCTTTACCACCCAATGGCTGTTGCGTAATCAAAGAGTAAGGTCCTATGGAACGTGCATGCATCTTATCATCTACCATGTGACCTAATTTCAGCATGTAGATAACACCAACTGTTGCCGGCTGGTCAAAACGCTGCCCTGTACCACCATCATAAAGATGTGTATGTCCAAATCTAGGGATACCGGCCTCATCCGTATAGGCGTTGATTTCATCCAAGGATGCACCATCAAAAATTGGGGTAGCGAATTTTCTACCTAATTTCAATCCGGCCCAACCTAACACGGTTTCATATATCTGACCAATGTTCATACGGGAAGGTACACCTAACGGGTTCAATACAATATCAACCGGTGTTCCGTCCTCTAAGAAAGGCATATCCTCCTGACGCACGATTCTGGATACGATACCTTTGTTACCGTGACGGCCCGCCATTTTATCACCTACTTTAAGCTTACGTTTTTTGGCAATATAGACTTTGGCCAATTTCATAATACCCGCTGGTAATTCATCCCCAACGGAAATCGTAAACTTATCCCTTCTCAAGTTTCCTTGAAGATCGTTCAACTTGATCTTATAGTTGTGAAGCAAATCGGCAACAGAATTGTTGGTATCCGTATCCGTAGTCCAGCTTCCGCTCACCAAGTGTGCGAAATCGTCCACGGAGTTCAACATCTTCATGGTATATTTCTTACCCTTTGGTAATACCTCCTCACCCAAATCATTCAATACACCTTGGGAAGTTTTTCCATTTACCAGGGTAAACAACTTCTCTACCAGAATATCCTTTAATTCCTGGAATTTTACTTCGTATTCCAATTCCAATTTGGAAAGTTCCTCCTTGTCCTCTGAACGTTTTCTCTTATCCTTCACAGATCTTGAGAAAAGTTTTTTATCGATTACTACACCGCTTAAGGATGGTGAAGCCTTCAAAGAGGCATCTTTCACATCACCCGCCTTATCCCCAAAGATGGCACGTAGCAATTTCTCCTCTGGTGTAGGATCGGATTCTCCTTTTGGCGTAATCTTACCGATAAGAATATCGCCTGGCTTTACTTCAGCTCCAATACGGATCATACCGTTTTCATCCAAATCCTTTGTGGCCTCTTCTGAGACGTTTGGAATATCATGGGTAAGTTCCTCTGCACCTAATTTAGTATCGCGAACTTCCAAGGAATACTCGTCCACGTGGATGGACGTAAAAATATCCTCGCGTACCACTTTTTCGGAAATCACAATAGCATCCTCAAAGTTATATCCCTTCCAAGGCATGAATGCAACGGTAAGGTTTCTTCCCAAGGCCAATTCACCTTTTTCGGTGGCATATCCTTCGCATAATACTTGGCCTTTTTTGACCCTATCCCCTTTCTTTACGATGGGCTTCAGGTTAATACTAGTACCTTGGTTCGTTTTTCTGAACTTCACCAAGTAGTATGTTTTTTCATCCTCGTCAAAAGAAATCAATCTTTCTTCGTCCGTTCTATCGTACTTTATGGTGATTTTTTCAGCATCCACATATTCAATGGTACCATCACCTTCGGCATTGATCAATACCCTGGAATCTGATGCTACCTGTCTTTCCAGACCGGTACCAACAATGGGTGATTGAGGCTTTAGAAGGGGAACAGCCTGACGCATCATGTTTGAGCCCATCAAGGCACGGTTCGCATCATCATGCTCCAAGAACGGAATCAAGGAAGCGGAAATGGATGCAATCTGGTTTGGTGCAACGTCCGTGTAGTGAATCTCTGCCGGATCTACTACTGGGAAGTCACCCTCCTCCCTTGCAATAACCTTATCCGTATCAATCTGTCCATTTTCCTTCAAAGGAATGTTTGCCTGGGCAATTTTCATTCCTTCCTCTTCCTCTGCACTTAAATAGGTGTAATTTTCCAAATCGACTTTGGAATCTTCTACCTTTCTGTAAGGTGTTTCCAAGAAGCCCATAGGGTTTACTTTGGCGAATACCGATAAAGAGGATATCAAACCAATGTTTGGACCTTCAGGAGTTTCGATAGGACATAAACGTCCGTAATGCGTGTAATGAACGTCACGAACCTCGAAGCCTGCCCTTTCCCTGGAAAGACCGCCTGGTCCAAGAGCCGATAACCTTCTTTTGTGCGTAATCTCCGCCAACGGATTCGTCTGGTCCATGAACTGCGATAACTGGTTGGTACCAAAGAAGGAGTTGATTACAGAAGATAAGGTCTTCGCATTGATCAAATCGATCGGTGTAAATACCTCATTGTCCCTTACGTTCATTCGCTCACGGATGGTCCTTGCCATACGGGCAAGACCTACACCAAATTGTTGCGACAATTGCTCACCCACGGTACGTACACGACGGTTTGAAAGGTGGTCAATGTCATCGATCTCCGCTTTGGAGTTGATCAGCTCAATCAAATATTTTATGATGGTAATGATATCCTCTTTGGTCAAGACCTGCTTGTCCATTCCAATATCAAGACCTAACTTCTTGTTCATTCTGTAACGACCCACCTCACCTAGGTTGTAACGTTGATCAGAGAAGAACAATTTGTCAATAATACCCCTTGCCGTTTCCTCATCGGGCGGCTCGGCGTTACGTAATTGTCTGTAAATATGCTCAACAGCCTCCTTTTCAGAGTTTGTTGGGTCCTTTTGTAAGGTATTGTGGATAATAGCATAATCCGACTGTGCATTGTTTTCTTTGTGCAAAAGAATGGTCTTCACATCAGCCTCCAAAATTTCGGCAATATGCTCTTTTTCCAAAACAGTATCACGGTCCAAAATGATTTCGTTCCTTTCAATGGAAACTACTTCACCCGTATCTTCATCCACAAAATCCTCGTGCCAAGTGTTCAAAACCCTTGCAGCGAGTTTACGACCCAATACTTTTTTAAGTCCGGCATTGGAAACCTTTACCTCTTCAGAAAGGTCAAAAATTTCCAAAATATCCTTATCCCTTTCAAAACCAATGGCCCTGAATAAGGTGGTAACCGGTAATTTTTTCTTTCTATCGATATAGGCGTACATAACACCATTGATATCGGTAGCAAATTCAATCCAAGAACCTTTGAAAGGAATTACCCTGGCAGAATACAATTTTGTTCCGTTGGCGTGAAAAGATTGCCCAAAGAATACACCAGGAGAACGGTGCAACTGTGATACAACAACTCTTTCCGCTCCATTTATAACAAAAGTACCACTAGGTGTCATGTAAGGAATGGTCCCCAGATAAACATCCTGTACTATAGTTTCAAAATCTTCGTGTTCAGGATCGGTACAATACAATTTCAACCTTGCCTTTAAGGGAACACTATAAGTAAGTCCACGCTCGATACATTCTTGGATGGAATATCTTGGCGGGTCAATAAAATAATCTAAAAATTCCAGTACGAACTGATTACGGGTATCAGTGATAGGAAAGTTTTCCATGAAGGTATTGTACAATCCCTCATCACCTCTCTGGTCAGATTTGGTTTCAAGTTGAAAAAAATCTTGAAAGGATTTAATCTGAATGTCCAAGAAATCCGGATATTGCGGAGTATTCTTAGCGGATGCAAAATTTATTCTTTCAGTCTGATTTGTGAACATCTACGGACAGTGTTTTGATCGTGAGTACTATTTGGGTGGTATACCCCTTGATATACCTAATTCTATAAAAAGGCTTAGGTCTAACCGCAAAAAGCGAAAAGACCTAAACCAAAAGTAATATGGTTAAAGCTATTATTTAAGCTCAACTTCCGCTCCTGCTTCTTCCAATGATTTTTTGATACCTTCCGCTTCGTCTTTAGCGATACCTTCCTTAACAGCTTTTGGTGCGCTATCAACGATATCCTTAGCGTCTTTCAAGCCAAGTCCGGTCAATTCCTTAACCAATTTAACTACAGCTAGTTTGGAAGCACCTGCTGATTTCAAAATTACATCGAATTCTGATTTTTCCTCAGCGGCCTCACCAGCTTCAGCGGCACCACCACCAGCAGCAACAGCTACTGCAGCAGCAGCGGGCTCAATACCGTATTCTTCTTTTAATATATTGGCTAGTTCGTTTACTTCCTTAACAGTAAGGTTAACCAATTGTTCTGCGAAATCTTTTAAATCTGCCATTTTCTATCGTTTAATAAAATTTTAAAATATACTTAGTTTTTAGTGCGTACTTATTTTTCTGATAATGTCTTAAGGATACCGGCAAGTTTTCCACCGCCAGATTTAAGTCCGGAAATAACGTTTTTCGCTGGAGATTGTAACAATCCAATTACTTCTCCAATCATTTCCTCTTTAGACTTAATGCTTACTAAAGCATCCAAAGTTTCATCACCCACATAAATTGCTTCCTCAACAAAAGCACCTTTCAATAAAGGTTTATTGGATTTTTTCCTGAAATTCTTAATAAGTTTTGCCGGAGCATTACCTACTTCAGAGAACATTAAAGAGGTATTACCCTTTAATACTTCTGGAAGCTCACCAAATTCCTTTTCGGAAGCTTGCATTGCTTTCGCAAGCAATGTATTCTTAACTACTGCCAGTTTGATATTTGCCTTGAAACAAGCTCTCCTCAAATCGGAAGTTGCTCCAGCGTCCATTCCGGAAATATCCGCTAGATATATTATGGAATTTTCACCCAACTGCGTAGTTAAATCCTGTATAACCGTTGCTTTTTCTTCTCTTGTCATAATTGATATTTTTAACCAGCAGTGCTTAAACTGACTTTGGGTCTAATTGAACACTTGGGCTCATGGTGCTGGACAAGAAAATACTTTTCATGTAAACACCTTTAGCAGCGGTTGGTTTCATCTTGTTCAAGGTTTCCAACAACTCCTTTGCATTTCCTGCAATCTTATCTGGAGAGAAAGAAACTTTCCCAATTGCAGCATGTACGATACCAGTTTTGTCAACCTTAAAGTCGATTTTACCCGCTTTAACCTCAGATACGGCTTTGGCAATATCCATAGTCACAGTACCTGTTTTTGGATTGGGCATTAAACCTCTTGGTCCAAGAACACGTCCTAAAGGTCCAAGTTTTCCCATAACGCTTGGCATCGTGATGATAACATCAACATCTGTCCAACCATTTTTTATTCTATCCAAATATTCGTCCAATCCAACATAGTCAGCACCTGCTTCTATAGCTTCGGCTTCCTTGTCAGGAGTAACCAAAGCCAATACTTTTACATCTTTACCGGTTCCATGGGGAAGTGTAACCACCCCTCGTACCATTTGATTCGCCTTACGTGGATCTACACCCAAGCGCACGGCTATATCAACAGATGCGTCAAACTTAGTGCTTGTTATTTCTTTTACTAAAGCAGAAGCCTCTTCCAAGGAATAAAGTTTATCCTTTTCTATTTTAGAGTGCGCTTCCTTTTGCTTCTTTGTCAACTTTGCCATTTAATTGCTTTTAAAGATTTTAAAAAGGTCTTTTACCTGCAACCTTCATACCCATGGAACGAGCGGTACCAGCAATCATACTCATTGCTGATTCGATCGTAAATGCGTTAAGGTCTGCCATCTTATCCTCGGCGATTGCCTTGATTTGATCCCAGGTTACACTACCCAATTTTACTCTGTTAGGTTCGCCAGATCCCTTTTTAATCTTAGCCGCTTCCAATAGCTGAACTGCCGCTGGTGGTGTTTTAACGACAAAGTCGAAAGACTTGTCCTTATAAACGGTGATAACAACAGGTAATACCTTACCTTGTTTGTCCTGGGTCCGGGCATTGAACTGCTTACAGAACTCCATGATGTTAACACCGGCAGCACCTAAGGCGGGTCCAACCGGTGGCGATGGATTCGCTGCACCTCCCCTAACTTGTAGTTTAACTACTTTACCTACTTCTTTTGCCATTGTTTAAAATTAAATTGAAAGTGTGTTAATGGAAGCAACACTACTTTTAAATATGTAACAATTATCTTAAATCTTTTCTACTTGCATATAGCTCAATTCCAATGGTGTCTTTCTTCCGAAAATCTTCACCATAACTTCAAGCTTACGCTTTTCCTCGTTAATTTTTTCTACGGTACCGTTAAACCCATTAAATGGCCCATCGATAACCTTTACAGTCTCACCAAAAACGAATGGTATGGCCACACTGTCCGTATTCACGGTCAATTCATCAACCTTACCAAGCATCCTATTGACTTCAGACTTTCTAAGAGGAACAGGGTCACCGCCTTTAGTTTCACCTAAAAAACCAATTACATTGGTTATGGAACGGATTATATGGACCATTTCACCTCCTAAATTGGCCTTAACCATTATATAACCAGGAAAATAAACCCTTTCCTTGTTAATTTTCTTTCCATTTCTAATTTGAATCACCTTTTCGGTTGGAACAAGAACCTCCTCCAGATAATCCGAAAAACCATGGCGCTCTACCTCACTCTCGATGTAGCCCTTAATTTTGTTTTCCTGACCACTTACAGCCCTAACTACGTACCATTTCTTTTCCAATACTTCTGACATAGAGCTCAAATTAGTTTAATACATAATCAAAATACAGCTGAACGACTTTACTAAAGACCGTATCCACACCCCAAGTTGCCAAAGCGAACAATATGGAAAAAACAGCAACCACTACCATAAGGTTAGAGGCTTCCGCCCTAGAAGGAAGGGTAACATTATTCCTCAATTCTTCAACGGATTCTTTTATGTATGTAAGCATTTCTACTGTATTAGATTTCAAAAATTAGGATTTGTTTACACGACCAACTTCTTAAAACACGGAAAGGAAAATTGCCCTCAACTTCGCTCAGGCAAAACGTCACTTATCCTGATTTTTCTTTGTTCAGCACGGGAGGAGAGACTCGAACTCCCGACACCTGGTTTTGGAGACCAGTGCTCTACCAACTGAGCTACACCCGTATTTGCGTACCACCAAAACTTTGGATGACACGCCTTTATATTTACATTTAAAGGTATCCGTCAATAGACGGACACCCTTAAAATATATAGTACCTTAAAATATTGGATTAATCCAAAATCTTAGTTACCTGACCAGCACCTACTGTTCTACCTCCTTCACGGATAGCGAAGCGTAGACCTACGCTAAGAGCGATGGGCTGAATCAAATCAACAGTAATTGTAAGGTTATCACCAGGCATTACCATTTCTACTCCCGAAGGAAGGGAAATGTTACCGGTAACGTCAGTAGTTCTTACATAGAACTGTGGACGGTAGTTATTATGGAATGGCGTGTGACGTCCACCTTCTTCTTTTTTCAAAATATAGACTTCAGCCTCGAATTTAGCATGTGGCTTAACAGAACCTGGCTTACAGATAACCATACCTCTTTTGATATCTGACTTCTCAATACCTCTCAACAAGATACCAACGTTATCACCAGCTTCACCTCTATCCAAAATCTTACGGAACATCTCAACCCCAGTAATGGTAGAGGACAATTTCTCAGCTCCCATACCAATGATGTCAACAGCATCACCAGTGTTGGCAACACCTGTTTCAATCCTACCGGTTGCCACAGTACCACGACCAGTGATCGTAAATACGTCTTCAACAGGCATCAAGAAAGGTTTATCCACATCCCTAGTAGGCAATTCGATCCACTCATCAACAGCATCCATCAAAGCCATAACGGTATCAACCCATTTTTGCTCACCGTTCAAAGCACCTAGGGCAGAACCAGAAATTACAGGTCCATTATCACCATCGTACTCGTAGAAAGAAAGCAATTCCCTAACTTCCATTTCAACCAACTCCAATAATTCCTCATCGTCAACCATGTCAACCTTGTTCAAGAAAACAACGATTCTAGGAATACCTACCTGACGACCTAATAGGATGTGCTCACGAGTTTGTGGCATAGGACCATCCGTAGCGGCAACCACCAAAATAGCACCATCCATCTGGGCGGCACCAGTAACCATGTTCTTCACGTAATCCGCGTGACCAGGACAGTCAACGTGCGCATAGTGACGGTTAGCTGTTTGATACTCTACGTGCGATGTATTGATTGTGATACCTCTTTCTTTTTCCTCTGGAGCGTTGTCGATAGAATCGAAACTTCTCTTTTCAGAAAGACCTGCGTTAGACAGAACTTCTGTGATAGCAGCAGTCAATGTAGTTTTACCGTGATCCACGTGTCCAATAGTACCAATATTTAAGTGCGGTTTGGAACGATCGAAAGTTTCCTTTGCCATGTTTATTGAATTTTAATCTTAGTTTATATTAGTGTACAAATTTATACCTTAATTGAGCCAATGACGAGATTTGAACTCGTGACCTCTTCCTTACCAAGGAAACGCTCTACCCCTGAGCTACACCGGCGTAAAGTGTCGAATCTACCTAAATGGTAAATTCCTGCCTTCGCAGGAATGACTATAAAGTCAAGAAAACAGGGCCAGGACAAAATTCCGTCCCAACATAACCCTGTATAAACTTAAGACCTATTAAAAAGGGCTTCCAGTTTATTTTGAGCGGGAGACCGGGTTCGAACCGGCGACATTCAGCTTGGAAGGCTGACGCTCTACCAACTGAGCTACTCCCGCTTGTTTAATTTCAAAATTTCAATTTAATACCGATGCTAAAGCTATGTGGGGAGAGCAGGATTCGAACCTGCGAAGACATAGTCAGCAGATTTACAGTCTGCCCTCGTTGGCCGCTTGAGTATCTCCCCGCCTTATCAGTATTTTAAGAACTTTGGAGCCGATGGAGGGACTTCCTTCGACTTCGCTCAGGATAAACTTCTCGCCCCCACAAACAAAAGCGTATTTATTCACTTTTTGGTTGCATCCTGATGCTTTTTCACTATTTCAAGAGCCGATGGAGGGACTCGAACCCACGACCTGCTGATTACAAATCAGCTGCTCTAGCCAGCTGAGCTACATCGGCACTTTTAATGCTTTTTTCGGCACAAAAAAGTCCGCTATTTCTAACGGACTGCAAATGTATAGATTTATTTGTTTTTTCAAAATAAATTTCGAAAAATTTTAATCAAGCATGTGCCCTTAATTTTTGCTTGTTCTTGATCAATTTACGCTCCAAGGAATTACATGCAGTATCTACCGCTTCCTCAAAGGATTTGCACTGCTTTTTTACTACGAAATGGTTCTTTGGAACATTTAACTTAATTTCCACAATCTTGTTCTCTTTAGAACTAGTATTCTCCACCTTTAAATAAACATCGGAACTTATGACCTTATCATAAAACGTCTCCAACTTATCCAAACGGGTTTGCAGAAAATTTATCAGTTTAATATCTGCATTAAAATTCACGGATTGTGCGTTTACTTTCATAAGCTAAAAAATTTGAACGCCCCTTTATCTAGACCAGGGACCGGATTTAACAATCATTTGTTTTTCCCTCTAGGGTGGGAAGAAGCATGTATTCTTTTGAGTTCCGCTATGCTGTTATGCGTGTAAACCTGAGTTGAGGCCAAACTTGCATGCCCCAGTAATTCCTTCACCGAATTTAAATCGGCTCCCTTATTCAATAGATGGGTTGCAAAGGTATGCCTAAGAACATGAGGGCTTTTTTTAACCTTAGCGGAAACCTTTCTAAAATACTTATTTATAATTCTATAAACAAGGGTTTCATATATTTTATTGCCCTTATTGGTCAAGAATAGATAGTCGGTATTTTTAGCTTCGGCGATTGTGTTTCGTTCAGCTAGATAATCGTCAATAAAACGTATCGTCTCCGGTAATAGGGGAATGATCCGTTCCTTGTTTCTTTTTCCCAAAACCTTTACTGTTTTCTCCCCAAGATCTATATCCTTTACTTTAATATTTACCAATTCTGCCCTTCGGATACCCGAAATATAAAGAATATGGATAATGAGCTGATCCCGCAAACCGTCAAAATCCTTGGAATACGGAATTTCGTTCAAAACTTGTTGCATCTCATTTTCAGAAAAAGGCGTCTCTAATTTTTTAGGGGTTTTCAAGGCCTTGTGCTTCAAAAGAGGACTCACCTGTAGTATGTCAATCTTTTGAAGGAATTTATAATAAGCTTTTAAAGAAGCAACTTTTCGATTGATCGTACGGTTTGAAATGCCGATATCGGACATGGACACGATCCAACTCCTTATTATGGTATAGGCGACATCATCGATATCCCCAATGGAATATTCCGATTCACAAAAATCCCGAAATTCAATAAGATCGGTTCCGTAGGCCTGTACCGTATGAACGGAATACTTTTTTTCCAGGGCGAGATAGTCCGTGAATTGATTTAAGTGCATATACCAAAGTTAGGAATTACCGAGAAGAAAACGTCAAAAACAAAAAATCCCGCAAAGTGCGGGATTTGATGCTGTATGTATAAAAGTCTAAATTTCCTCTTGGTCCCTTAGACTTTGAATATACTGTGCTTTCTGTATTTGGGCTCTGCGCTCTACGGAAGGCTTGGTAAACTGCTGACGTTTTCTCAACTGCCTCATTGTACCTGTCTTGTCAAACTTTCTTTTGAAACGTTTTAAAGCTCTATCTATGTTTTCTCCTTCTTTAACTGGTATTATTAACATGGGCTACAACCTCCTTTCTTTTGTGATTAAGGCCGCAAAGATAATAACTAATTTCACATGGACAACATTAATGCCTAATTTGAACAGGAAATTGTCATTAATTCGTTGTAGGCCGATATTCTTTTTTATCTATGATGATCTTTGCAATAATTTCCCGCAATATCTCAGAGGTTCCACCACCAATAGGGCCCAATCTACTATCCCGTAACAAACGGGCCATGGGGTAATCCTCAATGTATCCGTAACCACCCAGAAATTGCAGGCATTCATAAGCGACCTCATCGGCCATTTTTGTGGATTTAAGCTTAGAAATGGTCGCCTCCTTTACAACGTATTCCCCTTTGTCCAATCGGCCTGCCACAAAATAATTATAATGTTTACAAATTTCCATATCGGCATGAAGGTCCACGATCCTATGACGCAAAGCCTGAAATTGATCGATGGTCTTGCCAAACGCCTCCCGTTCGGACATATATTGCAAGGCATATTCCAAGGCATATTCCGCCCTAGCATGTGCGTTGATTCCCATAACAAGACGTTCCAGAGCGAACGCTTCCATGATATATGAGAATCCCATACCTTCCTCGCCCAATAAATTTTCTTCCGGGATTTCAACATTGTCGAATGCAAGTTCGGCAGTATCCGAAGCCCTCCATCCTAGTTTGTTCAGCTTATTTGCAGTTACGCCCTCCGCTTTTCTGTCGACGACAAAAATACTGATTCCTTTATTCCCTGCCGAAGCGTCCGTTTTGGCCGCCAGAATAATATAGTCTCCATAAACACCATTTGTAATGAAGGTTTTTGAACCATTGATTACATAGGTATTGCCCCTTTTTACCGCCGTGGTTCTCATACCTGCGACATCACTTCCGCCATAAGGTTCCGTAACACCAAGGCAACCAATCAATTTACCAACCGCACTTGGCTCAAGATATTTTTTCCTGATATCACCCTTTGCCCTCTTGTTCAAATACGTCATGGCCAGATAAGCGTGTGCCCACATCGCGGCCGCGAAACCACCGGAATTTATCTTTTGTAGTTCCTCCAAAAAAATAACCGTGTAAAAAAGATCCAGACCTAAACCGCCATCTTCTTCCGGTGTAGCGAGGCCAAAATAACCCATCTCCCCAAACTTTTCCCAAATAAACCTTTCGATGGTACCGGTCTGCTCCCATTTTTCAATATGGGGTACTACTTCTTTCTGTAAAAAATCCTTTAGGCTTTGCCTAAATAAAAGATGTTCTTCAGTGAAGTACATATTCTCCATAGCTTTATTTTTTGAGCGACAAATATAAAGGAAATCTATTTATCCGATTGGTTGGAAAATTCTCGATTTGCCGCAATTCATCGAAGGAAGTTATTTCGCCGTTCTCTTCCCGAAACCTGACAATTCCCTCTGCAAGACTTCTAGAAATATAGCCTATTTTAGATAATTCCTTTGCGCTGGCGGTATTAATGTTGACCTTTTCAATTGCTGGTGCCTTCAATACTTTATATCTTTCAAGGACACGTGCGGCAACTTCGGGTTCCAGTCCAAAAACATCGTACAATTGCTCATCCAACAAAAACCCGCCCAATCTGTCCCTGAACTTTATGATTCTTTCGGAAAGTACATTTCCTATACCACGGATTTCCATTAATTCTTGAACGGTAACTTGGTTGAGGTCCTTCAGTGGAATATCAAGGGGCCTCTTGCTTTTTTCGCCAACCTGGGGATTCCTATCAGTGATGCCACTATTTTTGACCCACTCCGGAAACTTGAAATATGGTGACAGCCTATTCAAAAGAGAATCCGAAACTCCTGTTACCTCTTGAAATTCTTCCGTGTTGTTTATAAACCGATTTTGCTCCCTGAACTCGTGAAGACGATCTATCTCCTCTACAGTCATCCCCAAGGTGTAGCCTTTATAGTCCGAAATAAAATTTGGATTGAAGGGGAATATCACCAAATTATCCCGCTTTTTGGTTTCCTCTTTAAGCGCATCTATCTTACCTTGGATTTCCTTATCCAGATGTAAAGAATGGGTAGCCACACTGGAAGACCGCTTGTAAAACCAAAAGGCACCTTGAACAATGATGATGATCAACAACAAAAAGAAAATCCCACTTCGCTCTTGTTTTGTAAACTTTATGTGGGATTTTCTCAATGTTATTCAATTAATCACTATTCCGTAACTGCTTTTACTTTGAGCCTTATTGCGTCCATGTATCTTTTTAACTCTCCTTTTACTTTTGGCGCCAAGATTACTATCCCTATCATATTAGGCACCATCATACCAAAAATCATGGCATCTGAAAACCCAATTACGGAACTCATACTCGCGGATGCTCCCACGATAACGAATAAACAAAAAATGATTTTATAAGTGTACTCCGTTTTCTTCGTTCTCCCAAAAAGATATGCCCACGCCTGATAACCATAATAAGACCAAGAAATTTGCGTACTAAAGGCAAAAAGGACCACGGCCACCGTTAATACATAGGGGAACCAACTAATAACGGAACCAAAAGCACCGGAAGTCAATAAGATAGCATCTGCATCGTTCAACCCAGCATTACCTGGATCTACATTTCCAGTAATGATAAGTACCAAAGCGGTCATTGTACATACTACCACAGTATCTATGAAAGGCTCCAAAAGAGCAACAAGGCCTTCGGAGGCAGGGTATTTTGTCCTAACTGCAGAGTGGGCAATTGAAGCTGACCCAACACCCGCCTCATTGGAAAAGGCGGCCCGTCTAAATCCTTGGATCATAACACCCACTGCCCCACCAACAATTCCTACAGGTGCAAAGGCCCCTTGGATAATTTCATTAAAGGCCCAACCGATCATATCAAATTTGGCCACAAGGACGAAAATAGATGCACCCACATAAATAATGACCATAAACGGAACGATTTTATCCGTAACCTTGGCAATGGATTTGATACCTCCTATTATTACAATACCGACCAAGATGGCCATAACAACACCGAAGGCCCATCTGTAGCCATATAAGAAAGATTCCGTACCTCCGGTCATATTTTCAAAGAGCTGTACCGCTTGATTCACTTGAAACATATTTCCCCCACCAAATGAACCACCAATGCACATTATAGCGAAAGCACCAGCCAATATTTTTCCTAAAGTTTTGTTTTTTAAACCTTTATTTAAATAATACATAGGACCACCAAATATGGTTCCATCCTTACCTACGTCCCTGTACTTAACTCCCAAGGTACATTCCACAAATTTGGAGGCCATTCCCAAAAGTCCGGCTATAATCATCCAAAAAGTCGCACCTGCACCGCCTATTGAAACTGCCACGGCAACACCAGCTATATTTCCCAAACCTACTGTTGCAGATAGCGCCGCAGTAAGTGCTTGAAAATGGGAAACTTCCCCACTCGAACTCTCATCCCTTATGGTATCCAGAATATCTCCGTCAACCACAATTTCATCCTTGTTGTCTGCCAAGTGCTTGTCCAAACTTTCCACTTTGTTCATATCTACACCTGCGGCAATACCCTCTTCCCCATATAATTCCTTGGCACCGTATTTTTCAATATCCTCATACTTACCCATTACCACCTTTATGGCAGTCCACACACCAGTGAAATTGATAAATTTGAAGTAAAATGTAAAAAAACCTGCACCAAGAATAAGTGGAAACAATACCCAATAAATTTTTATGTTCTCAGAAAAAGGTATTTGATAAAAAATAAAGTTTACGAACCAACCAGTAAGATCTCCGAAAACTTGATCAATTTTTTCATCTATTCCAATTTCTTGGGCCTCTTGGGCCATGGATATAAGTGGTAATAGGAACGTACAAAAACTCAGAAGTCTATACTTCATATTCTTTTTTGGATTTTTTAGTTAGTTAGTTTGGCAATATCACAAAAAAAATGAACCCAATCAAATTATAACGTTGAATTAACTCAACTCAATATGGAACATTTCGTTCAACTTTCGAATTTGCTCTGGCCGGCCCAAAACAATCACCTTACTTTTTGGCTGTAACGGAAGGTCTGCTTCCGGATTTATTATATATTCGCCATCAGGTGCGATGTATCCAATGATGGTACACCCGGTTTTTCTGCGCAAATCCAAATCTCTTAAGGAGCTACAATCCATCTGATCGGAAAAATCCTCGATGGCAACTTCCTCCAGATTCGTTGTATGCTCCCCTTCCACGGAGAGTTTATCCATAAACGTTATAAGATCGGGCATAACGACCAATGAGGCCATATGGTCCCCCCCTATTTTATCCGGCATTATCACTTTATTGGCTCCTGCCAACTGTAGTTTCCGTTGAGAGGTTACCTGGGAAGCCCTGCTAATTATAAAAAGGGTGGTATTTAATTGCCGTGCCGAAAGCACCACGAACAGATTGGCCGCATCGTCCGGCAATGTGACAATCAAGTATTTTGCCCTATCAATTCCTGCCGCTAGCAAAACCTCATCTTCGTTGGCATCTCCCTCCATAAAAAGAATATCGTCATCGTATTTTTCCAAAAGCTCCTTGTCCCGTTCGATTACTACGAACGGCTTTTTGTAGGCTTTTAGCCTTTCTGCCGCCTGCATTCCGTTTCGACCAAAACCACAGACTACTACATGGTTTGATAATTTATCGATCGTATTTTTCACTTTTTTCAATTTTAATTTTTGCGGACTGTTTCTACTCAAAAGATATTCCGTTATAACGGAAATGGCAAAACCAAAGATAAAAACACTGGTGACTATCAGGACGACGGTGAAAATCTTTCCTTCGATATCCATGGGGCGTACTTCGGAAAAGCCAACTGTCGTCACCGTAATTATGGTCATGTAGAGAGCATCTATCCATGAATAATCGGCTATATACCGGTATCCCAAAACCCCAAAAAATAGGACCACTACCATTAATAATAGGGCTACATATAGTTTGGAACGAAAGAGCTTTATCATGATTATAAATCAAATACGGAAGTTCTTTTGGTATAGATCAAATCCTTAATCTTTAACCAAAATGCCAAAAACAAGTACAGGGCAAATCCAAATCCAAGGGTTACGAAGGTCAGGTAAATGAAGGAAGTTCGTACCACCCTTGCCCTAATTCCAAGTCGGTCCGCAATCCTTCTACATACCTCAAAACCCCTTTTCTGAAGATAATGCAACAAATTATATAAAATGTCCATAAAAGTAAAATTAGGATTTTAAATTCAATAATCTGTTCCCAACGGCACAGTCAAGACATTTATTCTTGGTACAATAATTAGTGTACAGTTGTAGGATTGCCTGACTTTCAAAAGCCGTACCCACATGAACGCCCAAAAGTTTGAAATTCCCAATGACACCATTTTTTTCTTCGCCTAAATCTTTCATTATGGAAAGTAAGGAATCTGAATTGTAGTTGCCCTTATGTCTGAAATAACAGAACCGTAAGGGAATAATCGTATTTATAATCAAAAGGTCCACAAAACTTTTCGATATAATTTTGGGCGACTTTTGGGATTCCTTGCCAAAATTGTAATGGGTATCCCAATAGGAACTGGCCTTTACCTTGAAGAGGCCATAAAGTTCGATTTCAGGAATATGTATTAGGTCTTGGAACAAATTATGGGAAGAGGCATACAACATCGCAAATTGGGACAAGCGTATGGTTGGAAAATTTGGCGGTCTTAATTTAAAGAAGGAAACGTTTGAAATTGGAATATTCCCCAATTCATATTTGGCATTTAAAAACCTGTATGTAGTCTGCAGTTCCTTATAATAAAAGTCTAGCCCTTCTTCAGATTCCAATAGCCCTGCCATCCCAAATAACAAGCTTTCCAATTCCAAGGGTTTACCCAGTAAGTGCCTTACCTTGGCAAAATCCAAATTCTGGCCTAACTGGAAAAAGGCGTCTCCATTTATTTTTGAGCCGAAGTTTTTCAACAACAAGGTAAACAATACTTTTTCCCAGTCATTTTTAAAGGTTTGAAGAAGATTCTCGATTACCTTGGATTTTTCCTCCAAGCGTTCCAGAAACATACGCTCCAGCCAATTATTGAATTCGAATTCCGGGATTTCTGCAATGTTCTTTTCGCAATTGATAAATTTCCCTGAATTGGCCTTCATCAGTTCCCGATATGTTGCCATCAAATGGGTATCTATTTGATTTTTTAGTTCTAAGGTAGGTATTTCCGTACCATCTTTACGGTATACCGATATATCATCGTTCCAAACAACATGTAGTATAACATTATCATAATTCGAATCCTTCTCATGATGGTGCGCGTACCAGTCCGATGCATTTATATGGATTTCAACGTTCCCCGCCCAAAGCTGATCTCCAATCCGTACCTGGGCATTAAAAAAATCGGGGCCACGCAAATGATTGTGGGAACCTGTATTGATTATGGAGAGATTATCCCCATTCGTGGTCCTTAATCCCTGTTGGGGATACTTTTTAAAATTCCAGATGTAGTGCAACAGGTCTTCGCGCATGATAGAATAAAAAAGACCCGCTAGATGCGGGTCTCCAAGTTAAGAATTTAAATCCATTTTACTCGGCCACTTCGCCTTCCCAATTCATAAATCCTCCCTCCAGATTAAAGGCGTTTTCAAAACCGAGACTGTTCATTATGGCACATGCCTGACCAGATCTGTTGCCGGACCTGCAATAAACGTAGTAGTTCTTTGATTTGTCCATCTTTTCAAGTTCATCTATAAATCCTTGACCTTTGTAAATATCGATATTGACCGAATTGGGTATAAACCCTTCCTCAACTTCGGTATCGGTACGTACATCCAAAATGATTGCATTGTCGTCCTTCTCTAGCCTAGAGGCCCATTCCTCTTGCGATAAGTCTGCCATAATAGTTTTTTTCAAAAATAACGGATCTATTTGAAATCGGTCAAAAATAATTTTAACAAAAAATTAAATCGGTTGGATTAGGATAATTCCTTTGAATCAACATACATTTGTATATACAAATATTGTTTGTACATGAACGTTGAGAAAATCATAAAAACAAAAAAAGAAATTCCCTTGGAAGCAAGGACCATCATTCATCTGACATTGGTTACCAACAAGATCAATGAAATGATGTCGGCCTCGTTAAAACCCTTTGGAATTTCCATTCAACAGTTCAATGTATTGCGCATTTTAAGGGGCCAGGAAAATAAGCCTGCCAACCTATCCACCATAAATGAAAGGATGGTCACGAAAATGAGCAATACTACAAGGTTGGTTGACAAATTGTTGGCCAAAGATTATGTCATCAGAAAAATATGTCCGCAGAACAGAAGGAAAGTAGAAATCAAAATCACTACAAAGGGTTTGGATGTTTTAAATGAAATCGATGGCATAAAATTTGAAATGGAAAAGGACATTCTTAAGAACTTTTCTACGACAGAGTTAAAAGAGTTAAATAGTCTATTGGATAAATTTTAAGGAAATGAAGGACATTATACATGATTTGAATTGGCGCTATGCTACCAAAAAATTCGATACAACCAAGAAGGTTAATTCGGAGGATTTGGAAACACTTTTGGAAGCAACTAGACTGAGCGCCTCATCCTATGGCCTCCAACCTTACCATATTTTCGTAATCGAAAATAAAGAACTCAGGGAAAAATTAAAACCTGTCACATGGAACCAATCACAAATAACGGATGCCTCCCATGTCATCGTGTTTGCCAACAAAAATTCCTTTGGTGAGGATTTGGTAGACGACTATTTGGACAATGTGGTTCAGACCCGGGGCATTACCCACGAAGCCGTTAAAGGGTATTCGGATTTTATGAAGTCGAAACTAATGGGACTCCCCAATGAACACAAAAATAGCTGGACGGCCAGGCAGGTATATTTGGCCCTTGGTAATTTAATGACCGTGGCCGCCTCCATGAAAATTGATACTTGCCCCATTGAAGGTTTTGAGAATGAAAAGTACAATGAAATATTGGGGCTGAAGGAAGCCAACCTAAATGCTTCGGTCGTATTGGCCATTGGCTACAGGGCGTCATCCGATGAAACCCAGCACCTGCCAAAAGTTCTTTACCCAAAAGAAAGATTATTCACCCATTTATAAACAAAAATTAGTATTCAAACATTTAAATTAGAAACATGAAAAAATCAGTTTTAAGCATTGCATTGGCTCTAGTATTCGGATTTTCCGCAACGGCCAACTCCCCAATTGAAAAAGAGAAGAAAGAAGTGAACGTTAGCGAAAGTAAGATTACTTGGAAAGGGTATAAAGTGACCGGTTCCCACGAAGGAACGATCAACCTTAAATCCGGCCATTTGGAAATGGACGGCAACAAACTTACAGGCGGTGAGTTTGTGGTGGATATGACTTCCATTACCAACTTAGACATGGCCGCAGGTGAAGGAAAGGAAAAATTGGAAGGACACTTAAAATCAGACGATTTCTTTGGTGTTGAAAACCACCCGACCGCAAAATTGGTAATCACTTCCGCAGAATCCATGAACAAGAACTCCTATTCCGTGAAGGGAGACTTGACCATCAAAGGAAAGACAAATCCAGTAACCTTTGTGGTTTCCATTTACGAAAATAAGGCCACCGCTACCCTTAAGGTAGACAGGGCAAAGTACGATGTTCGCTATGGTTCTGGAAGCTTTTTTGACAATCTTGGGGACAAAGCGATTTACGATGAGTTTGACTTGGTCGTTGATTTAGCCTTATAAAAGGTAATACACCCATTTTAAATTAAAGTCCCTTGGAAAGTTTTTCTAGAGGGATTTTTTTTGAAAGAAAATTTGAGACTTTCATTTTCCTTTCTATATTTACACCCATGTTAGTAGTAAAAAATATCTGGTGGTGGAACAACTTACGACGGTATTCGTGAGCTGGTTCTCCATGTAAAAAATATAGAGGCTTGTCATCACGACAGGCCTTTTTTAATTTTCAATCGTATCATGTCATTTAAAATTCAGACATTCTCAAAAAAAATTCTTGCGGATACCATAACCCCCGTAAGCGTCTACTTAAAAATAAGGGATAAGTTTCCCAACAGCATCTTGCTGGAAAGTAGCGACTATCATGCCAACGATAACAGTTTTTCCTATATCTGCTGTAATCCCATTGCTTCCATCAAGGTTCAAAATGAATGTATTTCAAAAGAGTTTCCAGATGGTTCCAAGGAAAAGGTTGAAATCGATGCCCATGTGGATGTCATCCATGAAATGGACACATTCGCAAAAAGTTTCAACACCACAAAACAGGATTTTAAGTTCATTACAAACGGTCTTTTTGGTTTTATGGCCTACGACGCCGTTCGCTATTTTGAGGATGTTGAAATTTCCAAAAAACCAGATTCCGTTGAAATTCCGGATATTTTTTATGCCGTTTACAAGAATGTAATCGCCATCAACCATTTTAAGAACGAGGCCTACATCTTTGCCCACTGTTTTGAATCCGAAAACAACATTGCCGAGATTGAGAGACTATTGAACGTTCGCACATTTGCATCCTATAATTTTTCCAAGGAAGGCGATGCCAAAACCAACCTGAAGGATGAAGAGTACAAGGAACATGTGGAACTGGCCAAAAAGCATTGTAAACGGGGCGATGTTTTTCAGTTGGTACTTTCCAGAAGGTTCTCCCAAAAATTCAAAGGGGACGAGTTTAACGTTTACAGGGCTTTACGCTCTATAAACCCTTCACCCTATCTGTTCTTTTTTGATTATGGCGATTTCAAGATTTTTGGAAGCTCCCCTGAAGCCCAACTTATTGTTAAGGAGGGAAAGGCCGAGATACATCCCATTGCCGGTACCTACAAACGTACCGGAAACGACGAAAAGGATGCGGAACTCGCCAAAAAATTAGCCCAGGATGATAAGGAGAACAGTGAACATGTCATGTTAGTGGATTTGGCCAGAAATGACTTGAGCAGAAATGGAAACTTGGTCCAAGTAGACACCTACCGGGAAGTACAATATTTTTCACATGTAATCCATTTGGTTTCAAAGGTAACTGGGATGAAAAAACCGGATATTTCAACGTTGAAAATAGTTGCCGATACCTTTCCGGCCGGCACTTTGAGCGGTGCGCCAAAACATATGGCCATGCAACTGATAGAAAAGTATGAAAAAACCAGTCGGTGTTATTACGGCGGAGCCATTGGTTTTATGGATTTTAACGGAAACTTTAACCACGCCATTATGATCAGAACCTTCCTCAGTAAAAACCATGAACTTCATTTCCAAGCCGGTGCAGGGCTCGTAGCCGCGTCCGATGCGAATGATGAACTTCAAGAAACCTATAACAAATTGGGCGCATTAAACAAGGCCCTAGAAATTGCTGAAACTATCTAAATGGCACGGAAGATTTTAATGATAGACAATTACGATAGTTTTACCTTCAACCTTGTACACTATCTTGAGGATTTGGGCCGCGAAGTAATCGTAAAAAGAAATGACCAACTTAGCTTGGAGGAAGTGGATAACTATCAGGAAATAGTACTTTCACCCGGTCCGGGTATCCCGGATGAAGCAGGGCTATTAAAACCCATTATTGAAAAATATGGCCCCTCCAAACGGATTTTTGGGGTATGCCTAGGTCAACAGGCTATAGGGGAGGTTTATGGGGGATCCCTTATAAATTTGGACCAGGTTTACCATGGAGTGGCTACTCAAATAAATATTATAGTTGATGACTATATTTTCGATGGACTTGAAACGGAAATAGAAATAGGAAGGTATCATTCTTGGGTGGTGAACCCTAAATTACCCGAATGTTTGGAAGCAACCTCCCTTGATGAAACTGGACAAATTATGTCCCTACGGCATAAAGATTACGACATAAGGGCCGTACAGTTTCACCCAGAGTCGGTTTTAACTCCAAACGGAAAGAAGATATTGGAAAACTGGTTAAACGGCCAGAAAAAGAAAAAAGATTTTTAGACCTGTCAGGTTTTAAAACCTGACAGGTCTAACCAACATAAAACAATAAAAAAATCCCTCCTCCTTGGGGAGGGTTGGGAGGGGCTTATGAAAGAAACACTAAATAGACTCATCAATCACGAAATCCTTGAAAAAGAGGATGCCAAGCAAATATTGGTCAACATCGCCAAGGGCGATTACAACACCAGTCAGATCGCGGCCTTTCTGACAGTGTACATGATGCGAAGCGTCACTATTGAAGAGTTGGAGGGATTCCGTGATGCGCTGCTGGACCTTTGTTTGGCCGTCGATTTATCAGAATACAACCCGATCGATCTTTGTGGAACCGGAGGAGATGGCAAGGACACCTTCAATATTTCCACTCTGGCCTCCTTTGTTACCGCAGGGGCCGGTGTAAAAGTGACCAAACACGGGAATTATGGGGTATCTTCTAAATGTGGCAGCAGCAATGTCATGGAATTCTTGGGCATCAAATTCAGTAACGAGCCAGACTTCCTTCGAAAATCCATCGATGAGGCCGGAATCTGTGTGCTTCATGCACCACTCTTTCATCCGGCAATGAAAAATGTGGCCCCAATTCGAAGGGAATTGGCGGTAAAGACCTTTTTCAACATGTTGGGGCCCATGGTAAATCCGGCCTTTCCAAAGAACCAAATGGTGGGGGTATTCAATTTGGAATTGGCTAGAATGTACGGCTATCTATATCAGAATACTGACAAGAACTTTACGGTTTTACATGCCTTGGACGGGTATGATGAAATAAGCCTGACCGGCGAAACAAAGACCATATCAAATGGTTCCGAGAATATTCTAAAGCCTTCGGACTTTGGTGTATCTGAAGTGAAAGCTACGGAAATTGAAGGAGGCGAGGACATGCCGGAATCGGCACAAATATTTTTGAACGTTCTAAACGGCAAGGGAACGGAAGCACAAAACAATGTGGTATGTGCCAATGCGGGAATCGCTATAAGTACGGTCAATGGGGTATCCCCAAAACAGGGATTTGAATTGGCCATGGAATCCCTAAAAAGTGGCAAAGGACTATCGGCATTAAAGAAATTACAGGAAATAAGCCGATGCTAGATGTTAGATGTTAGATGTTAGATGTTAGATGTTAGATGTTAGATGTTAGATGTTAGAATATATACTTTTCTAATCGATTTTTAAACCATGTATCAAAAATGTATTAATGAATATTCTGGATAAAGTAGTGGCGGATAAACGCAAGGAAGTCGCTTTGAAAAAATCGGTACTACCTAAAGCACAGTTTGAAAAATCGGTTCTTTTTGATAGAAACTGCAATTCTTTGGCTGAAGCTTTACGTAACAGTGAAACCGGTATTATAGCGGAACACAAAAGACGTTCTCCTTCAAAATCCACCATCAACCAGAATACCAATGTGGGACAAGTAGCACAAGGTTATCAAAGGGCTGGTGTGTGCGGAATGAGCGTACTAACGGATATAAAATATTTTGGAGGTTCTATTGAGGATCTTTTGTTGGCCAGGGCCTCGGTGGATATCCCGCTCTTGCGGAAGGAATTTATTATCGATGAATATCAGCTCATGGAGGCCAAGGCCTATGGTGCCGATGTTATTTTATTGATTGCCGCCGTTCTCTCAAGAGAAGAAATCAAGAACCTATCCGAATTTGCCAAGTCCCTAGGGCTCGAGGTCCTTTTGGAAGTGCATGACCAGGAGGAATTGGAGAAATCGGTCATGCCCAGTTTGGACATGTTGGGGGTCAACAACAGAAATCTAAAAACATTTGAAGTTAGTTTGGAAACAAGCAAGGCACTATCGGTATTGATACCTGATGACTTTGTAAAGGTTTCGGAAAGTGGCATTAGCTCCATCGAAGCAATAAAAACGTTAAAGGAGTTTGGATACCAAGGTTTTTTAATCGGTGAAAATTTTATGAAGACCGATAATCCAGGAAAGAGTGCCGAAATGTTTATAAAAAGCCTCCTCTAAATCCTTCAATGAAAGAGAATCACAAAAATATGGATACCAGCAAATACAACACAAGCAAAACTTCCTCCCCTTTGGGGAGGGCCGGGGTGGGGCTTAAAATTTGCGGTATGAAATACAATCCTATGGAGGTTGCCACCTTACGACCCGATTATCTGGGATTCATATTCTGGGAACCATCGGCGAGATATTTTGATGGGGAAATCAAAGCTATACCACCGGACATAGAAAAAATTGGGGTGTTTGTAGATGCGGATATATCCTATGTTTTGGACCAAATTGAAAAGTATGACCTTCAAGGGGTGCAATTGCATGGAAATGAGACCCCGGAATATTGTAAGGAGCTTGTAGAATACACCGGAAGACCTGACAGGTTTTTAAAACCTGTCAGGTGTATCAAGGTTTTTTCGGTAAAAGAGAAGTTTGACTTTTCAGTTCTAAAAGAATATGAAGAGGTTTGCGATTATTTTTTATTTGACACCAAAGGAAAACTTCCGGGCGGAAACGGGTATACTTTTGACTGGTCTTTATTGAAAAACTATCCATCCCAAAAACCCTATTTTTTAAGTGGAGGGATTGGGCCGGAAAATGTGGAAGAAATTAAAAAGTTTTTGCAAACACCCGAGTCAAAATATTGTCATGTCCTTGACGTAAACAGCAAATTCGAGGACAGGCCAGGGTTGAAAAATATTGAGAAATTAGAGGAATTTATAAAGGCGTTAGGCATTAGGCAAAAAAGAAATAAAAATTAGCTCATGAAAAAATCTGGATATGATTCCCTATTTGGGAGCGGAGGGAAGTTTCACGTAAATGAAAAAGGCTATTACGGAGAATTTGGAGGCGCGTTCATCCCCGAAATGTTATACCCCAACGTAGAAGAACTACGCCAAAAATATTTGGAAATCATGAACGAGGAATCCTTTCAAAAAGAATTCCATCAGCTCTTAAAGGATTATGTGGGGCGGCCCTCACCATTATATCTTGCCAAAAGACTTTCGGAGAAGCATGGTGCAAAAATCTACCTAAAACGAGAGGACCTCAACCATACCGGGGCCCATAAAGTGAACAATACCGTTGGCCAGATATTGATGGCCAAAAGACTGGGAAAGACCCGTATTATTGCGGAAACGGGAGCGGGGCAACACGGTGTGGCCACGGCAACCGTTTGTGCCCTAATGGGTATACACTGTGTGGTATATATGGGCGAAATCGACATTGCCAGGCAAGCTCCCAACGTGGCCCGTATGAAAATGCTCGGCGCCGAAGTTAGACCGGCTACTTCCGGGAGCAAGACCTTGAAGGATGCCACGAACGAGGCCATTCGCGACTGGATCAACAACCCCGTGGATACCCATTACATTATTGGATCGGCCATTGGGCCACACCCCTACCCAGACATGGTAACCCGTTTCCAATCGGTTATTTCCGAAGAAATAAAATGGCAGTTAAAGGAAAAGGAAGGCCGGGAAAACCCGGATTATGTGGTAGCTTGTATAGGTGGTGGCAGTAATGCCGCCGGGACCTATTACCACTTTTTGGATGAACCTGAAGTAGGCATTATTGCCGTAGAGGCGGCCGGAAAGGGTATCGATTCCGGGGAAAGTGCCGCTACATCGGCCTTGGGGAAAATCGGGATTATACATGGTTGTAAGACCATGCTCATGCAGACCGCGGATGGTCAGATTACGGAGCCCTATTCCATATCAGCAGGTCTGGACTATCCCGGGGTTGGCCCCATGCATTCGCATTTGTATGTATCGGGGAGGGCGGAATTTTATTCCGCCACCGATGACGAGGCTATGACGGCAGGTCTGGAACTCTCGCAATTGGAAGGAATCATTCCTGCCATCGAATCCGGGCATGCATTTGCCATTTTTCAGCACAAAAAATTCAAGCCGGACGATGTGGTAGTCATGAGTTTATCCGGAAGGGGCGATAAGGATTTACAGACGTATATAGATTATTTTAAAATATAGATGTTAGACATAAGATATTAGAAGTAAGACCCATAATGCCGGTCAAACAATATCCACAAAGCTAACATATCATTTCTAGCATCTCATATCTCTTATTCATGAACAGAATACAACAAAAATTAAGGGAAGACAAGAAACTATTGTCCATCTATTTTACCGCTGGATATCCAGCGCTAGACGATACAGTAGAAATCATCGAGGATTTGGAAAAGAACGGCGTGGACATGATAGAAATTGGTCTACCGTTCAGCGATCCATTGGCGGACGGACCCACTATCCAGGAGAGCTCCACCGCAGCTTTAAACAACGGAATTACAACGGATGTTCTGTTCGATCAATTAAAGGATATCAGAAAAACTGTGTCCATACCCCTTATCATCATGGGCTATTTTAACCCGGTACTTCAATATGGCGTTGAGAAATTTTGCAAGAAATGCCAGGAAATTGGTATCGACGGACTCATTTTGCCCGATTTACCTTTGGATGTCTATGATTCCGATTACAAAGCGATTTTTGAAAAATATGGATTGTTGAATACGTTTCTCATTACCCCGCAAACGAGCGACGATAGAATCCGCCAAATTGACAAAGCCTCCAAAGGGTTTATCTATATGGTAAGTTCCGCAAGTGTTACGGGTTCAAAATCCGGATTTGGTAAAGAACAAGAAGCTTATTTTGAGCGGATAGCTGCGCTTAAGCTCGCTAATCCACAAATTGTAGGCTTTGGCATCAAGGATGCCGAAACATTTGAAAAGGCCACTCGCAAGGCCAAGGGAGCGATTATTGGGTCGGCCTTTATTAAATTCCTAACGGAAAATGGCACAGGAAATATCCATAGTTTTATACATAAAATACGATGAGCTTCATAAACGATTGGCGAGTCATTATACTCTTATGTTTGACCCTTGGCCTGGCCCCCTTTTTTCCTGAACCACATCTTTGGGGCAAAATACGGTGGATACTGGGAGGGGCCAAAGGAATGGCAATTATGGATTGGTTCGATGTACTTTTACATGGTTTTCCTTATGTATTGTTGCTTCGGAAAATTGTACTTTCTCTACTAAAAAAGTAGTTTCATTTCAATTGGTAGCCCTATCTTTAGGCTTCACTTTTTCAATTAGTCAGCTACTACTATATGATAAGAAGCGTTATAACCCTCGTATTTTTCATTGCCACCATAACCAATATTCTGGGGCAGGATTCCATCAAATTAAAATCCCAGGTGCGTAAAACCATCGATGAACTAAAGGATTTTGTGGCCCTACCCAATGATGCCCTAAATCCGGAAGATATAGATAATAACATTATTTGGCTTCGGAATAAATTCAATGCCCGTGGTTTTAATACGAGTATTCTAGAAACGGAAGGACTGCCCCTATTCTTCGCAGCGCTCCCCATGGACGATGCCAAACCCACCATACTTTTTTACATGCATTTTGACGGCCAATCCGTTGATGCGTCCAAATGGAATCAGAAAAACCCCTACGTTCTGGAATTAATGTCCAATAAGGAAGGGCAATGGCAGAAAGAATCCTTTGATGCCTTGGATACCGATATCAATTACGACTGGCGCCTTTTTGGCCGTTCCACTTCAGATGACAAAGGGCCAATTGTAATGTTTTTGAATACGATAGACCTGTTAAAGGAAAATGGTGTTACCCTTCCTTTTAACGTAAAGGTGATCTTGGATAGTGAGGAGGAAAAAAGTAGTGCCCCTTTACCAAAAGCGGTGAAAACCTATCGCGAACTTTTGGAGGCCGATTTTCTGGTAATAAATGATGGGCCGGTACACGCATCGGGCAGACCTACGGTGGTTTATGGATGCCGAGGTATCACCACCTTGTCACTTACAGCATTTGGCCCAATTCATCCGCAGCATAGCGGGCATTATGGGAATTATGCCCCAAACCCGGGTTTTATACTCTCCAAATTATTGGCTTCCTTTAAGGACGACGCAGGTAGGGTTATCATTCCAGGATATTACGATGGGATAGTTTTGGACGAAGACACCCAGACTATTTTAAAAAGTGTTCCGGATAATGATACCGAAATTAGAGAAAGACTTCAATTTAATTCTGCCGATAAAGTGGGGGCATTCTACCAAGAATCCTTACAATATCCTAGTTTGAACATCCGAGGACTGGGCTCCGGTTGGGTAGGTGCCGAAGCGCGGACCATAGTACCAGCATTGGCCACGGTGGAATTGGATTTGAGATTGGTACCGGAATCGGATGGAAACCGACTCAAAAAATTGGTGAAGGATTTTATCAGGGATCAAGGTTTTTACGTAACGGACACGGTACCAACGAAGGAAGAACGTTTAAAGCATGAAAAAGTAATCATGGTAACCGAAGGTTCCGTTACCGATGCCTTTCGCACAGATTTGAGCGATCCTTATGGAAACCACATTGTAAACACCTTAAAGGACACTTTTGAACAGGATGTAGTGCAGATCAGAATCATGGGGGGAACGGTACCCATTGCACCTTTTGTGAACGAACTTCAGATTCCCGCATTCCTAGTGCCCTTGGTGAATCCTGATAACAACCAACACAGTCCCAACGAAAATCTAAAAATCGGTCAGATTGCCTACGGAATTCAAGCCTTTTATGCGCTGTTGAGCACACCCATGAATTAACGGCTATTTTTTTAAATATATTAGAAATACACCATTGGCTCCCCTTGAGCCATATAACGTCGCATCTTCACCTTTCAATAATTTTATGGATTTGACTTCCGCTGGATTTATAAAGGATATGCTTTGCACAAAACTATCATCTACCAAAAACAACGGTGTAGTATCCCCAAAAGAACCTTTACCCCTAACGACAATATCCGATCCATTGACCACAATACCCGTGAACATTTCCCTTATCAATTGGTAGATGTCTGCATAATCCTCAAATCTTGAAGGGTCAATGGTTCCCTTTCTATAAGCGGTAGTATTGAATCCTAAATCCTCCAATTGACGCTCCGTTAAGACAATATGCTCCTTGGGAAAAACAAATTCTACACGCTCTTCCCCATTATAAAACAGGGTAGCCATTCCATGCTCAGTTGAATATATAGAAAGCGTTTTGGTTTGATTTGAAATCTTTGTTTTGAAAACACCCTTTTTATTGGTTTGGACAAAAGTCTTAACCGAATCCTTATAAAGAATGGCCCTTTTTATAGGAGAGCCAAATCCGTCCAGTATAATACCCTCTATATGTATTTTATCGGATGAGCGCCGTTGTGATTGTAAGAAACCTGAAATCAATAGGAAAAAGATAAATAGATATTTCATATAAAACTTATTAAGATACTGGTTCAAAGACTAGTAAACAATTCAAGTAATTCCAAAACAACTAGATTCAAAAAAAATGGAAAGCAATGATGACTATTTGGTCGTTCTAAAGAATAAGATACAAATTTGTACCATATTAGGAGAAATAATAATTATTATCCAATTGAATTAGAACCTATTTCTCAAGACTTTAACATCCAATAACAAAGGTTTAATGGGGCATTAACGGAGTTCCCGACCCATATTTCTTACCTTAAAATGGAATCAAGAAAACAAAAAATATGGGAATTATTAAGGATAAAAGAAAATTTAAACGAACAAAGGAACAGGAAAATCCTACAAATCCGACTGGCAATACAAGAATCGATACCAATAAATTCGATATCGAAGAAAAGACAATAAAAGACCAGCAGAACAAAAAATAATTGTCTGAATAATCATAATACAAAATCCCGGCTGCTATGCCGGGATTTTGTATTATGAATTTAAACCTAGTTTTATGCAGAATTCCTACTCGCGTTGATATTCCCGTAAAGTGACCGGGTTACAATCTTTTCATAGAGTTCCTTTTGCTCCGCCCCTTGGCTTATTTTCTGAAGCGCATATTGCTGGATGACCAATAATGGCAATACGATATCTTCCCTGATTTTTATGGATTCCCTGGATATGGCCTCCTTCTCCATGAGGACTTCCATACCGGAAAGTTGCAATAGCATCTTTTTGGAAAGCTCGTACTCCTGCAATAAAATCTCCCAAAAAGCCCCATATTCCTTATCCTCCTTCATGTAGCTTGTCAGTTCAAAATAACACTTGGAAAGGCTCATCATACTGTTCATCATCAACGCCTGAAAAAATGGGACCTCGTCATATAGTTTTTTGGCCTCATCGAATCGGCCTTCATCCTCCAATTTTTTAAGGGCCGTACCTATTCCAAAATATCCGGGAACATTTTGTTTCAATTGGCTCCAAGAACCCACAAAGGAAATCGCCCTTAAATCTGACAGTTCCAATTTTGCCTTGTTCCCACGTTTGCCCGGCCTACTCCCAATATTGGCCTTAGTATAGTATTTCAAGGTACTCATGTTTTCCAAATAAGGCATGAATTTATCATGGTGCTTCAAGGCGTCGTACTTCTCAAAACTTAAATCGGATAGTTCCTCGATCAACTCCCTAGATGCATCGGAAATCGTAATCTCCTTACCTAAAATGGAATTGGAAAGTCCGGCTGTCAACAATTGTTCGCTGTTATAAATAAACTGCTCCTTGGTGCCATAGGTACTGGTTATCGTCTGCCCTTGGATCGTCAATTGAATTTCATTATTGGCCACTTTGCTGGTCTGTGCCGCATAAAAACGATGTGTCTTACCACCACCCCTAGCCGGTGGACCTCCCCTACCATCAAAGAATATGGCATCTACTCCATTACTTTCACAAACCCCGGACAAAGACTCTTTGGTCTTTAAAATGGACCAGTTTGCCTTGAGGTACCCGCCGTCCTTGGTTCCATCGGAAAACCCGAGCATAATGGTTTGCTTGTCTCCCCTGCTGGCAACATGTTCCCGGTATTCCTTTAAACCGAACAACTTCTGCATGGTGGCTTCGGAATTGTCCATACCTGCCATGGTCTCAAATAAGGGTACGATATCAAAGGATATTTTTTTATCGGCCCAACCACACCATCTGAATAATCCATAAACGAACAGCACACTGAAAATATCCTCGGAGTTACTTATGATATATCTATTGCATCCTTCCTCCCCATTTTTTTCCTGAATCGTCTTCAATTGGGAAATATTGACTATGGTATCCTTTACGATATCCTCGGAGAAATCCTTTGCCGAAAGTTCAAAATCCTCATGAAGCAAAATCTTGACCAGTTCATCTTCGGACAATTCGTTCAAGTCCTCCTTAATAAATTCTTTTTGTTTCAGCACTTCTGTCATTACCTTGGTGTGCATGCTGTGATCTTGACGGATATCGATGGTCGCAAAATGGGTCTTAAAGATTTTTACCTTATCGATAAACTTATCCAAGTCCTTTAAATACAAACTGTTGTATTTGTCGATCAAGGCTTCGCGTATTTGGATTAATGGATTTATAATTTCTTCATAACCAACATCCTTGGTACTATCGAACATGGCCGTATAGAGATTGGAACGTAGTTGGTTCAACGGGTCTTGGACGGCTTTAAACGTCAATTTATGCTGCAATCGCTTTAGGTCATTATAGTAGCACTTCATTAAGTTTAAACGAAGTTCGTTCATGACATCCTTGGTAATTTCCGCGGTTACAAAGGGATTACCGTCCCTGTCGCCCCCAGGCCAAAACCCGAGTTTTACTATATTGTGGTTCTCGAACTTCTTTGAACCTGTACTTCCCTTTATATAGGAATAAAGGTCACCTATGGCATCATAATACACATGTCTCAAGGTGTAAATGATGTTCTTGGCCTCATCCAACGGGGTAGGTTTTTTTGCATTTATCAAAGAGGTAAGGCCCAATTGCTGTAAGGCCACATCGATTTCATCGATACGATCCTCGAGAATCAGCGTCCGTAAATTTGTAATGATATCAAGAACCGCCGGTGTGTAAAATTGGGTAGGGTGCGCCGTCAATACAATGCGTGCACTGAAATTATCCAGTTTTTCACCAATTTGGTCCCAGGCCCCATTGCGTTCCACCAATTGAAAATAATCCTTCAAGGACAATGAACTGGAATGTTTGTGCAATTTTGGAAAAGCGGCATCCTCCACACTGTCGTACAGTACTACTTGGCGTTCCACATACTGGATTACACGGAACATAAAATCGATTTTTTCCTTTTCCGTTTCCAAACTACCAAACTTTTCGAAAAACATATCCAATATTTCCTTTGGATTGAGACCCTGTTTTAGACCTTTTTCAGATTGGTCCATCAGTAAAGGAATCAACATGCCCACATTATCGATATTACTGTATGGCAAGTTTAGAAATAGACTATTGTAAACATTGAACTTATTTTCAACGGATTTTTTAAATTCTTCCAATCTTTCCGACTGCTGCATATTTCAAATAATTTTTTCAATTAATAAGATTGCCTTCCCTCCTTACTACATCCATAAAGATCGATATTCTATGGAAATTGAAAGCACGAAAATGCTTAAATAACAAAATAGATTTCCTTCACCACAAAAACAACAGTTTTGACAACAATAATTAATCCAAGCCAAAAAACCGACTTAATTTTACATCGTAATCAAGTAAATAATTTTTTCATTTTCATATAGTGTTCTCGTAAAAGAGTCTTGCCGCAAAAGCAAGGCTCTTTTTAGTTTTAAGGGTTTAGAAATGTTTGGCGTACTGGAGCACCCTAAAATCTACCGTATTAAAATTGGGGTTGGCCGCTTTCATTTCTTTGTATTCTGGAATACTGCCCACTGCGCGATTTGCAGCGCCGGATGGTGCGATCAAGGATACCGTTTTAATTGCATTGTTGGTTTTAGGATGCACAAATTCATGTATCCTTGGAACTTCATTCGATTTCACCTTCAATTGCAATCCATGGTCCTTCAAGTGTTTTCTAAAAAAGTACTCCGGGCCGTTCTTACTGTTGCCCCCCGTGAATAGCAATGTTTCCACGGTAGGGTATTTTTCCAAATAAAAGAGAAGGTTTCTAAGTTTGATATTTTGCATTCCCAAATCAGAAGCATCTACTTTTTCACGTTCCGCCGATGCAACAATATCACAAATCCCTATTCTGTTCCTGATCAAAAATTCCTTTCGTTGCACAATAGCCCTTTCAGAGGTTTCAAAAAGTAGGTCCAGTTTAAAGATTTCGTTCAAAATAGGCCATAACTGTCCATCTCTGCTTCCATAACAGAAATTCACATCGCCCTCCCTTAGGGCTCCTGTAGTGAATCTTGGTGGCGGTAGGGTACCAACGATCAATTTTTTTACGCCTTCAAAAAGAAAAGGTTCATAGGGATGTGTATGTAGAAACATACTATTGGATATTGAGATTAGGAAGCCAAATCTATTGAAATAGGCGTTTAACTCCAATTTTGTAACTTTAGGAAGTAATACCATTTCTGGCCTAAGCGACCAAAAACATTTGGAGCTAGGCATCCATGTGCGTGGAAGCACAACAGGAGTTTTAAATTTTATAAATAAGTAAAGTTCCTTGGAGCACGTCCGCAAGGCGTTCGATGGAAACGAACTTTTAATCTTGAGTTAAACATCAGGGTACAATACCCGTTGGCGTTGCCAATAAAAACGAAAATGATATGGGAAAAGGGGACAAAAAAACAAAGCGCGGAAAAATTGCCAATAATTCATACGGGGCAAGAAGACCTAGAAAAATAAAGAGAAAACCCTCCGTTGAGGAGAAAATTAAAGTCGGGAAGAAGAAATAGGTTTAATAGTCTATCCTAAAGTTAAAATCAATTTGGTTTTCATCATCAAGACCCAATTCGTAGGTATAAAAGCCTACTGGCAATGAATCTATAATGAGAACCCTAGGGGTATATTCGAAAGTTGCTGAATCTGACACAATGGTCAAGCCCATTTCTTCCGGAGCCGAATCAAAAGCATAATATTCTGAGAATTCACCTGCCAGTACATTGTCGTAAATCGTATCCTTTTCGGTCACCCTGACTTCGCTGAAATTGAAATCCGTATCGTTCTTTATACGGATGTTTACCTTGTTCACATCATCGTCGCGATCGGTACATGATAAAAGGACTGCGGAAAATATAGCGAAAACCAGTAGGAGCCTTTTCATTTTTTTTAGAGTAAGAATAAACTATACTAGCAGAACGAAAAGAAGGAAAATATATTATTACCGGATAAAGACAGGTTCGTTTTCCTTAACTGTATGTTCCTGACTGAATTGATAATCATCCAAATCGAATCCTTTGATATCTTCTAGAGTCGATGCCTTGGAGTCCAGAATATAACGTACCATGGAACCACGGGCTTTTTTGGCAAAAAAGCTTATGACCTTTAATTTATCGTTTTTCCAATCCTTAAAAACGGGACTGATGACAGGAACTTTTAACTTCTTGGTGTCCAGTACGCTAAAATATTCGTTGCTGGCCAGATTCACGAACAGCTCCCCATCTTCCAATTCATTGTTCAAGTGTTCCGTAACCTCCTTTTTCCAAAAATCATAGAGGTTCTTTTTCCTACCTACTTTTAAGGAGGTACCCATTTCCAATCGGTACGGCTGAATTAAATCGAGGGGTTTGAGAATACCATAGAGTCCGGATAATATGCGTAGGGTATTCTGTAGGTCATCAAGCTTTTCATCCCTGATGGTATACGCATCCAGCCCTTGATACACATCACCATTGAAGGCAAATACTGCTGGTCTAGCATTTTCTTTGGTGAAGGGAACGGAAAAATTTTGATTGCGCTCCCAGTTCAATTGGGCCAGATTATCGGAAATTGACATCAATTCTGACAGGACCTTAGGTTTTTTCTTGGCCAGCACTTTATTCAGCTGCTGGGCTTGCTTTAAAAAATAGGGTTGGGAAAATCTATCGGTAGGCAAGGTACTTTCAAAATCCAGTGATTTTGCAGGAGATATTACTATCTTCATAAGTTTAAAATTAGGTAAATAAATTGATTTTCAAACACTTAATTACGTATAGATATTTTACTTTCCACAACAAATCCCTCGATGAGGGTTTCATTTGTTTCTGTTGTTTCCGATGGCAAACATCAATTTCTCAGCTTCAAAAATATGTGATTTTTGTCCGTTCAAAAACCGATATCAAAAAAGAGTTTTGATAGTCCTATCGACTTACTCTATAAACCGGATTTAGCGTAGCTGCGCCACTTTTCTATGCACGTCTGCATATCCTCAGGGATAACGGAATCAAAGCGCATTTGCTGGCCCGTCACCGGATGGACAAATCCCAATGTTTTGGCATGTAGTGCCTGTCTGGGTAAAACCTTAAAGGCATTTTCTACAAACTGTTTATACTTGGTAAAGGTGGTCCCTTTCATGATTTTGTCGCCCCCGTAGCGCTCGTCGTTAAAGAGGGTATGGCCTATGTACTTCATATGGACCCTTATTTGATGGGTCCTACCGGTCTCCAATTTGCAGGATACCAAGGTTACATAGCCAAGACGTTCCAACACCTTATAGTGGGTGATTGCCTCCTTGCCATCGGAACCATCAGGAAAAACGTGCATCTGGAGTCGGTTTTTGGGATTCCTGCCAATATTTCCACGAATCGTTCCTTCATCATCCTCCACATTTCCCCATACCAATGCGATGTATTCACGCTCAGAAGTCTTGTCAAAAAACTGTTTTGCCAAATGGGCCATTGCCGTTTCGGTCTTGGCGATTACCAATAACCCCGAAGTGTCCTTGTCGATCCTATGAACCAATCCCGGTCGTTCACTGCTGTTGGTAGGTAAATTTTCAAAATGATAGATCAGAGCATTTATGAGCGTACCGGAATAATTCCCGTGCCCGGGATGTACCACCATGCCCGCGGGCTTGTTCACCACCAAAAGGATATCGTCCTCATAGACAATATCCAAGGGAATATTTTCCGGCACCAATAATAATTCATGGGGCGGATGTTCAAAAAGTACCTTTACCTCATCCCCTGCTTTTACCTTATAGTTACTTTTTACAATCGCATCGTTTACCCAAACATGGCCGTCCTTGGCGGCTTGCTGTATCTTGTTTCGAGTGGCGTTTTCAACAAAGTTCATCAAGAATTTATCCACCCTCAATGGATCTTGTCCCTTGGAGGCTACAAACTTGTAATGCTCAAAAAGATCGTCGTTATCCTCTTGCTCCGAATTTACTATTGAAGTCATAATTATTCCGGATCTTCCTGAATGACAACACTGCCTGGCACGTTGCCGTTACCGCAAATCAACTCAATTTTAGAGGTTTTGGGCAGCTTATCCCCTGGCTTGATATCTTTTCCCTTATATTTTATGTAGTAGACCATATCCTTTCCCAATTGGTCTATATAGGTTACACGTTGGACATCCAGACCAACGGCTTTTAACATGGACGATGCGTTTCGCTTGGTTACTTGGATAATTTTGGGCACGGTCACCTTTTTATATCCGGACGGATTTACCGTAAAGTATATCTTTCTATTGCTTTTGACCTTGGTACCGGCGGATGGATTTTGCTCAATAATCGAAAATCTTGGATAATCTGGATTATAATTGGCCGAGTCCACAACTTCATAGCGCAAACCGGCACTTTCCACTTTTTGGCGCATTTCCATTACCGATAGTTTTGAAAAATCCGGTACTTCTACAAATTCCCCATGGTTGGTGGTACTGTTAAGCCATCTTAAAACCAAAAAGATCAGTATCAACAAGATACCTAAGGCGAGGCCTATTTGTATCAGGAAAGTTTTGCTCTTTAAAAACCTTAAAAAATTTCTCATGTATTTTTAAATTGGTACAAATATAGTAAATGCCGTTTTACAAATAGGGTACATCATTTTTCGATAAATAATTGGCACTCGCCGGCATACTGGTCTTTTTTCTTTTACGGGAATAATCCATCTTTGTAGCCTAAACTTCTATTTCATCCATGAAGAAAAATATAGCGATTATTATGGGCGGGTATTCAAGTGAATACAAGATTTCCTTGAAGAGCGGCAACGTGGTCTACGGTTATTTGGACAAGGAAAAATTCAACTGTTTTCCCATTCATATATTCAAGGATAAATGGGTGTATGTGGATGAAAAAAATGAAGAAACCCCGGTAAACAGACACGATTTTTCCATCGAAATAAACGGGAATAAAGTGAATTTTGATTGTGTTTTCAATGCCATCCATGGTTCACCAGGAGAAAACGGACTCTTGCAAGCCTATTTTGAACTGTTGGATATACCACAGACCTCCTGCGATTTTTACCAATCGGCACTTACCTTTAACAAGAGGGATTTATTGAGTGTTTTAAAGCCGTATGGCATTAAATGCGCCCCATCCTTTTATTTGAACAAAGGCGACGCCGTGAATGAGTATGAGATCATTGAAAAAGTAAAGCTTCCCTGTTTTGTAAAGGCAAATAAATCCGGTAGTAGCTATGGAATCTCAAAGGTTTACAAAAAGGAAGAATTGAAAAAAGCGATCGATGTGGCCTATGAGGAGGACGATGAAATAATCATTGAAGGCTTTTTGAGCGGCACTGAGGTATCCGTAGGGGTTATCAAATATCAGGGAAAGACTAAGGTACTTCCGGTTACCGAGATTATCTCAGAAAACGATTTTTTTGACTATGAGGCAAAATATGAAGGTAAATCGCAGGAAATAACACCCGCAAGAATTTCAGAAACACAGGAGGCGAATGTATCAAAATTGGCAAAAAAAATCTATGAGGTTTTGAAAATGAAAGGATTTTCAAGAAGCGAATTTATTTTTATCGGAGATGAACCGTATCTCTTGGAAGTAAATACCACACCCGGTCTTACCACGGAGAGTATTCTGCCACAACAGGCCGCCAAGGCGGGAATATCCCTTTCAGCTCTTTTTGAAAATGCCATCAATGAGGTTTTAGGATAAGCTGTTTCAGGGCAAGTCCGTTGGCTTAGGCTGAAAACTATTTTAGTTCTAGGATAAACTCCTGGGTCTTGAAACCTTTGGCGGAGGCAATAAAATGAGTATTTTTAAAATGAATCTTAGTTCCATTTTATGAGGCGCGCAATTTTTCCAGGATCTTTTGACCCACTTACACTAGGCCATCATGACATCATCATGCGTGGCATCACGTTGTTTGATGAACTTATAATAGCCATTGGAAAGAATGCCGAAAAAAAGTACATGTTCACCCTCGAAGAGCGGGTTACCTTCATTGAAAAGGCCTTCGTGAACGAACCTAAAATAAAGGTTTTGACCTATGAAGGCCTAACCGTGGATTTTTGTAAAAAAGTAAATGCAGGTTTTATTTTAAGAGGTCTAAGAAATCCGGCGGATTTTGAGTTCGAAAAGGCCATTGCGCACACCAATCGGAAACTTTCCGAAATTGAGACCGTATTCCTGCTAACCTCTTCCGGAAAATCCTATATCAGCTCGTCCATAGTGCGGGATGTAATCAGGAACGGGGGAGATTATACCGGCCTAGTCCCTGATTCTGTCAACGTTTCAAAATAAAGTTTGACCCTTGGTCCATTGCTTACTCTTCTAAATAAATTTTGGAATCAAGCCGCAAATCCCTTTAAATTTTTCCAATTGTAAGAAAATACCACATAATTTCATATGTTCACAACATTTATAAGATACATTTAACATCAACCGATATTTTTGTAAGAAATTACATATATGTTGAAGGACCTTAAGATTCAATCTACTTCGTATTTAATAAAGCAACTACCTACACTAACAGTATTTGTTGATACGGATTTTAATATCATCCATGCTTCGGACAAATGGCTTTTTACTTTTGGAGAGAAAAGCACCAGTACCATAGGTGATAGTCTTTTTAGCGTTTTTTCTGAACTAAATTCTAAATGGAAGAAGGTATTGATGGGGTGCTTTGAAGGAAAATGTAGTCCCATTGGAATTCAAAAATATACAGATATATCCAATCATGTTAAGTGGTACAAGTGGTCCAACACTTGCTGGTATGATGAGAATGAGAATATTATTGGCGCTATCATTCAGATGAACGATGTAACTGATGCCGTAGAAAATGAACGAGAATTAAGAAAAACAAAAGTACAGTTAAAGCAACATTCAGAAATTTCCAAAACCGGTAGATGGGAGTACGATATTGAAAAGGACGAAATAACTTGGTGCGATACTACAAAGGCAATCCATGAAGTACCCTCAAGTTTTGTCCCCAGATTGGATACCAGTATTCAATTCTACAAAGAGGGTTATAGTAGAAATGCTATTTCCATGGCCGTTTTTGAAGGTCAGGAAAAAGGAAGGGCATGGAGCCTAAAATTACAGATCATTACAGCAACAGGAAAAGAAAAATGGGTGTTGGCTACCGGAAAACCATACTATGAAAAAGGAAAACTTATAGGTTTCACCGGAACCTTCCAAGATATAGACGAACAGGTATTAGCCAACAATGAGATCAAGAAAAGTGAAAAACTATTAAGAACATTAATAGATAATCTTCCATTGAATGTCTATGTAAAGGATATCAACTCCAAAAAGATATTGGTCAATAAAGCGGAGTGCATCTATTTAGGGGCCAAAAATGAATCAGAACTTATTGGGAAAGATAATTTCGACATTTATGATATTGAGACGGCAAAGAAATTTACGGAGCAGGATATGAAGGTAATGTCTGATTTAGTGCCTATCCTAGGAGAAGAAATGGTAAGTATTGATAAGAAAGGAGTCGAAACGACCTTTTTGACATCTAAAATTCCCTTGCTAGATGAAAGGGGACGGGCAAATGGACTTATAGGTATCAGTGTTGATATAACATCCATAAAACAAAAGGAAAAAGAATTAAGAAATCTCATAGACGTAACTTCCTTGCAAAATAAAAAAATTATAAATTTTGCCCATATTGTCTCTCATAACCTTAGGTCCCATAGTGCTAATTTTTCGATGCTCCTTGACTTTTTACGTCATGAAAACGATGAAGATGAAAAACAAAAAATTCTGGGAATGCTCAACAATGCATCAGGTAATCTCTTAGAAACTATTGAAAATCTTAATGAGGTATTGGCGATAAACACCAACATTAATGTTGAAAAAAAGGTAATCAACCTTTTTGAAAAATTAAAATCAGTTGAGAAAAATTTGGCCAATGTTATTTTCGAAAACCAGGCGCAAATTGAATCGGATTTTCATTTAGATCAAACCATAAAGACAGTACCTGCATATTTGGAAAGTATTTTAATGAACTTTATTACCAATGGGATAAAGTATAAACACCCAGAAAGAAAACCCGTTATTTCACTGAGTTTGGAAAAAGGCAAACTGGTTTCCATATTAACAATCAAAGATAATGGACTGGGAATAGATCTAATGAAATATGGAAATAAGCTTTTTGGAATGTACAAAACCTTCCATGCTCATGAAAACGCTAGGGGTATGGGACTTTATATTACAAAAAATCAAGTTGAGGCTATGGGTGGTAAAATAGAAGTTGAAAGTAACGTTGGGGTTGGAACCACATTTAAGATTTTTTTTAATGAGGAAATTTAAATTTATAAGCATAATAGATGACGATCCAATAACTATATTTGGTATTAAAAAATTGCTAAGCTGTGTTGTGGATTGTGATAGTATTGAAGCGTATAAGGATGGTAAAATAGCCTTTGATACAATTAGAAAAAAGTTCGAGCATGATGAGGATATTCCAGAGGTAATTTTTTTGGATATTAATATGCCCATTATGGATGGATGGCAATTCTTAGAAGAATTTATTAAGTTACCGATTAAAAAAAGGATAAGGATTAATATCGTAACATCTTCAATTGATCCATTTGACAAAGAAAAATGGAGTTACTTCAAGGATAGCACACACCACGTTATAACTTATAATAACAAACCGATAAACCGGGAGGAAATAGCAGAAATGACCAAAGAAGCTTAATTCTGAAGTTGGATGTTTTTGGCTATTTTTGCAAGAAATCCATTGAATTATAGTAATTAGTGATGTAGTTTTTTGCTATGAAGAAGCGTTTTATACTACCTATCTTATCCCTTATATTTCTTGCCTGTGAAACCAAGACAACAAATGTTGCCCTAGACCTCCCTACTACATTTGAAACATCCAATGGCACAGAAACGCCTACTTATGAAGAAGTAATTGATTTTTACTTGAAGTTGGCGAAGGAATTTCCTGAAATAAATATCCAGACTATTGGTAAAACGGATAGTGATCGGCCGCTGCACTTGGTTACCTACAATAACGATAGAGATTTCAATTTCAGTAAAATAAACAAGGAAAAAACAGTTTTATTCATCAATAACGGAATCCATCCAGGAGAAAGTGATGGCATTGATGCCACGATGTTGTTGTATCGGGATTTGGCGAGCGGGAAACTATCCCCACCCAAAAATACCGTATTGGTAACAATACCCATATACAATGTTGGCGGCGCGTTAAACAGAAATTCCACTTCTAGGGCCAATCAGAACGGCCCTAAATCCTATGGCTTTCGGGGAAATGCTCTCAATTATGACCTAAATAGGGATTTTATTAAGTCCGATACAAAAAATGCAAGAACTTTTGCCCATATTTTCCATTTGGTAAAGCCCGATGTATTTATTGACAACCATGTTAGTAACGGGGCAGATTACCAATACACCCTGACCCATCTGTTTACACAGCATAACAAACTTGGGGGCAAATTGGGCCCCTATCTCCATGAGCGGTTCATGCCGGCCCTCGTGGACTCTTTGGCCAGCGATAATTGGGACATTACACCTTACGTAAACGTTTTCAACAAGCCGCCAGAGGTTGGTTTTGGGCAATTTATGGACCATCCTAGATACTCCACAGGCTATACGACCCTATGGAACACTTTGGGCATGATGGTGGAAACGCACATGTTAAAACCGTACAAAACAAGGGTAGAAGGCACCTATGCGCTAATGACAAAAATGCTTGCCCTAAGCGAAATGGAAGGCGCCAAGATCAAGGAATTAAAGAGCAAATCCAATGCGGCTTTTTTAGGGAAAGACCATTATCCCATTCAATGGGTTATTGATAGTACAAAAACCACCACGATCGACTTTAAAGGCTTTCAAGCGGATACGGTGACCAGTGGGGTAACCGGATTTGAACGATTGAAGTTCGATCGGGAAAAACCCATTACAAAGGAGGTTACTTACTACGATTATTACAAGGCAGCGGACTCCATAGAAATCCCCGAAGCCTATATTATTAAAAAACAATGGAAAGAGGTTATTGACCTTTTAAGCGCAAACGCAATTAAGTTTAGTGTTGTCGAAAAGGATACGGTCAAAAATGTGGAATCCTATACCATTGAAAGCTTTGAGACCCGGAACCGACCTTATGAAGGGCACTATCTACACTACAACACAAAAGTATTGGCCACAATTGAAAATATTTCATTTGAAGCCGGGGATGTATTGGTACCTACACAGCAGGAGGGCATAAGGTATCTATTGGAAACCCTGGAACCAGAAGCTGTGGATTCCTTTTTCAATTGGAACTTTTTTGACACCATATTACAGCAAAAAGAAGGGTTTTCACCGTATGTTTTTGAAGATACCGCCCTCTTAATGCTACAAAACGATTCGGTTCTAAGACAGGAATTTGATTTCAAAAAACAGAATGATATTGCATTTTCAGAAAATTGGTACGCGCAACTCGACTGGTTGTTCAAGAAATCCGAGCTCTACGAAAAAGCCCATAATCGATATCCAGTATATAGGGTCTTGAAGAAGTGATGTAGATTACAATTCGTTCGAACAGCATTGGCCTAATCCCCTTCGAACAAAATTTTAATGTTCACATAGGAGTTCTGTAAGGCCTTTTGAATCTTCTTTGGGCCTTTCCACTTGACCTTTACGATACCTTCCTTTTTCTCTGGTTTGAGTTTTCCGGAATAATCTGTCTTCATGGCATACCAATGCACCTGTTTGAGCGTAGTAGTGCCATTGTTCTTAAATATGTGGTAGGTAGTCCTAAGGAAATTCTCAACCCGTAGACCCTTAACCCCTGTTTCTTCCATAACTTCCCGCACGGCACAGTCCTCAATGGATTCTCCCTTGTCCAGCCTACCTTTGGGCAGGTCCCACTTATCGTTCCTGTAGATGAAGAGCACCCTCCCTTCCGAATTGGTAACCACTCCGCCTGCTGCAACCACCATAGGAATCTCTTGTGTGAACTTTTTTAGGATTTCCTCTGAATTGGGATGATATATGTAGGCCTCCGTTAGCTTTTTCTTTTTTAAGGCCTTTATTGCGCTGCTGATGGATTCTTGGTTCAAAAGAAAATACTCGCCGCCAGCTGTTTCGGAGAGTTTATTTGTTAAAATCAGAGGCAGTTCATTTACAAAAACTTTATACATTTGCGACATGGTTTTAAACAAAAACACGGCTAAAAAAACAGCTGAGCTTCTGCTGCAAATTAATGCAATTAAATTGAAACCCGAAAATCCTTTTACATGGGCTTCAGGCTGGAAATCCCCTATTTATTGCGACAACAGAATCTTACTTTCGTATCCTAGCATTCGCAACTTCATAAAGGACGAAATGGCAAAACAGGTAGAGTCCCTTTACGGTAAACCCGATGTAATCGCGGGAGTAGCTACAGGGGCCATTGGAATGGGAGCATTGGTAGCGGATGCCTTGGGACTCCCCTTCATTTATGTGCGACCGGAACCTAAATCCCACGGTAGGCAAAACCAAATTGAAGGCTACCTGGAACCACACCAAACGGTCGTGGTAATCGAGGATTTGATTAGTACCGGAAAAAGTAGCTTAAATGCCGTGGATGCCTTGGAGGCCTATGGTGCTAATGTAAAAGGAATGTTGGCCATATTTACCTATGGTTTTGAAACTGCCACCTTAAATTTTGCGGAACGAAAAGTGGAACTCCACACTTTGAGCAATTATGAGTATTTGATCGAGCAGGCATCGGAAACCAACTACATCAAGGAAGAACAACTGAACACACTAATGCAATGGAGGAAGAATCCTTCAAAATGGTTACAATAGTAATATGTTTATAGAATCGCCCAAATCAAAAGTATCCAAGAGTAAGGAAGAAACTTTCAACTTTTTGAACGACCTGGCCAATTTTGAAAAATTGATGCCCGAGAATATCGACAAGTTCGAGGTACTGAACGAAAACAGATTTCTATTCTCCCTAAAGGGAATGCCGGAAATCGTTCTTGAAAAAAAGAATCAGCAACCCTATTCCAAACTTGTTTTGGGCGCTGCCAGCGAAAAACTGCCATTCACCTTGACTGCCGATATCCATGAGCTGGAACCGTCCAAAAGTGAGGTAACCCTTAGCTTCGCCGGTGAATTTAATGCCATGATGGCCATGATGATAAAATCGCCCATTACCAACTTCATGAACACCTTGGCAACCAATTTGGAGAAAATTTAGTAAAGCAGGGTAATTTCCTTTATATCATATTCCGCAAGGCTATCGTCCTCCAATCGTATCCGTAATTTTCCTTCATTCCCAACTCCTAGAATAATGCCGTTGAAAGTTGATCCATCTCCAGATTTAAAGGTGCTCGCGACGCCTTTTCTGAACAGAATTGAATGATATTCGCGATGAATTACTTTCTCCTGACCGGATTGGAGCATCGACAAGGTAATCTCTAAATTTTGCATCAAACTGTGCAATAATTCCTCCAAATCATACAGGATACCCGTTTTATTGTATAAAGAGGATGCTTTAGGGTTTCCCGGAAAATAGGACTGGTTCACATTCAACCCAATTCCAATAATTACCGATTTTAAAGAGATACCCACAATACTGTTCTCTATTAAAATCCCGCAAATTTTGTGGGAACCTGACATAATGTCGTTCGGCCATTTTACGGTAATCCTAGGGATTTTCAATAAGTCCAAAGTCCTAAATACGGCCAAGGAAACGGCCATGTTGAGCTCAAAATGTTTATTAAGTTGGAATCCCTCCATTTTTTTCAAGACACTGAATGTTAGGTTTTTACCAGGTTCGGTACACCAATTTCCATCCATTTGCCCCCTACCCCTTGTCTGGTTTTTGGCCCAAACGACCGTAAAATCATCTAGGTAGCCGCTTTTGGCCAATTCCTTTAAAAAGGTATTGGTAGATGCCGTGGCATCAAGTTTGATTAATCGCATATATATTTGTTAAGGGCCTATCTTTAATCTATTGTTAAAAACTAAGCCTAAAAGAGCAAAAAAACAATAACTTTGTAAAAACTAAAACTTTTGAATGCAGAAAAGGAAAACTAGTGCAGATGAGCTAATTGCATTGATTTTACAGGGAATAGAAGAAGTAAAAGGACAAAATATAAATTTACTCGACCTAAGGGAAATCGAAAATACCGTTTGTGACTACTTTATTATTTGTAATGGTACCTCCAACACGCATGTAAACGCAATCGTAGGTTCTATCCAAAAAACGGTCAGTAAGGCAAGTAAGGACAAACCTTGGCATGTAGAAGGTACGGAAAATGCCGAATGGGTTTTAATGGACTATGTAAATATTGTGGTCCATGTCTTCCAAAAGCACATCAGGGAATTTTACGATATAGAAGGGCTATGGGGTGATGCAAAATTCACTACCATAGAAAGTAGCGTTAATAATTAATAAAATAGAATGGCAAAAGAGAATAATACGAGTCCCAAAAAACCAAAATTCAGTTCTTGGTGGATATATGGATTGGTAGCGGTATTGCTTATAGGGTTTCAATTGTTCAGTAGTGATGATTTGGCAAGTACCAAAAAAACCACCACTTCAGAATTACAGGAATATCTAAGAAATGGGGATGTTCAGAAAATATTGATAATTACCAATACCAATCAGGCAAAGGTATTTCTGACGGACGAAGCAATGACCAAGGAAGTCCATAAGGACGTTTCCGAAAAATCCTTTTTGCCAACATCGGGAAGTGTACCCCAATATACGCTGGATTATGGGGATTTACAGATTTTCCAGAACGAGATTACCGAAATAAAAAAGGACAACAACCTGGATACGATCATTGAATTTGGAAAGGAATCCACGGCTATTTTGGACTTTTTGCTATCCCTGTTGCCATTTGTACTGATTATTGGTATTTGGATATACCTAATGAGAAGAATGTCCGGTGGTGGAGGCGGTGGTGCCGGAGGGCAAATTTTCAACATTGGAAAATCCAAGGCCAAATTGTTCGATGAGAAAACGGATACTCGAACTTCTTTTAAGGATGTAGCCGGATTGGAAGGGGCCAAGGAGGAAGTTGAGGAAATTGTGGAGTTCCTGAGAAATCCGGATAAGTATACTTCACTTGGTGGTAAAATCCCAAAGGGAGCCTTGTTGGTTGGACCTCCAGGTACCGGTAAGACCCTCTTGGCAAAGGCCGTAGCCGGGGAAGCCAAAGTACCTTTCTTTTCACTATCCGGTTCGGATTTTGTGGAAATGTTTGTAGGTGTTGGTGCATCCAGGGTAAGAGATCTATTCAAACAGGCAAAGGACAAATCCCCCGCAATTATATTCATCGATGAAATCGATGCCATTGGTAGGGCACGGGGTAAAAATAACTTTACGGGTTCCAACGACGAAAGGGAAAATACGTTGAACCAGTTGTTAACGGAGATGGACGGTTTTGGTACCAACACCAATGTCATCGTCTTGGCAGCTACCAACCGTGCCGATGTCTTGGATAAGGCCTTGATGCGTGCCGGTAGGTTCGATAGGCAGATTTATGTGGACCTTCCGGATATTAGGGAACGAAAGGAAATATTTGAGGTTCACTTAAGACCGATTAAAACGGCCGAAACCTTGGATTTGGATTTCCTTGCCAGACAAACTCCAGGTTTTTCGGGTGCGGATATTGCCAATGTTTGTAACGAAGCAGCATTAATAGCTGCCAGAAAGGAACAAAAGGCCGTTAGCAGACAAGATTTCTTGGATGCCGTGGATAGGATCGTTGGAGGTCTTGAAAAGAAAAATAAAATCATAACTCCGGGAGAGAAGGAGACAATCGCCTATCATGAGGCCGGTCATGCTACGGTAAGCTGGATGCTGGAACATGCCGCCCCCTTGGTAAAGGTGACCATAGTTCCTAGGGGACAATCCCTAGGTGCCGCATGGTACCTGCCGGAAGAAAGACTCATTGTTAGGCCAGACCAGATGTTGGACGAGATGTGCGCCACCATGGGCGGTAGAGCGGCAGAGAAAGTAATTTTCGACAAAATTTCAACAGGCGCCTTGAGCGACTTGGAAAAGGTCACAAAACAGGCCAAGGCCATGGTTACCATTTATGGTTTGAACGATACGATCGGTAATCTTACCTATTACGATTCCTCTGGTCAGGATTCCTACGGATTCTCCAAACCGTACAGCGAGGAAACAGCAAGGAAAATAGACGAGGAGATTTCAAAGATTATAGAGGAACAATATCAAAGAGCCATTAAAGTCCTTACCGATAATAAGGACAAACTGACAACCTTGGCCCAAAGGCTTTTGGAAAAAGAGGTTATCTTTAAAGAGGATTTGGAAAAAATATTTGGAAAACGAACATTTGACAAAGACCTAAAGGAAGAGGAACGTCAAAAGTTGGAGACCTCCGAGTCCAAAAAAGATGCGGAAGAAGACGAGAAAGTAGCAGAAAATAGTTAATTATGTACTTCGATTTTGTATCGCAAATGAACGTTTGGACTATTTGGTAGATTAAAAAATTACATGGGGCTTTTAGATATTTTATTTGGTGGGGGGAAAAAGAAAATTTCCAAGGAAACTGCGGAAACGCGCGGTGAGCACATGCCAGATTTAGCCCTCCCGGTAGATGAAAAATTTACCATCCACTTCAAAAAGAACGGCGGCAAATTCATTTATTGCATATCTGACCAAGAAGTACTGAAGGCCATTCAAAACATTATCGAAGAAAATGGCTGGGAAGACCATCCGTTTTTTGCAATGAATCCCCAGTTGGTCAAGAAGTTCTCCAAAGAGCAAATCTCCTTTACTGAAAAAATATCGGAAAGCGAGGTGTTCCTGACGACTTGCGAACACTTGATCGCCCAAAACGGAAGTATTTTGGTATGCTCCAACCAGCTGATGGAGAAAAAAATAAATGAACTTCCAAGCAACGTAATCGTTTATGCCACCACAAGTCAATTGGTGGAATCCATTGGGGAAGGTCTTAAGGCCATAAAAAAGAAATATGGCCCCGCCATTCCGGCAAATATTACCACATTAAAACACTTTAAGGCCACTGAGGAAAATTCAGATGATTTTCTAACATATGGCAGTAGTACTAAAAATCTTTATCTTTTATTGCTGGAAGATTTATAGTATGAAATTCCCATTAGTAGAATATTTAAATCACACTGTCCATTTTTATTGGCGCATTACATCTGACTTATTAAATACATTAAATAATTTCAGATGAAAGAGGTTCTAAGAAGATCGCTTACGGGCGCCGTGTATATTATTCTACTATTATCGGCTGTATTTCTAAGCTCGGATGCATTTGATTTTCTTTTTATGATATTTGGGCTTGCCTGTCTCTATGAATATAAAAGACTCGTAAAACTTAAGGGATATTATATTTTTTTGGCCTACCTCTCCTTATGGTGGGCCTATATTTATCTGATACATGACCAAATTTTGATTAACATTTTAATGTTTATCACGATTTTTATCGATATATATTTATTATTCTATCTTTTTTCAAAAAAACAATCAAGTTTTACACCATTGTTTAAATTTTTGGTTGGTTTGTTCTACATAGGTGGTGGATGTATCTTTCTAACGATGATTCCCTATAAGAACGATGCGTTTGCCAAGCTATTGATAATGGGCATATTTATATTGATTTGGGTAAACGACTCTTTCGCATATATCGTTGGCAAGACCATGGGAAGGACCAAGTTATTCCCTGAAGTTTCCCCAAAAAAAACTGTGGAGGGGACGGTTGGAGGTTATATCTTTGCCCTTGGTGCGGCGTATATCATGGGTACCCAAGAACAAATTATAGGCCCCATACAATGGATGCTCCTAGCCAGTGTTATCGTTGTAACGGGAAGTTTGGGTGACTTGATCGAATCAAAACTAAAAAGGTCCGCAGGTGTAAAAGACAGTGGGGCCATATTGCCGGGTCACGGTGGCATGCTGGACAGATTGGACAGTTTGGTTTTTGCCGCCCCATTTGCTTATTTAACGTTAAATATTTTTACCTATGTTTCATAGAGAAGGTCAAAAAATAATCTTAATTACCTTTTTTATTACGGCACTGGCAGTTTTGCTGGCCCACTTCTTTGTGAATATACCTTGGATAAAACTAGCGATCCAAATTACCGCTTTGGTCATTCTTATCCTCATACTCCAATTTTTTAGGAACCCTAAAAGAAGATCCAACAAATCTTTCAATGAAATTTTGGCCCCTGTTGATGGTAAGGTTGTAGTTATAGAAGAAGTTGAGGAAACCGAATATTTTAAGGAGAAGCGCAAACAGGTTTCCATTTTTATGTCTCCAATCAACGTACATGTAACTCGGTATCCCGCGAGCGGAAAAGTAAAATATTCAAAATACCATCCCGGCAAATATCTTGTGGCCTGGCATCCAAAATCCAGTGAGGAGAACGAAAGAACGACCGTTGTAATTGGAACACCAAAATTTGGGGATATCCTTTTCAGACAGATAGCTGGGGCAATGGCAAGACGTATCGTAAATTACGCAGAAGTGGGTGAAAGCGTGCAGCAAGGTGAAGATTCCGGTTTCATCAAGTTTGGCTCTAGGGTTGACGTATTTCTTCCCTTAAACTGCCAAATAAACGTTTCCTTAGGACAAAAGGTAAAAGGAGCCATTACCTGTATAGCAACGTATGTTGACCCAAATGAGCAAGAAGAATCTAAATACTGATTTTCAAGAAGCGGTAGCGTTCGTAAGCAATTATGAATTTCCCATTCCAGCGGATATTTTATTGAAACTTTATGCCTATTATAAAGTGGCCACTAAAAATTTCAGCAATCCCGGAAGTAAGACTCCATTAATCAATGCCTTTAAGGCGAACGCATTGATTCAGGCACAAAATATCAGCATTGAAGATGCCATGAGAGAATATATAAACTTGGTAGAAAAAGAGTTGAAACCAGACGGTAAATAAACTCATCCAACAAGTAGGCTACTCGTAAAGATCCTCCAAATCGGCATCACACAAGTCCACAAATAGGTTACTTACTTTCGCGCAAACATCCCTAAAAAACCGTGCGCCCTTTTCTTTGGTGGCCAATTCCGGATTCCCGGTTCCAGTATCCTCTGTTATTTTGGACCATTCACGTTCTGCCCATACACCCCCTTGGGAAAAGGCCTTTATCTTGAACTTTTTGTGGTCGCCCCTACCCCATTGTTCTTTGGAAAGTACTAAATCCTCCCTTAAATAGAGCATGAGACTTGTTTCCATTTCATCGGCATGGTCGCCTGCCTTTTCAAAAAATTTGTACTTGTCCAGCATCTGTGGAAAGAAGCAAAAACTGATGAACATTTTAGGGAAGAGTAGTCCCAACTCGCGTATCATAGGTTTAAAGTCGTTACCTCCATGTCCGTTAAAAATAAGCAACTTATAAAGCCCTTGATTATTTAGCACGGTGATGATGTCCTTTAAAATGGCAAATTGGGTGCTTGGATTTAGGTTGATATCCAAGTAGATATCCTTCTGGCCGGTATTCACACCAAAGGGAATGGTGGGCAGCACAACCACTTTTTTTCCTTGCTCCCATGCGATTCTTGCCGACTCAGCGACCATAGCTTCCGCTTGAAAGTTGTCCGTCGCATAGGGAAGATGGTAATTATGGGCCTCCGTTGCGCCCCAAGGTAACACGGCCAATTGAAATTGTTCGTCCTTTAGATGTTTCCAATTAGTTTCGGCCAAAATGTAAGGTCGTATCATACCAATATTCTTTTCTTTTTAAACAGATTCGTAAAGTAAACTATCTTTGGGCAAGCCTACGAGTCATACTTCGAAAACGAATTATTATTTTCGAGGTAAGCCTTGGAGTTTAAACCCTTTGGCGGTGCCAATATATACTTCCTATTATGGTCGACAAAAAGTAAAGAAGTATGAGCGTTTTACCTGCCGAAAAATAGGAATTCAATCCGAACCAATCCCCAGTAGATAAAATAATCGTACAACCCAGCACCCCCCGGAAAACTTCAATCCATACGGCATAGGTATCACCATCCATTAAGGAAGTGTATCCATAAATTCCCAGAAAAACCAAACCTCCGTACCACAACAACTGATTGACCTCCAAGTTTCCAAAATTTGCGAACATGAACAGCAATAATAGTAGTGAAATGACCAATTGAAAAATCAAGTATGCATTGAATGCCTTGCTCGTTGGTGTGACATAACGTTCAAAATTGTACACATCGGTTATAACGTCCGTGGGATATTTGTCCTTGACATCACTGGGCCGCCAACCTGTTGGCATAAACCAAATCCTAATTTTATCCCAAAGATTTTTGGTCCTCCACGCATCTAACGACAACATCCACAGATGTTGAAAGTTGATTCTTATAGGATTCCAGGTTCTTGCAGGTTTCAAAATTCCATATTGTGGAGGAACATCTGGTAATTCTTCCTGAAACGTTCCGAACATTCGATCCCAAATACAGAAAACCTGACCCAAGTTCTTATCAATGTACTCGGGATTAATGGCATGGTGTACCCTATGCTGGGATGGCGTTACGATAATGTATTCCAACCATCCCATTTTTCCAATATGTTGTGTGTGATACCAAAATTGGGCAAATAGTTGTATGGGAGCCAAAATAGCGATGACCTCGTTGGGAACGCCCAAAAAGGCAGCAGGTAGCAACAAAAACGGGAAATAACCCAATACGTTGGAAACCGATTGTCGTAAGGCACAGGCCAAATTGAATTTCTCACTACTATGGTGGATCACATGTTGGTTCCAGAAAAAATTGACCTTATGGCTTAACCTGTGGTTCCAATACCCCGCAAAATCTATGGCAATAAAACCAATGACCCACGTAAGCCAGGTAGGTTCAATACTGGTAATGGCCAAATGTTCGAGCAAAAATGGGTAGGATATCAGTACCAAGACGATTCCTAGCGAGTCTTTAATAATGTTGGTAAGTCCGGAACTTATGCTGGAAACTGTATCCAACACCGTGTATTTTTGGTCCTTTAGAAAATGACCATAGGCCATCTCCATGATTAATAAGAGAATAAAAAAAGGTATGGCGTATAACAGTGCGGTTGCGTAGGTTTCCAAAACTCTCTATTTAACACTTAAAAGATACAAACTCCTTAAGAATGCCCAAAAGGCATATTGATTCTTATGGTTCAAATCGAAAGATATAGCCTTTGCCATGAACATTTTCGATTTTAATAGAGGCATCCTTTTCCAAAAATTTTCGCAATCGGGTAATGAATACGTTCAAACTTTTCTTGTTGAAATAATCATTTTTGCCCCAAATTTTGATGAGAATATCCTTGTGGGGACACAATTGGTTCTTTTTTTCGACCAAATATTTTAAAAGCTCACTCTCCTTCGTCGTTAGATTTATCTTTTGTCCGCCAACTAACAATTCTTGGTTAAGCGAGTTAAAATGATAGAGACCGATTATGTATGACTCGACTTCCTCTTTTTTAGGGATGGGTTTTTCCAGTCTTGAAAGAAGGTTCTCAATTCTAATGACCAACTCTTCCTCATCGATGGGTTTTTTCAGGTAATCCACTGCACCCAAATAAAACCCTTTAAGTACGTCTACTTTCAGGGACTTTGCGGTTAGGAAAATAAAGGGGAGTTCAGAAAAATTTTCATTTATTTTTTCTGCCAATGTAAACCCATCCATTTCCGGCATCATGACGTCCAATACGGCCAAATCGAATTTAGTTTGGTCCAATTTCACCAAAGCTTCCTTGCCGTTTTTTGCCCAAATGACCTCGAAGCTTTTCATTTTCAAGTATTCTGATAATAAATACCCAACTGCCTCGTCATCCTCTACCAAAAGGATTCTTTTCTTTTCTTCCATCATGATACTATAGGAATTGTTAATCTAACTTTTGTGCCTTTTTTCTCCTCACTGCTCATTTGAACCTTGCCCCCATGCTTTTTGATTACTTTTTTAACGTAACTCAGTCCCAAACCATACCCTTTCACACTATGAAGGTCTCCATTTGTAACTCTGTAAAATTTCTGAAACACCCTTTGTGACTCCTCCTTTGAAATCCCAATACCATTATCGGTCACCTTCACAATGAGCCTATGGCCATCTTTATAAGCCTTCAAATGGATTTCGGGCTCGGGGGAATATTTTTTTGCATTGTCCAGAATATTATTGATGGCGTTTTCCAAATGAAAGACTTCCGCGTTAAGTATATAGTTTTCCCCAGCCAAATCATAGTTAAAAATACCATTTTCTATGGCGACCAGTGTCTTGAATTCGGCACACAGGTTTTCCAAATATGGTTTAAAATCTACTTTGGTCAAGGTAATCACGCTTTTACCGGATTCCAGACTGGCCAACTCCAAGACTTTTTCTATGTGACCGGACAAACGTCCTACCTGTTGTCTGATTATTCCCAAAACCGGTTTTTGTTTTTCGTTCGCGGATTCATCCAAGATTTTGGTTGCCAATCCAATAGAAAATACCGGGGTCTTTAGCTCATGCGTAAGATTGTTGATAAATTCATTGGTAGTCGTAATGACATTACTTTGCCAATAGTAGGTACGCAATACCCAAAAAATAGTCGCACAAATCCCTATCAAAAACAATATGCTGGGAAATGTAAGGCCGTTTAGTTTCGCTAAAAAATAATTGTGTAGATTTTCAAATTTAAGATCTAACACAACCGGTTTGCCCAACAATTGGGGGAAATAACCCTCCAAATCAATGGGATAAGAATCAACATCGTCCATCCCTTCAAAGGTATTTGTGGAATGCAGTACATAGCTACTATCCTTGGCATAGAGGGTATAGGTAAAATCAGATTCAATACCTTGATTTAAAAGTTGGTCCCTAATAAAATCGTCCAAAAACATGTTTCCCACATTTTGCAGGCTATCAACACTGACCTTAAAAAATGAGGTATCCCTTCGAATGCCCTCACCAATTAAATACGTGAGTTTGTTTTCTTCATTTAGACTGTTAGCCACTAAAGTACCCACTCTATCTATTTTAGAATCGAACTGAACTTTTGCCAAACTTAGGCCTATACGTAAATACTGGTATTGTACAATTGCCAACCCCACAATTGAAACCAAAAACACCCCTATGTAGATATATCTCTTTTTCAAAATCCCTACGAAATAACTTAAATAAATGCGTTTATTAATGAAAATTAATATTCCGTTAATTGCATTAAACTTTCCTTAAACCTCTTTACCCTACCCTTAATGCTTCTGGATGCCTTATTACAGTAAGTTTGTCAATGTTAATAAATTAATCTTGAGTTAAGTTCATGTTTCATAACAGAATGTTTTAAAAGCCAACTCTTTGTAGCGTGGAGTTGGCTTTTTATACCGCTACTTTTCCCAACGACCAACTAAATACAAACCCAATCATGCAAAGAATTCCGTACTTCATCATTCTTCTATGTTTATTTTATCCATTATTCTCAACTTATTCACAAGGTTGTGTAGCAATACGGCATTTTTCTTCTTGTGTTGGCAGCAATTTAGAGAACAATTTATTAAGCACCGGAGATATTCAAATTGGAGTCAATTACCGGTATTTTAAGTCCTTTAGGCATTTTAGGGGTACGGAGGAAGAACCGGATAGACTCGCCAACAATACGGAGGTAATCAATCATTCCCATGCGTGGGATTTTTTTGCCACTTACGGAATAAACGATAGACTGTATGCCAGCATCACCATACCAACGGTAATAAATACAAGATCATCACTCTATGAACATGGTCGCAATGAAAGAAATGTAACATTTTCAAGAGGACTTGCCGATATACGGTTCGGGTTTGGCTATTGGGTTTTCGATATGGAAAAATCCCCAAACGGAAACCTTGCCTTGGGACTAGGTGTAAAGCTGCCAACGGGTAACTACAATGCATCGGATATTTTTTATAATGTGGGACCGAACGGGGAGCCTCAGACAAGACCAGTAGACCAGTCCATTCAACCAGGTGACGGAGGATTTGGGGTCACGGTCGACTTTCAATTCTATCAAAAAATAACCACGGATGTTTTTAGCTATGCCAGCGGATTTTATCTAATAAACCCCAGGGAAACGAATGGCGTTAGGACCTTTAGGGAGACCTTGAGCCCAATTTTGCAAAATGAATCCATCATGGCGGTACCGGACCAATATTCGCTCAGGGGAGGGCTTAGTTATAACATCTCGCCCACAATATCATCTTCGCTTGGCGCCCGGTTCGATTGCGTGCCCGTCAAGGATTTGATCGGTGGAAATGAAGGGTTCAGGCGACCTGGAAATGTACTATCCATAGACCCTGGAGTAAGTTTTATGAAGAGTAATTTTGTAATAAACCTGAACGTACCTTTCGCGGTCCGTAGGGAGCGGCCTCAAAGCATAACCGACTTGCAGACCGAACAGCTTACAGGTACCCCAAGGAATGGGGATGCCGCCTTTTCCGACTATGTTATAAACTTGGGTGTTACCTATCGCTTTGCCAATAACAAGGTAAGACTTGCCCCTGAACTTGAGAATAATTTCAAATAATCAATTCAAATACATACCAAATGAATATTCAAAACATTAAGAGACGCTATTTACAAATATCTATTGGACTGGTATATCTATGGTTTGGGACCCTTAAGTTCTTTCCCAATTTGAGTCCGGCAGAGGAACTTGCGAAAAAAACCATTGGAGAGCTTACCTTTTCATTGATACCATCAAATATTTCAATATTGCTCTTGGCCCTTTGGGAAGTTCTCGTGGGACTGTTTTTCCTTTTCAACCTTCAAAAAAAGACAACCATAAAAGTGGCCGTTATACACATGGTTCTAACCTTTACGCCGCTGGTTTTTTTCCCGGAACTGATTTTCAATGAGAACTTGTTAACGCTCACCTTGTTAGGTCAGTATATCATTAAAAACCTTATTATCCTAGGAGCCTTGGGTGTCCTTTGGATAGAAGTGATTCAGGAAGCTTCCGCTTCCATTGAAATAAAGGAAGAACTTACAGGGTCTGAAGTAAGCCTGAAACGTATTTTTAGATTCAGGTAATTAATTGGGTCCTACCATGATGTGGGCCCTGTGGGTACCGGGGTCCATCAACCAGGGCATTCCTTTGGCATGGGGTTTATCGGGCAGACCCGTGGATTCCGTTGTGGCATAGGGAATGTAGATCACATATCTAAATTGACCGTTCGCCAATTCCCCTGTAGAGGCGTTATAATCGGTATCCGTGCCATAATATACATACATCATACTTGGTTCCCTAGGCATGTCCAATGTACCGTTGGCAATCTCCTTGCCCCTAATTTCACGGATTTCCATGACATCCTTTCCTTCGGCCCTGAGTTCTCGTCCACGTTTCATAAAAGGTTCCAGTTTTTTGGAATAGCAGGAAACGCTGATACCTTCCTTTTGGGGGTCATCGGCCAAACAGACCAAATTACTTGTTCCCTCCCGTAGTACAACAAAATCCCCATTCGCATCATATCCATAGACCATAGTATCCGTACTGCTACCTTCCGGTACGGGTAAAATGGCCGTCTTAATTTGGATTTCTTTAGGTAAAATAGTTCCTTTCCCGTTCTGGGAGTATAGACAGGCAAATGAAAAAAGTGCAAGGAACAAAAAAGAATACTTCATAATTAAACGATTTATTTCTAGTAAGATACGAAATAATTTATTCTAAATTCCACCTAGGAATCAGTCGGTAAAACAAAAAACCAATCCTAGAACTAGGATTGGTTTTTATTTAATTCTAAGTGAAATCTTATAAGGGTTTTCGACCTGAAATAATATTGTACAGAATTACGATCACGGCAATGACCAACAAGATATGAAGCAAACTACCTGTTGCCAAGCCTGGCACCACGCCCAACATACCCAGCAACCAAATGATGATACAAATAACTGCAACTAACCATAATAGACTTTTCATAATTTTAGTGTTTTTGATTTGAATGGAAATTAGCTGATAATGAATCAACTATCGTCCTTTAACACTATGATTATTAACCCATTTGGTTGGCAAACGAGGTACTTTTAACCCAAACTGGCGAGGCTTTTTTCCAAGGTTTCTATCTTGGCCTCGGCATCGGCTTGTTTTTTACGTTCCATTTCGATCACCTGCTCAGGTGCGTTGTTTACAAATCGCTCATTGGAAAGTTTTTTCTGTACCGATGTCAGAAATCCTTTTATATACTTTAATTCGTCCTCAATTTTGGCCTTTTCGGCCTCCACATCAATGGCTCCGCTCATCGGAATAAAATATTCATTGGATTTCACCCTGAAGGACAAAGCTCCGTCCACCGTTTTATCCACATAGGAAATGGAAGAAAGATTTGTCAACTTCTCGATAACGGAATCCCAATCCCGAACCAAATTTTCCTCATTCAAAACCGATAGTTCCAAGCTTTCCTTCATGGGAATGTTCTTTTCCTTTCGTATGGTTCGGATACCGGCGACTACCTCCGTAACAAAATCAAATTGACCAATAAGGTCTTCATCAGCGGTATAGGGTTCCGGCCATTTTGAGATGATCAAAGCTTGGGAAGGGTCCCGCTCCGAAATATGCTGCCAGACTTCCTCCGTTAAAAACGGCATGAAAGGGTGCAATAATTTGAGGTTTTGCTCAAAAATTTGGATGACGGCCTTGAAGGTTTTTTTATCGATCGGTTGTTGGTAGGCCGGCTTTATAATTTCGAGCAACCACGAACTATAATCGTCCCAAACCATTTTGTAAATGGCCATGAGAGCATCGGAGATTCTGTATTTACCAAAGTGGTCCTCAATTTCCCGCAAGGTCTGGTTGAACTTCGCCCTGTACCAGTCTAAGCCAATTTTGGAGGCTTCGGGCTGGGGAATATCGGCCACTTCCCAACCCTTTAGGAGTCGGAATCCGTTCCAGATTTTATTTGCAAAATTCTTTCCTTGTTGGCATAGGTCCTCATCGAACATTAAATCGTTGCCCGCGGCGGAGCTTAATAGAAGTCCGACCCTCACCCCATCTGCACCATATTCCTCGATAAGTTTTAGAGCATCGGGAGAGTTGCCCAAGGATTTGGACATCTTTCTACGTTGCTTATCACGGACCAGGCCTGTAAAATATACGTTTTCAAAAGGCCTAATATCCCTGTATTCATATCCTGCAATGATCATTCGGGCTACCCAGAAGAAAAGAATGTCCGGCCCCGTAACCAAATCATTGGTGGGGTAATAGTATTTGACCTCTTCATTCTCTGGGTCAAGAATGCCATTAAACACGCTTATGGGCCATAACCAGGAAGAAAACCAAGTATCCAGCACGTCTTCATCCTGTTTTAAATCGGACATGGTCAAATTGGGATTCCCTGATTTTTCCCGGGCCCTATCCAATGCAACTTCGGCATCAAAGGCCACTACAAAATCATCTTGTCCATCCCCAAAATAGTAGGCGGGAATGCGTTGCCCCCACCAAAGCTGTCTGGAAATGTTCCAATCACGGATATTCTCCATCCAATGCCTATAGGTATTGTCAAACCTTTTAGGGAAAAACTTGATATCGTCCGACTCCAAAACTGCCCTTATGGCAGGTTTTACCAATTCCTCCATTTTTAAGAACCACTGATCGGAGAGCCTGGGCTCTATGACCGCCTTTGTACGTTCTGAAGTTCCCACTTTGTTCAAATGCTGTTCGGTCTTGACCAAAAAGCCCTTTTCCTCCAATTCCTTGGCGATTTCCTTCCGTACTACAAATCGGTCCTTGCCTTCATAATGCAGACCATAGGAATTCAGAGTTGCGTCGTCATTAAAAATATCAACGGTTTCCAAATGATGCTTTTCTCCCAGCGCTTTGTCATTTATATCGTGGGCCGGGGTCACTTTTAGGCATCCGGTTCCAAACTCTATGTCAACATACTCATCCTCAATGATTGGAATTACCCTATTGCAAAGCGGTACAACGGCCTTTTTGCCCCTTAAATGGGCATAACGTTCATCATTGGGGTTGATGCAGATGGCGGTGTCACCTAGGATAGTTTCCGGTCTTGTGGTAGCAATAGTAACGGTCTCCCCCAGCCCCTCCGAAGGAGAGGTGCCATCTTCATTGACAACTGTATATTTTAAGAAATACAAAAGCCCCTGTTTTTCCTCATAGATGACCTCTTCGTCAGAGAGGGTAGTTTTGGCCTCAGGGTCCCAATTGACCATTCGGTAACCTCTATAGATGAGTCCTTTTTCAAAAAGGTCCACAAATACCTTGATGACACTGTCATGGCGTTCCTTGTCCATGGTAAAAGCAGTTCTGTCCCAGTCACAGGAGCATCCCAGTTTTTTTAACTGTTCCAGGATGACCCCGCCGTATTCATGGGTCCAGTCCCAGGCATGTTCCAAGAATTCCTCCCTGGATATCTCGTTCTTATGGATTCCCTGTTCCTTAAGTTTTGCCACTACCTTGGCTTCCGTTGCTATGGAGGCATGGTCCGTACCCGGTACCCAACAGGCATTGCGCCCTTTGAGACGCGCACGTCGTATTAAAACGTCTTGTATGGTATTATTGAGCATATGCCCCATATGCAGCACCCCGGTTACGTTTGGAGGCGGAATAACGATGGTATAGGGTTCCCTGTCATCTGGCGTGGAATGAAAGTAATTGTGTTTCATCCAATAGTTATACCAGCGCTTTTCAACCTGATGCGGCTCATACTTAGAGGCTATTTCCATTTTGGAACAGTTTTTGAAATACATTGGGTGGAAAAAATAAAACGGAATGGATTTTCAAAGATCCGTACCGTTTTTCCACGATTAAAATACGAAACAAAAATAAGTAACGTTAGAGTATAACAAAAGGATTTTGGAGTTGTTCTGAAAAGAATTAATTTTGAGATTCATCCTAAATTAAGAATGATGAAAAAAATTGTACTTGTATTATTTGTCGGATTGCTTGGAATGAGTCTAAAAGCCCAGGATAGCGCGGCAAAAATTGAGTTTAAGGAGGAAACCGTGGATTACGGTGAAATCGAAAAAGGTTCGGACGGCGTCCGGGTGTTCGAATTCACGAATACAGGAAATTCGCCTTTGATCATTAGTGATGTGCGTTCAAGCTGTGGATGTACCATCCCTAAAAAACCGGAAGATCCCATCATGCCAGGAAAAACTGGGGAAATCCAGGTAAAATATGACACCAATCGTGTTGGCCCCATTAGAAAAGCGATAACCGTTACTTCAAATGCGGAGACTCCAACAAAGATTTTGAAAATTAAGGGAGAAGTAAAGGCTCCTAGCGGAACTAAGTAGTACGCTTCCCAATAATTTGAAAGCCCTCCCCAAAAGAGGGCTTTTTTATTGGAAAGGCCTAAGGATTTATTCCTCAAGGTTTTACAAGCAATGAAACATTCGTAAACTGCAAGAGCCTAAAAGACCTTCCTCAAAGTAGTTTACTTGAAAAGGTCCTTGAGCACAAAACTGAACAACAAATTGTTATTGGCCCTTTCCACAAGCACCTTCACCCGCTTGCCTTCCTTTTCATTGAGCATCTCCATTATTTCCTGGATTTTATATCGATGGATTCGCTTGCCGTTCACGGCCAAAATAATATCCCCTTCCTGTAAACCAGCGGAATGTGCCGGACTACCGGACCTGATACCGGAAACCACAATTTCTGGGACAAGGCTCAATCGGGTGGCGCCTTCCAACAAAATCTGAACGTTTCCGTACGTCCTTTCGCTACTTTCAACGATACCGTTAACATCGGCAATCCTTTCTGAAACATAACGAACTCCGACATGTTGCAGATCAATACCGCTTACGTTATAATGAAAAGGTTTTTTGAAATTCGAATTTTTCCTGAGACTGATTTTTCCGTTGGGATAATCGAATACGATGTTAAATCGCTTTAATATTTCCCCTCCCAAACTACCATTTCTATTGCCCAAGTCCTTGATGGTGCTAAAAGACAGCATATCCGGGAATGCGGCCTTTGCATCGTATAGTTCGAAACCCCCAATCTGGATTCCTTCCACCTTGGTTCTTTTTCCATAGATGTCCCCGGCGAGACCTTTTCCCAAATAATCCTCGTAATATTCCTTGGGCAATTGGATACGTTCGTCCTCAAAGAGCCAAATAGCGTCACTACTACCGGTATCCAATAACATTTTTACAGGAATAGCTTTCACACCCTTCAGCGAAACGGTGGCATCCATATAGGCCTTTCTGTTAACAACCTCAACTTGTAAGGTCTCATACCTATTTCCCAATTTTGGCGCATCAATTTCGGGGTTATAAAATTTAATGGTATTGGCAGAATAGTTGATGTCCACAATAAAATCCCTAAACAGATCGTAACCGATGATGCCATGAATGGGAACGCCCAAGCTTGGGGAGAAATTGATACCTGCGTCCATCACAACATATAGTTTTTGGGAAAAATTTCGGACGTTGCCCAACTTAAAATAATTTCCTTGGGAACTCAAGGCATTTATCGGTTCCCCTTCGCCAAGCCCATTGATGGTGATTTCGGAAACATTCTTTAGCTCTAGGGAATCCTGATTGGAAAGATTGAACAAAATAGGTGTACTGACCCCAGAATCTAGTACAAACGATAATTCCGTACCATTAACATCGATAGGGACAATGATCAAATTATTGATCAATTGGAACCGAATTTTTTCGAACTTTTGATCTTCGGGCAACGAATACCCTTGTGCACTACCAATTATGGGCAGTGCCATCAATAGCAACAAAAATTTCAAGCGCCTTATTAACATGTTCGTTTCCAATAGTTTGACCAACATTAAGATACGGAATTATTCACCACATCGGTATATTTTAACATTTCACAAAAACTTACTAGCTTCGGAAAGGAAAGATTTAATGGGTTATCTACCCAGGGGCAAATCCACGAAGAATCCATCGGCAATAATGAATGGATAGTGAGTGAAGCCTAGTATTTGTTTACCGATTATGATTACCAATAAATAAACAGCCCATATATTGTAGATTCCCCAATCATTTGCCACTTTTGTCAAAAAGTATTTGACATGCCTAAAATTTCCCAAAAAGGGCTTGCGATGCCGCAATCCCCCATTAGAAAATTGGTCCCCTTTGCGGAAAATGCCAAGAAAAAAGGTGCCAACGTAATCCACCTAAACATAGGGCAACCGGATATCAAAACGCCACAAATAGCCTTGGATGCCGTAAAAAATAACCAACTGAATGTTTTGGAATATAGCCGAACCGAAGGCTCAGAAGCTTACAGGGAAAAAGTGGCGGCCTATTACCAAAAAAATAAAATATCGGTCACTGCCGATGATATCATCGTTACCACAGGGGGCTCCGAAGCGCTCGCCTTTGCCATGGGCAGCATTGCCGATGCCGATGACGAAATCATAATCCCCGAACCATTTTACGCCAATTATAACGGTTTTGCCACGGCAAGTGGCGTGAAGGTCGTTCCCGTAGTATCCAAATTGGAAAACAATTTCGCGCTACCTCCCATTGAGGATTTTGAGAAATTGATTACCCCAAGAACAAAGGCCATCCTCATCTGTAATCCGGGGAATCCTACGGGATATCTTTACAGCGAGGAGGAAATTAGGAAACTGGCCAAAATCGTTCTCAAACATGATTTATTCCTTATTGCCGACGAGGTGTACAGGGAATTTGTATATGATGACAAGGAGCATTATTCAATTTTGCAGGAACCTTCTTTGGAGCAGCACGGAATTATCGTGGATTCCGTTTCCAAGAGATACAGTATGTGCGGGGCCAGAATAGGTTTTTTGGTTTCCAAGAACAAGGAAGTGATTTCAACGGCCATAAAATTCGCGCAGGCGCGACTTTCCCCGCCGACCTATGCGCAAATAGCTAGTGAGGCAGCCCTGGAAACCCCTCAAAATTATTTTGACGAAGTTAAGACCGAGTATGTTGCCCGTAGAAATCTTTTGATTTCCGAACTTGAAAAATTGGACGGAGTAAAAGTGGCCAAACCACAGGGCGCTTTCTATTGCATTGCGGAATTGCCCATTGAGGACGCGGATGATTTCGCACAATGGTTATTGGAGGACTTTAGGGTAAACAACGAAACCGTCATGGTTGCCCCGGCAGCAGGCTTTTATGCCACGGAAGGACTGGGCAGAAACCAAATTAGGATAGCCTATGTACTGGACCAGGCCTCCCTAAAAAGGGCGGTTCATATCTTGGGCGAGGCCCTTAAAACCTATATCTGTTAGGGAAACCTTCTTTGAATAATCATTATTGCCATCCGCACATTGGTAATAAGGATGTGTTCAATAAGCCAATTGCTGACCTAAATTACAAAGCATGCAAATACACGAAAATTATTCCCTAAAGGACTACAATACCTTTGGCCTCGATGCCAAGGCGAGGTTCTTTGTAGCAATAAATTCGGTAGCGGAACTTCAGCGGATTTTGGCCGACAATTCCTATCCAAACAAGTTTATTTTGGGCGGAGGCAGCAATATGTTGATAACCCAGGATATCAATGCCTTGGTCATCCATATCAACATAAAGGGCATTTTTATCGAAAATGAAAATGATTCCCGTGTTGAACTTAAAGTGATGGCCGGTGAAAACTGGCATGAAATGGTTTTATGGACCTTGGAACGGGATTTTGGTGGGCTGGAAAATATGTCGTTGATCCCCGGAAATACGGGAACCGCGCCCGTACAGAACATAGGTGCCTACGGGGTTGAATTAAAGGATGTTTTTGTGGGGTGCGAAGCCATACGAAGGGCCGATCAAGAATTGGTATATTTTTCAAAAGAAGACTGTCGGTTTGGGTATAGGGATTCATTTTTCAAAAATGAGGGCAAGGATAAATATGTAATTACTTCGGTAATACTAAGGCTTACCAAAAAGAACCATGCTATAAATACCAGTTACGGTGCCATAAACGAAGAATTGGAAAGAAACCATTGTAAATCACCTACCATAAAGGACGTCTCCAACGCGGTTATAACTATTAGAAACAGTAAATTACCAAATCCCAAGGAACTGGGTAATAGCGGAAGTTTTTTTAAGAACCCCGTAATATCCAAAGAAGTGTTTGAGGAGTTCATCGCTAAATACCCGGAGGCTCCCTTTTATAAAGTTTCGGAAGAAGCCTATAAGATTCCGGCTGGATGGCTGATTGAGCAAAGTGGTTTCAAGGGGAAACGTTTTGGGGATGCGGGAGTGCACGTGAAACAGGCCTTGGTTTTGGTAAATTATGGAAGCGCGACCGGAAACGATATATTAAACTTGGCCCATATGATTATTGAGGAAGTACGAATTAAATTCGGTATTACCATTGAGCCCGAAGTCAATCTCATAAAATAACCCCTGAAATAAAATCCCAGGGGCTATACCAAACCAAACTAACCAAAAACTAAGTGGCAGTTACCAGCTGCTCACTTATAAGATAATATTTTAGATAACGCCGCTTTAGCAATCAATTTTATAAATTAGCGTTTATGGATATACGGACGAACAACCTACCTTGGATCTTGCACCCCACAAAAAATTAAGCATCCCCGCTAGGCTATGAGCATACTACTTGAAAAACATATCGTTGAGTTATTGCAGGAGCGGAATGACAAGGCCATTTCCCTATTGTACGACAATTACGGGGACACACTTTTGGGGGTTGCCAATAAGGTACTTAGAAACGAGGAGTTGGCCCAGGATGTCTTACAGGAAAGCTTCGTTAAAATTTGGAAAAAAGCCGATTCCTACGACCCCACCAAAGCAAAACTTTTTACTTGGCTGTTCAGGATAACCAGAAATACCGCCATTGATAAATTAAGAAGTTTAAATACAAAAACCGATAAGGAAATCCAAATAGACGTTTCAGACGTATATAATTTAGGAATTGAAAGTACAAGACCTGAATTCATGGATGTTCAAGAACATCTGGACAAGATCGAGGAAAAGTATCAAATCGTCCTGGACGCTTTGTTTTTTCAGGGAATGACCCAACAAGAGGCCAGTGAAGAATTGGGGATTCCCCTTGGAACGATTAAATCCAGATTGAAAATTGGATTACGCGAATTGAGGAAAGTTTATGGCCCTGCAGTGCTTTTGCTTCTCATAAATATGATATAGTTATGAAGGATAAAATTAAAAAGTTCTTGGAAACGGATTTACTGGAAAACTATCTTCTTGGGACTACCACAGATTTGGAGGCTTCAAAGGTAGAGCAGTACATTGCCATGTATCCTGAGGTACGGGAAGCTTACAATGAACTACAGGAAAGTTTGGAGATTTTTGCAAAGCTCCATGCCATCAAATCCCCGGAAGGGTTGAAGGAAAAAATTACCGCCCGCATAAAGTCAGAACGGGTGGGAAGGAAAAAATTCTTCAGGTTTGCGATCGCGGCCAGTATCGTGGCAATGATCTTCGCGGGATCTTCCTTTTTCTTCTGGGACCAAAACCAGAATTTACAGGAAGAAAATTCCATGGTAAGCAACAAGATAAAATTGTTGGAAGCGGATATGAAACAACAATTGGAAGATGTTCGAAACCAATTCATTGTACTAAACAATCCAAGTACAAGAAAATTCAATGTTAACGGAAATAAAAAAGCGAAGGAACTGAAGGCGGTCGCATATATAAATCCTGTTAAAAAATTGTCCTATATCAATGTAAGCAACCTCCCTAATTTACCGGAAAACCAGTGTTTCCAAATGTGGGCCGAGGTGAATGGCGAAATGTTGAACCTGGGCATTATTGAAGAGGCAGGAGATAGTCAGAAATTATTGGCACTTCCATATGCTGAAAATGCGATGGGCTACATCACCATTGAGCCCCAGGGTGGCAATGAAATCCCTACGGTGGACAATATTGTGGCAAACATCGCATACTGATGTGCCCATATTATAAAGTAGTCTTAAAGCCCCAAATTGGGGCTTTATTTTTTTACCTTTGTAACGGATTAAAAAATCAGGATCCTGTACTATTGGAATCCAAGAGTTCTTCAGTTAGAAATCAGGATCTACAATAAAAGCACATACATGAAACTTATACTCCTTACCGTTGGACTTTTAGCATTGGCTATCTCTGGCATAGCCATAAAAATATGGGCCAAGAAGGACGGGAAGTTCGCCGGAACGTGCGCTAGCCAAAGTCCCTATTTAAACAAGGATGGCCAAGCATGTGGCATGTGCGGTAAACTTCCAGAGGAACAGGATTGCAAAAAGGAGGCCGTGACCTCCTAGGTGCCCATTAAATTTTTACCATCATATTGACAGAGGACGTTCATGACATTATCATTAAGGCCAAAGAAGGTAATCAGATAGCATTCAGTAGATTACTGGATAGGTTTTGGAATGAGGTCTATGGTTTTCAGCTAAAACGCACCGAAAACGAAAATGACGCCGAGGATATCACCATACAGACATTTTCCAAGGCCTTTGACAAAATTAATACGTACGACCCTCGATTCTCATTTAAAACTTGGCTGATAACTATATCAAAGAACATTCATATTGATTTGGTCAGGAAGCGGAAGAAAAGTCTTCTGGATTCGCAACGAAACGATGATGCCATAAAAGGAGTACATGACGATGCGCTTTCCATGGAGGACCAACTCATCCAAGAACAGAATTTGGCCGATTTGCTTCGGGATATCAAAAGCTTGAAACCCCATTATCAGGAGGTTATCAACCTTCGCTATTTCAATGAACTTAGTTATGCCGATATCGCAGAGAAGCTGAACGAACCCATCAACAATATCAAGGTGAAAATTCTTCGGGCCAAAAAGCTACTGGCCGAAATCATACGCAACAGAAGATAGTTCCGTTTATCCCGAAATATATATATTAGGAGCGCGTCGTGAAGATAAAAAGCATAAATAATGTGATTTGGAAATTTTGGCATAGCACCGCTATGGTAATATTGAAAATACAGCGTAACGTTTTATTTTGAGGCGATTTTTAACGGTAACAGCTTTTCCAGTGCATAATCCGGGATTATTGGCATATGGGCCATTCAGTAAGAATATGGCACACCCCTTTCAAGATTGAACTTTAGACTATTTACTTCGTATATTTGTAAAAAAAATTTGCATGTCCGAAGCAGTTAAAGAAAATGTAGCTCCTCCCAAAGGAAAACCAAAGTGGTTAAGGGTTAAACTACCTACCGGAAAGAAATATACCCAGCTTAGAGGTTTGGTGGACAAATATGATTTGCACACCATTTGCACATCCGGTAGTTGTCCAAATATGGGCGAATGCTGGGGCGAGGGTACAGCGACCTTTATGATCCTTGGTAATATTTGTACACGGTCCTGCGGCTTTTGCGGTGTTAAAACAGGACGTCCGGAAAATGTAGATTGGGCAGAGCCGGAAAAAGTAGCGCGTTCCATTAAGATTATGGGTATAAAACATGCCGTTATCACATCCGTGGACAGGGACGACCTCAAAGATATGGGTTCGATTATTTGGGCGGAAACCGTTAAAGCCATTCGAAGAATGAATCCCCAAACAACCTTAGAAACATTGATCCCAGATTTTCAGGGAATTGAAAAACATTTGGACCGAATTATATCAGTTTCCCCCGAGGTTGTTTCGCATAATATGGAAACGGTAAAGCGGTTGACACGCGAGGTTAGGATACAGGCAAAATATGAGCGTAGTTTGGAAGTCTTACGATATTTGCGTGCAAATGGTGTGAACAGGACAAAGTCTGGCATCATGTTAGGGCTTGGAGAATTGGAAGAAGAGGTTATCCAGACGATGCGCGATCTAAGGGATGCCAATGTAGATGTGGTGACTATTGGACAGTATTTACAGCCTTCCAAAAAACACCTTCCGGTAAAGGAATTCATTACCCCGGACCAATTCAAAAAATACGAGGAAATTGGACTGAAAATGGGTTTTAGACATGTAGAGAGCGGGGCTTTGGTTCGATCTTCCTACAAGGCGCATAAACATATTCATTAAAACGTATATTCTTGGAGACGTTGAGACCTAGAAAGATTTCGGTTAAATTGGGGTAACAATGAGAAAAATCAGAATAGGAATCAATGGTTTCGGGAGAATTGGCAGAACATTTTTCAGACTCGTTCAAAACTATCCAGACCTACAGATCGTTGCCATAAACGACCTCGCAAACTCAGAAACGCTTGCCCATTTACTCAAATACGACAGTATTCACGGTGTATTTAAAGGCACGGTAGCTTTTGAAGAAAACACGTTGATCGTAAACGGAACTAAAATAGCCTTAACGAACAATTTTCATCCAAAAGATATTGACTGGGGTCAGGACCAAGTAGATTTGGTCCTAGAAAGTACGGGGAAATTCAAAACCAAGGAGACTTTATCCCATCACATTAAAAACGGTGCAAAAAAGGTTATTCTTTCTGTACCACCCGCAGATCAGGATATAAAGATGGTGGTCTATGGTATAAATGAATCGGTCTTGACCAAGGAAGACCAAATTATATCCAACGCATCCTGTACAACCAACAACGCGGCCCCAATGATCAAGGTCATCAATGATCTTTGCGGCATAGAGCAGGCATATATTACCACCATCCATTCCTACACATCGGACCAAAGTCTTCACGATCAGCCCCACAAGGATTTAAGGAGGGCTCGGGCGGCGGGTCAATCCATCGTCCCTACGACCACAGGAGCGGCTAAAGCCTTGACCAGCATTTTTCCGGATTTGGAAGATGTAATTGGCGGCTGTGGTATACGCGTACCGGTCCCAAACGGTTCATTGACAGATATTACCTTCAATGTTAAAAGAAATACCACAATAAAGGAAATTAATGATACTTTTGAAAAAGCGTCAAAAAATGAACTAAGCAACATACTTTTTTACACGGAAGACCCCATAGTCTCCATTGATATAAACAATAGTTCTTATTCTTGTACGTTTGATTCACTAATGACCTCCGTTATTGGAAAAATGGTCAAAATTATTGGTTGGTATGATAATGAAACAGGGTACAGTAGTAGAATTATCGACCTCATACACTTAATGGTAACTAAAAAGTACATTTGAGAAAGACATACTTTCATAAAAAACTTTTAAAGCTACTACCACTTTTTGCTTTCTTAATAGTGGGATTATCCCTCCATTCCCAAGATTCGGTTCCCGTAAGGGATATGGATCCTTATTTTGACGAGGCGCGAAGACTCAGGAATCAGAACAAAATTGATCAGGCTCTTGAAACATTGGACAGAGCAGCGGAAGAAGCCGAAAAGGACGAGGATATAAAAGGGCTGATCGATTGTTACCATGAGCTTGCAATTCTCTATCTAAAGTTGGATAGGGAAAAAGACACTCAATTTTATTGGGACCGAACCAGTGTACTACTTGCCGATATTGCTTACCCCTATGGTGATGCCATTCACAAATATATTGAAGCGATCTTACTTTTTAGGGCGGATCAAAGCTATCAGGCCTTGTTTATGTTGAACGAGGCAAAACAACTCAATAACGACAGAAATTTTTTCAACAACATTTTACTGACTGAAGCATTGATCTACCTGAGGTTGGAAAAATATGAGAGTGCCGCAAAAAACCTGAATTCATTGGTGGTAAACTCCGATATTTATGAAAAGGACTACCTGTCCACACGGGGTTATTTAGGACTGGCAGAATTACATTTTAAGACCGAGAATTTTGAGGAGAGTGCCAAAAATGGTGAAGAGGCCCTGGCCCTTGCCAATACCAATGGTTTCTTTTCCGAAATTAGACAGGCGAATGCCCTGCTGGCAAAAGTCTATAGAAAATTGGGTGCCTATGAAAAGGCCTTAGCGAATAGCACAAACTTACTGGACATTCAAGATTCGTTGTTCACAATAGAAAAAGTTCGTGTCGAGGCAAAAACAGCGGATAAAATTAGGGACGATTACAAAACCGAGGAAATAGCACGACAACAAAATACCATTCAGGAATTGAAGGAATCCCAAAACCGTTCTGAGCTAACGGCGATTTTAACCTCCGCATTTCTTATTATAATCTCTTTATTGGCCGTTTCCCTATATAGAAACAATCAGATCAAATTAAAGACGAACGACCTTTTACAGACAAAAAATAGGGAACTGCAAGTAGCCAGGGATGGGGCCGTACAGGCCATGGAGGCCAAAACCAACTTCCTATCAACGGTTAGCCATGAATTGCGCACACCGTTGTACGCCGTAACCGGGCTTACCCATCTTTTACTGGAAGAGAACCCCGCCGAACATCAAAAAGAGCACTTAAAGGCCTTGAAGTTTTCCGGGGATTATCTCCTGAACTTTATTAATGACATTCTTCACATCAATAAAATCGATGCCAATAAACTGGAACCCTTGCACATGGAGTTCAATCTGAAAAAGGTCATCAATGAAGTGATGGATTCCCTGCAACAGAGTGCCAAGGAAAACAAGACAAAATTGATTTTGGATTATGATAGTGAGATTCCAAATCATTTGATGAGCGACCCGCTGAAGCTTTCCCAAGTCTTTATGAACCTTATTGGCAATGCCATAAAATTTACCCGTGGGGGTATCGTGGAGGTCATCTGTAAACTCAAGGAGAAAAATGGGGAGGATGTCACCCTTTATTTTGAAGTAAAGGACAACGGAATTGGTATTTCCAAAGAAAAACAGCAAAGTATTTTCGATGGCTTTGAGCAAGGCTCCATTCAGATAAATAGGGAATACGGTGGTACCGGATTGGGACTTACCATTGTAAAAAGTCTTTTGGGCCTTTTTGAGAGTAAGATTGAGCTGGAGAGCAACCTGGGTGAAGGAAGTTCCTTCAGTTTTGAGATCGATATGAAAAGTAAGGAAGAACTGGAGGATGAAATTGCTTTTGAAATTACCAAAGGCGAATATGATTTCAAGGGACTTCACATCTTGGTGGTAGAGGATAACAAGATCAATCAGGTGATTACCAAGAAAATGCTCAACAAAAAGGAAATCAGCTGTGATATTGCAGGTAGCGGGGAAGAGGCCGTTGCACTCGCCAAGGAAAATGAGTATGATGCCATATTAATGGATATTCACATGCCGGGCATTAGTGGGGAGGAAGCGACCATCCAAATTCGAAAGTTCAACCAAACCACCCCCATCATTGCACTTACGGCCATCTCTCTGGACGACAGCGTGGAGAGCTTTTACGCCGCTGGGTGTAACGATGTGGTAACAAAGCCCTTTAAGCCCGAAATCTTTTATCAGAAAATAGGGGAAAATATCTTTGATAAAAAAGTTAGGACCTCCCTTTCATAAGTTTGGTAAGGGCATCAAAGATAATACGCTTACCGTCGCCCATAAACCGATGCATTACAGGCAGATAATACAGGTTCGGTACGCAATTTCGCAACCGTACAAAATCTTTTTCTGTAGTGATGATCAACTGTTTCCGGTTCAGCAAATCGATTTCCTTTTGGTTGAAAAAATGATGGTCCTTGAACGCCAAATGCTCAAAGGCGAGACCCTTGGATTTTAGATAAGCTACCAAGGGTGCAGGGTTGACAATTCCTGTCACCAAGGTGATTTCCTTTCCTTGCAGGGCCTCAACTTCCATCTTTTCCGATAGTCCGTGAAAGGCATCCTCATAATCCAAAAAACTAAAAAGAACGACCTGATGTTTATGTGGTTTTAGCTTTTCCAAAATTGTACCTTGCTCGGTCTTTGTTATTTTCGAAGGACACTTAGTAACAACAATAATATCCGCACGTTGGGCCGCTTTTTTGCTGTCCCTCAAATTACCGGTGGGCAGATACCAATCATCCGTATACAAATCCCCATACGGCGTCAATAAAAAGGAAAAATGGGGCTTGACCTTTCTATGTTGAAAAGCGTCGTCAAGGATAATCATTTGAGGTTTTACGGCATCGGACAATAACCGGATTCCCTCCCTCCTATTGGCATCAACGGCAAGGGCTACACCGGGGAACTTTTGATGTATCTGATAAGGTTCATCGCCCAGTGCCTCCACGGTCGTATGTTCATCGGCCAATAAAAATCCATCCGATTTGCGCTTGTAACCCCTACTCAGCACGGCCAATTTATAATGAGGCTTCATTAGTTCGATAAGGAATTCCGTCATTGGGGTCTTCCCAGTTCCGCCAACGCTTAAATTCCCTATGCAAACAATGGGAACATCAAATTTTTGGGATGAAAAAACACCTTTATCGTACAGGAAGTTCCGTAAATGGACCACGAGGGCATAGATAAAGGAAAATGGGAACAGAAGTTTTCTCAAGAGTTGCATTAGAACGAAATTATAATATTTTATCTTTGAAAACCTTATAATTCATTGAAAATGACAGTTGGATCGGTTGCCCAAATTCTGGAAGAACTTGCCCCTTTGGATCACGCGGAGGATTTTGATAATGTCGGTCTTTTGGTAGGCGACAGTGCCATGGAGGTAAACGGAATTTTGGTGACCTTGGATACCTTGGAGTGTGTAGTGGACGAGGCAATTGCCAAGGATTGTAACCTCATCGTTAGTTTTCACCCCATTATTTTTGGGGGATTAAAAAAGATAACCGGTAAAAACTATGTGGAGCGCACCGTATTAAAGGCGATTCGGAACAACATCGCGATTTATGCCATCCACACGGCCCTAGATAATTCCTTTAACGGGGTCAATGCCAAAATATGTGAGGTCTTGGGCCTTATCAATAATGAGATACTGATACCCAAAAAGGATACAATCCGTAAACTCACCACCTATGTTCCAGTGGCCGAAGCGGAGAAGCTCAAGAAAAAACTTTTTGAAGCGGGTGCCGGAAATATCGGCAATTACAGCCATTGTAGTTTTACGCTTGAAGGAACAGGAAGTTATAAAGCGGGCGAAAACAGTAATCCAACGATAGGAGAAATTGGAAAGACGCATTCTGAAAGGGAAACAATGGTCCATGTGACCTACCTAAGGTCCTCTGAACGAAATGTTTTGGATGCTTTGATGACAAACCACCCGTACGAGGAAGTGGCCTATGAAGTATATTCCTTGGAGAACAGAAATCAACAGATAGGCATGGGAATGATCGGTGAACTTGAGGAAGGCATGTCGGAAACATCCTTTTTGGAACACCTTAAGAAGACGATGAAGGCCCAAGTGGTAAGACATTCCAATTTGAGGGATTCACCCGTAAAAAAAGTGGCGGTTTTAGGGGGAAGCGGGGCGTTTGCCATAGGAGCCGCAAAAGCCGCGGGAGCCGACGTTTTCGTTACGGCCGACGTTAAATACCATCAGTTTTACGAAGCCGAAAATAAAATGGTCATTGCGGACATTGGACACTTTGAAACTGAGCAGTTTACAAAAAACCTTTTAGTTGATTATCTTACGAAAAAAATTCCTAATTTTGCAATCCGTTTATCGGAAAGTATAACAAATCCTATCAAGTATTTTTAAATATGGCAAAAAAAGAAGAATCGTCTGTAGAAGCAAAGTTAAGGGCGTTGTATGACCTTCAATTGATTGATTCCAGAGTAGATGAAATAAGGAATGTACGTGGAGAACTACCCTTGGAAGTGGAAGATTTGGAGGATGATGTGCTTGGCCTAAAAACAAGATTGGATAAGCTTAAGACCGATTTGGAAACCATCAATTATGAAATTGGCGCCAAGAAAAACATTATTGAGGAGGCAAAAGCCTTGATAAAAAAATACAATGAGCAGCAAAAGAATGTAAGAAACAGCCGTGAATTCAATTCCATAAGCAAGGAATTGGAATTCCAGGAGTTGGAAATCCAGCTTGCTGAGAAAAACATTAAGGAATTCAAGGCACAGATAGAGCAGAAGAAAGAAGTGATTGCCGATACCAAAGAGAAGTTGGCAGAGCGTGAAGCGCACTTAAAGCATAAAAAAGGCGAATTGGACGCTATTTTGGCAGAGACCGAAAAAGAGGAGAAAGCGCTTTTGGAAGAATCCTTGAAATATCAGGATTTGATTGAGGAACGTTTGGTAAAAGCCTACGCCCGTATAAGGGGCAATGTTAAGAACGGATTGGCCGTGGTACCTATTGAAAGGGGCGCTTCCGGTGGTTCTTTCTTCACCATTCCTCCACAGGTTCAAGTGGAAATCGCTTCCAGAAAAAAGATTATAACAGATGAGCACAGTGGTCGGATTTTGGTAGACCCTGCCTTGGCAGACGAGGAACAGGAAAAGATGCAAAAACTCTTCGCTAAATTATAAGAGCGATATTGCAACTAAAGTTTTGAAAGCCGTCCCCAAAAGGACGGTTTTTTTGTATCTTCCTGTAGATGAAAATTTTAGCAGCCATAATTACACTACTTATGTCCATAAACACGGGATACACCCAAAACCTTTCCGATTACCAATGGAATAATAGGGTGCTAATCCTTTCCGATGCCACTGAGGAGGAAACCCAGTCCAACAACGCATTTAAACAAGTGACTACCCAAATGGAAGCTTGCGACGAAAGGGATATGATCGTTCTTTTTCTTAGAAACAACGAATTGACAACTCCAGATGGCCAAAAAATGAGCTACAAAATCAGCCTTCCTACTGAATTCAATGGCTATCTCCTGATCGGCAAGGATGGAGGCATCAAAATGAAAGGAGACTATCCCCTTGATTTGGAAAAGGTCTTTGACCGTATCGATGGTATGCCAATGAGAAGGGCAGAAATGCGAAATAACGATTAATGCGAGGAATCCTTGAGGGCTTCCAATATTTTGTCCTCGACTTCTTGGCTATCCCAAATCGTCTCAATATTGGGCATTGCCATTATATCTTTCATAATTTTTTCCTGAAAATCACCTTCGGCCAAGGCCTCGGCGTAAGGTCGGTCTGAAAAAGTAACCCTGCTGTATGCCGGTATCCATTTCTCTGGATGCTTTTCAGCGAAACGCTTTTCGATTTTCTTTTGCAGTAAAAATAGAGGATCAGCCGTCCTACTGCTCATTTCCATAAAATTTCGGTAACTCAATTCTGCAATAGCATCGGCGTTGGGCTTTCGCACTTCCTGATAGTTCCTGAAAATGGTCTCCCAATCGTCCCCGTTTGTACGTATGAGTTCGTTTAACACGTAAATATCCTCAAACCCGGCGTTCATGCCCTGTCCATAAAAAGGCACAATGGCATGGGCAGAATCGCCTACGAGCGCCACCTTGTCCCAATAGGTCCATGGAAAGCACTTCATGGTTACCATGGCACTGGTAGGGTTCTTGAAAAAATCATGGGTCAAATTTTCAATATCCTTACGTACATTGGGAAAATAGGTGCTGAAAAATTGAATGGCATCTTCCTTCTTTTTTATGCTTTCAAAGGAAACTTCCCCCTCAAATGGCATGAACAAGGTACAGGTAAAACTACCGTCCAAATTGGGCATTGCAATGAACATAAACTGACCCCTGGGCCAAATATGGAAGGAGTTCTTGTCCAGTTTGTGCGAACCATCCTCATTGGGCGGTATCGTTAACTCCTTATAGCCAACATCGATAAAATCCTGGGAATAATCAAACCGACTCCGTCTCTGCATTTTGTGACGTACCCGGGAAAAAGCCCCATCACAGCCAAATACCAAATCAAAATCATAGGCCTTCCATGCGCCTTTTTCCGTTTCTCCGGTAAACACTTGGGCATTGGGCAAATCCACGTCCCAGACCTTTTCCTCAAACCTGAACTCCACGCCGGCCTGCTCTGCCAAGTCGATCATTTTTTTGTTGAGCACGCCTCTGGAAATGGACCAAATCGCCTCCCCTTCCTTTCCATACTTTTGGAAGTATTCCGGCTTATCTATAACATGCATGGCCCTTTTATCCAAGGGTATCCCTATTTTACGTATTTCATCTTCTATCCCCACTTCCCTTAGGGCCTTCCAACCCCTATTGCTCATGGCAAGATTAATGGACCTACCGGAGAATTCCACCTCACGAATATCGGGTCTTCGGTCAAAAACGGTAATCGTATGCCCATACTTTTTAAGATAAATAGCTAATAAAGAGCCTACTAGCCCTGATCCTATGATGGCAATATTCTTTTTAGTCTGGGTCATAAATGGTATGCTTGGTCTATTTTAACGGTATTCGGAAAGGTAAAATAGAAATTAATTTAGGTTTTAGTTTAATATTAACTGTTTTTGTTTAGCCAATATTTAATTTTATTAAACATAAATAAAGAAGGAATGTATTTTAATCTTTCGGATTTAAAAAACCTCCCCAATAGATTTAGGGCAAATTTAATCAATAGTTCCACAGGGTACAGACCTGGCAACCTTTTAGGTACAAAATCGCCAGAGGGCATTACAAATCTGGCGGTATTTAATTCCATATCGCACATTGGGAGCGACCCTGCCCTGCTTGGTTTTATCCTAAGACCGCTTACGGTACGCAGGGATACCTATGGCAACATGAAGGCGACGGGCATTTTTACCATCAACCACGTAAACGCGTCCATTTTGGAGCAAAGCCATCAAACCTCGGCGAAATATGGGGATAACGAATCTGAATTCGAAAAAACTGGCTTGACCGAGGAATACCTCAACGGATTTCAGGCACCGTATGTAAAGGAAAGCCATATTAAACTGGGCTGTTCCTACGTAAATGAATACACAATCGCTGAAAACGGCTGCATCCTGATTATTGGGGCCATAGAACATATTTACCTTCCGGATGAAGCCCTGTTCGAGGATGGCAGCATCAACCTAGAATTTGCGGAAAGTATCGCCAATATTGGTCTGGATGGCTATGCCCTTCCAAAACTCCTGAAAAGATTCGCTTATGCGCGGCCAAGTGAGGCAATAAAAGAAAAATAGATGGCCCATAAAAAACAACATTTACCTTCAAAAACCTGTCCGGTTTGCGGACTTCCATTTAGTTGGCGAAAAAAATGGGAAAGACATTGGGACGAGGTACGATATTGCAGTGAAAAATGTAGAAAAAACAAAAACAATTTGCATGACTAATTTAGTCTGGTTCAGGAACGATTTAAGGGTACAGGACAATTCCTCACTTCTAAAAGCAAGTAAAGGGGAAAAGGTAATGGGCGTGTATTGTTTCGATACCCTTTATTTTGAAAAGGGGGATTTCGGTTTTAAAAAAACGGAACGGTTTCGCGCCAAATTTTTAATAGAATCCGTGCGGGAATTACGGGAAAATCTCAAAAAATTCAATATCCCGTTGTTCGTCTATGTGGGGAAATCAGCGGAACACATCCCAAAACTGGCAAAAGAACATCAGGTCCATAAAATATATCTCCAGAAAGAGTGGACGCGCGATGAGGTTTTTATATCGGATTCGGTAAAAAGGGAGGTGGGCGAAGCCGTACAGTTTGAGGAAACCTACGACCAGTTTCTTTTTCATCCAGAGGATATTCCATACAGGGAGTTTGAGAACATTCCTAAGGTTTTTACCGAATTCAGGAAAAAATGCGAAAAGTTTAGCATGGTTCGTCCTGAAGTTTCCTTTGAAAAGATATTCCCCATTACAAACTATGTGGAAAACCATACGAAGTTACCTTCATTGACAGATCTGGGTCTATCGGAACCGACACCGGACAGTAGGTCCGCCTTTCCTTTTCAGGGAGGGGAAACGCAGGCCTTACGGCGCATTGCCCATTATTTCTGGGAAACCAAAAAATTGGCCTATTACAAAAAAACCAGGAACGGCTTGGTGGGTACGGACTATAGCTCCAAACTTTCTGCATGGTTGGCAAACGGCAGTATTTCTGCCCGTTCGATTTACTGGCAAGTAAAGAAGTTTGAGAAAGAGGTCAAAAAAAACGAGGATACCTATTGGTTGGTTTTTGAGCTGATATGGCGAGATTTTTTCAAATATGTATCCCTAAAACATGGCCCCAAAATCTTTCGGCTTAAAGGAATTTTGGACAAGCAGTACGACTGGCAACTGGACCAGTCAAAACTGGACCAATGGATAGAGGGAAATATCCCCGATGCTTTTGTCAATGCCAATATGAAGGAGCTGGAAAAAACCGGATGGATGAGCAATAGGGGCCGACAGAATGTGGCGAGCTATTGGGCCAAGGAACTGGAACAGGATTGGCGCTTTGGAGCTGCTTATTTTGAGAGTATGCTCATCGATTATGACGTGCACAGCAATTGGGGCAACTGGATGTATAACAGTGGTGTTGGCAACGACCCAAGGGACCGAAAATTCAACACCAAATTACAGGCAGAGCGCTATGACCCCAATGGAAAATTTCAAAAACATTGGTTACAAGGAAGTTTGTTTGACCAATAACCTATAAGACATTGTTTTCGCTCTTTGAGAATCCGTAACTACGGATTGTACAATTCGCCAAAGAAAGGGAAAAAAAGCATAATAAAATATTGACATTCAGTAAATTAATAATAAAAGATGACTAAGGACAACTCCTCCCCTTCGGGGAGGTCGGGAGGGGCCAACTTGCGATTGATATTAGGAGATCAGCTAAACCAAAAACACAGTTGGTTTGACTCGGTAGATGATAATGTTACCTACCTCATGGCAGAAATGCGCCAGGAGACGGACTATGTGAAGCATCATATCCAAAAGGTAACGGCCTTCTTCCTGGCCATGCGAACCTTTAAGGAAGAACTCAGCGAAAAGGGACACCGGTTCATTTACCTTAAAATTAGTGACCCAAACAATCCACAGGACCTGGCCAAGATTATAGAAATGCATTGCGATGCCACCGATGCCCTGCGATTTGAATACCAATTACCGGACGAATACCGCTTGGACGTGCAGTTAAAACAAATTGCGAAATCCCTGAAAATCGACACCCATGCCGTGGATACGGAGCATTTCTATACCAGTCGGTACGAACTAAAAAACTTCTTTTCTGGGAAGAAACAATTGTTGATGGAATCCTTTTACAGGATGATGAGAAAGAAGCATGGTATCATGGTCGAAAACGGGCAACCCGATGGCGGAAAATGGAACTACGACCAGAGCAACAGAAAAAAGTGGAAGGGAACACCGGAAATTCCTCACGAGCGGGGATTTAGAAAGGATGTCACCGATTTACTGAAGGAAATAGAGCAAGCCGGTGTAAAAACCTTTGGGGAAATTGACCCGGAAAAGTTCAATTGGCCCGTAAGTAGGTCGGATTGCCTCTCGGTCCTGAACTATTTTTGCAAGGAACTGTTGGTTCATTTTGGCGATTATCAAGATGCCATGCATACGGAGGAGAAATACCTTTTTCATTCAAGATTGTCCTTCGCCATGAACGCCAAAATTATAAGTCCGAAGGAAGTTATTGATAAGGTTCTGGAACATTTCCATGAAAACAAGGAAGTTATCGACATTTCACAAGTAGAAGGTTTTGTAAGGCAAATATTGGGCTGGCGCGAATATATGCGTGGTATTTATTGGAAGGAAATGCCCGGTTATGCACAATTGAACAAGCTGGAAAACCACAACCCACTTCCCGATTTTTTCTGGACTGGGAACACCAAAATGAACTGCCTAAAGCATGCCATAGGGCAAAGCCTCTCCGATGCCTACGCACATCATATTCAACGACTTATGGTCATAGGGAATTTTGCCTTGTTGGCCCAATTGAATCCTGATGAAGTGGACAAATGGTATTTGGGCGTATATATAGATGCCATCGAGTGGGTGGAAATTACCAACACAAGGGGTATGAGCCAATTTGCCGATGGAGGAATCGTTGCCACCAAACCCTACGTGAGCAGCGCCAACTATATCAACAAAATGAGCGATTATTGCGGTTCCTGCCACTACAAACATACCCAAAAACAAGGGGACAATGCCTGTCCCTTTAATTTCCTCTACTGGAATTTTTTGGATGTAAAAAAGGAACATTTCAAGGACAATCAACGCATGACCATGATGCTCAGTCTACTTGAAAAGAAAAGTGCGTCGGAAATGGAATACATCAGAGAAAAATCAGCCGAAATCATTAAAAATCCAGATACGTTTTAACAAATAATTAAAGGTGGAAAAACATCCAATGAAGTATCTTTAACCGTCTATTAAGGGACTATTCCGCGAGAGCGTCTATATATATCCAAGAAGCTCCTTCACAAGAAAATTGTGAAGGAGCTTTTTTATGAAATAGGATATTTTAAAACATTTGACGCTTCCCTAGATTTATTCCTTTGAGATGTGCATTAAAATCCAATAAATAGAGCTTTTTATCGATACATGAACTTTTTCAGTTAAGGCCATTCATCCTTGATAAGTATTCTTTAATCGACATTCTATCCTTCCATCGAATAATTTATCTCTTAAACAATATTCTTAAAAACTCAATGAATATGTAAATATTTTTGAAATAGAAATTGACCCAATTCTTACATATTAAAACCAATTAAAAAATTTGGAAACCTTTAACCAAAAAATTCAAAGCGGTTTCCATTACCTACTAGCTATTCATGAATGTAAACTACCCCCAAACAAACTATTTTTTACCCAAACTACCATCTTTAAATTTAATAGGCCTTTTTGTTACTATTCTTTTTACAATCGGAGTTGCAAAAATCTATGGGCAAGGTATTTCATCTGGTGTAAATTTTAATTGGCAAGACACCCAAACAAACATTTGGGACCAGGCGACTCTGGAGTCGATTGATATTAATGGTGAAAACTATAACACTTTTGTGGTTCCTTCCAGTTACGAAATGACCCGGGTGGGTCCAAGTGGACATTCAGAAAATCATATTTGGTCAAACGGTGCCATGCTTATGGGCAGTAGTAATGATTATAATTGGGATTTAGAAGCCATAAATGCCTACCAATCCCTAAACCTTAATCATTATTTTGAATCGAATAGCAATGGAGTCAATTTTTGTGAAAATTATGGTGCCGCAGCATCCGTGGATACCCAAATACAGACTATATCCTACAACCCTGGTATTCCATCCAATCCAGATGGTGTCTTGGCAGTAACAGAACGTGGTGGCAACAATTGTCAATATCTCGAAATATATGGTATACCTGCCAATAGTTCTACTGAAGTTTTACTAGGTGCAACCTTTGTAAGAAGTCAAGGTAATTTAACAGGTATAAAACCCCAATTACCTCCGTTACCCAATTCCGATTATTGGTCCAGTGGAAGAAATAACGATAATGGTCAAATTATAGGTATTGCCCTTTTTAAGTTATCTGACTTAGCTCCAGTTGGTTCCATTATAACTTCAATAAAATATTTGGCAGCTACTACAGATAATGGAGATGGCAAGTTCTTTTTGATGCAAACCTATGCGGTTGATGATTATTTTGAAACAAACTTCAAGGAAAGTTTAAATGCCAATGTCGCCACCAATGACAACCTTCCGGATTTCTCTACATATTCTTTGCTTAACGACATGCAACCTTTATATGGTAGCGTTACTGTTGAAACCGACGGCACATTTATGTACACTCCAAATAATGACTTCAAAGGAATGGATCAATTTGAGGTTCAAGTTTGTCTTCCATACCCCAACGAGCACGTTTGTGAAACGTCGACAGTAATTATTAAGGTTAGGGAAGATAACAAACCCAATGCCCAAGATGACCATTTTTTAATAGTTCAGAACACGGCTGATATAGCATTAACCATTTTGGACAATGATACTTTTGGAGTGGACGGACCTAATGCAAACCTTGCTTTAGAGATTACCAGTTCCCCAAGTAACGGAATTTTGGCAATAGGCAATAATGGGACCCCTTTGGATAAAGCGGACGACTATTTCGTGTATACTCCTAATGCCGATTTTATAGGTTCAGACGATTTTACATATACGATTATTGATGGCAACGGAACCAGAGATACTGCCACTGTAACACTGACGGTTATAGAACTCCCTTCAAATGTTACCGTTGAAGTCTGTAACCCTACTCCCGCTGCTGATTATAATCCATCCTCAGGCACTTGTCCCATAGACACTGTTCTTACCGAGAGTATAAATGGCAACAATGACAATTGTCCTACGGAATATGTAATTACAAGAAATTGGACCATTACAGATTGTGTTGGTAATATCATAAACCATGAACAGGTGATTACGATAGTAGATACAACCGCTCCTACTTTTGTTGAACCATTACCTCAAAATGAAACGGTAACCTGTGATAAGATTCCATTTGCAGAGACCCTAACCGCGATAGATTCCTGTGAAAGTGACATCATGGTAAACTATACCGAAACCATATCAATTGATGGCAATTGCGCTACAGGATATGAAATTACAAGAATGTGGATAGCCAGTGATTGTGCAGGGAACACGGAAACCCATACCCAAACGATAACAGTAATACCTAACGGACCAATTATGGCAAGTCCCTATGAGGAACAAGTCACCATACTTTGTGGAGATGAAATACCTGAAGTACCTAATCTAACTTTTACTGGAGGTTGCGGTAATTATTCCGTTGATTTTAATGAGCAGCGAGAAAATGCTGACGATTCGGAAGATTATATGATTGTACGCTCTTGGAATGTAATAGATTTATGTGGAAACACCCCACTTTTTGAGCAGTTTATATTCGTAATGCAACCTCAACTTCAAGAAGTGACAATCGAGCTATGTATTGAAGATGAAGCAATAGACCTTATAAATTATTTGCCTTTTGGTTTTAAAACTGATGGAACGTTCAATGCGATTACTCAAGGTACGCAGATAACCGGAAGTATTTTTGACCCTATGCAGCATCAAACACAAACATATGTCGTAGAGTATAGCTCTACATCTGGGGAGTGCAACTACTTTGTGGATTTCACTATTGCTGTGAACAATAAATGTGTGCCTTGCTCCGTAGATAATTTTACGGTCTCAAAGGCAGTAACGGCCAACGCCGATGGTTTCAATGATTTCTTCGAAATTAAAGGAACCGAATTTTGTGATAATACTTTCGACGTGATGATTTTTAATAGATGGGGAAATAAAGTATTTGAAGCGAAAAACTATCAGAACAATTGGGGAGGAAGCTCTCCAAATAATTCCCTGGGCAACTCTGGATACTTACCTACCGGGACCTATTATTATATTATTAATTTAAATGGAGAACAGAGTCAACAAATCAATGGTTACATCTATTTAGGCTCGGAATAAACATTTCGTGATACACTAATTGCTTGCACCTATATTTTCATCAAACCCATTGCCAACAAACGAATAATCAAAGTAGTTAAACGGCTTTATACAAATATCAGCAAGCTACTGATTTAAATTTGCCAAACGTAAATGACCTACTTATTAGATAATGTTTTAACTCCCCGATTTATGAACGTTTACAAGAGAATTCTTGTATTGGCTATAACAATGTGTGCCACTTCCGTTAGTGCTCAACAGCTACCACAATTTACACAATATATGTACAACACCATTTCCGTAAATCCAGCGTATGCCGGAAGCAGGGAAACTTTGAACATAACGTTGCTACATAGAAACCAATGGGCAGGCCTAGAAGGAAACCCGAGAACAAACACTTTTTCCATCCATAGCCCGTTAAGAAACGAACGTATTGGCCTAGGTCTGTCCTACATAAATGATAGATTGGGTTTTGAAAGTACCAATTACGTATATGGAGATTTTTCATATACGGTGCCCTTAACCCAAGAAGTTAAAATGTCCTTTGGACTTAAAGCGGGGTTTACAAATTACAACTTGGAGAATCCTGACAGTAATGATCCTTTTTTCAATGCCAATTTTAATAGTTGGAAACCCAATTTTGGCGCAGGTATATTCATGGGTTCAAATTTATGGTATATAGGTGTCTCCTCACCTAGAATTGCAAATACGGATTTAAATCAGGGAGAGTTTAAAGCTTTGGAAAGAAATAGTTATTATGCAATTGGAGGGGTAGTGATGGATTTGTCCTATAACTTGAAGTTTAAACCGACGGTTATAGCTAAAATTACAAATGGAGCCCCGGTGACCTATGATCTAACGGCTAACTTTTTGTTCAATGAAAAACTCTGGTTAGGAGCATCCTATCGCTTCAACGATGCCTCAAATTTTGGCGGGATGGTCGATTATCAGGTAACGCGAGATTTTAGATTGGGATATGCCTACGATTTACCTACTTCAAGGGTTAAACCTTATACTGGAGGAACCCATGAGATTATTTTAATCTATGAAATGTTTAAAAGAAAAGTGGGGGGTATTAAATCACCCAGATACTTTTAAACCCACTTAAATTTCAACCTTGACAATATGTGATAACTAAAAAGTCCCGATAGGAATCTATAAGGACTTTTTGCAAAGATAACCAAATGTTATTCCAGAATCCCGTCGACAATACCATATTCAATGGACTCTTCGGCGTTCATCCAGTAATCCCTATCAAAGTCCCTCAATACCCTTTCATAAGACTGGCCACAGTTATCGGCCAAAATTTTTGCGCTCAATTCCTTGGTCTTAATGATTTCACGCGCCTGAATTTCTATATTGGAAGCCTGTCCCCGAGCGCCACCGCTTGGTTGATGGATCATAACCTGTGCATGGGGCTGTATAAACCGTCTTCCCTTTTTTCCCACGGATAACAAAATAGAGCCCATGGAGGCCGCAAGACCGGTACATATGGTAGAAACCGGACTTTTTAAAGATTTTATGGTATCGTACATGGCAAAGCCGGAAGTTACATATCCGCCTGGGCTGTTGATGTACAATTGTATTTCCTTATGGTTTTGCATATCCAAATAGAGTAACCTATCGATCACATGTTTGGCGGACTCGTCATCTACCTGTCCCCAAAGAAAGACCTTTCTTTCGGCCAACATTTTCTCGTCGATAGCTTCCTGTATTTTTCCCTTTTTAGAACTCATATGTATGTTTTTTAATCAAACCCAAAATTAAGGAATAAATTATGAATCCCTCTTATTTTGGTTCCGGCAAAAAATCGGCATTAATTAGTCGCTCACCTCAACGGTGCTGTCCACAATTTTCTTGATGGGCACTACCAATTTACCGGATTTTGTCTTTACGATCATGGAGATATTATCGATAGCCTCCACCTTGCCCTCGATCTTGCCAATTTTTACCTGGTCCCCCACCTCATAGATCTTTCTTGAGTAAAAGGTCCGCAAAAGATCGCCCACTACTTCCCTAGCGCCAAGACCTAAAGCCAAGGCGAAGGCCAATAAAAAGGCACCTAGTACCAAGGTGAAATTACTTGTAATGATTTGGGTTTCAACGCCCGCTTGGTTCAAGGCCGTAATGGAAACAAAAAAGACGATCAAATAAAAAAGGGTGCCACTCACCATCTTAGATCCGCCCACGCCCATGGAATCGAATAGCTTTAGCGTGGCTTGTTTAACGACCGTGGCCAAATAAAGCCCTCCAATAAGGATCAACAGGGCACTGATAAAGGTTGGCAAATAGCCTAATAAGGAATAAATGGCATCGGAAATGGCATTCAATTTCAACATTTGGGCAAGTACCACCGTAAACATTAAAATGAGAAGAATCTTGGTGGCGGACAGGGTTACCTTGAGCAAATCTATTTTAAGTTGTCTGTCGCCAAACAATTTCGCATCGGCGACGCGCTGGGACAGCACATCTATCTTGGCTGCTTTCAGAACCCGTTTTAGGATGAAAAGAATGATTTTAATAATCAACCAAGCGACGATCAAGCCTATTATTCCCACCACGATTTGCGGTATCATTTCAGCGGCGGACTCCAGTAAACTACCAAAACTGTCCGACAAAGTATCTTTGAGTTCATTAAGTGTTTTCATAGTTCAGTTATTTAGTTTTCTTGGTTTTTAATAAGCTTTCTATAAGACTGCCATAGTTGGACGTGAACAGGGTGGCCATTTCCATGATAAGTTTGGCCATGGCCACATCGTTCATCACTTTTTGACGTAGCTCTGGAGGGACATCCTTAAGGTCTCCCTGCATTCTCTTAAACGGATTTTGATCCTGTTCAAACATTAGGGCAATGCATTATATGCTTCTATTACTTTGGCCTTGGCTCTCTTTAATCTCATTTTTACGGCACTCGTACCCAGTTCCAGGGTGGACTCCAATTCTTTGATGGAAACACCGTCCTGATATTTAAGCATCAGGATGGTCTTGTCCTCACCGGGTATCATTTCCAATGCTTTTTTCAATTTCTCCACCTGCAACTCCAATAAATGCTCGTCCGTTACTTCTTGGGACAATCTATATTCCTCATCACCAATATCATTGGAGCGATCGCTTATTTTCCTTCCCTTGTCCCTGTTCACATAATTAACGCAAAAATTGTACGTGAAAGAATACAGCCAGGTTGAAAATTTTGAGTTCCCCTTGAAGGAGGCCAACTTCACGAATACCATCAAAAAAACGTCCTGTGTTAGGTCTTCCGCCTCCTTTTGTGATTTTGCAAATCCATAACACTTATTGAACACCATTTTGGCATAACGATCATAAAGGACCCCGAACATCATAGAATCCTTCTTCGCCACTATTTCCTTCACCAGATCTTCATCGGTGATGTCCTTGTATGGATCATTGGCACCCAATTCCTTATTGAATTGATTGCCCACAATGATTAGACACAGTTTGCGTAAGAAGGTCACCTTCAGAAAATTATTATGCAAAACAAAAATAGGTTAAAGTTTCTGTTATTGAAGTGGTTTAACCTTTTTGAATTGAAGCGAATCCCGATAGCTATCGGGAGAAAGCACTGTGCCCAGATGAAGGCTTTTTGAGCTTCATAGCTGGGCTACGAAGTGAGAAAAAGACGAAATATGGGTGCAATTGTGCAATTTTTTAGCCAATTTGAAAAAGTTTAAACCACTTCATTGTACCTTGTTACCTAAATGATACCCACCATGAAAAAATGCTTATTTGTGCCGATGCTCTTTTTGGTTTTATTTGGAAGTTGCAAGAACGACGAGAAAAAGCAAGAAGAAACCATTGAAAAAGAAAGAACCGTATTGGAGAAAATAGCCGATGCCAATGGCTACGAAAATTGGAAAAATATAGAGCGTATCAAATTCACGTTCAATGTGGATAGGGATTCGTCCCATTTTGAACGCACGTGGCAATGGCATCCAAAAACCAACGATGTCGTTTTTATGACCCATGAGGATACGCTCCGATACAACCGTACGAAAATGGACAGTGTGATAGCAAAAACCGATGCCGGTTTCATCAACGACAAATACTGGATGTTGGCCCCCTACCAATTGGTCTGGGACCGGAATAGCTTTCAATACACGCATACCGACTCTGTACAGGCGCCCATGAGCAAGGACACCATGCAACAACTGACCATTGTGTACGGAAACGAAGGTGGCTACACCCCCGGGGATGCCTATGACTTTTATTTTGGGGACGATTATATCATTAGGGAATGGGTCTTTAGAAGAGGCAACCAAGAGGAACCCAATATGATAACCAGTTGGGAGGACTACAAAAAAATGGATGGCCTCAACATCGCCACCATGCACAAAATGGGGGAAGGCAATTTCCAATTGTACTTCACAGGTATTGAAGTGGAGTAAACACAATTACCATTGAAATATGGGAACATGGGAAAATACCTACTGCTAACTTTTTGTTTTTATGGGGTGCTTATGTACGGCCAATCTGAAGTTGGTGCGATCATAATGGATACCGATGAAAAAGTTCCCTTGGAATTCGTGCATGTATTCAACAGGAAACATAGTACCATTAGCAATACGGATGGCAGGTTCCTATTGAAAACTTCACTGGATACGGTCCTATTCTTTAGAAACGGATACGAAAAAAAAGCGCTTTCATTAAAAGCCCTCAAGGATACCATTTACCTAGAAAAGAAGGTAGTGGCCTTGGACGAGGTGGTGGTGACCAACGCCAAGACCATTCTTCAGAGGATCAGGGATTCCATCAATTCCAATTATTTATTGACCCCGCATACGGAAACGTTTTTCATCCGGGCCTTGCTCCGTAAAAACGACACTTTGGTTCGGCTACAGGATATGACAGGTACGCTACTGCGTAAAACCTCCATTTACGGCAATGGCCTGGAAATGGAAAAAAAGGATTACGAGGTTGAGCTGGCGGAAATGCGGCAATTGGGAATCATTAGGGACGTGTACGGAGTTTACTTTGAGCTTCCCTCGCTGTACAACATTTTTGGCGAATTTATGCGGTTGAACGCCATGGGTCCGGAGTTCGACGTTATTGAAAAGCCCTATGAGAATAGTGAGGAGATACGGGTCGAATTTAATTCGCTTCCAACGGAGGATGGCAGTAGTGCAAAGGGTCACTACATTATAAATGAGGAGGATAATGCCATCTTATCTTTTGAATTATTTGTCAAAGGGGCTCAAAAGAACTCTAAAACAGATTTGGAGAAATATACCCATCTTTTAAAAGCTAGTTCCTTCATGTACTTTAAGGAAGATGTGGAACGAGGGCTGTACTATTTACACAGGGCAAAACGAACAATTTCCCTAGAAGTGAAAACGGAAAAACATCCCGCACCGGACGTTTATGAAGTAGAAATTACCTTATACACCCCGGATAGTTTTGGCAATGAAAAGGTGAAAAGCAATGTCAACGAGCATAAGGACATCTTCAAGTTAAAACATCCATACAATGAAGCCTATTGGCAAGAACAGTCCTGGCTTCCTTTAACGGAGGAAATCAAGGAGTTTATAGAGACTATTGGAGAGGCAGATTTCGGGTTAAAGACAAAAGGTAACATGAACTAAGGCTATCGGACCAACCAAATTTTCCCTTACCCCCTCCTCTTTTTAAGGATTGCCGTCGCACCCAATATAAACATAGCCACACCCAACAGTACTATAAAACTTGTTTTGAGGGAATAATTGTCCGCCAGAAAACCCAAAATAGGCGGCGCGCATAGAAACCCGGAATAGCCTGCCCCGGCGATAAACGAAACCCCCTTGGAGGAATCCACGCCCTTGACGTTTCCGCCGATTCGAAAGAGCTCCGGAACCATGGCCGAAAAACCTAGCCCACAAATGGCAAATCCCACGATGGCCAGATAGGTGGAAGTGGTCAGAACCAATACATAACCGATAATACTCATCAACGTACCCAAGGCTACCATTTTTACGGACCCGATACTCGCGCTGACCCCGTCACCCAGAAATCGACCCAAGGTCATCGTTACTTGAAACCCTAAAAAACCCGCGCCCCACAAGGCTTCAGGGGCCAAACTGACTTCCTTTAGGTAGAGTCCGCTCCAATCCACAATGGCACCCTCGCTTCCCATGGCGATAAAGGAAATAAGCCCTAACAAAAGCAACGGTTTAAAAAGTTTCAGGCTAAATGTTTCCTTTTCAATAGTCGCCGCAATCTCGTTCACGAAGTTTTTGTGGAATATGAAATTAACGATGAATACAAGCGCAATAGCCATTCCCATATGCAATACCGGATTGTCCAAGGGACCGATCAAAAAGCTGCCCAATCCGGCCAAAACTCCGCCCAGACTAAAAAAACCGTGGGAGGCCGACATGAATTTGGCGTTATCCTTTTTCTCCAGTTCGGTCACTAGGGTATTCATGGAGATATCCGTAAACCCGTTGGAAGCCCCGAACAAGAATAGACTGCCCATCAACGCGTAGTAACTTGGGCTCAGAATTGGAAGGATAGCGGTACAACAACTGATCAGCACCCCATACCAAGTGGCCTTTCCTACCCCAATCCGATTAATAATTGACGAAGCAAAAGGGAATACGATAAATACGCCTAAGGACAGGCAAAAAATAGCGATTCCTAACTGGGACTTGTCAATCCCAAGATTTTCCTTTACGGTTGGAATGTAAATGGCCCAAGTACCAAAAAGGATGTTGATACTTGCAAAAACCCATGAGGGTCCAAAATATCGGGCATTGGAAAAAATCAATCCGAGCGATTTCATCTTACTTATCGAGTGTTTTTTAAGATACCCTCCTTGAGTATCTGTCCAAATTGGTGCATATCCTCATACGAACAATAAAATGGGGCCGGTGCCAAACGGATCACATTCGGCTCGCGCCAATCCACGATTACCCCGTTTTGCATCAGATAATCGAACAAGGCCCTTCCCTGGCCGTGCAAGAAAACGGAAAGTTGACAGCCCCTATCCTTTGGAGTGATGATTTCAAAACTACTGTCCACTTCGGCATCGATTTGCTTCAACACGAATTCCAAGTACCCCGTAAGCGTTTTCTGTTTTTCGATGAGGGCGGGCATTCCTACCTCCTCAAAAAGTTCCAAGGATGCCAAATAGGGTGCCATGGACAATACGGGAGGATTGCTCACTTGCCATGCGTCCGCATTGGGCATGGGTTCAAAGTGGGGCTTCATTAAGAAGCGTTCTTCTTTTTTGGTTCCCCACCAGCCCTCGAACCTGGGGATATCCTTTTGATCCAAATGACGTTCATGTACAAATATGCCCGATGCATTTCCCGGCCCGCTGTTCATATACTTATAACTGCACCACGCGGCAAAATCGGCATTCCAGTCATGTAATTTAAGCTCCACATTTCCAACGGCATGCGCCAAATCCCAACCAACATTGGCACCTACTTTTTTTCCGGCCTTGGTAATCGCTTCCATATCCATCACCTGCCCGTTGTAATAATTCACCCCTCCAATGAGCACCAAGGCCAACTGGTCCCCTACTTCATCGATCTTGGCCAGAATATCCTCGGTCCGCCAAAAATGTTCGCCTTCGCGCTTTTTTACCTCTACAATGGCATCCTCGGCATCAAAACCATGAAAGCGCACCTGACTTTGTAGCATGTATTGATCGCTGGGGAAAGCCTTTTCCTCACAGAGTATTTTAAATCGGTTTTTTGTTGGGGTATAGAACGATACCATGAGAAAGTGTAGGTTTACGCTCAAGGTGTTCATAACCGTGACCTCTTCGGGTCTTGCGCCTACAACTTTTGCCAACGGCGGAATCAAACGTTCGTGATAGTCCCACCAAGGTTTTTCGGCATAGAAATGACCCTCCACGCCCAACTCGGCCCAATCCGTCATAATTTCGTCCACAAAAGCTTTTGCCCGTTTAGGCTGAAGCCCAAGGGAATTTCCCGTAAAATAAATTACCTCTTGGCCATTTACTTTTGGGTAAACGAACTCCTTACGGTACTTCGCCAACACATCCTTTTTATCCAATTCCTGGGCAAACCCCAAGGTATTTTGAAATTCCATAGGTCAATTTTATCCGATGAACTACCTTGGGGCAAGCCCACAAGGCATTAAACCACTTTCTTAAAAGAAACAACATTATTAGGTTTCGACGCAAGCATCGTAGTACTTAATCTCGATTATCAAGTAAAAATAGGGATATACGAACAAAGAAAAACTATGGTTTAGGTCCGATTTCAGGTTTTGGCCTCCGTAACCAATCGCATCTCAATGATGTGTCTTTTGAAACCCACTTTTTCATAGGCCGATAAGGCCGGTTCATTATCGTCATAGACGGTTAACCTGATTTCGGTAAGGCCCTTGGACAACACCCAACTTTTGAGTCCCTCGATGATTTTTCCGTTGATACCTTTGCCTCTAAATTCGGGAAGCGTATACATAAAACCCAAATAACCATAATGCGTATGGTCCAAATAATGGCGGGCCTCCTTGATAAGGGCGTATCCGCTTGCAACAACTTGCGTTCCGGAACGGGCGACAAGCACTTGGGCAGTATCGGAAGTTATCAGTTCCGAAAGATCGTAATAATTGACCTTGCCCTTTCGTATGGTAGGGTCCATGGGACGTTCCGCCAAAATGATTTCCTGTTCGAATTTCAAAAGTATGGGCAGGTCCTTTAGTACCGCTTCGCGAATTTCAATTCCGTTATCCATCTTACCGATTTACAAGGTTTAAAAATAATGCTTAAAAAGCTATTTTTGTAAAAAGAAAACCATGCATTTTTTATCGCAGGTTCTGGAAGATTACTTGACCGAACACTCCCAGGAAGAACCCCAAATCCTACAAGAATTGACCCGTGAGACCCACCTAAAGGTCATACAACCCAGAATGTTGACGGGCCGTTTTCAGGGAAGGGTGTTAAGCGTGCTTTCCAAAATAATAAATCCCCAATACATCCTAGAAATAGGCACCTATACCGGGTATTCCGCCATCTGTCTGGCCGAAGGGCTTCGGGAGAATGGCGAGTTACATACCATAGACATCAATCCGGAACTAGAGGAAATGCAGCGCACCTATTTCAATAAAAGCGGTTTTGGAGAACGTATTTACCAACATGTGGGCGATGCCTTGGAAATCATTCCTAAGTTGGACCATACCTTTGATTTGGTATTCATTGACGCCGAGAAAAAGCAGTACGACAACTATTTGGAAGCGGTGTTGCCCAAAACAAGATCCGGCAGTGTCATTCTATCGGACAACGTACTTTGGTCCGGTAAAGTTGTTGAGCCACTTAAAAAGTGGGATAAGGCTACCAAGGTTCTTTTGGACTACAACGCAAAACTGAGCAATCACCCAAAATTGGATACCGTATTACTGCCCATTAGGGACGGTCTAACGGTAAGTAGGGTGAAATAAGCAACACGTACAATTTGTGAAAAAGTAACGCCGATAGTATTCCGAAGAAAGCCCCTACAAGAACATCCGATGGATAATGCACGCCCAGATAGATTCTGCTGTACAGGAATAAAATCGGCCACAAATAAAAAACATAGCTCCACCTAAAACGTGTTCGAAGAATAGCATATACAAAAGTGGTTACGGAAAAGGATATGGCGGCATGGGCCGAAAAAAAGCCGTAGCTCGAGGGATTTGCCAATACCCGAATCCATGGTTTTAAGTATGCATCATTATTGGGGCGTAGCCGTTCCACAACCACTTTTGTAAGGTTGGTACAGGTCTCCATAAAAAACACCAAAATTCCGAGCACCAATAACAGTACCAAGGCTTCCTTCCAAGGTCTTGACTTGAAAATCAGAATAAGAAAAAGGATAAAAAGGGGTATCCAGGTTGGATATTTTGTGATGGTCCGCCAAAAACTATCAAAGGAGGTTGACCCTAAATTATTGAGGAATATCAGTATTTCTTGGTCCCATTGCAGCAATTGGTCCCACATAGACGCGGCTACTTTCTTTTTACGGTTCCGGAAACGTCGCCTATTTTCTTACCGACCTCGCCAAACTCCTTCTTTATGTCCTTGGTAATGCCGGTGTCGATACTTTTTTTGACATCGTTAATGTCCTTTTGGATATCCGTAATGACGCTGGTATCTATTCCTTGTTTATCCGCACTGCGTTGGATCTCCCTTTTGATATCATCCGTGGCGTCCCTAAGCTGTCGCATACCCTTGCCCAATCCCTTGGCAATGCCAGGAATCTTATCGGCTCCAAAAACCATCACCACAATGAACAGGATGAAGAATATTTCGGCACCACTAATGAATAAAAAATATGTTGAAATCATAGTACAAATATAATCAAGTTTGGATGCGCAATAAAAAAGCCCTGTTAAAGAACAGGGCTTTTTTTCAAAATTCTAGTGGATTATTTTCCCTTGATATTTTCCTTGAACTGATCAAAGTCGTTTTGTTCTTCTTTTTTCGGCCAGGAATTGTTGGTGGTATCTATATCCGCCGTTTCCATTTTTGGGTCTACCACGATACCTGTCAGTTCGGTGGATGAAGAGACAACAATGCTCACCTCGTCATCGTTCTTTCTCCATATTTCCGCCGGATAGGTAATGTTTTTCGTTGTCCCGTCCGCATAGGTATATTCTACGATCAGCGGCATGGGGATTCCTCCCGGCTTGTCATACGTAATTTCGTAAAAATACTTTGGCTCCTTTACGGCCGCCCTTTCTTCGGCGGTCATATTGTCCATCATAAACTCCTTGAGGGTCTGGGAACTTTCTGAAGGGGATTTTCCTTTTAGGTTCGGGTCAAAGTCCTCGCTGTCCTCTTCGGCCAAATATACCAAGGGTGGCAGATCTGCTTCCGTCATATTACGGGCCGCCAAATATTCCTGCATTTTCTCGGTGGGCTTGTCCGTCACGTAGTATTTCTTGATACCCTTAACCCCTATGTCCACATAATCCGTGGTATAGAACCATCCTCTCCAAAAATAATCCAAGTCCACGGCTGAGGCATCTTCCATGGTCCTAAAGAAATCCTCTGGGGTTGGGTGCTTGAACATCCATCTTTGGGCGTAGGTCTTGAAAGCATGGTCGAACAATTCCCTTCCCATCACGGTTTCCCTTAGGATATTCAAGGCCGTTGCCGGTTTGGCATAGGCATTTGGACCCAACTGGTATACGTTTTCCGGGTTGGACATGATGGGCGAAATGGTACTTTGGTCCCCGCTCATGTAGGGAACGATCTTCGCCGGGTCGCCCCTTCTAGAAGGATATTTATCGTTGGGGGCAATGGCTTCGGGGTAGGCTTCGCCAAATTCCTGCTCCGCCATATATTGCATGAAGGTATCCAGACCTTCGTCCATCCAGCCCCACTGGCGCTCATCGGAATTAACGATCATGGGGAAGAAATTATGGCCTACCTCGTGAATAATAACGCTCATCATTCCGTATTTCACCCTATCCGAATAGGTACCGTCCTCATTGGGCCTACCGTAGTTCCAACAAATCATGGGGTATTCCATTCCCTGATTCTTTGCGTGCACGGAGATGGCCTTGGGATACGGATAATCAAAGGTATGTGCGGAATAGGACCTTAAGGTATGGGCAACCACCTTGGTGGAGTATTCCTCCCACAATGGGTTCCCTTCCTTAGGGTACATGGATACCGCCATTACGTCCCTGTTTCCGATCTTTACCGCTTGCATGTCCAGAATGAACTTTCGGGAGGTGGCAAATGCAAAGTCACGCACATTTTCGGCCTTCAATTTCCAGGTCTTCGTTTTATTGGAAAACCCTTTTTCGGCAGCTTCCACTTCTTCCTGTGTTACGATAATCACAGGCTTGTCGTAGGATTTGGTCGCCTTCTCGTACCGCTGCATCATTTCCTTCGTATAGACCTCCTTGCGATTTTGAAGTACTCCCGTACCGTCCAGAATATGGTCTGCGGGCACGGTAATATCTACCTCGTAATTTCCGAAAGTTAGGGCGAACTCACCACTACCCCAGAACTGATGGTTCTGCCATCCCTCTACATCACTGTATACGGCCATTCTTGGGAAGAACTGGGCAATGACATAGGCGCGGTTGCCATCCTTGGGGAAATATTCATAGCCGGAACGCGCACGGTTTACGGTATGATCGGGAATGTTGTAGTTCCATTTAATGGAAAAGGTATATTGCTCCCCACTCTTTAATGGTGTTGGAATATCCACGCGCATCATCGTAAAATTGATGGTATAGGGCAACGCCTTGCCGGATGCGTCCTTTACATAGTCGATATTAAAGCCACCGTCAAAGGGTTCTCCCATATATTGGGAAGCAAAGGCGCTGGGCTGTTCGGCCAGGGGAACTCCCCCACCGTTTCGCAAAGGTGCCTTGGAATCCTTGGCACGCACGTTCTGATCCAATTGCAACCAAAGGTACTCAAGGTCATCTGGGGAGTTGTTGGTATAGGTGATGGTCTCTTCACCATAGATTTTGGCATTCTTATCGTCCAAGGTAATGTCCATTACATAATCCGCCTGTTGCTGATAGTAATCCGGACCCGGAGCACCCGAAGCCGAACGATAGTTATTTGGGGTTGCAAATTCCTCATACAGTTGCTTGAACTTGCTTTGGTTGTAGTGGCCCGGCTCCCTTTTCTGTTGCTCGGTTTCCTGTGCGAAGGAAACGGCGCCCATCAAAAACAAAAGCGAGGCAAAAGTGTACTTGAATAATCTCATTTTAGTGTTCATTTTAATGCGCGGGAAATTAAAGTTTTTTAAAGAATTTCTTAACATACGTTACAAATTTAACATTCCTTTAGTATCGGATTTTATGAGGACGAAACTCTTCTTTTGACCGTTGATCTTGAAGTGGACCACGTTCTGTTGATCGTCGAACAAATCCGTAAGGATTTCATTGGTTATGGCAATGGTAGAAACTTCAGGGAGGTTTATTTTGGGTACCTCTATGTAACAGATGACCATATCCGTATCGTATTTCTTGCCCAAAAAGGTATACTCCACTTTTTTGCCGTCAATTTCAAAGATGAATTTGGAGCGAAGGTACTTCTCCAAATACTCCCGGTCCATCTCGGATTCAGCTGCCGTACCCAACTGTGCATCGATACCATAACGCTCTTTTAGAACAGCGTTCATATCGTCCAAAAAAACACGGGTAATGACCTGAAGGGCATTGTCCTTTTCAGAATACCCCACATTGGTGACGCTAATATAGAATTTATGGGCCGCCGTAAAGGCCAGCAAGGGCAGGATAAAAAGAAACAGTCCTTTTTTCAGGTTCTTCTCTTTTCTTGCTTTTTTTATTAGGTCAATAGCTTTATACTTAAACATTTCCTTTTGTAGTGGTATTGGACTTACTATAACAAATCCCTCGATGAGGGTTTCACATTTTTATTGCATTTGAGCAAAGGACATGCCAAAAAGGCGCTAATCCAAATCATTGTTCTTTCGGTAGACCAAACTTCTTCGCTCAAGATATTCCCAAATCCGAATCAGGTCATGGCTATCCACTACCGATTGAAAAGCGGAATCCACTTCACAAAAATAAAAAAAGTCATCCGTCCGATCCTTGGGAATCTTTAGTTCCGTTTGGTAGAGGGAATCCGCATAAAACTCCCGTACACGTCCGGTACGGCTGTACAGATTATCGCGCGCTACACGTTTTTTGAGCATTTTGGTCCTTCCGGAAATTCCATTCAAAATAGGGTTTAAAGGTATACCTATGCTTCCCGAGGTGGCCTCATACAATTCCCGCTCAGCCTTGGTAGGAACTTTTACGTAAGCGTTTGGCAGTCCCAAGGTGGAAGCGGTTACTACAGGCTCCGTATTCAAAATTTTCAGGTCCTTGGAAATATCCCCGGATAGGTTATATGGGGTAACGACCACCTCGTCCAATTCTTCCAAGGCCTCGTCCAAGGGCACTTCTATATTGGTACTGCCAAAAATAGCGGGCGTGATTACAATTTGTTTTTTCTTGAACTGTACGGCCGAAAAGACCAAGGTATCGTTCACACGCACCGGGATGCTAAAAAAACCATTGATATCCGTGATACTGGCCTTTTGGGTGCTGATGTTCAACACGTGCGTGGCGGCGACATCACCATCCCTGCTGGTAACCCTACCTTCCAAATTTTTGGTTTCCCCGGTTTGTGAAAAAACGAGCACCGGAAAAATGAATACTAAAAGGAACTCACTCCTCATTCAAGGTCTCTCGGAAAGATTTACTGAGATTCACCAGGGAATCGATCAATTGAAATTCGTTCTCCTTGCGCAAGAGGGACCGTGCGGGTAATTTTTGGTCGCAATAGGTCAAAAAGGGTTCGATCTGACTCTGTTGCAATTGCAGGTCCTCCATAAAAAAACGATTGTCATAGATCCTGCGGAGCACATCGCTCACCGCTACCTGCGGGCCTTCATCGGGCGCATCTGCCTTGGCCTTGAAGATGGCCTTAAAGATGTTCACAAAGTTAAGTCCGTCCTGCATTCCACGGTCCGTTTGGGAAAGGGCGATATTTTCAACTTCCGTGCCCCTGTCAATTTCATACTCCACCTCTTTGAACTCCTCGTTCCGCAATTGCAAAAAGCGCTCCTCGTCTTCGGGGGTTACGACCACTTCGTCCAATTCCGTAATTTTTTCGTTTACGGTTACGATAATCCTATTTTTTTCCAGAATCTCCGGCGTGATCTTTACGATTTGGTACTGATAATTCACGGCCGTAAACACCAACTCGTCACCTTCCTTCACCCGAATGGCAAACTCACCGTCCTCATCCGTTTCCGTGGCCTCCTCACTGGTAGAGTTGATTACATATTCATTGGGCACGTCCACATTTTTATACAAAACGTGTCCGTAGATAATTCTTCTCCCATCATCCTGGGCATAGGACAAAAAGGTGAAAAGACACAAAAGCGAAGCTAGTAAGTTCTTGGCCATAGTATAATCGTATGAACTCGTCAAAGATAAACAAGTCCTGTTTAGTGCTCATAAATTACGTACATGTGCACATTTTAAAAAAAATCCAACAAATAAACTTTTGTTAATTTATTGGGTCTGAGAAAAGGTTCCATATGCCGAAGTCCGCCATGATATGACAAATAGCTTTCGTTAACATATTTTACGGGCTTTTTCCAAGATAGTTTATCTGGGTTTCCTTGGAAAGCATCTAAAACGCCCAACCCATGCATTCTATTAATAAGTTCACTTAAACCGAATTAATGTACCTTTTATCCGTACGGGCTATCTTTTTAACTATAAAAAAAGGTTTGGCCTAGAGATAATCCTATTTTTGTTTTTCCACTATTTTCAAGTCAAATAGCGCTATATGAAACGTCTCAGTATACTATCCCTTGTTTTGTCAATGGTTGCCTCCGTTGCCATGGCACAGATAAAAATTGGCGACAACCCACAGACCCTAGACCCGAGCTCCTTGTTGGAACTGGAAAGCAATTCCAGGGTCTTGGTCATTTCCAAGGTAAGCACGGCCCAGATGGAGGCCATTGCCCCACAGCGCGGGGGTATGGTCTACAATACGGATACGGAATGTGTCCATTATTTCAATGGTGCCCAATGGGTAAACCTATGCGATGCCGTAAGCTTTACCATTACGAACGACCCCATTGAAAACCTTAGAAGTACCATTGCCATTACCCAGACCCAGGGCAACTATAACCTGGAAGTGGCTACCAACAGTATACGCACGGAACAAATTGCCGATGGTGGTATTAATGGCGTGGATATACAGGATAACTCCATTGGAAGGAACAAACTGGGAGATGCGGCCGTAGGCCCGGATGAACTGGCAACGGAATCCGTGGATTCTGATGCGATCATAGACGGGACCATTCTGCCCCGTGATATTGGGTCCAGCGTTCCCAACCACGTACTCGCCACCGATATCAACGGGACTGTATTGTGGCAGGACCAAAACGACCTTTTTGAGCTGAGTTTTGACAAGGATACCAATACCTTGGCCATTGTGCCCTCGACGGGCTTAGGGAGCAATAGTATCAATTTGGAAGCTTTGGTAGGGTCGGATGATCAAACCTTAACACTAACGCCGGATAACCGTTTGCAGATTGAAAATGGTAATGAAATCGATTTGAGTTTTTTTAACAATGCCGGTACGGACAACCAGACTCTGAGCCTTACAGGTAATGTATTGGCAATTACGGGAGGAAACACCGTTAGTTTGGTAGATTATGTAAATACCGATAACCAGCAATTAAGTATTACTGGAAATCGTATTGAACTGACCGATGGCGGTTTTGTGGACCTACCTCCCGGAACCGTAGATACCGATGAACAGGATTTAAGTTTGGCCGGAACTATCCTCAATATTTCTAGAGGTACTGGAGTGGATTTAGCTCCAATTTTGGGAGATACCAATACGGACAATCAAGATTTAAGTCTTACTGGAAATACCTTGAATATAACTGGTGGAACAGGAATTGACCTTACCCCGATATTAGGAGGAACGAATACTGATGAGCAGGATTTAAGTTTGGCAGGTACTACCCTCAATATTACTAACGGTACAGGAGTAGACTTGGCCCCTATTTTAGGTGATGCCAATACTGATAATCAAAACTTAAGCCTCACAGGGAATACATTAAATATAACGGGAGGAACAGGGGTTGACCTTACACCAATTCTTGGAGGAACACAAAATGCAACACAAGTACCCTTTACGCCAACAGGTAATACTATTAGCGATAATGTCCAAGCTGCCATAGTAGAATTACAATCTGAAATAGATGGTATTTCAGCCGGAGGTACTGCAAATCCAAATGATGAACTGATAACCAGTTTTGCCCTTAACGGTACTGGTTTGGATATTGCAGAAGGAGCCAATGCTTTACCTACGGTTGATTTGGATGGAACTTTTGTTACAGAAGCAGAACTAACAAACGCAATCGCAGTTTCGGAGACTGCCGACGGGGACAGAAGTGCCACAAACGAAATACAAGATTTAGACCTTACGACCGACATACTTACTATTACGAACAACGGGGCAGCAACGCCGATTGACCTCAGTCCTTACTTGGACAATACCGACGCACAGACCGCAACTCTGGTCCCAGTGGCCACAACACCCGCAAACTATACCGCTGGCGCTGCCAACGTCGAGGCGCATCTTGTAGGTATCGACGCCGCACTTGCCGGTGGTTTTACCGACACCGACGACCAGAACATCGATGAGTTCCAAATCAGCGGGGCGAACATTCTCAGTATCTCCCTGGCAGATGACGGAGCGCCACCGAGCACAGTAAACCTTACTCCCTATCTGGACAATACCGACGCACAGACCGCAACTCTGGTCCCAGTGGCCGCAACACCCGCGAACTATACCGCTGGCGCTGCCAACGTCGAGGCGCATCTTGTAGGTATCGACGCCGCACTTGCCGGTGGTTTTACCGA
>NZ_VBUK01000012.1:0-122000 GCF_005780245.1 Maribacter aurantiacus | reverse complement strand
ACGATACCAAAAAAGGACCTTCGACCTTTCCGCTCCGGGAACCTACACGACCTACAGGCTGGAGGTCACCAAGAACGACCTGAACGTGGAAATGACACAGATCGCCGAGATCGAACTGCTGGGGTGCGAGAATTCGACCTACCTTACAAGTCTTACAGCCAAAATTAACATACAAGTTAAAAATGAAAACAAAAGTGACTTAAAGGTTATTCCGAATCCTGTTGGCATCGATAGACATGTGAACATACTACTACCATCAGAACTTCATAGATCCACATTGGATGTACGGATTTATGATGTTACGGGCAAGATGGTTTATATCCGCACAATTAAGAATTCATTGAAATCTGATATTCTACCATTACAGCTGGATCAAAACCTACCACCAGGTATTTTTATATTAACCGTACTAAGAAAAAATGAAATTTACAATAAGAAAATTATTTTGGAATAAATCTTGATATTACTGAATACCTTTGGAAACAATTCAATCTGTATTCATTTTAAAAGTTGTATGTATTAAACAAAAAAGGCTTGCAGAAAGATTGAATTGATAACCTTTAATGAACAACCTACGCATTCCAGGGCATGGAAAGTCTTAGCAAAAGCTACAGTTTAAGTTTATTGAAAAAATCGAGGCAATTTTAACAAATTGAAATCGTTAAACTTACTAATTCAACCAATCACATAAAATGAAAAGCAAGCTAAAATCATTCCTCTATCACTTTTTGGCGAGTACCCTAGGAAATCTTTTAATAGTTCTTAGGCCTAAAAAAGCCAAAGAAATGTCGGCGAATAGAATTACATTGATTCATAAGAATAAAAAGAACATGTCAATTTCTGAAATCCTAATGAGGGCCGCTTTGGTAAAAAAACTTGAACCAATACAAGACTATAACACCATAGAGGTAAATAATAGGGATTTTTGGGTAAACAATACTGCAACAGAATTGTTTAAAGAGACAGAAGATGGTTTCGAAAAAGATTTTTTGCCAAACTGTACCTTCATTTTCAAGCTACTAAAAAAGCAGCTTGCAAAAACAGAAATGAAATTCCCTACAATTGTGGAAATTGGAACTGGCAACGGGGACGTTTTAAATTGGATGAGCATTGAATTTCCTGAAGTTGAAAGATTAATTGGATTGGATCTCAGTAAACACCAAATAGAAATGAACAGGGAAAAATTTGAAAAGAACAAAAAGCTTGAATTTATTGCTGCGGATGCCTTTGAATGGATTCCTAAACATTGTGAGAATAACACCATTTTTGTTTCTTCAAGAGGGGTTCTTGAGTATTTTTTGGAGCGTAGGCTACTTCAATTACTATCAAATATTGCCAAGTTAAAAAATATATATTTTGTGGCCATCGAACCCAATGGCGGGGACCATGATTTTGAACTTACCCCCAACTCCCAGTTATATGGTAATGAACCATCATTTTCCCATAATTACCCATTGCTGTTTAAAAATGCCGGTTTTCAAGTCTGGCATTTTTCCCAACAACCATGGCTAGGTGGTTTTGACAAACAAACATTTATAGGAGCAAAATGCTGATTATACTATTTTAACGTCAAAAAAAACAGCTTATCTAAATTTTGGGAACTTAGGTTATTTATTTCATACTTTTCATAAAAAAATTGAATATCCCCTTTTCAAAAGTATTTAAATTCAGAACTTTACGTATAATTCTGACTAAAATAATTAGATATTGAAGTCATACCCTTGGTTCATAAATTGCTTAATTGCCAGTCATATCTTAAAATCAAAGTAAATGAAAGGTCCAAATTCGCTTTATATTCTATTTGAAGAAATTGTTGGACAATATCCCAACGATATTTGTATCATTTTCGGTGAAGATAGACTTACCTATCTGGAAGCCAGCAAACAAATAATACAAATTTCAAACACTATAATAAAAGAGGCAGGTGAAGAAGCATTTATAGGAGTTCCCACAACTAGATGCACAGAAGAGATATTATTCGTTTTGGCAATTTTAAGGGCTGGAAAGGCTTATGTTCCAATTGATTTTAAATATCCTAAAAAAAGGCTTACAAGTATTATCAACAATTCTGGTCTTACCTTCTGTCTTACAACTGAGGTGGATAAAGAAGCCGTTGAAAAGGAAGGACTTGTCCCAATCAAAGTTCCCAAAAATATTGTAGGAGATACTTCCATAAATTATCAAAATTCTTATGATCTTCCAACTTATGTACTCTATACCTCAGGATCTACAGGTGAGCCAAAAGGAGTATGTATGGGTGAAAAAGCCATGATCAATTTGCTTAACTGGCAAAGGAAAAATTCAATATGCAATGAGGGAACCCGAACCTTACAATTTGCCCCGTTAAGTTTTGATGTCTCTTTTCAAGAAATTTTAGCCACCCTGACTACCGGTGGCACTTTGGTACTAATAACCGAAGACATGCGCCTTGATATGATGGCTCTTCTTGAACAAATTAATAGATATGAAGTAAATAGGCTTTTTCTTCCATTTGTTGCCTTACAGGCATTGGCGGAAACGGCAGTAAGCACTGGACTGTTTCCAAAATCCTTAAAAGAAATAATGACAGCTGGTGAGCAGTTAAAAATAACAGATCAAGTAAGAACCTTTTTTGCCAAATTGGATAATTGTTCACTTTATAACCAGTATGGCCCTACTGAATGCCATGTGGTAACCCAATTAAAGCTCGAGGGTAATCCTAATACTTGGGACCCACTCCCAAGCATTGGCAGTCCAATAGACAATACTTCCATTTATATTGTTGACGAAAATTTAAACCCTTTACCCAACGGAGGTTTGGGGGAGCTTTGTATTGCCGGGGACTGTTTAGCGCAAGGTTATTTGAACAACCAACAACTAACGGAAGAAAAATTCGTTTCTTGGAACTCGCCCAACGGTGAAGAAATAAGGTTATACAGAACTGGTGATATCGCAAAGTATTTACCGGACGGAAATATAGAATTCCAGGGCAGAAAAGATGATCAAGTTAAAATTAGTGGTCACCGAATAGAACTTGCAGAGGTAGAAATTGCCTTGAATACAATTTCCGGAGTATTGCAAACAGTGGTAGTTGCATCCGATCATTTGGCTGGGCAAACACAATTAGTAGCCTACCTTCAACCACAGAAGGAAGCCTTGGATGTTAATGAAATTCGTCAAAAGGTGACCACACTGCTTCCAGAGTATATGCATCCTTCCCATTATGTTGTGGTGGATAATTTTGCCAAAACCAGTAGCGGCAAAATTGACAAAAGGAGTTTGCCTAAACCACAATATTCAAGACCGAACTCTGCCCCACCCTACAAAAAGCCAAGTTCAAAATTGGAAAAACAACTGGCCTCTATCTGGGAAAGTTTATTGAATGTTCCCAAAATTGGTATCGATGATAATTTCTTTGAATTGGGAGGCACCTCGTTACTTGCCCAAAAATTAGTGGCACAATTGTTAAAGGAACATAACTTACGATTACCGGTAACAAAGCTCTACCAATTTCCGACCATCGCAAATATTTCCGATTATCTGGAACCAAAAAATAAGAATGTTAAAATGGCTTTTGCCAAACAATCCAAAAAGAAAAATGATTCCCGAGATATAGCCATAATCGGTATGGCTGGAAGATTCCCTGGCGCAAAATCGGTAGATGAACTATGGAAAATATTAAGGGAGGGAAAAGAAACTATTTCCCATTTCACAAAAGAGGAATTGGATAGCTCCATTCCGGAAAAGATAAAGAACGACCCTCTTTATGTAGGTTCTAGGGGTATTTTGCCCAGTGCAAAGGAATTTGATGCTTTATTTTTTGGACTTAATCCAAAAGTTGCCTCCGCCATGGACCCACAACAACGCATCTTAATGGAAATATCTTGGGAGGTTTTGGAGCAAACAGGTTATCTACCTGATCATCATGAGGGTACGGTAGGAGTTTATGCGGGCTGTGGTCATAATACCTACTATACACATAATGTAATGCCCAACAAAGAGCTTATAGAGCAAGTCGGCGAATTTCAGGCTAGTACCGTAAATGAAAAAGATTATATTGCCACCAGAATAGCCTATCATTTAAATCTTAAGGGACCTGCAATTAGTATACATTCCGCCTGTTCTACTTCACTTCTTGCCATTGCCGAAGCTACCGAAGCACTTAGAAATGGTCAATGTGATATAGCCATCGCTGGTGCGGCCAGTGTTACATCACCCATGAACAGCGGACATTTATATCAAGAAGGATCTATTAAAACACCCGATGGTCATTGTAGACCTTTTGATGCCAATGCCAAAGGAACCGTATTTAGTGATGGTGCTGGAGTCGTACTTTTAAAGCGTTTAGATCAGGCCAAAAAGGATGGGGATTATGTTTATGGAGTAATAAAAGGTGTTGGCATCAATAATGATGGTGGCGATAAGGGAAGTTTTACGGCTCCCAGTGCCGAAGGCCAGGCCAATGCAATTATGAGAGCACATTTTGATGCGGGCGTCGACCCAAGTGAAATCAGTTACATTGAAGCCCATGGAACGGCAACGCCAGTAGGTGACCCAATAGAAATTGAAGGCCTTGAAATAGCCTTTGGGGAACAGTCCGAAAAAAACTTTTGCGCGATTGGATCTATCAAAAGTAACATGGGCCACTTAACCTCTGCGGCGGGTGTGGCCGGGGTTATAAAAACATTATTGGCTTTTAAACATGAGGAAATTCCTGCCTCATTGGGCTTTTCAAGTCCAAACCCATTAATTGATTTTGAAAACAATGCGTTCTTTGTAAATTCCGAATTACGAAAATGGGAGTCAAAAGCACCTAGAAAAGCAGGTGTTAGCTCCTTTGGGGTTGGTGGAACCAATGTACATGTTGTTTTAGAGGAGTATAAGAATAAGGAAAGACCTAAGTCAAAAGGTAGGCCCGTTGAAATTCTTATCTGGTCCGCAAAATCAAAAAATAGTTTAGCGTCGTATCAAAAAGATTTAGGCGAGCACTTAGTTTCGAACAAAGATATTCCACTGTTGGATACAGCATATTCACTTACTGCTACGCGTAAAGCTTTTAATCATCGAAGCTTTTTGGTGACCGATGGTAGTCCAAAGGCAAAAGAACTTCTTCTAAGCGAAGGTTCCAAGGGAATAAAAAGTAATATTTTAAGATCCGTAACAGATGAACTAGGATTTTTATTTCCTGGACAAGGCTCGCAGTATTTGAATATGGGTAAAGCTTTATATGAAAACGAGGGCGTTTTTAGAAAAGCTGTAGATTATTGTGCAGAAGAAATTAAAGAGTTGCTTCATTTGGATATCAGGGATATCATATTCCCGGGTTTAATTACTCCTGAAGCAGAAGAAAAATTGAAAGATACCCAATACACCCAACCTGCTTTGTTCATTATAGAGTATGCGCTGGCACAACTCTGGCAAAGTTGGTCGATAAAACCAACCTTTGTATGTGGCCATAGTATTGGAGAATTTGTAGCGGCTCATTTGGCCGGAGTATTTTCACTTCCTGATGCCCTTAGACTTATTACACTTAGGGGTAAATTAGTTAGTGGCCTCCCTGGAGGAAGTATGCTTTCCATAAGAACAGCGGCAGAAGAAATTATGCCCTTATTGACAGATGATTTGTCCATGGCTGCCATAAATTCCGATAACTTATGCGTTGTATCGGGTCCAGATGAGGCCATCGAACGTTTTAGTAAAAAATTGAAGGAGGAAGGTATAGCCAATATGCTATTGGCAACTAGTCATGCGTTTCATTCGGCCATGATGAATCCTATATTGGATACTTTTGAAAAAGAAGTTCAAAAAATGGAATTGAATGCCCCTAGAATTCCTATCATATCCACAGCAACGGGAAAATGGATGAGCAAGGAAGAGGCAACAAATCCAACATATTGGACCAATCATTTGCGGGATGCCGTTAAATTCTCACAGGCGCTGGATACCATAATAGAACTTGATGAAAACACAGTACTTTTGGAAGTGGGACCGGGAAGATCTCTATCTACATTGGCACGACAGAAAAAAGCAGGCAAAAGCATCACTCCCATTTCCTCTTTAACAGCTCCAAAAGATCAGGAAGATTCGTATCACACAATACTTACCGCTCTTGGAGAGCTTTGGATCAATGGACACGAACCTGATTGGAACCTATTTTACAAAGAACATGACCAACATAAGATCTGTTTACCATCTTACAGTTTTGACCGAAAACCTTGCTGGGTGGAAACACCTCAAATAGAGCAACAACAAGAAAACTTTCATTTCACTAATAACACTCCGCCTACATATGATAGAGTGGATATCCCAATAAATATTAAAACTTTCCATGAAAGTGGAACAAATGAAATCCCTAGTATTATGAGAAAAGACATAATCCTTCAAAAAATTTCTGAAATTATTTCCAATATATCTGGAATAGAGTTGGAACAGGAAGATAACCAGTATAACTTTTTAGAACTTGGATTGGACTCACTGGTACTAACACAAATGGCTACTACATGCAAAAAAGAATTTGAAACGGATATTACTTTTCGTCAATTAAATGACGAATTGAATTCACCACAACTTCTTGCAGCGTATCTAGATACCAAATTGCCTAAAGACCGATTTGCTCCGGAAATCACTCCCCCACAAGGGGAAGTAAAGGCGTCAAATACTATTCATCAGAACCATCAGTCAAATGTTCCAACATATACACCGCCTGCCATTAATCAAAATTACTCGACTGGAAACACCAACAATTCGGCCCTTGGATTAATTGCACAACAACTTCAATTATTAGGCCAGCAAATTGACCTTATCCAAAATAACGGGCAAGTACCAATTTCCAATGTGACGGATTCACATAAAATGCAGGCACCAATGGCTGCCAAATCTACTAGTTCCAATAAAAAAGAGAATATTTCCGCTCCTGGGAATACTAATAGTAATGAAGACGACCTTACAGAAGAGGAAAAAAAGGAATTGAAGAAACCTTTTGGAGCATCCCCCCGTATAGAAAAGCAATCTGCGGGAGTGAACATGGAGCAGGAAATTTATTTAAAGAAATTAACCGAACGCTATAATAAAAAAACGGCTTCCAGTAAGGCATATGCCCAACAACATCGACCCTATATGTCCGATCCAAGGGTAGTTACTGGATTTAAACCAACTACCAAGGAGATGGTATATCCATTAGTAGTTGAAAAGTCATCCGGTAATAGATTATGGGACATAGATGGCAACCAATATATAGATGCCCTAAATGGTTTTGGATCTTGTATGTTTGGACACCAACCAGACTTCATTAAAAAGGTACTACATGAACAAATTGAATTGGGATATGAGGTGGGTCCACAACATCCACTAGCAGGTGAGGTTTGCGAACTTCTCTGTGAATTTACTGGTCAGGATAGGGCCGCCCTCTGTAATACTGGGTCGGAAGCAGTTCTTGGCGCAATTAGAATCGCTAGAACGGTAACTGGACGATCATTGATTGTATCGTTTAGCGGGGCCTACCATGGTATTAATGATGAGGCCTTGGTTAGAGGTTCCAAAAAACTGAAAACGTTTCCGGCAGCTGCAGGTATACTAGCTGATTCCGTACAAAATGTATTGGTTTTGGAATACGGTACTCCCGAAAGCCTTCAAATCATCAAAGAAAGGGCTCACGAATTGGCAGCCGTAGTAGTGGAACCCGTGCAAAGTAGAAGACCGGAATTCAGACCTGTTGAATTTCTTAAGGAAGTTAGAAAGATTACTGAGCAATCTGAATCCGTACTTATTTTTGACGAAGTGATCACGGGATTCAGAATGCACCCAGGAGGTGCCCAAGCCCTGTTCGGAATAAAGGCGGATCTTGGAACCTATGGAAAAGTTATAGGGGGTGGTATTTCTATTGGAGCTATCATAGGGAAAAGAAAATACATGGATGCCCTTGACGGAGGTCATTGGCAATATGGGGACAACTCCTATCCGGAGATTGGGGTAACATACTTCGCTGGTACATTTGTTCGACATCCTTTAGCACTTGCTGCTGCTAAGGCCTCCCTACTTCATATGAAAGAAAAAGGCAATACACTTCAAGAAGGGCTCAATAAAATGACCGAAAGTTTTGTCAAAGAAGTTAACCAAGAATTCGAAAAACGGTCCCTACCTATTGAAATTATGTATTTCGGGTCTTTATGGCGACTTAAGTTTTTGGAAGACATACCCTACTCCGACCTTCTATTTGTTTTAATGAGGGAAAAAGGTATTCATATTTGGGATGGCTTTCCTTGTTTTATGACCAGTGCCTTTGTAAAGGAAGATATCCAAAAAATTAAGGATGCCTTTGTTGAAAGTGTGGACGAATTAATCTCTATTGGAATATTTAGAGGTATTGAGCCTAAAGAAAAGAACGTTATGCAAGAGAATGTAAATTCGGTGAACATCGATAAAACAGACATTCAATCCCTTAATACTCCACCCGTACAGGGAGCTAAACTAGGTCTTGATGATTCTGGGAATCCGGCTTGGTTTGTACCTGATGCAAAAAAGGAAGGGGCCTTTGTTAAAATTGATTTTTAAGAATTGAAAAATTACAAAAACAACTATTGAATTCCCTTTAATTTCTCATTAACCAATCAGGAATGCAAAATACCGTTGATTACAATCCTTTTAAGGGTCCTGCTATACAAAGAGTAATTCCAATGATTCAGGCCCAAGCAGAGATTTGGATTGCTTGCAAGCTTGGCGGTGACGATGCCAATAGGGCCTATAATGAATCAGTTTCATTATTAATCGAAGGGTCACTCGACACAAATGCCCTGCATCAGGCCATTGAAAAAATGACCGAAAGGCACGAGGCACTTAGAGCCACTTTTAGTCCGGACGGTCGTTTTATGACGGTTTTCGAATCGATTAAAATAGAGATTACCGAAAAGGATTTTTCCAATCTTGACCCCGAAGAAAGACAAAAGAGAATTAAGGATTACCTGACCGCCGATGCCCAACATGTATTTGATTTAATTAAAGGTCCATTACTAAAAATTGGTTTGTTAAAACTCTCCGATAATCAACATCAATTAGTTATAACGGGTCATCATATTGTATGTGATGGATGGTCCATGGGAATTATTTTAGAAGAGTTGAGCGCCCAATACAATGCCATTAAAAATGGAACTTTAGCGCAAATATCCGAACCTGCAACCTTTAGTTCTTATGCGGAAGAGGAACAAAAGTTCTTGAGGAGTGGAAAATTCGAGGAAACGGAAAGATATTGGCTTGAGCAATATAAAGGTAATGTCCCCACGGTTACTATGCCAACGGATTATCCTAGACCTCAAATAAGAACCTATACAAGTAATCGATTAGATTTCCCTATACCAAGTGATTTGGTAAGCAAACTGAAACAAGTTGGGATTAAGTCAGGGGCCAGTTTAGTGGTTACCTTAATGGCAAGTTTCGAGGTTTTTCTTAATCGACTTACGGGACAGAATGACTTGGTATTGGGATTACCAGCCGCTGGTCAATCACTTCACAATAATACCCATCTCATTGGCCACTGCGTGAATTTGTTGCCTTTGCGCACGAACATTGATAAGAATACACCTTTCAATGAATATCTAAAAGCTAGAAAAAATAAGATTTTTGATGCCTACGAACATCAACAGTTCAGTTTTGGACAGCTACTTCAAAAACTGGCTATTGCCCGGGACCCATCAAGGGTTCCATTGGTACCTGTTGCCTTTAACATCGATATGGGAATGGACAGTGCGGTTAAATTTGATGGTTTAACCCATGAATTGAAAAGTAATCCTAGAGCTTTTGAGGCATTTGAACTTTTTTTAAATGCTACGGGGTCCGAAGGTGCCCTTATCCTGGAATGGTCCTACAATAATTCGCTTTTCAGTGCATCTAGTATTGAAGAAATGATGATTTCGTTTACGGAAGTCCTAGAGAGTATTGTTGATAACCCAACAAATCCCATAGGTGATATTATCAAGACTGATGTTTCTGCCTATGCGGAATTGAACAATACCCAAGCAACTTATCCCAAAATAGCCTTACCGGATCTTTTTTCAATAAAGGCCGAAAAAGTTGCTTTAAAAACCGCCGTTACCTTTCAAGGTGAGCATATCACATATGGTGAATTAAACAATCAAATTCATCAAATGGCAAATTACCTTAAGGACCAAGGTGTTAAAAAAGGAGATTTTGTAGGGGTGGCGCTACAAAGATCCATAGAAATGGTTTCATTTCTTTTTGCCATTATGAAATGTGGAGCAGCTTATGTACCCTTAGACCCAAACTACCCTTCCAAGAGATTGGAATATATGCTGGAAGACTCCGAAGCTACATTTCTCATTACCTCAAAAAGTTTTACAGCATCCCCTTCGTCCAATTCAAAAATTCTTTATAGCGAGGACATTTTACCTAAATTACCTTCGATGGAGGTATCTTGGTCAGGCGAGCCTATAGATGTTAATGGTTTGGCCTATTTATTATATACTTCTGGCTCTACGGGAAAACCTAAAGGAGTTCAGGTTACCCATAAAAACTTGGTCAATCTATTACAAAGTGTTTTAAATGAACCTGGTATTCAAGAATCGGACATATTTCTATCCATAACAACTATTTCCTTTGATATTGCCGGTGCGGAACTGTATGCCCCCTTACTTGCAGGAGCACAATTGTTATTGGCCGATGATGCTGCTGTAAAGGATACTCGATTATTGTTAGACATTCTCAAAAAAGAAAAGGTGAGCATGATGCAGGCAACACCGGCAACCTGGCAAATGTTGCTGGATGCTGGATGGAAAGAACCTTTACCTATTAGAGCTATTTCCACGGGTGAAGCCCTGCCAATTTCATTGTTCAAGAAAATAATCGATAAAGTTGACGAACTTTGGAATTTATACGGTCCAACGGAGACCACCATCTGGTCGACGGTGAAAAAACTGAACCAGACGGACGAATTTGTTACTATTGGCCGTCCATTGGCCAATACACAGTGCTATTTAATCGATGAACGTGGTTCTTTGGTAGAACCTGGTAAGGTAGGGGAACTATGTATTGCAGGAGATGGTGTTTCTAATGGATATTTAAAACGTCCTGAGCTCACTGCTGAAAAATTTAATGAAAATCCCTTTAATCACCATTTAGGTCCAATTCTTTACAAAACTGGGGATTTGGCAAAAATTACAGTAGATGGGGATTTACAATGTTTGGGTCGGATAGACCAACAAGTAAAAATAAGAGGACATCGCATAGAACTAGGTGAAATTGAAGACGCTTTGGATTCTATAGATGGAATTGATGCCTCGGTGGTACTTCTCAACTACGATAGATTAATTGCCTATATTATAAGCCCTGAAACCCTAAAAAATCAAACTTCTCAATGGAAAGATATTCTTAGGACCCAATTGCCCCTCTACATGGTCCCTCAGGAATATATCTTTCTAAATGAATTTCCTAAAACCCTTAATGGCAAAATTGATAGAAAGGCCCTACAGGGATTGGAAAATAAAATAGAAAATGATTTTACCCATACACGACCAAACACGAAATCCGAAGAAATCATTGCTAAAATATGGGAAGAATGCCTAAATATAGACAACCTTGACGTTAATAGTGATTTTTTTGAATTGGGCGGTCACTCACTTGTGGCAGTTCGCGTAATGACAAAAATAGAGGATTCCACTGGAAACAGATTGCCTCTTGTAGCCCTCTTAAAACATCCGACGGTTAAAAAATTGGCAGCTTACATGGACAAAGAGTTCATAACGTGGGATTGCTTGGTGCCCCTTAAACCTGAAGGTACCAAACCACCTTTGTATATAGTTCATGGCGCTCATCATAATGTATTGATATTCAATGAACTTGCCCAGGCATTGGGGAAAGACCAACCCGTTTATGGACTTCAAGCCCGAGGATTGGACGGTGTTGAGGAGCCTCATGATTCCATGCATGATATGGCAAGAGACTATCTTAAGGAAATCATGGTAACGAATCCAAATGGTCCTTTTTGCTTGGCAGGTTTTTCGCTAGGTGGAACGATAGCCTTTGAAATGGCGAGACAGTTAAGGGAACAGGGTAAACAGGTTAAAATCGTTGCAGAATTTGATACCTATGTATTTCCTGATTATTATTTTGAAAGTCCTATAAAGAAAAAAATGGTAAGAACAGGATATACTTTGCTCAAGATTGGTCATGTTCTCATTAATATGGTGAGAAGCAAAAAGAATTTTAAATGGCGAATAGGATTGTTTAAGCAACATTTCAAGGGAATCTTTCTAAGGCTGAAATATGGCAAGGAAAAACAACATGAAATGCAGCACCACCGTTCCTTGAAAATGGAAAAAAATCACATCAATGCGACAGATACCTATACAATTAAACCTCAGGACATCGTAATTGATCTATTCAAAGCTGAAGAAGAAATTAACCTAGTACACGATAAAAAGTACTTGGGATGGAAGAACATTGCTACAAAAGGAGTAAGAAGGCATATGGTTCTTGGAAACCACATCGATATGTTCGATAAGGAAAAAGTACACATATTTGCTGAAAAATTGCAACATGCCTTGGATAACTATAATGTAGATAGTTTTGAATAATCTGTACTGTGGTAGCATTAAGATAAATTCAACTATAGTTGAACCTAAAAACTCCAATCTGAATTATACATTGGGTTTTAAGATTTTTAAAATCCCTATAGCGGACTATGTAGATGTTATTACACATCTTATTGACAACTTGAATACTGATGAAAAACTTCGATCTGAACAATATCATTTTGAAGCTGACCGAAATAGGTTCATTATTTCCAGGTCTTTTCTAAGAATACTACTGGCAGAAGAAATCGGTGTAAATGCACTAGAGATCAAAATTGAAAAAGATTCTTTTGAAAAACCCTTTCTACCCTCCCATCCTAACACCTATTTTAATGTTTCACATTCAGGGGATTTCGCATTAATTATCCTAGGGAGTAAAATGGTTGGAATCGATGTTGAAAAAATGGTCCTTAACCAAGACTTTTCAGATATCATTCCTAGCGTTTTTTGTACAAAGGAAATAAACGAATTACAAGACAGTTTAGATAAAACAAGAACATTTTACAAATTTTGGACACGGAAAGAAGCTATTTTAAAGGCCATTGGCAAAGGGATAAGCGAGGAATTAATAAGGCTCTGCGTTACGGATGCTTACCATAATATTCAGGAGGATATCCTGCCCAAAACTACAAAGCTCTTTACGCTTAGTTTTGAAGTTGACGAAAAACACATTGGTGCATTGTGCTGTGAAGGCGATTACCATAAATCAGCTGGTCCAATATATTTTAGTCCATTGCCTGAATTTTAATTTCGGGTATTCTTCAGATTTTCTGAATTTGAATTCCCGTGAAGTTTAAAATCATTTCGTGTCCAATTTTGACTCGACTTTCTTAAAAAATTTCAACATACCCCCTATCAGAGGATTTGAAATAATTCTAGAAGTTGTTTTTGAACCTATAAGAAGCTTCAATTTTCTTCTAAATTTTGAAAATCCAGGAAGCCATGAACTGTTAAAGTGATGTATGGCGTAGGTATTCTTAGAACTATGAATGGTACCAGTTTCAACATCCTTCGGACTAAAATATTCACAGGGAAATAAGAAAAACTTGCTTTCATCTTTTATAAGCTCTTCCACCCCTTTAATTTGGACAGGGCTCATTTCCACCAATTCCTTTTCCTTTTGTAGTTGTTTTTTTAGGATTGACGGTAATATGGTAATATCATATTTTCCATCTTCTTTCACAAAAGACCTACCATCATAATGCTTCAAACATAATTTCAACCAATCCGAATTTCTTTCAGCACCGAAAACGGCTGCTTCAATGATATTAGCGTGTTCCAATCCTGCAAAATAAGGTAGATGCAAAAGATCGTCAAACTTTTTTAATACCTGTACATCCGTATCCAAATAAATACCACCATATTTTTGAACGGCATAAAGTCTCACAATATCTGAGGCAAAGGCATATTTCTTCTTTTCAAATGCTTCTTTGGCAAAAGGCCATTGGTTCAAATCAAAACGGTTGGTGTCCCATAACATGAATTCATAATCTGGTAACATGGCTTTCCATGATGCTAAATTCCTTTTTATGTCTTGAGGAAACTCTTCTCCACTTAACCAACAGTAATGTATAATTTTAGGTATCATTCTGGATGTAAAATTGATGCTATTAAATAATATCGAAAATACCTCTTATTAGGTTTAAAAGGTAATTAAAACGTTCAAAATTGGATTAATCAAGATGAGCATCTTTAATTAAGTCATTTACTCCTAATATCCTATACGTGTCATAATAAACAAACTGAGGACTACATTGTAAAAAAATAAAAAGGCCACATTATTAAAATGTGGCCTTCTAATCCAAGATACTTACAATCTTAGTTAATAATCAATCTTTTGGAAACAGGTTCATTATTTGCGAACATTACGGTTACCACATAAACTTCGTTCCTATAAGTATTTGTAGGTAGGCGTAACACAGTCCCCTCCAACACTTCATCTACCATGAATTGCCTAATCAACCTACCTGACATATCATGTATCATAACACCCAGAATTTGATCCTGATCAAAATTCTCGCTCATTACTACATCTACGAAATCCGTAGTTGGGTTTGGTGTGAGTACAAATTCGAAATCTGGCTCTGCCTGGGTCTCGTTTTCATCGTTAACGATAATCGTGATTTCGTCTGTTGATTGCAGACCATCGCCATCCGTTACGGTGAGTGTTACAACATACTCCCCTATATCAGTGAAAATGTGAACTGGATTGGGCTCTGCCGAAGTATTTCCATCACCAAAATCCCAGTTGTAAGATACAATACCAACATCATCCGTACTTTGGTCTCCTGTAAAGGTAACTTCTAATGGTACAGGACCTTCTTCCAAGTCAGCACCAATAACTGCAACAGGTGTTCCTAAGCCATTGACCGTAATATTAATGGAAGCCGAATCTGTAAGCCCTTCTGCATCAGTAACTAAAAGCATCGCCGTATAGATACCTTCATTAGAATAGGTATGCGTAGGATTCACTTCTGTAGAAGAAGTACCATCCCCAAAATCCCAGCTATAGGTTTCAATACCCGTATCATCCGTACTTTGGTCACCTGTGAAGGAAACTTCCAATGGCGCTTCCCCGTTACTTATATTTGACGTAGCTACTGCAACCGGAGCCATGTTGGCCGTCGTGTTAACCGTTATTGTTATTGAATCTGTATCTTCTTGCCCATTGGCATCTGCTACTGTCAAGATAACTACGTACGTTCCTTCACTAGCAAATATATGTGTAGGGTTCATTTCTGAGGCGGTTGAACCATCTCCAAAATCCCAGGAATAGAGAACTATACCTTGATCATCCGCGCTTTGTTCCCCATTAAAGGTAACTTCCAATGGTGCTGGCCCTTCTGAAATATCAGAAGTAGCTATAGCTATGGGAGCACCATTAGGATCACTCACGATTATGGTGATAGTATCTGTGTCCTCTAAACCTCCATCATCAGTAACTGTCAAGGTTACAGTATAAACATCAGCGGTGGAAAAAGTATGCTCTGGATTTGGAAGATTGGAAAAGGTACCATCACCAAAGTCCCAACTATAGGTAACAATACCAATATCATCTGTACTTTGGTCTCCTGTAAAGGTTACGTCCAAAGGAGTCGTTCCTTCCGTAATGTTAGCGGAAGCAACGGCAACGGGAGCACCATTTTCATTTACGACGATTTCTAGAGTCGTTGTATCCTGTAATCCTGCATCATCAGTGACTGTCAAGGTCACAGTATAGGTTCCTGGTGAACCGAAAGTTTGAACAGGGTTTGCCACTGTTGAAGCTCCACTGTTACCAAAATCCCAATCATAAGAAATAACAGCTACATCGTCCGTAGATTGATCACCGGTAAAAGTAACTTCCAAGGGAGCATTTCCTTCTAAAACATCTGCAGAAGCAACTGCCGTTGGGCCAGCATTCACGTTTATGGTGATAATCTCACTGTCATCCGTATAACCATCTCCATCTGTAACTGTCAAGATTACCTCAAACGTGCCACCATCTTCAAAGGTATAAGAAGGGTTTTGTTCCGTGGAGGTATCACCATTTCCAAAATTCCATAGATAATCTACGATATCAATTTTGTCATCCGTGGAAGCACTACCATTAAATTGAACAGTTAAAGGTTCGTTACCTGCTATGATATCCGAACTTGCAATAGCTTCCGGAGGGTAACCAGTTGGAAGAAATTCCCACTTAAAATAATCACTGCCATCATCTTCATTTACAGTTATATTACTGTCAGTAGGACCGGCCGTCATATAATAATCGTTACCTGGGTTAATGACACTCTTTATACGGAAAGTTCCATTACCTGCTCCTTCTATATCCCACTCTTGTGAAACATTGTTAGTACCCGTATAAGTATACATCCAAATATTTGCTCCGGCATCTGGATTTCCGTTTTGGACATCCATAACAAAGTTACCGTCAATGGCCTTTATACTAAAATACCCCGTTTCCTCCAAGATCAGCTCAAAATGCTGATAGCTTTCGTTCCCATAGGCACCCGTTACCGCATTGGTAGTACTGGCCACAGTTCCATTCGCAGGCATTGCACTTTCTGTATTTCCGACGTTACGAAGTCTATAAATACCTGGTGCTGGAGGTCCATTTTCTCCTCCATCATTATCATAACTAATACCGGAAACCGTATCCCCGATACCAGAATCATACTTAGGGTCAATAAATGGCGCAACCACAACCACTTCCACAACAAAATCCTGAGCTCCGTCTTGATCCATATCGTCAATACTTGTAACGGTTACCGTTTGAGGTACATTCCAAGTATTGGCATCAAAAATTAGCTGGTCCAAATCCAAACTTATTTCACCAATCCCTTCTATAACTTGCAGGCCAATATTGACCGGTGCTGTAGGTGCTTCTTTAAGAACTATGGTAAAGGTATCCGTGTCACCATCCTCTTCTGTAAGTAGTATGTCTTCACTTACGGTAATACCTGGACCTATTTCATCAAAAACCCACTTGAAATTATCGCTTCCATTGTCTACATCTACTAGGATGTTTCCATTCGCGTCTATGGTTAAATAGTGTCCGCCTAACTCACTAATAATTTGGTACGTGCCATTACCGCCATCCTGTATGGTCCAAAGTTGGGGTGTAGAACCATCGTAAGTATACTGCCATACATTTGTCCCGGGGTTTGAATTACCCAACTCAACATCCATTACTTTTCCGCTATGTACTGCCTCAAGTGAATAAAGGCCATTTTCACGATAAACCAAGTCAAATTGTTGGTGCTCATCACCTTGGTACAGGCCTTGTTCTATATTTACGCTATTAGCAGTACCTGCATTAAGAACTTGGGCGGAAAGGCCACTAGCTACATTTACAATTCTATAAATGCCGGGGGTTGGAGGAGCACCTGCCCCACCATCATTATCTTCATTAATACCCGCTATAGTCTCAACAAAGCCAGCGTAGTCAACATCGCTAAGGGAAACATCCACCGATATTTGCACACTATACTCTTGATCCCCATCTACAAATGTGTCATTTACCCCGGTTACCGTTACGGTTTGTGGAGTATTCCAATTAATAGCGGTAAAAGTAAGTTCTGTTACAGAGACTGTAACCTCATCCGCAGCACCAGTAACCGAAACTTGCAAGGTTACGTCACTTGTCGGTGCAGACTTAAGCGTAACCTCAATATCTTCTGTCGTTTCATCTTCAGAAGTAACCACTGTATTGGTTTGAACAGCAATTCCTCTAATAACAGGTACACTTGTGGGTAAAAATTCCCACCTAAAAATATCACTGTTTTGGTCATTGGTTCCTACAACCACATTCCCATTTGGCTCAACACCAAGATAATTTCCATATGCCTTAGAGATTATATTAAACGTATCATCCCCTGCATCTATGACTTCCCATTTTTGCGCATCTGATGCGTTTCCTGTATATTGCCAGACATTCACCCCAATATTTGGACCAAAGCCCGCTACATCCAGGAATTTACCGCTACTCTCTGCCTGAAAATAGTAATATCCCAATTCTGGGGAACCCTCAAAAGCCCAGTGTTGGTAATCTAGACCTTCATAGCCTTCTTGTTGCACATTTACACCATCATCGGTACTAGCATCAGCTAACTGCAATGTTGCCTTGGTGGCATAGTTTACCAAACGATAGGTACCATCTGCTGGTGGAGTTGCAAGCGGCTGTAACTGATTAATCCATGCTTCCAATAATGCTACACCTTCCGTGTCTACAATCCCTTTTGCCAAAGGTGGCATTTTTATCCCCGGGTCAAGACTATTTGCTCTATGGTACAATTGAGATTTTGATGCATCTCCGGGATATACAATTTGTTGATCCGGCCCTAACGCTGGAATATTTTGATTTATTCCGGCAGTTAAAAGTCCCGTTTGGGAAAGAGTATTGAAAAGTCTTAAATCGAAATCCGCCCTATTTCCTGTTGCTGGCTGATGGCAATATGCACAGTTATTATCCAAATAAGACCTTGCTTTTTCATCCAAGGAAGCATTTGGATCATTAATTGACTTATGGGTCAAATATCCAGGAGTATCGAAATCCGAAATAGGTTGATTCAAAATCCCCAATTCACTTAATGTAACCAATTGATTACCCACTGTACCTCCCTTATCCGCATAATCGAATTCTTTATTCAAGAATCGGGTTCTGGGGCCCAAAGTCCCCCCTAGAGCTGGACTGTGACAAGTCACACATTGTGTATTGGAGGGATAAAGCCAATTGACATTTCTTGTTCCTCCCCCCACTGTAGTTACTGGTATGGTTGCCGTATCTCCAACCGTCATATCCACTAAATCAGCATCACTTTCATCAGGTCTCCACTTATAGGTGAGAAAATAAAAATTTCCATCTGTTGATTTAATAGAAAAACGAGTCTCTATCTTACGCGTAACCGTAGGATCATTATCATCAATCGGATAATCAAAATGCTTTATAATTACTGAACCTATGGGGAAACCCCAATCACCATTTTCCGACCATTGAATTTGTTCCGCCGCGGTATTATGGGAGCCATCGTTAGGAATCGCCATCCACCTTGTCTTATAAGCTCCATCAGACCAGAAGGGATCAATCATTTCATATGGAATAAATCCATCTGCGACATCTAAGTTTTGAAGATTTGTAAAGGCACCGGTTGCGGACAGTGTCGCTGGTGCTGATGCTTGGGTAATAGAAGATCGCATCCTATATAAAGGAACATTATTTCCTAATCTTAAGAAATAGAGTTCCCCTTGTATATCCTGCCCAAATGAAATAACTTGAGTAGGGCCAAAGTTGCCCAATAGTTCCTTTTGACCATTACCTGTATCTATCTGCCATATGGTGTTCTGTGCATAATCAGCGGCGATATATTTACCGACCAATTCAGGCATATTTGCACCCCTATATACGTATCCCCCAATAATGGAACTAGCTTCACTCCTAACAAATTGGGTCAATGGAGGGGTATGTACATTGCTTAAGGGATTTAGTGCTGTTCCGCAAAAGTCACGTAAAGCATTTGCCTCATATTTTGGCCAACCGTAATTATTTCCAGCACCCACCACGTTGATTTCCTCATGGGTGTTTTCACCTACTTCACCTATATAAAAAGTACCTGTACCTCTATCCTTCGTCATACGGTGAGGGTTTCTGTGTCCAATCGAATAATACTCTTCAAATGTGGCACCTCCCGGGCTTGGGAAAGGATTGTCATTTGGAATGAAATATTCAATTCCAGAAAACTCATCTGCATCTCCGGCACCAGGAGAAGATAAGGTCCGTATAGGGGCATGACTTGTACCCCCCCCAATCATATCCACATCCAAACGAAGTACACCTCCGTCTAAATTTTCGTCTAATTCCTGTGCGTTGACATAGGCAGCTTGATCACCTGTGGATAAATATAAAAACCCATCATCGCCAAATTCCATCCCGCCACCCCTATGGGTAGTATTATACATTCTTCTATTGATCATGGTGACCCTTGAATTGGTTACAAAACCCATTGTAACCGGATCTACCTCAAAACGCTCCAATTTTAAGTAGTTTCCTGAAAAAGTCTCTACATTACATGAAAAACCCTGAGGTCCTCCAAGGGTAGGATTCGCCGAAGCGGTCGTGTAATAAATAAAGAAATAGTTCTTCCCTGGAGTGGTCCCAAATTCAGGGTGAATGGCCAAACCTAAGAATCCGCCATCCCAAACCTGACCTTCATTACGATCTCCAACTTCTGCGGAAAGATCAATGATTTGCTGCTTAACCGTAGTATTATCGGCAGATCCCATCCAAAATACCTTGCCATCCAATTGACCTACAACAATCTTAGCTTGGTTTGGCACCGGACTAAAAGTTATGGGAGAGTCAAAAGTTAGATTGGGAAAGGCAACCTCGTAAGGATCTGTAGAAGTTCCTGTTGGCGTGAATGCCGTATCCGTCCATGGATCAAAAGGTTCCGGATTTGTTAAACCAGGCCCAAAAAACATGGGCCCAAATCCAGTTAATATGGCCGCAAATCCAATAATACCTGATAAATAAAGGGAATTTTTTATTTTTTTTGAATTGTTACTGTAATTGTTTTTCATAGCGTTAAGTCAATAGTAAGTATATGAGACCACAAAAAAAGACATTGTTAAACCGTTTTAAGATAAATATCGTTAAATGACCCCATAAAAACGTTTAATTTCAACCGTGCAAATTTACGCCAAGAAGCGAATAAAAGGAAACCTTTAAGCTTATAAAAGAAGTAGTTATCAACAATATAATTAAAAGAATGACGTTATATAAAACCTAAAGGAGGAATGGCAGAGCGGTCTATTGCAAATAATAGCTTTTTGTTGTTATTGAGGTTTATGCCTCCGAGGGTTCGAATCCCTACTTCCTCCGCAGAAAAAGCCCGTCTTTAACGGGCTTTTTTTTATCAAGATTAAAACAAAAAGAAGGTTACCGAACAAATAATGGACTTCATCAAATTAGTCGTTCCAAACTTTGTCTCAAGTTTTTAATTGAATTACTTTACACCAAATTTCAAAAGAAAATGTCTACAAAAATTGCTTTTATTGGAGCAGGAATTGCAACCAGTTACACACTCATTCCGTTCCTAGATAGTCTTACCAAACAAAAAAATAAACCCGTAGAATTATACATTATTGATAAAAGTGCTGACTTTTTCAAAGGCATGCCGTATGGTGATCGTTCTGGAAAATCCGTTTTATTAATTCAGGATTTAAAGAATTTTATCTCAGAACCACATCGGACGCATTTTAAAAGTTGGTTAAATGAAAATATAGATACGTTACAGGAGGAGTTTATCCAGAATGGAGGTCATTTAGCCAAAAAATGGGTTGAAAATAACAAACCTATATACTCTAAGGGTGATTGGGATGACTTATATATACCAAGATTCTTTTTTGGGAAATACATAAGCCGGGAAGTCTTAAATCGTATTGAAAAATTATCTAAAGAACGGCTACTTGAGGTGCACTATATCCAAAAAGAAACCACTGGTATTTCCAAAATAAAAGACCGTTTTATCATATCATTTAAGGATGGCTCAACACTAGATGTGGATAAAACTATTTTATCGATCGGATCTCTACCTTATAAGAGGTTATATGAAAAGGAAATTAAAAACCCTTTAAATGCACTTTATATCAAGGAACCCTATGGCATAGGAATGGAGGAGAATATGAATCGGATAGTTGATTTCGTAAAAGCTAGAAAGGAAAGGAACTTAAAGACAAAAGTCGCCATATTGGGTGCCAATGCAAGTGGATTGGAAATGATCTATAAAATATGTGACAAATTGCCAAAGGATGAGTTTCAAACTTCATTTACAACATTATCCTCACACGGTGTAATGCCCGACGGCACTATTGATTTAGAAAAGGCAAAATCGTTCAGACCGGTCCATTTGGAGGCTCTTTCCCGCATTTCAAGCCTTAGTGCGGAAATGATTTCAGAGGCGGCACATAAGGATATTGATGAGGCGGAAAATTTAGGTATTGGTGCAGCAACATCAGTAGGAATTATATCAAGGGGTTTTGGCTCTTTACTACCAAAATTGAACAGGGACGAACTACTTAATTTCGCCTGTTTTCATGGGAATCAAATTGGACGGCGCCAGCGCTGTGCCGGGAATCACTACCTTTCAGTTGTAGAAGAACTTTCCAGAATAAATAGGTTTACACATCTAAAGGGTCGTTTTTCTTCTTTAGAGGAAAATAATGAAGGGCTAAACCTCATCTATAAGGTCCATGATAGCAAAAATAGCAATAACGATGGTCATGAAACTTTCAACTTGGTAGTCAACTGTCTGGGCAGTGTTAATCTCTCCTCAAATGATCTCAGCCCTTTCCTTCAAAATCTAATTGACAATGGCTTATGCAAACCAAACCCCTCCAATATTGGATTTCATGTTGATGAAAGCATGCAGGCATCGAAGAATCTATTCATTGCAGGACCTCTTTTAGCCGGTAATCAAATAGAGGATAAAATATTTTGGCATTTGGAACATTGTATTCGTATTATCTGGTCCAGCAATGTGCTGTCCAAAAATCTTTGGGCCAGTTTGACGGAAAAGGTGGCCGTGTAGACCATTCTTCCTTTTTGAGTCCATATTTCATGGATTTGAAGTAGTCAAATGTTTGTGACTTTGTATTTTTGGGGTTGTGAAAATAACATATTTCATGACCCCAACATCTGTTCCCAAATTCCGACTTGTCATTCTACTGCTATTTGTAAGCACCTCATTTTTTGCCCAGGTTTCTTATGAAAATGCCTTTCCTAACCTTTCCTTTAATTTCCCCGTGGAAATGCAGGCACCACCTGATGGTAGTAACCGATTGTGCGTTTTAGAACAGCCCGGAATTATAAAAGTATTTCCGAATAGTCCATCCATCTCAGGAAATGAAGTGGCTACATTTTTAGATATATCCAACAAAGTGGCCTATAGTTCAGGTCAGGAAATAGGCCTTTTGGGCCTTGCCTTTCATCCACAGTTTATATCAAATGGTTATGTCTTTGTTTACTTTATAGATAGACCGAATAATTACAGGATCAATATCGTTAGATACACCGTATCCCAAGAGAATCCAAATCTTTTAGATGAAACCTCCGAGTTTGTTATTGCACAATTCCAAAAAAACCAGAGCGACTCCAATCACAACGGAGGAAAAATCGCCTTTGGTCCGGACGGATATCTGTACATTTCCATAGGGGATGGCGGAGGGGGCGGAGATCCCCAAAAAAATGGACAAAACTTAAATACGGTATTTGGAAGTATTTTAAGAATCGATGTAGATATTGATGGCAATAATCCCTTGGAAACCAATCCTGAACTACCCAATGGAAATTATGAGATTCCGAGTGATAATCCTAGGGTAGGACAAGAAGGATTGGACGAACTCTTTGCTTGGGGCATACGAAATACTTGGAAGTTTTCCTTCGACGAACAAGGTAGACTATGGGGAGCGGATGTTGGTCAAAATGCCTTCGAGGAAATCAACCTCATAGAAAAAGGCGGAAATTATGGGTGGAACAGATTTGAAGCTGAAAGCCAACCCAGTTATGGCTCAGGAACTTCCTTGGTCACCACGCCAGATAGTAAGCCGCTATTTTATTACGATCACAATTCTGGGGATGTTTCCATTACCGGTGGTTATTGGTATAAGGGCGGCCTTCTGGATTCCCGCTTGCAGAACGCCTATGTTTATGGGGATTATGTTTCTGGAAGGGTCTGGGCGTTGCGTTACGATGAAGCCTCCAAAACCGTGTCCAATGAACTTCTATTCAAAACAAACGGCACGTATATTTCATCTTTTAGTGAAGACGAATCCGGAGAGCTGTACTTTCTTGGGTATTCCAATTCGGCAAAAATATATCGATTATCCGGAAATTCATCGGGGCCAGAAACCATCCAAGTCAATGGTGTAGGTAATTGGTCTCCTTTGAATGCAGGAACCAATGGCACCGTAGAGTGTTTGATAACCGACAGTAATGGAAATTTGATAATTGGCGGTAATTTTAGCAATGGTGGAGGTGTAAGCGTTGGAAATTTGGCCATCTACGATTCCAATGGTAACTGGAGTGCCTATACATCAGGCTCCAATGGTCCCATATTGGATATGGCCCTATCTGATAATGGCAATCTTTTTGTAGCTGGTGATTTCAGTGAAATTGGTGGAATACCCGCAAATAACATTGCATATTACGATGGGGAAAATTGGAATTCATTGGGGAACGGAACAAACGGACCTATTTCCAAAATTTCCTTTGACAAAAGCGGCTCCGTTCTATACGCCGGTGGTGTGTTTAGCAATGCGGGAGAATTGACGGTAAATAATATCGCAAAGTGGGAAAACGGAAATTGGCTAGGTCTAACCGATAGTAGCACAAGTATAACAGGAACCAACAATGAGATTAGGGCCATTGCCTTTGATGAAGAAAACAACTTGTACATTGGCGGAAACTTTGATTTGGCAGGTGGCCGAAATGCCAATAGAATTGCGAGATGGGATGGCACCAATTGGGATGCGCTGGGAACTGGCACCAGTGGTTTCGTTCAGGCTATTGTTATAAGCAATGGTTTCGTCTATGCTGGCGGAAACTTTGTGAATGCAGGTAACAGTACCGTACGTAGAATAGCCAGGTTTCACCTTCAAAACCAGACATGGGAGGGTCTGGGTGCTGGAATCAGCGGTAATGTTAATGATTTGAATTGGCATAATGGAAATCTCTACGTCACGGGAACTTTTGAAACGGCAAGCGATATTTCTACAGAAAACAAAGTAATGAACAATGTTGCCAGGTGGAACCCTACTCTTGGCTGGCAAGCATTGGGGCCTGGAATGGACGTTGGAATCGACAATAGAGGTAATTCACTTTGTTTTATTGAGGAGATCAAGGAATTATTTTTGGGTGGGAATTTTGGCCGTGCCGGTAATAGTTCCAATACAAACAACATAGCAATTTGGTCGCTTATGGATACGGATGGGGACGGTGTTCCTGATACCGAAGATGAATGCCCTGAAACTCCTGAAAACACCATTGTCTCATCAAATGGATGTCCATTGGCAGCTTTTCCATCTGATCAGTTCACACTAAGTACTTTTAAGGTATCCTGTCTGGGGACAGCAACAGGAATATTAACGATAACAAGTAAGTCCAGCGGTAATTATCAGGCCGTTTTATCCGATGAAGAAGGTTACGAGAGCTTGAATTTTAATGAAAGTATTTCCTTTACAGACCTTGCATCGGGAACCTATAATGTTTGTCTAAAATCAATTAATGGGCAGTTCCTTGAAAGTTGCTACAACATAACTATTGGAGAACCTGAACCCCTATCGGTATCCACTTCCATGAACTTTATTGAAAATACGGTTTCTGTTTCTGTGACAGGCACATCACGATTTAGGGTTCAACTAAATCAGGAATTTTGGGAAGATGTAGAAAATGAAATTACCCTTCCCCTAACACAAGAGGTAAATAATCTTACCATCATATCGGAAGAAGGTTGTCATGGTTCATATTCGGAGACCTTACTAATGGAAAGTGCCATAACCGCTTATCCTAGTCCATTTACCGAGCAATTGGAGCTATTTCTTAACAATTTCGAAGGTGAAAAAGAGGAAATTTTGGTTTATAATACTTTAGGACAAATAGTATTCAGTGAAACACTACCTGTTTACAACAAAACCATTAAATTAGACACCTCACAATGGACGGATGGGCTTTATGTCGTTCAAATTGGGAATGGTAAGAAAAAAAGGATAATCAAAGTATTAAAATCATGAGGAAAGTCGCATCTTTAATGATGATTGCCCTCTTTCTTGGAAATTGTTCAGCGGATAGCGACCTAGCCGAAATTTTAGGGCCCTCGATTTCCATTAACCTGACGTTTCCTGAAAATCTTTCGGAATGTACGGAAGGAACTTTGGTTTCTGAAACAGAAAGTGAATTGACATTCCTTTGGGAGGGTATTGATCGCGTACAAACCTATAAAATGACGCTCACAAATCTCAACACCTCCAATATCCAAGAATTTGAAAGTGACGAACCGCAACTTAACGTGATTTTAAAGAGGGCAACCCCATATTCTTGGAGTATTTCATCAGCATCCAGTCCAAATAAAATCCGAAGTGAAACTTGGTCTTTTTACAACGAGGGTCCTGGATCTGAATCTTTTGTTCCTTCGCCTGCTACGGCGATTTCGCCTGCCAACGGAGCTTCCATCTCAGCGACCGCAACTACAGTAAACTTACGATGGAATGCTGAAGATCGAGATGACGACATTGTAGGGTATGATCTTTATTTTGGAGAGGACAATGACCCTGCGTTATTTGAATCCGATTTGGAAAATGACCAATTCCTTGGTATTCCTGTGGTAGCGGGTATAACCTATTATTGGAAAGTAGTTACTAAGGACAGTCAGGGGAATGAATCCGTCTCCCCTATTTTTTCATTTACCGTTGGATAATACCACTTATAAGTAAGATTTTAGTAACATAAAATTTATTCTTGATTATAAAATAATTCTACCGGACATAATCAGCAAATAAGAAAAAACAAGGCGCCTTTTATCTTTAGGTTTTAGATAATTCTATGGATAAAGTTTCAATTATATTTATTTCAAAAAAAAAGAGCCGTATCATTTTAAATAATGATCCGGCTCAAAGTTTTATACCAACTAGGTTAGAACTCTATAATACTAAACTGTGACCTTCGGTTCTCCTGATGTTTGACCTCTGGACATTTTACCCCATTCCCACATTCGTTGGTCAGCTGGGATTCACCCTGGGCCTTTCCAACCAAACGATCGGATGTAATTCCCAATTCATTTAAGTAGTTGACCGTTCTTTCCAATCGTCTTTCAGATAGCCATTGATTAAAATCCTCAGGACCCCTAGCATCCGTATGGGCTGAAATCTCCAATTTGACAGTTTCATGTTCTTTGAGTATGGCTGCAAGTTTATCCAACAATGACTTATCCTCATTTGTCAAATACGAGGAATTAAACCTAAAATAAACCCGCCCTAAGCCGTCTATTTGATCTTGAATCGCTTTTTGTTCTGCCTCTTTTTTATCCCTAGCGGCTTTTTCTGCGGCGGCCAGCTCGGCAGCCTCTTTCTCCTTTTGAAGTCGCTCTGCCAACAAAGCTTCCTCTTTTAATCGATTGACTTCGGCAATGGAATCTGCCTGTCGTTGTTTTTCCTTTTCAATGGCAGCCAACAATTCCTTCTTCTCCTCGCCCCTTTTTGATAGCCCCTTTTCGATACCAAATTGGTAAACTACCCCAGCGGCATGTTGGATATGGTTAGTTGCACCTTCCGACTGACTCATCGCCCACTTACCGGACGAGTTGAAATCCAAGCCCCATCTATCCGAAAACCATGTTCTAAATCCTACCACGGCATTGTACGTTCCCCTTCCCAAATTATTGGCCTCGGTATAACCCGCTCCTACACCAACGTATGGATCGAACCAACCGGTTTCCCCTATAATTTTGTTCAAATCATAGGTAATCCTAGCATCAATGGCATAATAGTCAATATCTTCAGGATTCACTTGCCCGTCAATAATTTTGCCCTCTTTATACTTGTTCAAAGTCCCTATGGCCTCCACACCTAGTCCACTTTTGAAATATCTTCCTAAACTTAACCTGGAAGGATACGGCAAGATATTCCATTCATCCCCAACATCGAAAAGTCCGTCAAAAACGTTTCCGGAATCGTCTACGGCATTGAAACCGAGGCCTACCATCCATGAACTTATGACGATACTATCCTTTGAGGTGATTTGAAGTTCTTCTTCCTGACCAAAAGAGATATTGGAAAAGGCAAGAGTTGCTATTGCTGAAAATAAAATTTTGGTTCTCATGTCCATTGAATTTGGGTATTAAAGTGTAAAACTAGTATAATAACTGATAGTTTTCAAAAAAGTCCTTTGTAAGGTATTTTTTATCGTTTGATAGATGTATTCCTATAATTATCCGATGTAATCTATTGGATTATTACGTCCTTATTTGCTTTGGGAACACTGTAAATGAAAAAAGGTGTCAACACGGCCGTGGTTTCTTTTCTTGAGTTTGTCCGGATCTTCTTTAAGAGTAAGCTTTCCTCGGATGACTTTTGCAGGGTTATATCGGGTTCATTATTGGTAGTAGTGCCTTTCAAGCGAACAATGACCGAATTTCTTTTAAAATCGATTTCCGGAACAGGAAGGCCTGGTTTTCTGGTTCTATTGATTTTTCCGAAAAACTTCTCAAATTCCAACCGACTATCAATTATTAACAATTGTTCCTGCTCAAAGCCACTATGATCGCCTCTCATAATCAGGTCCATTGCAACTGTATCGGTATTTTCAAGTTTCATTTTTTCTTGACTCTTGCAAGAACCCAAGGAAACTGCGAGAATAAATAGGAGGATAAAGGACCTAAACATTTTTTAGTCGGCTATTATAAGCTCGTTCATATACTTTCTCGTACAGTGGCAATACCTTTAAAATATCGAACTTTTCGGCTTCCTTTACTGCGTTCAATTTAAACCGCTCCAAGGTGTCATCATCCTCCAAAATGGATATCGCATTTTCGGCCATTTCCTCAATGTTCCCAATATCACTTAAATATCCTGTTACGCCATGGACGTTCACCTCCGGAATTCCTCCGGTATTACTAGAAATCACGGGAACTTTATTTATCATGGCCTCCAACGCCGCCAAACCAAAACTTTCGGTTTGGGACGGCAGCAAAAAAAGATCGGAAAAGCATAGGATTTTGTCTATTTCATTACTATTTCCCAAAAAGATGACTTTATTGCCAATGCCCAAATCCTCACATAATCGTTCCGCACCTTCTTTTTCAGGCCCCTCTCCTACCATAATCAATTTAGAAGGTATCCTTTCCTGAATCTTTTGGAATACCTTGATTACGTCGGGTATGCGCTTCACTTTCCTAAAGTTACTTATATGCGTAATTATACGCTCGCCATCCTTGGCCATAGCCGATCGTTGGCAATCCGTAAACGTGTGCTTGTATTTGTTTTTGTCTATAAAGTTGGGGATAACCTCTATATCTTTTTTTATATCGAATATCTCCAAAGTACCTTGTTTTAGGCTTTCGGAAACAGAGGTTACCACATCGGATTGATTGATGCTAAAATTCACCGCAGGCTTATAAAACGGATGCTTGCCTACAAGGGTAATATCGGTTCCATGCAAGGTCGTCACCATCGGAACATAAATTCCCTGTTCCTCCAACATTTTCTGGGCCATATAACCGGCATAAGCGTGGGGTATTGCATAATGGACATGTAACAAATCTATATTGTACAATTTTATGGTGTCCACCAATTTACTGGACAATGCCAACTCATAAGGCTGATAATGGAACAAAGGATATTCCGGCACATGTACCTCGTGAAAATAAATACTATTGTTTAAAAGTTCCAATCGCACGGGTTGACGATAGGTTACAAAATGTACCTCGTGCCCCCTATTCGCGAGAGCGATTCCCAATTCCGTGGCAACAACACCGCTACCACCAAACGTTGGGTAGCAAACAATAGCAATTTTCATGCGTATAAAATTAGTTCAATAGCTTGATTCTTAAACATTTCCTTTTGTATTGGAATTTAGCTTACCATAATAAATCCCTCTCTGAGGGTTTCATTCTGTCTAAATCCATTTTGTAATCGGTCAGTTATGAAATCCCAAAGGCATACAGGCTTTAAAGGAATCTTCCAACGGATGCCCTTGACTACAAAACTACTCTTTAATTTAGTATGGAGTCGTAAATGGCCTGCTGAATCCTAGTTCTTAACCCAGATTTAACTAAAAGGGTGTTGGAGGCCGATGGATAGGTACGGTTGGATAAAAACACATACACGATCTCCTCTTCCGGATCTGCCCAGGTGTACGTTCCCGTAAAACCACTATGTCCAAAGCTTTTTCTGGAAACACACCCGCAGGTGGGCCCACTGTGTTCCAGTTGGGGCTTGTCAAAGCCAACGCCCCTTCGTACGTTTTTATCACAAAAATAGCAGGTGTTGAATTTCTTTACGGTCCGGGAATCAAAGAACTTCGTCCCACCGTAGTATCCGTTCTGTAAATACATCTGCATAATCTTGGCCACGTCGTTCGCATTGCTGAACAGGCCCGCGTGACCTCCCACCCCACCTTGCATGGCCGCCCCCATGTCATGGACATATCCCTGTACGGTCTGGTATCTATAATAATTATCCTCTTCTGAAGGCACGATCTTGTTCTTTGGAATCTTTTCCAAAGGATTGTACGTAGTGTAGTTCGCCCCTATTCTACTATATAGAAAATCGTTTGCGAGTACATCCAATTTTTCACCAAAAGTATCCTCTACGTACTTTTTCATGACGTAATATGGCACGTCGCTATAGCGATATCTGTTGGATTTTAAATCCTGTCTTCCAATCCTATTATAAATGGAATCGTTATAGGCATCCGTGAGATATAGGTTTTCTGCAACCTTGACCGAAAAGCCATCCGTTGGTTGGGTACGATAAAATTCCTTTGAAGGCCTTCTATTTTCGTCCAAGGTGCGAACATAAAAGGGAATCCAAGCAGGCAACCGTCCATAATGCGACAAGGCCTTTAAGACCGTTACGTTCTTGATTTCCGTATTGGAATATTCGGGTACCAGTTCCTCAAAAGTATCGTTCAAGGCAATCTTTCCTTCTTCCTCCATTTTCATAACCATGGGTAAGGTCGCTAAAATCTTTGTCAGCGAAGCTAGGTCGTAAATATCATCATCGGCGACGGCAACTTCGGACTCGTACGTGGGTTTCCCAAAACTTTTGTTGTACACCACTTTCCCATGTCTCGCCACCAAAACCTGGGCCCCAGGAAACATGAGACTATCCAGTCCGTCCTGAACCAATTCATCTACCTTGGAAAGGCCCTTTGAACTAAGACCTACCCTTTCCGGAAGACTATATCCCAACCTATTTAGCGATGACAATTGAATTCCCGTTCCGGCCCGAAATTCAAAACTTCCACTTACGGGCAACTTTCCCGAGGCGTGAATTGCACCAAACAGAAGTTCCGCGGTTTTCCTCTGGGCAATGGCGCTATTTTGATAGGAGACCACCACGGCATCAATATTCTGAAACGTGGAGATATCCGAAAGTGCATACGGTTTTGCAAATACGGTCAGGATTAGGTTTGAAGACCTTAAATTGGAAATTTCTTGCAGCCAAGCGAGTTCCCTGTCAGTAAACTTATAGGGTTTCCAGGGACTCTCATTGCTCTTATGGTGTCCGATGATTACCAAGTTATAATCCTCCAACTGCTTTTTGAGCGATTCAATGGTGTTGGCATTTACTTGGGTCACCGTAGTATATTTGTTCAGTTCCGTTATGAAGTCATCATTGGGAGCATCCCCAAATTTTACATAGGCGATTTTCTTGTTTTCCAAATTTTTAATGCCAAGCAAGTCAAACCGATTCTTAACAACTGTTAGGGCGTTCTCAATGGCTTCCTCATAGAGGATATCATCCTCAACGGTATTTAAATCCTCGTACAGATTGTCCAAGGCAATGGGTCTATAATTATGGAGTCCTACCTTGAATTTTGCCATTAATATCTTCTTCACGGATTGGGCAAGCCTTGCCTCACTGATCCGGCCCCTGTTGTAGTTTTTGATCAATAGGTCTTTGGCATCCTCCACGTTCTGGGGCATTAAAAGAATATCGTTGCCTGCGTTGAAAGCGGCCAACGCTACGGCACCATCGGTACCGAATATGGCAACTCCCTGCATATTCAAGGCATCGGTAAAAACCAAACCTTCAAATCCCAGTTCCTCCTTGAGAATTCCAGAAATGATCTGTTCCGATAAAGAGGATGGCAGACCTTCCTTGATTTCCATGGATGGCACCTCCAAATGGGCGACCATGACACTACTCAGACCTTCGTTGATCAACTTTTTAAAGGGATACAGCTCCAGACTGTCCAATCGCTCCCTGGAAAAAGGAATTACGGGCAGATCATGGTGGGAATCCACATCGGTGTCGCCATGGCCCGGGAAATGCTTTCCGCTGGATAGCACACCCGCACTTTCCATACCTTTCATAAAGGCGATGCCCTTATCAGCAACCACATCCCTAGTTTCCCCAAAGGAACGGTTGCCAATGATCGGATTATTAGGATTGGTGTTGATGTCGATATCCGGTGCAAAATTAATGTGCACCCCCAAGCGTTTTGCGTGCTGTCCCACCCTGTAGCCAACCTTTTCTATGATCTTATTGTCCTGAATGGCACCTAAGGTCATGTTCCAAGGAAAAGCATAGGTGGAGTCCAAACGCATGGCCAATCCCCATTCCGCATCCATTCCCACCAATAACGGTATCTTTGATAGGGATTGAAACTCGTTGCAAAGTTTGGCCTGGCGTACGGGCCCACCCTTTGAAAAAATGATTCCCCCTATTTTTTGCTCAAGAATGAGCTGCCTTATCTTCTCCTTTTCCCCATCGGGTTGGTTAGAGGTAACCATGACCATAAACAATTGCCCTACCTTTTCTTCCAAGGTCATTTTTTGGTATTGTTCGGTTACCCAAATGGCCTGGGCCAGACTATCCGAACTGACCAAAGGGTTTTGTCCAAAAAGAAAAAAAGAGCCAAAAAGAAAAAAGAAAAATTTGAGAAAAAGCTTCATGTGTTTTTACTGTATGGAAATAACATCAAACCATGAAATTTATTGCATTTCATCGATAAAACCTAATAAAAATAGATGTTAACGACCGCTAGCACCTAGACAAAACGCGCGTGCCAACTTTCGGAAGCGGGAACTTCCCAATGTTCCATATATTCACCCTTGGTCGCCACAAGGTTGTTGAAAACGATGGTATTCCGTGATATGGCCTTCTGTTTGGCCATGGCCTTAAAGTCCAATAAGTTCTTATAGGCTATAAAACCACCTTGCTTGAACGATACGTTCATTTTATCAAGCAGTTCCACTTGGTACTTTTTTTCCAAATGTTGTATAAAATGAACCGATGCATCAATGGAGCATCCTGTGGCCGCCTGCCCACTTTGGTCCAAGGCAATTACCAAAAACCTGTTGTACTTTATCTCAAAACCGGCCTTCAGGTCCTTACCGTGGGCCGTCCAGTTTTCCAAAAAAAGTGTAAGGTCGTCCTGTATTTCGTTTAATTCCCGTTCCGTAAAACTTCTGTTCGCCTGGTAAATCCATACCCTGGAACTATCGGGTAGTGTATTAAAATCTGCTAGCATGAATCCTTCTTTATAGTTTTAAAATCAATGCCTTATAAATCTTCGGCCTTGGCAATAAGTTCCGCAATGTCCATAACGGCAATTTCACCCTCTTTTTCCTTGTTCTTAACACCATCAGTCATCATGGTATTACAAAAAGGACATCCGGCGGCAATAATATGGGGGGTTGTCTCCAAAGCTTGCTCGGTACGTTCAATATTCACATCCTTGTTCCCTTTTTCGGGTTCCTTGAACATTTGGGCACCTCCCGCACCACAGCACAGACCTCTTTGCTTGCAGCTTTTCATCTCCACCAACTCGGCATCCAATTTCCGTATCAGCTCCCTTGGCGCTTCATACACGCCATTGGCCCTACCTAGGTAACAGGGGTCGTGAAAGGTGATGCGCTTTCCTTTGAAGGTTCCTCCCTCCATGGTTATACGTCCCTCCTGCAACAACTGCTTCAAAAACTGCGTATGGTGCACCACCTCATAGGTACCTCCAAGACCGGGGTATTCGTTCTTGATGGTATTGAAACAATGCGGACATGTGGTCACAATTTTCTTTATTTCATAGGCGTTCATCACCTCTATATTGGTGACGGCCTGCATCTGGAACAAAAACTCGTTTCCTGCCCTTTTGGCCGGATCCCCTGTACAGCTTTCCTCCGTTCCCAAAACGGCAAAGGTAATATTGGCCTTGTTCAGAATTTTCACAAAGGCCTTTGTAATTTTTTTGGCCCGATCGTCAAAACTACCGGCACAACCTACCCAAAACAATACTTCGGGTTTTTCACCGGCAGCGAACATCTCTGCCATTGTAGGAACTTTAAGGGTGTCAGCCATTTCTAGTCTTTTATGATTCGGTACTCCAATTCAAACGGTCCATTTGGTTAAAAGGCCACGGAGCTCCATTATTTTCGATATTTCCCATCATATTATTCAAATCCGATGGTGCGGCCGATTGTTCCATTACCAAGTACTGGCGCATGTCCATTATTATGGATAATGGATCTATACTTACCGGACAGGCTTCCACACAGGCGTTGCACGAAGTACAGGCCCACAACTCCTCCCTGGTAATGTAATCGTCCAACAACTGTTTCCCGTCCTCCTTGAATTCCCCCTTATTGGCATCCAGAATTTTTCCCACTTCCTCCAATCGGTCCCGCGTGTCCATCATGATCTTTCTTGGGGACAATTTTTTACCTGTCTGATTGGCTGGACATTCGCTCGTACATCTACCACATTCCGTGCAGGTATAGGCATTCAGCAATTGCACCCAACTTAAATCCATCACATCCGATGCCCCGAATTTTGATGGCACATCCCCAGTATCTGCGGGAGCGGCAAACGGGTCGGCATTAGGGTCCAACATCAATTTTACCTCCTTGGTTACAGCCTCCAAATTCTGAAATTTTCCCTTGGGCCCCAATTTTCCGTAAAAGGTATTGGGAAATGCCAATAGGATGTGCAGGTGCTTTGAAAAATATAGATAATTCAAAAAGAACAGTATCCCCACAATGTGCAACCACCATGCGGTTCGCTCCAAAAGAATCAGGCTGGAAATGTCCATACCAGTGAACCAATCTGATATATACTGACTTACGGGAAAACTACCGGCCTGCACGTAATGCTCCGCACCCAATTGCTGCAAACGGAAATCCGCCGCGTTCATAGTGAGAAACAAAAGCATCAGCACCAACTCAATGTAAAGGATAAGATTGCCGTCTTTCTTGGGCCAACCCTTCATTTCCGGCTTTAAAAATCGCTGGAGTTTTAGTATGTTCCTTCTTATCCAAAAAGCGATTACCGAAATAATGACCAAGAGCGCCAAAATCTCAAAAGATGCAATCAGGAAATCATACACAGGACCCAGACCTGCAAAAATTCTATGTGTACCAAAAATACCATCGATGACGATTTCCAAAACTTCAATATTGATAATGATAAAACCAACATAGACAATTACATGGAGCAATCCCGCTACAGGGCGTACGACCATTTTGGATTGACCAAAGGCGATCCGGAGCATATTGCGCCATCTTGTGGGTTTGTCATCGGAAACATCGGTATCTTTTCCCAATAAAATATTGCGCCTAAGTTTACCAACGTTTTTGGCGAAATATCCGATTCCCATAATAAGAATCGCTACAAAAAGGATATTGGGTATATACTGCATTGATTTATTCTATTTTAGCGGCCGGATCATCTTCCGGAACCTCATATTCCTTTTGTTTTTTACCGAAGACCGAAACGTTCACGTAGCGTTTTGGATTTAATCTAAAGTCCTGTAGCAACAGATCCAACTCCCTGGAAGCAGCGGTTAAATTGGAATATAGCTCCTTATCGTTCATTAACTTGCCCAAGGTACCATCACCCTGTTCGATTTTAGAAATCACCTTGTCCAAATTAGACATGGTGGTTTCCAAACTGGCCAAAGTCCTGCCCAGACCTGCGTTGTTCAAAGTATCCGAAAGCTTGGCAAAATTATAGGTAAGGGTCTCAAAATTGGTAAGCGAACTATCCAACTTTTGTTCGTTGTTGGCCAAAATATCGTTTAATACCTTGGCACTTCCATTGAGGCTCGCCATAAGTTCACTGAGTCCGTTAATTGCGGTCTGTAAATCCTTTTTGGTCTTGGTATCAAGGACCTGGTTCACGTTGATCAGGACAGAGTCCGCATCGGAAACGGCCGATTCAAATTTTTTGAACAAAGGGGTCAGTTTTTCCTGGGCCAGCTCCGTCAAGCCGGGTCTTGTTTCGGTGGAAAGCGTATCACCGGATCGAACGGTCTCTGCACCGTCGAAAACGGGTGTAATCTGCAATCCTTTCCCGCCAATTATTCCCGTATCGTACAATTCTACGGTGCTATTTTTGGAAAATTGAAAATCGCTGCTTACCGTAAAGGTGACCACCAAATTTCCTTTTGTATCCTTAAACTTTATATCGTTTACCTTCCCTACGCCAAAACCATTAATGGACACAACGGTCCCGGCCTGTAGTCCGCCCACATCTGGATAAACCGCGTACAGGGTTTTACTATTGTCAAAAAGTGGTGTCGATTTTAAATAACTAAACCCCAAAATAAATAGGAGTATTCCTCCAATTACAATAATTCCCGTCTTAATTTCCCTGGATAGTTTCAAGCAATCAATTTTATGTTTCTAACAAAATTAGGAATAAATAACATACCAATGGCCGTTATTGGGATTCCTCCTCCACCTCCTTGGGCACGGAAACCCTTACGCCCTTTTTGTAGGCTACGATATATGCCGATGGGTACCCCGTCCTGGCCGCTTTAGACTGCAACATCTTCGCCTCCCTGTAGGATTGGGTAGACCCGTACATATACCGAAATAAATTATTATAGGCTTCCTTGGTAATTTGGGGCAGTCCTTTAAAATTTTCCGGCGACAAAGCCAAATCCTTACTACTCGCCATTAACTGGACCTTATAGATAATGGCATTTTCATCCGGTTTTTCCTCTACGGTTTCTTTTGGTTCCGATACGGCCAATACTTCCTGTTTCTTTTCTGCCGATTCCGGTTTTTTGATTTCTTTGATTTCTTTGGATTCCAAAGTTTCCTCTTTGGAAACTACCACCGCAGCAACGGAGGAACTTTCGTCCTTCAACGATTTTTCCGGTGTAGTGGGGTTCGAAACTTGGGTCGCTTGGGATACCCCTTGTACCTCAGTCTTATATTTTAAAATGGCATCCGCAATGGCGGTGCCCATTTCGGCCTGTCCTTTTGATGAATTTAAATAGGCCCCTTCATCCTTATTGGTCAAAAAGCCCGTTTCCACCAAAACACTGGGCATAAAGGTTTGATGCAACACTATAAAACCGGCCTGTTTCACCTTTCTGTCCACCCGCTTTAGCCTACCGGACATGTTATCTTGAATGTTTTTCGCCAAGGCGATGCTTTGGTCCAAAAACTCTTCCTGCATAATGGTGAGCCCGATTACGGATTCCGGCGAATTGATGTCATAATCCGCATATCGGGTTTCGTAATTGTCCTCCAGGTAGATTACCGAGTTTTCCTTTTTGGCGATTTCAAAATTCTGCTTGTTGGCATGTAGTCCCAAAACGAAGGTTCCGGCCCCGTGGGCATCGGAATTATGGGAATCGCAATGGACAGAAACAAACAAATCGGCATTCGCCTTATTGGCGATTTCACCTCTCACAAAAAGATCCACAAAGGTATCGTCCTTTCTGGTGTAAATGATTTTGATGTCCTTATTGGCAGAAAGCAGTTCGCCAACCTTCAGCACAATCTTTAGGGCTATGTCCTTTTCCAAATAACCGTTCCCTAGGTTTCCCGGGTCATGGCCACCATGGCCGGCGTCCAATACCACAATGAATGGATCTACCGTAGGTCCTTTTCCCGTTTCCGAGGCACTGGCCATCATCGGTAGTAATAACAAGGAAACAAGGAAGATAATTTGGGGTTTTATTTTCATATTCTTAATAGGTTTCTCCACCTCCTTATATGGTTAAATTTATGGTAACACCCTATAAAGAGAACAAAAAATATATGTAAGTTTGGCATCTGAACCAAATGGCTTACCGATTGCCAAACCTTTACAAAAATAGGATTTATAGCCTTGCAATCAAATAAACAGAACGTACTTTTCCTATTCCTACTTTTTGTTGGTCTATTTTTGGGAACGGCACAAGAGGGCAAGGTCGTCCCCCTTGAAATTAAGGCTGAAAGAGATTCCATTGTTGCCCCGCTTTTCCCAAAACCTGTAGAAAGAGATAGTATTCAGCGAGATTCCCTGCAAAGAGACTCCCTAAATCAAAAGCCTCCCCTACTGTTGGACAACATTACCTACAAGGCCAAGGACTACGTGAAATTGAGTCAACGTGAGAACAAAATCTATCTGTACAATGAAGCTGAAATATATTATCAGGATACGGAGCTAAAGGCCGGTATCATCATAATGGATTATATCAAAAACGAGGTGTACGCGGGTAGGATAAAGGATTCGGTAGGCAATTACACCCAACTTCCCTACTTCAAACAGGGCTCCAATGTGGTGATTCCGGATTCCATTCGGTTCAATTTCGATACCCAAAAGGCGATTATCTGGAATTCCAGGACCGAACAGCAAGCCGCCGCGGGTCAATTGGGTAGTGACGCCATGAAGGTATATGCCGAAATCACAAAAAAAGAGAACGACTCCGTCTATTTTCTGAGCGAAGCGAAAATTACTACCGCCGAGGATACCATTAATCCAGACTATTACATTAGGGTCCGAAAGGCGAAATTCGTGCCCAAGAAAAAAGTGATCGCCGGCTATAGCAATCTCTATATCGCCGATGTTCCTACGCCTATCGCTATGCCATTCGCGTATTTTCCGTTATCCGTTGGAAGTGCGCCAGGTGTCTTAATGCCCACTTTTGGAAACGACCCGGACAGGGGCTATTTTTTACAGGATTTTGGATATTACGCTCCGCTGGGAGATTATGCCAATGTGGAGTTTTCGGGTGATTTTTATACCAACGGAAGTTGGGGTTTTCGAACAGCCTCCATATACACCAAAAGGTACAAATACCGGGGCAATGTCAATTTCAGGTACGAAAACCTGGTGACGAGCCAAAAGGGTTTCAGCGACTATAGTTTATCAAAAAACTGGAACTTGCAGTTTTCACACTCGCAGGATCAAAAGGCAAGTCCCAATTCCCGGTTTTCGGCATCCGTGAATTTGGGGAGTAGCGAATATTACCGAAACTCCCTCCAACAACGTAATCTGCCCAATACGCAGAACAATACGCTTTCTTCTTCCATTTCATATTCCAAAACATTTCCCGCATATCCATCCGTAAATATGAGCGTTACGGCGACACATTCGCAATTAACCTCACCAACGGCTACAACGACCAATCCAGACAATATCAACATGACATTACCTACGTTCCAAGCGAGTATGGAGCGTATTTTTCCCTTTGCTAAAAGGGACGGGATTAAAAAAGGGGCCATACAGAACATTAACTTTCAATATGATGTTAACGCCCAAAACCGACTCACCACCAACGACGAGGATTTTTTGACCGGCCGTATGTTCGACAACGCCAGGATCGGGGCTAGACACCGTATCCCAATAAGTACCAACTTTAAAATTGCCAAATACTTTAGCGTGACCATGGGTGGAAACTATGAAGATGTTTGGACCATGCAAACATTCGAACGAAGTTTTGACCCTGAGGCCAATCGGGTAGTAGTGGATACCATTTCTGGATTTGACCGATATAACCAGTATAATTTGAATGCCAGCATAGGTACCACACTTTATGGAACATTCAATTTTGGTGAGGACAAAAAAATCCAGGCTATTAGACATGTGTTACGCCCCACCATTAGTTATGGTTATGCACCATCCTTTGAGCAATATTATGATGAATATGTGGAAGGAATAGACGGAGATGGCCGCGTTGTGCAATATAGCAGGTTTGACGGAACATTGAACGGAGCACCTAGGCTGGGCCGATCCAATAGCCTAAGCTTGGCCCTGAACAACGTTTTGGAGGCGAAGGTGAGGGACAAGGACTCTACAAAAACGGAACCCAAAAAGATTCCCTTGTTGAGCAATTTTAATATATCAACAGCTTATAATCTGGAGGCCGATTCCCTTCGGCTAAGTCCATTGAACATTAATGGGGGAACGAATATACTGAACAATAAAATGTCCATAAACTTCGCGGCAGGCCTGGACCCCTATGCCATAGACAACAATGGAAGACGTATCGACACTTGGAATATAGATAATGGAGGAAGTCTTTTTAGGCTGACACGTGCCAATATGAACATTTCCTACTCCATTGACAGTAAAATGTTTGAAAAGAAAAAGGACGACGAAGCCGAAGAAGACGAAGATCCTTTTGACTATGTGGCCCAAAGTGGCGGTAGAACGGACGATCTCTTTGGCCGCGCCGATAGCTTTAGGGACAATCCAAGGGAAGAACGGGAAAAGGGCACCAATGTGGAAAATCCGGCCTATGCGACCAAAATACCCTGGAATTTCAGGTTGGCCTATTCGGCAAGTTACTTGAACAGTGCCAGACAAAACGAGTTTAGCGCACATTCCTTAATGTTTTCCGGGGATATAGAACTATCTCCGCGATGGAAAGTGGGCGGATCCTCAGGGTATGATTTTAAAAACAAAGGTTTCACCTTGACGCAGTTACGCTTTCAGAGGGACTTGAAGAGTTTTTCCATGCGCTTCAATTGGACCCCTTTTGGAGAATTTAGGAGATGGTACTTCTTTATAGGAATCGATGCCTCCATCTTAAGTGACCTGAAATGGGAAAATAGAAGTCAGCCCTTTAGAAATTAATAAACCCAACGCCCTATGAAGAAAATAATAAACACATCCAAAGCACCTGCCCCTATTGGGCCTTACAACCAAGCTATTTTAATTGGCGACACCCTTTATATTTCCGGTCAGATTCCCTTGGACCCAGAAACGGGAGAACTAGTTTCCGGCGATATAAAAAAAGAGACCAGGCAATCCATGGAAAATTTAAAGGCCATTCTGCACGAAGCGGGAATGACCTTTGAAAATGTTGTGAAGTCGGCAATATTTTTGAGCGATATGAATCAATTTGCCCAAGTAAACGAAGTCTACGGCTCTTATTTTAATTCAGATACGGCTCCTGCAAGGGAAACCGTGGAAGTAGCCAACCTACCGAAATTCGTGAATGTGGAAATCTCCATGATAGCCGTACAATTCTAGGCTACATGTTCTCCCTGTGGAATTCTACCAAACCTTCAATAGGTTTTTGTCGAATCACCCCCACGATCAAGTCGTTTCTTTGCAGTACGGTAGTAAGTTCATCCCGCAAATAATGGGCGATACTTCCCACAAAATTGATGGGGACCTTGGTGGCCAAATCAAATTGCATGATATAGTTATTGATAAACTGTTGAAAGCCTTTGTCGATGACTCCCTTTGAATACGGGTGGCTTTTGTTCTCGATCAGGAATCGGGCAAAGGTCGCCAAATAGGTATTGGGGTTTGGTTGTTTGTACAGGTTATCCTTAATCACATCCGCATCCAAATTGTATTGGCTGGCAAATTTATCGGCGAGGTCCTTGGGTATCTTGTTGAAATAGTAATCCCGTATCAATTTCCGACCGAAAAAATTACCGCTACCATCATCCATTGGAATGTAGCCCAAGGAAGTCACCTTCTGATGTAGTTTTTCCCCATCATAATAACTGCAATTGGAACCCGTACCCAAAATACAGACAATTCCTTGATGCCCTACCTTGGTTGTAGCAAAAATGGCCGCATAGGTATCCTCCTTCACTTCCGCAACAGCATTTGGAAAAAAGTCTTTGAAAATATCCTTCAAGAAATTCTTCATTCGATCCGTACCGCAACCTGCCCCGTAAAAAAATAAATGGCTTACCTCCTCTCTATTCTTGGACAACTCAAAGTTATTCGCCAATCTATCTTCGATAACGTCCTTTGTCAAAACCTCTGGACTCAAACCCAAAGTCTGAGTCAAAAAGAGCTGCTCACCTTTTTCATCCAATGCGATCCAATCAGATTTGGTCGCCCCACTATCAACAATTAAAATCATACCTTGGTATTTAAAAAATAATCCTGAAAATAAGGAAAAAATACCTTATTCACAGGATTATTATATGAAATCTAAATGCCTGTTATAGGCTATTCACATGTTGTATCAAGTCTACCATTTTGTTGGAGAACCCAGATTCATTATCGTACCAGGAAACCAACTTAAAGAATTTGGAGTTCAATTCAATACCAGCTTCGGCATCAAAAACACTGGTATTCGTTTCACCAATGAAATCTTGTGAAACAACTGCCTCTTCGGTATAGCCCAACACACCGTTCAATTCACCTTCGGAAGCGGTTTTGAACGCTTTTTTAATCTCTTCATAGGAAGTTTCCTTCTGCAACCTAACAGTCAAATCCACTACGGATACATCCGCTGTAGGAACCCTAAATGCCATCCCTGTAAGTTTGCCTTTTAATTCTGGAATTACTTTGGTAACCGCAACGGCTGCTCCCGTAGAAGCAGGAATAATATTCAACATGGCACTTCTACCTCCTCTCCAATCTTTTTTAGAAGGACCATCCACGGTCATTTGAGTAGCAGTAGTGGCATGTACGGTAGTCATTAACGCTTCTTCAATTCCAAAAGCATCATTTAAAACCTTGGCCATAGGTGCCAAACAGTTTGTAGTACAAGAAGCATTGGATACGATAGTATCAGAAGCTTTTACTTCTTTATGGTTTACGCCCATTACAAACATAGGTGCATCTTTGGAAGGAGCGGAAATTACCACTTTTTTAGCCCCTCCGTCAATATGGTATTGAGCCGTCTCCAATGTGGTAAAAATACCGGTACATTCCGCTACTATAGTTGCCCCTACCGCGTCCCACTTACAGTTTTTAGGGTCTCTTTCTGCGGTTATCCTTACAGTTTTTCCGTTTACTATCAAGTTTCCATCCTTCACATCTACGGTACCATCGAATTTTCCATGAACGGAATCATATTTTAACAAATACGCCAAGTGCTCAACATCCAATAAATCGTTAATGGCAACTACATCAACATCGCCTCTTTTTACGGTAGTTCTAAACACTAACCTACCAATTCTACCAAAACCGTTAATTCCTATTTTTAAATTTGACATTTTCTATTGTTTTTAATCGATTATACTTTATGTTGTCATTATTTCTGAGACGCGGATAAGTTCCTTGTCTATTTTTGTGTGTCCTTTTATGGCCTTATTAATTGGCGTGAGGGTAATTTTGTTATCCTGAACCCCAACCATAAGGTTCGTTCTTCCTTCCAATAAGGATTCCACGGCCTTAACGCCCATTCTACTTGCCAGTACACGGTCATAACATGAAGGCGCACCACCACGTTGCATGTGTCCCAAAACGGAAACACGTACATCGTAAATTGGCAGGTGTTTTTCCACATACTCCTTTAGCTCAAAGACATTTTTACCGGTCTTATCCCCTTCGGCAACGATTACGATACTGGAAGACTTACCTGATTCTTTGCTTCTTTTTAAGGATTCCAATAAACGATCCAGTCCAAGATTTTCCTCTGGAATCAAAATTTCCTCGGCGCCCGCACCAACTCCGGCATTCAATGCAATATGCCCAACATCCCGACCCATAACTTCTACGAAGAACAATCGGTTATGGGAACTTGCCGTATCACGAATTTTATCGATACAATCGACTACGGTATTTAAGGCGGTATCAAAACCAAGTGTAAAACTGGTTCCAAAAATATCATTATCTATGGTTCCGGGAATCCCCATAATTGGGAACTGGTATTCTTGGTTAAAGATCATGGCCCCTGTAAAACTACCATCTCCGCCAATGACCACAAAGGCATCGATGCCAGCAGAAACCAATTGTTCATGGGCCTTTTTCCTACCTTCGGGAGTTCTAAAATCCTCGCATCGTGCGGACTTTAAAATAGTACCACCCTTGTTGATGATATTGTTGACGCTTCTGGCATCCATCGGCTTAAAATCACCTTCTATCATGCCTTGATAGCCTCTATATATTCCAACACATTCAACCTTCATATACGCACAGGTCCTAACTACCGAACGTATGGCCGCATTCATCCCAGGAGAATCTCCCCCAGAAGTTAGCACTGCTATTTTTTTTATGTTTGAAGACATTCGAAAAATTAAGCCAACGAAATTAGTAAATCTTCTTTCAATTACGAAATATGCCCAGCATGCATTTGGAAAGAATTGAAGAAAAAAAGCAAGGCTGTTACATTTTAACCAAAAAATAACAAAAACCTATGATTACTTAACAATGGATTCGCCCACAAAATTGAAAAAATAAGTCAAAACGATTTAGGCTTTGCATAAAAGTTAAGCAAACTATCCTGGCCCATTACCGAAATGGGCGGTTCTTGAGGTTTAAGTTTCTGGGTATTGATAGGTTTCTGCTTAACTTCCTTATTAAGGATTTTCCTGAATAGTTCTTTAAAACTGTCAAAATCAACTTCGTAGGAAAGTCCGGCCCCTTGGGTAGAGCCTTGTTGATCGGGCAGGAATGCCTGGATTTCGCTTTGCCTACTGAAAAACTTTGCACTTAAACTTCCCTCCTCGTTTAATAGGAGCTGAATCTCAAAGTCCCCTGCGACCAAGGTTTCGCTTGTTCCACCAACCGGCACCCCTACTTTACCGTTGAACAATACCCTATCAGAAATTTGCGTAGAGACCGTTACCCCTATTCTATCGTCCGTTTCCAATTGGGCTCCTTGATATCCTTGTTCGTAGGACAAACCAAAATTCAACTTATCATTTCCACCCCCTAAAAGGGAATTCAAAATACCCGATGCACTCTGAACCAAGTTTCCGGTAATCGCCTGCTGGTTGATACCACTTTGGTCGTTCACAAAATTTCCTTGAGCCAATAGGAATATGGCATTTTTCTCCGCAACCGTTGGATCTTGCAAAGCGTATTCCAGTTCTGACTGTACAATGGAATTGGTTCCCGGGAAGTCAATGCCGAATTCTATATCGGGATTTTGAAGTTCCCCGGTCAAGCGAATGATCACATCCGTTGGTATTCTTTGGGCATACGCCTGATTTTGGAGCAATGGTGCAGGATTTGCCGTCAGCGAATACACCGCTTCCATATTCAACAAGGCCTCCAGGGGTTTTTGGTCCCAGTTAATTTGCCCTCCAGGCTCCACGGTAAAGGTCTTATCTATTATGCCACCAAACTTGTATCGAAACTGTCCGGTAACCACCACAAAATCCCCATACATTTCAAACTTGCCGTTCGTATTAATTTGTATCAGTAGGATACCTTCCCCCGTTCCTTTTAAGGAACTACCCGTTCTGGTATCCGTAACTATTTCTACCTCGGCCTCTGGGGTCACATCCAGGTTAAACTCCAACTCCAGACCTTGATAATCCTTCAAATCCCGCTGCTCGCCTTGGGATTGGACCGTATCCTTTTCCAAGAAATTGATAAAGGAATAGTCCCCTACACTGGCCACATCGCTCAAAGGTATTTTCAGGGAAGTACCCCTTGCCGTTTCCCCATCCACAGTTATGTTCAGTGCGGTGGTTGGACCGTAAATTCGACCCGTACCATTCAGATAGCCCGTGCCATAGTACAAATCCCCTTCCTTGAATTCCGTATTTAGAATCAGGAACCTATTATTGTTGGTGTCGACATTGAAGTTGAGCACCCAATTATCAAAATAACTATGGGTTATGGTCCCGTCCAGATTCGCCCGTGTACCCATGGCAACGTCCGAAAGGGCTATGTTGTCAAAATCAAAGGTCTGATTTTCCAAACGCACCCTTGACCTTGGGGCAAAGGCGTAATCCACATTTAAATAGGGTATGGCGATGCCCGCGTTTTCCAAAGTCACCAATCCGTTAAAATTAGGATTGTCCACAGGACCCGTAATATTGACCCTTCCGTCCAATTCACCCCTAATATGGTCAATAATGCCCTCGCCCAACGGATTGAATGGATCAATTGGAAACTTATTGAAATTGGCCACCAAATTCGCCGTGGGCATTTCCTCCTTGTTCTCGATTTTTCCAACTACCCCAAATTTCTCGATACCGTTTTCAGACAATTGTGAATTGACCTGAAACTCAGTCAAATCCCTGTTGCCCACTATGCTAATGGCCAGATCTCCCATGGGCATGTCATTCACGGCAAATCGGTCAATGTTCAAATTGGACGATGGTAGATAGATTCCGTCCTTTTGTAAAATGTTCAGATTTCCGTTTACCTCGCCCTGTAATTTTAGGCTATCGATCACCGGTGTAATTTTATTCAGGGAAACGATCTTGAATTGTAGCTGAAGATCTTTATAGGTGGAATCCGCCAATTGGCCCCGTAATCGAATCTGCTCCTGTTCATCATTGTTCATTACGATTTCCTCTATCGAGATACTGTCCAGTGCCCTATTCAGGATGACTTTGTTCTTACTGTTCCCATCTTTGTTCAGGATCCATTTATTGCCCTTAAAACTGACATCAGAGGTTTTAAGACCTATGACCGACTTGTTGTCCGCATTGAAGGTATGATAGAAGTTAAGGTTGTAGCTGTCGTTATATTCACTACCTCCCTTAAATTCCGACCTAAAAAACAGTGTGTCCTTTAAGGTAGTGTTGATCAGGTTGAAATCCTTTACATCGTAGTAGGGCGTCTTTAAATCGCCCACGGAAACATAGGTATTGAACAAGGGGTTCTTATTGTCTATTTGCACCTCTATATTATCGGCCTCGTTACCAAAGGCCACAATACTGGGCGATTCAAAGTTCAATTTAAAATCACCTTCGTCCGATACTATTTTCCCTCGGATGAACGTATTGGGGTCGAACCTCACTTCGGGAAAGAACACATCCACAATCTTATTGTATATCTTAAAATTGAAGCTCAGGTTCTGTCCGCCGGAAATCTTAAAGGGCCTATAATTGGTGTAGATACTACCAATGGAATTCTGCACCAATTTGCCCAATTCCCTAACGCGGAAGTTTCCTTTCATAAAACCCGTGATGATGTCCGGGGAATTGATGTCGATTACGCGTACCGAATCGCTTTCAAAGGAAGAGGTAACCGTAAAATCCTCAAAGTAGTAGGTATCGTTTTTGTTCTGAAAATTGGTTTTTGTGAAGTTTACATCTCCCACGATATTATCCAAGGTATTTCCCCGGATGTTCATGCTCACATCGCCCTTGAAAATGGATACACTGTCGTTAATAAAGTTGAGACGCTTCAGGTCCGCATAATCAACGGAAGCCTTAAAATTGAAGTTGTTGCTTTCTTCCCCAAAATCCGCAAGACCCTTAAAGTTGAACTTTAAATTTTCGTCATTGCTGGTCAAGGATCCATCGAACAATTGTTCTTTCAAAATACCGGACACCTTGATATCCTGATAGTTATAATTATTGAACTCGATGGAATATATCTGTCCGATGACTTCCGTATTCAACTTTTCGGTCACGAATCCCTGCCCTTCCACATTAAAGTCCAGATTGGTCTTCCCCAGACTTTTACTGTTCACAAATTCGCCCAAATCAAAATCGATAAGGGAAATAAAGCCCGTGTAGGTGGCATTGTCAATATTGTTGAAGTTGGACAACACGATATCCGAATAACTGCTGCCCACGGCGGTATTGAGGTTTACTTTGGCGTCTATGGAAGAATCCGTGATCAGCGCCTCTCCCCGGATAGTGAACTGTCCCAGTTTACTGAAAGTGGACGGTAAGGAATTTCCGATAAGGTTGGGCAAAAGGGCGTTCAATTGATAATAACTACTGGTCACATTGCGCATGTTGGCATCCAGCACGAAGGACTTTTGCTTGTTGAAAAGGTGTTTAAAGTTGAAGTCGCCCCTGATTCCCGTGTTGTCCGAAACCAGAAAAAGATTTTCAATGTTTAGGTCGTTGAGGACGCCGCTCAAGGTTGTGCTGAGGGTAGCGGTCTTTCCTTGGCCGAATTCATTATATATTAAATTAATTTCATCAAAGGAGACCGTGGACTCCTCAAAATTGGCCTCGATGTTTACCTTGTTCAGAAAATCCTGAAAATCTTCCCTATTATAGTTGAAAACAATATTTCCATCTAGATTGGACAATGGCGTCTTGATCTGCAACGAATCAAAACGCATCTGCTCCTTGGTATATTTGAAATTGGTTTTCAGGTTTTCAACAAGGATCCCACGTTCACTTAAAAAGGACATTTCTTCGATACCTGCCGTTACTTCAGGACCTAGAATCTGAAATTCGTTCGCCTCAATTTTAAGGTTCTTAAAGTGGAGCGCCTCCTCGTTTTCAAGATTTTCGTCAATGTATTGAAACCTGCTATTCTGAATATCCACATAGGAGGAAGAAAAAAAGAAGGGCGGGGTTCCAGGGGCCCTAGGCTTTCCATCATCCAATTTGTCCACAAAAACATTGATATTGGTTTCCTGCTCGCCATAATAGGTTTTCAGTTTAAAATGAAGTTCATCGATATCGATATCTCCAAACTCCAATCGGCCCTTGGCCAAATTCCCGATGCTTACGATAGATGTTTTTAATTCGTTGATATAAAACAAGGTATCCCGTTTGTAATCCTCCACAAAAACACCCTTCAACGAAGTGTCCCAAGAAATCAGTGACACCCTCAGGCGTTCTACATGGATGTTCGTTCCAAATTCCTCGTTTATGGAATCCGTGGCATAGGTTGCCAATGTGGTCTGCACGGGCGGCAATGAGAGCACAATAGTCCCCAAAACACAGGTCAGCAAAAGAACCAGAAGTGTTCTAACCAGTATTTTTCTAAGTTTTTTGATAGGGCTATTATGTTTTACCTTTGTCTTTCAATTTTTATTCCAAAACCGTTGGAAAACGAAACTATTTACATCTTGGCCATTGAATCTTCCTGTGACGACACCTCGGTAGCGGTCCTAAAAAATGATATCATGCTGAGTAATGTAGTCGCTTCCCAAAAAATTCACGAAGAATATGGCGGGGTCGTACCGGAGCTTGCATCACGTGCACATCAACAAAATATTGTCCCGGTTACCTACCAAGCATTAGCCAAAGCAAATATCGATAAAAAACAATTATCCGCCATAGCATTTACACGCGGACCCGGTCTGTTGGGTTCCCTACTGGTAGGTACTTCGTTTGCTAAATCCTTATCCTTGGCTTTAGAGATCCCCTTGATCGAAGTGAACCATATGCAGGCCCATATTTTGGCCCATTTCATTAAGGACGAAAACATGAATGCTCCGGAATTTCCCTTTTTAGCCCTCACTATTAGTGGCGGACATACCCAGATCGTAAAGGTGAAAGACTATTTTGACATGGAGATCTTGGGCCAAACCTTGGACGATGCCGTTGGCGAAGCTTTTGATAAGAGTGCCAAAATTCTGGGTTTGCCTTATCCCGGTGGACCGTTGATCGACCAATACGCGGCAATGGGTAATCCTCATGCCTTTGAATTTCCAAAACCCAACGTCAAGGACCTCAATTTTAGCTTTAGCGGTCTTAAGACCAGCATCCTCTACTTTATCCAAAAAGAGACCTCCCAAAACCCGGATTTTATTACTGAAAACCTTGCGGATATTTGCGCTTCCATCCAGTTCACCATTGTACATATCTTAATGGGAAAACTAAAGAAGGTGGTCAAAAAAACGGGAATAAAAAATATTGCCATTGGGGGTGGTGTTTCGGCAAACTCAGGTATTAGAAAAGCACTGAAGGATGCCGAAAAAGAAATGGGATGGAACACTTATGTGCCTAATTTTGAATTCTGTACGGATAATGCCGGCATGATAGGGATCGTGGGCTATTTCAAATACAAGTCGGGCCAATTCGCGAAACAAGATACTTCCGCCAAAGCCCGTTATAACCTAACATCCTAAATCATGCAATTGTTCTACAATCCCAACTTGGACGAGACCTCTTCCCAATTTTTCTTTGATGCGGAAGAGAGCAAGCACATGGTTCGTGTCCTTCGAAAAAAAGTGAACGATGAAGTACTGATTACCAACGGAAAGGGGTTGATGCTAAGTGCCAAAATTACCGACAGTAACCCCAAAAAATGCGCGGTAGAAATTACCGGGGTAAAGAGGGTGCATCCTCAAAATTATTGGCTCCATATGATTGTTGCCCCTACGAAGATGAACGATCGTTTTGAATGGTTTTTGGAAAAGGCCACAGAGATAGGCGTTAATGAAATTACACCCGTTCTATGCGAACATTCGGAACGAAAAACAATAAAGCTGGATCGCTATATGAAAGTCATACAGTCGGCCATGAAACAGTCCAATCAGGCCTTTTTGCCCAAATTGAATGAATTGACCAATTTTAATGACATCCTGGAAGAACCAAGGGAAGGCGGCCTGTTCATCGCCCATTGTGAAGAATCGGAAAAATACGAACTAAAAAGAAGGGTCATCCCGGACAAACCGATTACCATATTGATAGGTCCGGAAGGTGACTTTTCGGCCAGGGAAATAAAGGCTGCAAAACAGAAAGGCTTCCTTCCCGTTTCCATGGGCAGAAATCGATTACGAACGGAAACCGCCGCAATTGTAGCCTGTACCACGGTGACCATTATCAATAATGGCTAATTAATGGATTGGAATATCTTTGTTTGGACTTAATGTGTATTTTTGATTTTATAGCCTTTCGAAGATGCAAAAACTAATCGTCACGTTACTTTTGGCCGCAGGTCTTAGTCTATCGGCCAAAGCGCAGCAAATAGCCATTTTAAAATATCAGGGCGGCGGGGATTGGTATGCGAACCCTACAGCGCTGCCTAACTTGATTAATTTTTGCAATTCCAACATCGGGACCCGTTTAATTACAAAACCAGAAACCGTAGAAGTAGGCAGTAATACCATTTACCAGTATCCCTTTCTCCATATGACCGGCCATGGCAATGTGGTCTTCTCTTCGGAAGAAAAGGAAAACCTAAGGAACTACCTATTATCCGGTGGTTTTTTACATATTGATGATAATTATGGCATGCGTGAATACATCGTTGGTGAGCTGGAGGAGTTATTCCCAAACAGCAATTTGGAGGAAATTGGTTTGGACCATCCTATTTTTTCGCAGGAGTATACATTTCCGCAGGGCTTGCCCAAAATCCACGAACACGATGGAAAAAGACCCCAGGCACTGGGCATATTTGAAAACAATAGATTAGTTTTATTATTGACCTTGGAATCCGATCTTGGGGATGGTTGGGAAGATGCCGCCGTACACAACGATCCGGAGGAAATAAGAATAAAAGCGCTACAAATGGGTGCGAATATCGTCTCATATGTGTTTAAAAACTAAAAAATGACCTCCAAAACCATTGCCAACGGAATTTTAAGGGCCCTGGGTATCGTAACAGGAATCCTGCTGACCCTGTATTTCTTCTATATGATACGTTCTGTTTTGGCGTATTTGGCAGCTGCAGCGGTCATCGCCCTTATTGGAAGACCTGTTGTTCTTTTTTTAAGACGAAAATTGAATTTTCCCAATACGCTGGCAGTAATTTTGACCATGATCTTTATGGTAGGAGTTTTAGCGGGCATTTTTGCACTTTTCATTCCGCTGATTACGGAACAGAGCAAAAACCTTTCCTTGCTGAATATTGAGGAACTACAGCGAAGTATAAATACCTTATACCTCAAGACCACCCAATATTTTGGCCTTTCTTCGAATATGGTGGAAGATGTCATCCATGATTCAGAGATCGAAAGGAACATCATTCAAGGATTGAATATTGGCTTTGTTCCTAATTTTCTCAATTCCCTATTGAACATTCTAAGCTCAGCAAGTATTGGTCTTTTTTCCGTTTTGTTCATCTCCTTTTTCTTTCTAAAGGATAGCAAGCTATTCCAGAACGGCCTTCTCATCTTTGTTCCCAAAACAAAGGAAAAAGGCACGGTCAACTCCATAGAAAAAATAAACAATTTACTATCCAGGTACTTTGTTGGCCTGCTGCTTCAGATTTTTATACTCTTCGTCATCTACACCATAGTGCTTTTGATCGTGGGTATCGAAAATGCAATCGTGATCGCTTTTCTTTGCGCCCTGTTCAATATAATTCCCTATGTGGGACCTTTGATCGGTGGCGCCCTGATGATAACGCTTACCATGACCAGTAATTTGGGAGCGGATTTTAGCGAGGTAATCCTTCCAAAAACTGGCTATGTTTTAATCGGACTGGTGATCGGTCAGTTGGTGGACAATTTTTTCTCACAGCCCTTCATATTTTCGAGCAGTGTAAAATCGCACCCCTTGGAAATATTTCTGGTGATCATCATTGCCGGGCTTTTGTTCGGCGTCGTGGGGATGATCGTAGCCGTACCGGGATATACGGCCATTAAAGTAATTCTCAAGGAATTCCTTTCCGAAAATAAAATCGTCAAATCCCTGACCGAAAACCTTTAGTATCCTTTGAACAAAAACCTACTACATAAGGAGGTACAGGATTTTATTGACATCAATCTTAGGTCTGATATCCATACAATCCTTTTAGGAAAGAAACTGTTCTCAGCTGTTGAAAACAGGGAAGTTGTGGAACAACTGGAATCCAAAAAAAAGCCCAAAAGAAATTACCTACTTGGTTTGAAACCAAAAATATCTATTACGCGAACAAGCTGAATTTATCGCAAACGTCGTCCGAGATTTGTGCCCAGTATAAGGCAGATTTAGTTTCAGGAGATTCGCTGGCAGACTTAACAGGAGGGTTTGGTGTTGACAGTTATTATTTTTCCAAGAAAATTGATAAGGTCTTCCACATTGAAAAGAACAGGAAAGTATCCAAGATTGCAAAACACAATTTTGCCCAAATGGGCGTATCCAACATAGTAGTACTGTATGGGGACGGAATTACCTTTCTTGAAAAAAATAAGCAAATTTTGGATTGGATCTATCTTGATCCTTCCCGAAGGGACCAAAGCAACAAAAAAGTGTTTTTCTTGGAGGACTGTGAGCCGAATGTTACCAAACATTTGGAATTACTGCGCTCAAAATCACAAAATATATTGATAAAAACCGGACCTATGTTGGACCTTTCCATGGGGCTGGAACAATTAGATCAGGTATACGAAATACATATTGTAAGTCTTGAAAATGAAGTCAAGGAAGTGTTGTGGCATTTAAAACCTGATTTTGGCAAAGCCCCCCTTGTAAGGACAATCAATTTTAACAAGGGCAATACGGAAACATTTCAATATGGCCTTTATGAAAAAGAAAATGCGCAGGCGGAGTTCTCAAAACCCTTAAAATATCTCTATGAGCCTAATGCCGCAATAATGAAATCTGGGGCATTCAATCTAGTGAGCGAAAGATACGGCCTAAAAAAATTACAGGAACATACTCATCTATATACCTCAGAAGCTTTATTACCTTTTCCAGGAAGGGTTTTTGAAATTGTTAAAACCATTCCCTATAATAATAATAAACGCTTCAAACAACTAGGGATAAAAAAAGCCAATATTACAACACGAAATTTTCCCGAAACCGTTGTCCAAATTCGAAAGAAATTCAATTTAAAGGACGGAGGACAAAACTATCTTTTTTTTACTAAGGATACCAAAAATTCTTTGATAGTCATTTCCGCTATCGCAGCAGCTCGAATCAAAAGTTAAAAACCGATTGAAAAGTGTGAATTTGAACTCAAATTTCAAACGGACTACAACGTTTGAAATCAGCTAAAACTGGCAATTATTGACACAACATGAGACAATACTGTTAAATTTAGCAAATTTCCAATTTATTAAAATTTTACGAACCAAAATTTCTACAAAGCCAATAAAAACGGTGAATTATACCATATACGCAAGATTTTAAGTAATTTTTTGACACTTAATTTTAAAAAATAATGAATTGGTCATTATTTATATTTCATAATATTTTGTTATCATTACGCTGAATTTGGTTTTTTTTAACATTTCCATCACTCACGGAAGAGCCCTTTAAAAACCAGTTCAAGGAGATTAATTTAAACTAACAAACAACAAGGATTATGAATCAAAAACATGATTTCAAATCGGTTAAATCCAAAAGAGGTATTACCTTTTTTAAAGCTGGGATTTTATCGATGGTCATTTGTTTAGGAGTGCAACTCGCTTCTGCAAATGCGACAACTGCCAACTACAAAATTGTGTTGGACGAAACTTTACAGTCTACTGTTACCGGTACGGTAACGGATGAAAATGGCGCGCCGCTACCTGGTGCCAACGTCGTCGAAAAAGGTACCACCAATGGTACCCAAACAGATTTTGACGGAAACTTTACTATTAATGTAGAGTCTGGAGCAACATTGGTTTTCAGCTACATTGGTTTTCAAAGGAAAGAAGTAGCCGTAAATGGCCAATCCAATGTCGATGTATTTTTATCCGAAGATGCAGCCGCATTAGACGAGGTCGTTGTAACGGGTTACTCTACTACAAGTAGAAGAGAGGCCACGGCTGCAGTTTCCATAGTAAAGGCTGAGGAGTTAGCTGCAATTCCCTCTGGTAACGTAGAGCAGCAACTACAGGGTAGAGTTGCCGGTGTAACAGTATTGACCAATGGACAGCCAGGAACCTCATCACAAATCCGTGTACGTGGTTTTGGTGCTTTTGGAGGTAACGAACCATTATATATAGTAGACGGTGTGCCAGTTCAAAACACGGAGTTTCTTAATCCGGACGACATTGAAACAACAACTGTTTTAAAGGATGCTGCTGCAGCATCGATTTACGGAGCAAGAGCGGCTAATGGTGTTGTGGTATACACCACGAAACAAGGATCCAGAAGCCGTCAAAAAACTAGAATTTCACTAAATATTCAGAGTGGAGTGAGCGACCCTAATGTTGGTGGAGCACCAAAAAACCTTAGTCCACAGGAAATGGCCGAATTCACCCATTTGGCCTATGAAAATAATGCAAGGGCGAATGGTACTGCACCTCAGTATACCCATCCACAATATGGAACCAATCCTACTCCAAGATTTCCTGATTATTTGCATGCAGATGGGCAAAATGGTGTGTTTGAATCGGATATTAATTTAGCACAAATACGTGCAAATTATGAGGCTAATCCTGATAATGTGTTCTTGATACGTCCAAACCTTCAAGGAACCAATTGGTACAAGGAGTTGACCAGAATTGCACCCCTTAGTCGTGTTACTTTAGGTTTTGATGGAGGCAATGAAAACGGTCGCTTCTACATGGGAATCTCCGCACAGAATCAGGCGGGTATTCTTATTGAAAACAATTTTTCTAGATATACCGCGCGATTTAACTCAGAGTGGGATGTAGCCCCATGGTTAAGCATAGGTGAGAATTTTCAAGTTACCTATCGTTCTGTAGTAGGTGGATTTGGAGGTGAAGGAGGTATTGGTGGCGCTGACGACGAATCAGTTATTTTATCCGCCTATCGTATGCCAACGATTATACCGGTACGAGACGAATTTGGTAGTTTTGCCAGTACGAGGGCCACAGGTTTTAACAACCCAAGAAACCCTGTAAGACAGCAAGTACTTAACGCTGGCGATGATAAAAATTACTCCATTGGTGGATTTGGTAACCTGTATGCTGATATCAAACCTTTGGATGGATTAGTGGTCCGTACCAGTATAGGGGGAGGATACAGCAACAATTATTTTGTGAATTACGGTTTCAGGTATTTAGGTGATTCCGAACCAGAAGCCAGCAATACCTTCTCAGAAGGTAGTGGTTACGGTTTCCAATGGACTTTCACCAATACGGCCACCTATGAAAAATTATTCGGCAAACATAAAGTTAAGCTTCTTGGTGGTTTAGAAGCCTTGAATACCGGTAGAGGAAGGTCAATTTCTGGATCTGGTATCAATCCTTTCTCTACAGATTTGGACTTTCAAAATTTAAGTGTGGTTCAAAGTCCTGTAGTTAATAGTAGCTTAGGCAACGGGGTTAACTTCTTCTCTACATTTGGATCTCTAGAATATAACTTTGATGAGAGATATTATCTATCCGGGGTTATACGAAGGGATGGTGCCTCTCGTTTTGGTGGCAATAACCGTTATGGTACATTCCCTGCATTTTCAGCTGCTTGGAGGGTTATTTCAGAACCATTTATGCAAAATCAAGAAGTTGTGTCCGACCTAAAAATAAGGGGTGGTTGGGGCCAAATGGGTAACTCGAACAACGTTGACCCTAATAACCAGTACTCCCTTTTTGCCTCCAATAGAGGAAACACATGGTATCCAATTCAAGGTCAGAACAGTGGGGCCGATGAAGGCTTCGCCCAAAGTCGAATAGGTAACCCAGATGCAAAATGGGAGACAAGTACCACACTGAATGTAGGTTTTGATGCAAGTTTCTTCAACAATAAATTAGAATTGGTTTTAGATTGGTGGAAAAAGGATACGGATGACCTATTGTACCAATTGCCTTTAGCTGGGGTTACCGGTAATTTTGCACAAGCACCATCCGTTAACATTGCAAGTATGAGCAACTCTGGACTCGATTTCCAAATTATTGGAAGGGGTAATTTTACAGAGGACCTTTCCTTCACGGTCACCCTAAACAATTCCTTTCTTAAAAATGAGATTACAGCATTGGCTCCGGGACTTGACTTTTTTGACGGTCAAACATACAGAGGAATTCAAGCTACCAGAAATGCTGTTGGACAGCCTTTGTCCTCCTTCTTTGGTTATGAGGTAATTGGTTATTTCAACAGTGCTGAAGAAGTAGCTAACTCTCCTGCTCAGGATGGAAAGGGTCTAGGTCGATTCCGATATGCCGACATTAACGGGGATGGCGCAATTACCCCAGATGATAGAACTTTTATAGGAAGTCCTGTACCAGATTATACTGGTGGTGCGACCATCAATTTACGCTATAAAAATTTGGAATTTGAAACTTATTGGTTTGCTTCTGTTGGAAACGACATATTTAATCAGTCCAAATGGTTCACTGATTTCTTTGGTACTTTTGAAGGCTCTGCAAAAGGTCAGGCCGCCAAGCGTTCTTGGACTCCTGAATTAGGAAACAATGCTGCTGCCCCCATTTGGGAGAGTGCTACTAATTTAAGTACCAGTGGTGTCGGTAACTCTTGGTATGTTGAGGATGGATCCTATCTTCGACTACAAAGACTGGCGTTTGCCTATAACTTCGCTGATATAACAGATAGACTTGGATTGAGCAGGTTAAAATTAGGACTTTCAGCAAACAACATTTGGACTATAACAAATTATAGTGGTCTTGACCCAGGCATTGGTGGTGGAGCTGATACCAACTTTGGTATCGATGTAGGAAACTATCCAGTCGCACCACAATATTTGATAACACTTGAGGTGGGAATCTAATTCAATGTTATAAAACTGTGATAGTTATGTTCAAAATATATTATATCTTTAAGTAAAAATAAACTATGAAAACTATGATTAATTTTAAAAAGACAGTCGTTGCTGCGATGTCCTTTCTTATGATAGGGGTGTCATGTAACGATGAATTCTTGGAAGTACTTCCTACCGGCTCCTTAGCGGATGCTCAGGTGGGTACGAAAGATGGAATTGAGGGTCTACTTATCGGCACCTATGCCGCATTAAATGGCGTATTTGGCAATCGTTTTGAGGGACCCAACCATTGGGTGACCGGCTCCATCATGGGCGGTGAGGCCAACAAAGGAACGGATGCTGGTGACTATTCGACCATTAATCCAATTCAAAGATACGAGGCTGATCCAACCATTGGAGATTTTAACAGTTTATGGAATGGTCGCTTTGAAGGAGTTAGTCGAGCGAATAAAGTGTTAGCAGCATTGGCAGTGGCCACTGATGTATCAGCCGCCGATGCCGCACGTATTGCTGGGGAAGCACGTTTGTTAAGAGGTCATTTCTACTTTGACTTAAAGAAGCACTTCAATAGTATTCCATTGTTTGATGAAACTGTGCTCCCTGCCGATATACCGAGTATTCCAAACACACCGGATGTTTGGGGTTTTATCGAGGCTGATTTTCAGTTTGCATATGACAATCTACCTGCAGAAAATGGCCCCGGAAGAGTTAATAAATGGGCAGCTGGAGCTTACTTGGCAAAGGCCTACCTGTATCAGCAAAAATTTGGTCCCGCCAAAGATTTGTTCACTACAGTCATAGAACAAGGTGTTACTTCAAACGGATTGCCCTATGACCTTTTGGATGACTATGCCCAAATTTACAATGCTGAAAATGACAACCATGCAGAAGCCGTAATGGATGTGGAATCTGCCAATAATACTGGTAGTACAGCAAATGCCAATTACTTTGATGATTTGAACTACCCTTACAATACAGGCCCTGACGGTCCTGGGAACTGTTGTGGGTTCTTCCAACCGAGTATGGAATTGGCCAACTCCTTTAGGACCGGAGCAGATGGCTTACCACTTTTGGATGGCTCATACAATGACCCTGCCAATGAAGTGGACAATATCTACAGACATGTATTCACAAATGACAATGATGAATCGACCTTCGTAGAAGATCCAGACCCATTAGATCCAAGAATTGACCATTCCATTGGTAGAAAAGGAATTCCATATTTGGATTGGATCGAGCATCCAGGTTCCGCTTGGATTCGTAGCTTCCCCTATGCGGGTCCCTACTCTCCTAAAAAGTATATTTACTATAGGAGTCAGGAGAATAGCTTTACGGATGGAAGCTCTTGGACCAGAGGTTATGCAACTATGAACTATACCATAATTCGTTTTGCCGATGTGCTTTTAATGGCAGCCGAAGCGGAAGTAGAAGCAGGTTCCTTGGATAAAGCCTTGGAATATGTAAACAGGGTACGTGCAAGAGCTGCAAATTCTGAGTTCTGGGTACAAGAATATGATGGAAGTGGCCCAGCAGCAAACTATGTGATTTCTGAATATACTTCTTTCCCAAATCAGGATTTCGCGAGAAGAGCTGTCCGTTTCGAGCGTAAATTGGAACTTTCCGGAGAAGGTCATCGTTTCTTCGATTTGGTTCGTTGGGGCGTAGCCGCGGAGGAATTGAACGCGTACTTGGATTATGAATCCCAATATTTGGTGACAAAGTTTGGTGGAGCAAGTTTTACCGCTGGTAAAAACGAGTATTACCCAATACCGCAAACGCAAATAGACATTCAAGGTTCGGATGTATTATCCCAAAACCCAGGTTATTAATTAATCAACCTATATTTATAGAAAAGGGCGTGTTACACACGCCCTTTTTTATTATTCAAAAACTAAAATTGATTAATGAAAGTTTAATCCAACAAGCTTTTCTACTCCTAAATTTTTATAACATTACCGTTTAATTAACTTTGTTTATAGCCATTTAAAATCATCGCTTTTTTGATATCCTAATATCATTATTAAAACTATTGCACTAAAAATGAAAAAAATAATTTGCATTTCAGTTCTTATTGCCCTTGTCTTTACATCTTGCCAAGAGGAAAAAGAAAAGCTCTTTACCCAAATACCAGCTAAAAGTTCTGGCGTAGATTTTAACAATAGGATTATAGAAACGGACAGCTTTAATATTCTAACAAGTGAATACATTTTTAATGGAGGCGGTGTTGCCATTGGAGATTTCAATAATGATGACAGGCCCGACATTTTTTTCTCGGGAAACCAAGTTTCAAATAAACTCTACCTAAATGAAGGCGACTTTAAATTCAAGGATATTTCCGCAGAGGCACAGATTGAAGGAATTGACAAATGGAGTACCGGAATTGCCCTGGTAGATATAAATAACGACAAATACCTTGATATTTATGTATGTGCGGCCATGTTGGATTCCGATAAAGAAAAGGCCAATATGTTATTCGTAAATCAAGGACACAATGCCAATGGTGTTCCTACTTTCAAAGAGATGGCTAAAGAATATGGCATTGCAGATAGCAGTAACAGTATGGGAGCCACCTTCTTCGATTATGATAAAGATGGAGATTTAGATCTTTATGTTCTCAACAACGTGGATATTCATGTGCTTCCTTCCAACTACAGGGAAAAGATAACGGACGGCTCTGCGCTGAGCACGGACCATCTGTATCGTAACAATGGGGATGGTACCTTTACCGATGTTTCCCTTGAAGCCGGCATCACTTTAGAAGGCTACGGACTTGGTTTGGCCATTGCGGATATCAATTACGATAACTGGCCAGATATATATGTAAGCAACGACTACCTCACCAATGACCTGCTGTATATCAATAATCAGGACGGTACTTTTACCAATAGAATATCGGAATTTGTGAAGCACCAAAGTAAATTCTCCATGGGCAATGATATATCGGATTTTAACAATGATGGTTATTTGGATATCATCACTCTGGATATGTTGGGTGAAACCAACCAAAGGTTGAAGACGACCATAGCAAGTAATAATTACACCAACTATGTCCTTAATGAACGTTACAATTATGAATATCAATATTCCAGGAACATGTTGCAGAAAGGAAACGGAAATGGTGTACCCTTTAGTGAAATCGGTTTAATGTCTGGTGTCTCTAAAACCGACTGGAGCTGGTCGCCATTATTTGCGGATATGAACAATGATGGCCATAAAGACCTATTGATAACGAATGGTTTTCCTAGGGATATCACCGACCTTGATTTTGGGGACTTCAATTTTAATGTAAGTAGGTATTTGAAACCAGGTCAAATTTTGGATTCCATACCTACTATCAAGATTCCAAACTATGTTTACGTAAATAACGGTAAGGATACATTTGAGGATAAAGGTGAGGAATGGGGTCTCAATATACCTTCCTTCTCAAATGGAGCGGCATTTGCAGACTTGGATAATGATGGTGACTTGGACTATGTTGTTAACAATATCAACGACCCTGCTTTCATCTTTAGAAACAACTTAGGGGCAGAAAACAACTATGTAAGAATCAACCTTAAAAACTCGGACACCTACGGCATAGGTGCAAAAGTAGTGGTACGCTTTGACGATGGCACTTTTCAATACCATGAAAACTACTTGTATAGAGGCTATATGTCCTCCTTGGATGGTATAGTGCATTTTGGTCTGGGCGATAAGGCAAAAATTAATTCTTTAGAGATATTATGGCCTAATGGCAACTATCAAAAATTGGAAGGCGTTCAGCCTAATCAAACCTTGGTACTGAAACAAAATGAAGCCTCCCCAATAGATGTAAAATCCCTGGAATTTCCGTTCAATCCCAAAAAGGACCAAAAGTTATTTACCGAAGTTTCAAAAGAATATGGAATGGATTATGAACATAAGGAGTTGGATGTAATCGACTTCAATATTCAAAGAATATTACCGCATAAATTGACCCAAAATGGTCCTTGCTTGGCATCGGGAGATCTCAATGGCGATGGTCTGGAGGATTTCATTGTGGGTAGTTCCGCCAGGTATTCACCGGTTTTATTTTTGCAAGAATCGAATGGACAATTTTTGCAACGAGAGTTATTCAAGGAAGAAGAAGACAAAAAATACGAGGAAGAAGGAATAGCCCTTTTTGATTTGGATAACGATGGGGATCTTGATATTTACTTCGTGTCCGGAAGCAATGAATTTACACCGGATGACAGCTATTATCTGGATAGGATTCTTGTTAACGATGGAAAGGGTAATTTTTCCCTTGCCTTGGATAAATTGCCTGAAATCAAAAAGAGTGGCTCCGTAGTTGCCGCAAATGATTTTAACAAAGATGGTTTTATAGATTTATTTGTAGGGGGCAGAACACCATTTGCGAAATACCCCATTCCGGAAAGCAGCTATCTTTTAAAAAATGAAAATGGTACATTGGTGGATGTAACCGATTCAATGTGTCCCGAATTACGTGATATAGGTATGGTCACCGATGCTACTTGGGCAGACGTGGATTCCGATGGAATTAACGACCTGATAGTTATTGGGGAATTTATGCCAATTACCGTTTTCAAAAACAATGGGGAAAAACTAACAAAAATGGAGGGGACCGGTATGGATGATTTATACGGTTTCTGGGAAAGCATCGTTGCCCATGATTTTGACAAGGATGGGGATTTGGATTTTATCGTTGGGAATTTAGGGGCCAACAATTTTTACCAACCTTCCCCTGAAAGACCTACCAAGCTCGTCTCCAAAGACTTCGACAATAATGGCACCGTTGACCCTGTGATGTTCAGCTATCTTAAGTATAGCTTTGACAATCCGGAATACAGATCGTTTCCCTTGAAGTTTTGGGGCGATCTAAATGGTCAGAGTCCTTTGTTCCGTTCTAAATACAATACATATAAAAGCTTTGCAAATGCGGATATCAACACCTTGTTCACGGAAGAGGAAATGGACGGTGCCCTTACATTGACAGGAAATTTTGATAGAAGCATATACGTGGAAAATTTAGGTAATGGCACGTTCAGTTATAAGGAACTACCTTGGGAAACACAAATGGCACCGATCAACAGTATCGCGGTAACAGACTACAACAACGATGGCAATGACGATGTTCTATTGGTTGGAAACGACTATGGCAACGAGGTATTTATTGGAAAATATGATGCCTCCAACGGATTTTTGTTGGAAGGGGATGGAAAGGGTAATTTTTCTGTTGTCGATATCCAAAAAAGTGGGTTTGTAGCTCAAGGTGATACCAAGGATATTACCATTGTAAATAATGCCAACGAGAGTAATCCATTCATTGTGGTCTCACAGAACAGGGGCCCGCTAAGAGTTTTTCTTAAAAATGAGTAGTATTTTATTTATCCGCCTTTATCGAAAATATGTATGGATAGCACTTCCCCTTAATTAGGATTGAACCAAAGGAAAGATTTCTTCTTTTAAATAGCATGACAATGTCTTCCAACATGAAACTCCTTTTTTTGCTTGCTGTAATAACATCCTTGATTTCATGTGAGCCGAAGGAGAAAAAAGCTGTAGCACTTTATGAGTCTTATTGCGCGAGTTGCCATCTGCTTCCGGATATCGATAACTTACCTAAACATATTTGGAAAGATGGCATTTTACCGGATATGGGCGCGCGTATGGGAATCAAGGACACGGCATACGATCCCTATGAGGGCATTTCACGCATGGAACAATTTGCCATTGTTCAGTCCGGGGTGTATCCTGAAAAACCTAGTATATCCATAGAGGATTGGAATTTACTCAAAGACTATATTCTTAAAATGGCCGGTGATTCCCTTGATCTGGGCATTGTGAAGACACCAACCAATGGAATATCCCAATTTAAGGTGCAACCAATAGTTCTGGATAGTATCAAGGGAGCGTTATTTACATTTTTGAAATTTGATTCTGTTCAGAAAAAAATAATAACCGGCAACCTAAATAGCAGATTAATTCATTATGATCCTATTTTAAAAAAAGTCACCAAAACAGAACGTACGAAGCAAGCACTTACCTCCTACTCCCAAAAGGACACCTTAAAATATTTCACCTATGTTGGTTATCTTGACCCTTCTGAGCTCTCTCAGGGCAGTTTAAGTGTTATCGAGCCCAGCAAGAGAAAAATAAACCGAGCCAATATTCAGTTACATAGACCTGTTCATAGCCTTGTCCATGATTTTGACAAGGATGGCATTGACGAAGTTGTAGTCTGTGAATTTGGGGATTTGACAGGGAAACTTACCCTTCTAAGCCATAATGGGGATTTTAATTATAAAGACCAGATATTATTGAACCAACCAGGAAGTACAAGGGCTATGGCCAAGGACATGAACAAAGATGGCCTAGATGATTTGGTGGTGCTAACTTCACAAGGTAGGGAGGGCATTACCATTTTTTATCAGGAGGCCGATTTAAAATTTAGAATGGAAACCCCCATACAGTTCAGTCCGGTGTACGGATCTAGTTGGTTTGAGATTATTGATTATAATAATGATGGATATAACGACATAGTAACAGTTCAGGGCGATAATGCCGATAAAAGCAATGTTCACAAGCCGTATCACGGATTACGAATCCATATCAACGATGGCCACAATAATTTTACCGAAGCTTATTTTTATCCTATGAACGGTGCCACTAGGGTCGTTTCCAATGATTATGACCAAGACGGGGACATCGACTTTGGAATTCTATCCACTTTTCCGGATTATGAACGAACCCCTGCGTACTCCTTTGTTTATTTGGAAAACAAAAATGCCAATTCATTCCAATTTGAACCCTATCGTATGGACACTGGCAATCTGGGCCGATGGATGTTAATGGATGCGGGAGATGTAGATCAGGACGGAGATACGGATATTATTCTTAGCGCCTTTAGTTACTCCTTCACTCCCGTTCCGGATAATCTCAACGAGGCCTGGAGAAAATCTGAAGTGGATCTCTTGATTCTTGAAAACAATTTAAACCCGTGATTTTCTAAAGGGTGTTGCGAATCCCTAGAAGTCAATGCTCATTCTGATGCTTAAAATCGCCCCACCTATACTTTACAGTCCGCTTTAAGGGAATCTGCATGCCTCCTGTTTCTTCCAACCAATCATATATGGCGGCGGACATGGATTTGGCTATCTCCTGTTTGTCAGGATCTGCAATTAGGTTATACATTTCATCGGGATCGTTTTCCAGGTCATACAATTCATTTCGGTCCCAAATGCCATGGTACTTCATGTATTTGTATTTATCCGTCCTCATCCCAAAAACCGTGGGTGTCATTGGAAAATCATATTCCCAGTAATACTCATAAAACACCTCTTTTCGGGTATTTACATTGGCCACTCCCTTAAGAATTGGAATAAACGAAGTACCCGGCATATGCTCGGGCTGCTTAATTCCCGCTTCGGCCAAAATGGTGGGTCCAATGTCAATATTCTGGACCATTTGCTTCGGACGGATTCCACCCTTAAACAATTCCGGACAACGCACCAATAAAGGTACTTTTACGGACTCCTCATAAAAATGACGTTTATCTATCAATCCGTGTTCCCCCCAACTAAAACCATTGTCCCCCATATAAATAACCAAGGTCGATTCGTCCAATCCTTCCTTTTTTAAGTAATCCATCACGGTACCTATACTCTCATCGACACCCAAAAGGGTTTCGCAATAATCCACCACCATCTCATGGATATCCCTATTTTCATGGTACATATAATCCACACCGTGCCAGCTTACCCGTTGGTCAGCTACCCATTGAGGCCATTTTAGGTCACGATAGGCACCTGTTTTTGTCTGCTCATAAGTTGTTGGGAGGTCGATCCGTTTTCCTTTGTACTTTCCCTTGTGTCTTTTGGCCGGCTGAAATCCGGCATGAACCGCTTTATGGGATAGATACATAAAAAAGGGTTTTTTCCTATCCCTGCTATCAAGCCAATCAATGGCATGTTCTGTCAATAGGTCGGTAATATACGTGGAGTCCTTATAGGATATTCTTTCTCCGTTTATGTTCAAGGTGGGATTGTAATACACACCCTGGCCAGGAAAACTCTCCCAATGCGTAAATCCAGGTTGTGGTTCATCTCCATGGTCGCCCATATGCCACTTTCCAAAAAAACTGGTTTGATATCCGGCCTTCTCCAAATACTGGGGAAAATAAGTAAGGTTGCCCGGATCTGGCGCTTGATTGTCCACTATGGTGTGGCTATGGGAAAACATACCCGTCAAAATAGAAGCCCTGCTGGGGGAGCACAGGGAAGTCGTTACAAAGGCATTGGGCAAATAAGCTCCTTCCCTGGCAAGCTTATCCATATTTGGAGTTTCCAACCAGGGAACTTTTCCTGTAAAACCCATGTAATCATACCGATGATCATCGGTAAGAATGAAAATTACGTTCCTAGGCTGCTTTTTGTTGGGCATGGAATTTCCTCTCCCAAGAAAAAACAAAGAGAAAGTCAAAAAAACTAGTGCATGTGCTATTTTCATAATATGTATTTTTTAGTTTGAGGTACCATCAATTCTGTAATTGTTGCCTTAAAAACCACGCATAGAGTTCATCCGTAGCATATGCTTTTGACCATGCCTCATGGCCCACATTTTCATATTTGGTGAACCGGACATCGTACCCAAACTCCTTGAGTTTATTCACCATGGACTCGGATTCTTCGACCGGAATCACGTCATCGTCTTCGCCATGGAAGACCCAAATGGGCATTTTCTTATTGATCCATGAAGCATAGGGCAACGGTGTCATCCCACAGACAACGGCCATGGCAGCAAAAGTTTCTGGATATTGGACCGCCATCTCCCAGGCGGCACCCCCGCCACGACTTATCCCGGATAAGTAAATCCTATTCCTATCGATACGGTTTTTTGAAACCACGGAATCCAAGAGCTGTTTTACGGCACGGGTGTTCCACCAACTTTTCGCATATGAATTTTCAGGGGCTAAAATCAGAAATGGAAATTTTCTACCTTGTAAAATGAGGCTTGGTGGCGGAATTTTTTCATTGGGACCTAAATCTTCGGCCACCTCTCCCCCTCCATGCAAGAACAATAAAACAGGAAATTTTTTTTCAGGTTTCAATTCGTATTCCGGTGGATAGTACAGGTAATACTTTAAGGTTTCCGTTACCGATGTCTCCAACTCTCCATCTACCAAGGTATAACTAGGTTGCGAGGCACAACTGCTTACCAAGAGTATCAGGAAAATAAATAAGATGTTTTTATACAAATCAGGCGAATTATATCCTTTGAAGATACATAATTCGTTTTACAAATCTATTGAAATACTCATGGCAAAAACCTTGATATACAACAAAACGAAAAAGTGAACTTTATATATGAATACATGAAAAAAGAGTATCATATAAAAAAAGGGAAGCTGGGAAAGCTTCCCTTACTAAATGTTATCTGTACAATGTAAAGTGTCCCACATAGCGGGATTTTCGTTCACCCAGGGCATTGACCACATACCAGTAGTCGCCTGTAGGCACTTCTTTGCCTTCATAGGTTCCATCCCATCCGGTCACCTTGTCCAATACGGCCACTACCCTACCGTAACGATCATAAATTTTTACCTCCAAATCGTCAAAGAATTCCGTATTTCGTATTTGCCATACATCATTTTGTCTGTCTCCGTCCGGCGTAAAGAAATTGGGAATTTCCAACATTCCTGTAAATTCAAAAGGAAGGTCGACTTCGGCCACACAACCATTGGCATCTACTACCCGAATGTTTACCATTCCACTTCGATTTGTGGTGAAGGTAGTTTCACTTCCATAGGAAGCGCCGTTAAAGAAATATTCATAACCGCCATAACCGCCTTGTGCCATGGCCACAAGTTCATTGGGACCTGTTTTTTCTGCCGATAAGGTCAATGGATCATACGCATCGACCGTGAATTCCACAAAATTGGTACACCCGTTCTGATGGTAGATGTAAACGTTGTGGTCACCCGGAGCAAGATCTCCCCATTGATAGTCCATTCCAGCATTGGAAGTTATGGCGTCAGTAGCATCTATGGGATCTAAGGCGAACATCAAATCATCCATATTTATATTGCCCAACATGTCAATGGTTACCGTACTATTTGGAAAGATTCCCTCACATCCATACACAACCAACGGTTCAGCAGTTAAATCGACACCAATGCCGATATTAAACAATTCCAATCCCGTACATAAATTGGCATCCCTAATATGAATGGCGTAGGAGGCACCGCCCTGTAAATTCTCGATCAATTGACCAGGCACATATGGAGCAAAAGTTCCAGTACCCGATTCGTCGATGGGGTCGATCATTTCTACCTTATACTCATAATAAGGCGTAGCACTTACCATGGGGTCATTAAAGGGTGTTCCGCCGGTTATCTCAAAAGTCATAGTGCCATCATTTGCACCTATACACAATTCCGGCGTAGTTTGAATGTTGACGGCCTGGAGCACCTCGGGTTCGTCCACAGTGATGAAATCACGTTCAAAACAGCCGTTTTCATCCTGAATCAATATTTCATAGGTACCCTGTGCCAAATCCTCGAAGGTATAAGTTCCCGGGGTTGCCGGATCACTAAAGAACTCATTGAAATTTGGGCCTATGGCGAACTGAATCAAACCGATACCTCCTGATAACACCTCAACGGTGATGGTTCCATCCTGCTCCCCGTTACAACTTACCGTTGTAGGTGCTGCATCGAATACGATAGGATCTGGCCTCACAATTTGGAAAGGCCCTGCAATGTCCATACATGTGGCGCCGCTGGTTACGGCAATATAGTAGTCCGTACCTTCTGGCAAGCCTTCGAAAGTTCCATTATCCTGTGGTCCCCTGAACAAGGTTGCCGATGCGGACGGATTAAACGCGTCTACCGGGTCTCCGTTATAGAGGTAAAAGGTATCGTCACCCACACCACCATTTACAAAAGATTCTATCCTACCGTCCAGCTCCGAAGCACAGGAAATATCGTCCGGCAGATTGGGCAATAACGTAATGCCCGTGGCATTGGTCATGGTTATACCATTAGATCGTATAGCCAAACAAGTGCTGGCCGCATTGGTCTTCCTTACATCAAATTGATAGGTGATTCCCTGTACGCCTGGTACCAAAACGGAACTTCCCACCATGGTTTGATAAGGCCCTACCACAACCCCATTCTCCACAGGCGCATATTCATACGTAAAAGAAGGGTCTGGATTCTGTATGGACAATCGCATTTCACCATCACCGCCGCAACCGGGTACCCGTGTCTGAACCAGTAACGGGGCCACTGGTGGTGGCGGATCCACAAAATAAGGCTCCGTAACGAACAAACATCCAAAGCTAGAGGAAACCTCTATGGCATACCATCCGGCACTGATAAAACCACCGCTGGCACCAATGAAGGTTGGTGTGTTCTGCAATCCGCTCGTAGATGCGATATCCGTATTGTCGTTGCCGTTCAAATACAGTAATCGATAATTATATCCAGCACCTGAAAACCCTCCAGAGGCCCCAGCTGTGGCCGTAGTGGCATCACCCGTTGTGGGGTCAAAAGCTTCCAATACGGCGTTGTTTCCATTGGGACAATCCAGACCTTGTGGCTGTCTGATACCGGCATCGATTTGTGGTACTTCATCCAATTCAATATCAAAAATGTTCGTGCAAAGCTCCGTGTCCTGAATCTCCACTCGGTAGAAACCATATTCCAATCCGGTAAACGTGTTATTGTTGGAGAAAGGCGCTACTTCAGTGGTGTAACTTGTACCACCATCGGTGCTGAACAATAATCGGTATTCATACGGCGTACCGTCCCAACCACCGGTTCCGGTCACCTGAATCTCGCCACTGTCATTACCACAGCCCACATTACCCACAGAATTGGCGGTTACCTGTAAAGGCCCGTTAGGGGTACGAATATTGGCAACATTGCTGTCATTACTACAGAATGGAACGTCCGTGGAAACCACCTCAACTATTAGATTACCTCCTGGCAGGCCGGTTATCCTGGCTTCCTCACCATTCACATCCGGGAAATTAGTTGTTTCAAAACTACCTGTCGCAATGGGTGTACTTCTGGTTGTATCATCCGCCATATAGACCGTATAGTTATAAGTTCCTACATAATCCGAAACCGTTATGAACAACTCGCCATCATTAGTTCCAAAACAGCTAACCGGTTTGGCCTCCGTAATAAAAACCGTTGGTAATTGCGGGTCGTTTACGGTATGGATCGGAAGTGGATAGGTACATCCGCCCGTATTGTCTACAATCTCCATGATATAATCGCCCGATGCTGGCAAATCCACAAACCCAAAGGAAGCGCCACTAATAGTTACATTGGCGACCGGAACAACGGAATTGGTTACTATGGTAAAATTAGTAGTGCCCACCACATCGATGCGAACGCGTTCATCGTTGGCACAATCCAATGCACTCACTACGCTCAATGTTGGAACAACATCCGTAGGCGGATTTATAGTTGGCAGGTCAAAGGTAGTCTGACACCCATTCCCGTCGATGGCATATACGGTTATATCCTGCGGAGAACCATTGTCCACAATCTCAAAGGTGTTACCCGATTGATAGTTGGAAAAACCGGTGATACTATACTGATATCCGGAGCCGATTGTTCCAGGATCTGTAACATTCACGGTAATTATTGTTGAACTATAGCGATTTGCCCCGGGCTCGCAGGCAAAATCAGGAGCCGAAGCCGTTATGCTAAAGTCGGCCGGATTTGTTATCGTATGCACCGCGGATAATACCTCGCAACCCCGTTGTGTCACCACCTGAACCTGATAATCCCCTTGTGGTAAATTGGAGAAGGTTCCCGTATTGTTTCGGTCGTGTTCCGAGGAAGTGGTAAGATTGTTCAAAATATATGTAATGGGCATATCCTGCGAAGTAAATGGCACCAAAGCATTTGCAGGTCCTACCACCACTTCAATCGTTCCGTCGTTGTTGTCACGGCAGGTGATATCGGTAGCCAATTCTGAAGTGATAACTGGTTGCGCGGCCTGATTCAGATTGATTCCGGCCACATTATATTCGCAGAAATTGGTTCCGTCGAACATAATTCGGTCCACCACCAAAACATCATAGGTACCTGGAGCCAATCCGGCGAAAACGGGGTCGTCCTCTTGGGTAATGGGTCCCACCGAAGCACCTGTGTAATCCGTTCCCGAAAGGATGTATCCAAAATCACCGCTGCCGCCAAAAGTCGCAATCGTAATCTCGCCATCAGCATCGTTACATGTTGAATCTGTAGAAAAAGTTCCCGTAGCCGAAAGGAAATTATATACCGTCGCGGTACCCTGACTGGTACATCCATTTGCATCGACCACATCGACCACATAATCCCCCGGACTGGCAACCGTAAAGGTATATACCCAGTTGGTTCCATTATCCGTTGGAATCTGTTCATCTCCCGCCAAAGTAAAACGTGGCGTGTTGACCGAGTTTGGCATGGCCACGGTAATATCAAAGGAAGTTGAACTGGGATTACATTGGTTCACCACCGTAAACGTTGGTACGGGAAGGTCCGGGTCCAGTTGGATCACCGTGGCGATATCAAAGGAGATACAACCACCACTATCGCGCACATAAATATCGTAGTCTCCGGCAGGGCCCACAAAAGTCGTGGTGCTCACATAATCTGCCGGATAAGCGGGTTCCGGGGAACCATCGGGCACAAAGGCATATTCATACGGACCTCCCGATCCGCCACGGCCTTGCACCGTTATCTGTCCGAATGCATTACAATTCGCAGGAACATCGGAGATTACATCTATGGCCGGTAAGTTTTGATCTATGATGACACCGGCAGCATTCCTACAGGTATCCGTTTCGTTCACCACGATTATTTGATAATCCCCGGGCAACTCTGGATACGTGTTGGTATATGGTGGCGCAGGGGCCGAAAATGATGGGACGATCACTGTTGTGGTGTTTGTATCATTGTTCAGCAACTCAATTCTTAAAACGTCCCCAGGATTATAGCCAATGACCTCATAGGCAATCTCCCCGTTTCTGTTCACATCACAAGCTCCAGGTGTTGAAGATGCCGTAATTTCGAGTGTTGAAGGCGCATCAACTGGCGGAATTTCCTGCTCGTACAAACAACCTGTTACCACATCCCTCACCTGTACGGTATAGGCAATACCATATTGGATACCGTCCGCAGCATTACTAAAGGTATGGTCATTAATGCCCGGCGTATTGTTCAAGGGATAAAACGAAGGCTGTTGCGCCAACTTGATTTCATAAGAACCGGAACCGCCGCTCACACTAACGGCATATGTAAAACTACTATCGTCACAGGATGGTGGCAATGGTGGAAAAATAGGTGTAATCACAACTTCATTTGAAGTGATAGTTACCGTATCTATGTCCGTACAACCATTGGCATCCAAGGTAATCACTGTATAGTTCCCTGGAATCAAGTTGGTATCGCTAATGGTAATTGGAAAGGCCGACTGATTTTCCAAACGTGTGATTTCCGTTCCCGTACTGTCCTCGATCCTAAAGTCGAAATTTGGGGTTCCATCGGTAACGCCATTAATGGTGATTCCTCCGCTCACGACACCACTACCGTCACAAATAGCCGCATCTTGGGTAACCGATGCATCCGGTGGCAAGGTGGTATCGGTACCTATGACGGCATTTGCCGGTACGGTTTCACAGCCTCTAGAATCCCTAACTAAAAAAGGATATGTACCTGCAGGTAAATCTGAGTATACTGTTTGCGAACTCCATCCCATACCGTTGAAGTTGACTTCGTACGGCGGTACGCCACTGGTTCCGTCGGGTATAATGGTTACGACCCCATTATTTGGAGCACCACAACTTACAGGCCTTGTTATTACAGAAGCAGCGGCAATGTTCGCTGGTGGATTCAATATGAGCGGTGCCGATGTGGCCTCGCAACCTGCATTGGTAGTATTGTTATCGGTTATTCTAAATACATAGGTGCCATCAATGGCAGTATCGTAGAAGAAGGTACTGGAGGTATAGGGTGCAGGCGCACTAAACGTTGCCCCATTATCGGAACTTACCTCAAAGAGACCGGTAGCCGAAGCATATCCTCCTGATACATCCACCCGAATCTGGCCAGGCAATCCCCCACAAGGGATTTCCGTGACTACCGCAGTATTGACCCTTAGTTGTGGAGCAACAGTGATTACTATGGAATCGCTACAATTGTTACCGTCTACCACCTCTATGGTATAATTACCGGGAGTCAAGCCATTAAAGGTACCCGTTGGTTGCAAAGCTCCACCATTGATGCGGAATTCATGTGTTCCCAATGCCGCTGTGCCCGCCGTGGAAGTTACCACTGCGGTTGCTCCGGTACCGGGAACATAACAAAAATCGGATGCCGCATTGTCCAAACTTACAGTAGGTGCGTCAATTTGGGTAAGAACAAAAACAAAAGTATCGGTACAACCCTCCGCATCTTCAGCGGTCAAGGTATAGGTTCCTGGAATCGTTAGGTTGCTAAACGTCCTCCCCGATCTGGGTCCTATTGCTGGCCCTGAAGGTGGCGTCAAGGTATACCTGTTTCCGCCCCAACCTCCGGTAAAATTGGCACGAACGCTACCTATATTTCCATTGGCACAGCTCATTGGGGTGACGGTGCTTCCACTTATATCCAAGGGGGGAGCGTCCACAATGTCGAAAGTAGCGGTATCCGTACAACCGGTATCGGCATCTGTTACGGTGATGGTATAGGTTCCTATTCCCGATAGCGGCAAATCGACCTCGGCATTGTTTTGCGGGGCACTTTCAGGACCTCCATTGATATTATAGGTGTAGTTGTTCGCAAATCCGTCGATGATAAAAGTGCCTGTACCATCCGTAGCGCCATTACAGACCCGTAAGTCCCCGCCGGATTTTACACGGGCCCGAATGGAACTTATTACGGCCGGACTAAAGCCTTCCGTATAGGTACAGTTATTTGCATCGGTTATTTGAAAGATATAGGACGTGGAAGTGCTTAACCCAACAAAGGTTGGGTTGCTTCCATTATTGATGGTCACGGGGCTAACGACCGAGTAGTTAACGATGGCCGCATTGGATGTTGGTGTAAGGGTAACATCCGATGTACCGGCGGCACAACTAATATTGCTTTGTGCGAAATCCAGGTTTGTGGGCGGATCTACATCCAAAATATCGATCGGAGTTAGTTCCAATCGACAACCACCACCATCCCTGATAATGGGTATATACGTTCCCGCGGCTAAGTTGGTGTACGAAGTGATGCCCGTAAAATTCACCCCGTCAATACTGAATTGATATCCGCTACCCGAACCACCGGTAAAAGGTCCTACAAAGTCAATCCTACCACCATTGGTACCTCCACTACCATCACAGGTAACATCGGAAATTTTGGTCGCGGAGCCATTTATGTTCCCAACCGTGGTCACCGTTACCGAAGGTAGGGTAATTGTACATTCAAAACCACCTTGCTGATATCGGACTTCAATATTGTTATAAGTTCCTGCGGGGACAGAAATCTGTGGTGCCGTCACCCAAGGATCTCCAGAATTCACCCGATAGGAAAGGTTATATCCCCGGGCATCGTTAACGGTGAAAATAATACGGGCACCCCCATTACTGCACGTTCCGTCAATTCCGGATGCTGTTACATCTGGCGGCAGCAAGTCTTCCACGTTGGAAGAGGCCGTGATAATACAACCGTTACTATCGGTAATAACGAAGTCATAAGTTCCTGGGGAGTTTACGGTGTAGATTGTGGTCCCTGTGTCCGTTGTAGCATTTCCATACGAGGGCTGTACAGGCCCACCATTAACCGTAAATGTATACGGCGCGGAACCACCCGATGTATTCACCGTAATATCCACACTGGAAATAGTGGCACATCCAAAACTGGAATTTACCTCCGTGGAAGCATCCAACGGACTTATTCCGGACCCAATGGTTATTGGGTTTCCAAAGGTATCGACTGCAATTCTTGGCGGATTGATTCCGTTCAATGGGTCTCCCGTACATTGTTGCGTTTCTACCTGTGCGATATAGGTACCGGAACCCACAGCGGAAAAGGTATAGGTCTCGTCCGGTATAAAGGCGGTAAATTCCTGCGCCACACCCATGCTGTTCAAAAGGGTGTATTTATAGGGTCCAAGGCCGGGTGTGGGCGTTACGGTGATGGCGCCCGTTTCCCCGGGACAATTGATATCCGTAAAGTTTACGGACAAATCCAAGGTTCTTTCCAATATTTCAATAGGCTCGTAAGGATACTCACAGGTATTTGGGATATTTCTCAACCTGGCCTTTACAATATAGGTACCTGGAGTCAAATTTGAGAATATGGCGCCTTGCCATGGCCCAAAACCGCTTCCACTATCAATACTAAATTCGTAGGCGCTGGACAAGTTGGTTATTTGTATCCGTCCAGGTACATCACAGATATAATCCTCCTTAACGAAGGTTTGGTTGATGGTACTTTTTTTAACCTTAAAATAAAAAATCTGTCCGTCCGCGACCACCCTATATTCTGCACCTATGGTCGATGGGATGGAACTCGCATCCAAACTGAAGGTTTGTCCTGTAGCCACTTGTGTGTAGCAGGAACCCGTATTGGGACAGTCATTGTTGATATCCGGAGAACAGGAACCGCCCAACATCTGCCAGGAGACAGAACCGTATGGTCCACCGGATAGACTAATAATCCGATCATCGCTGTTCCCACAAAGGTTAAAACGGGCTACCGTGAATCCGTTACTGCTACAACCTACCTCCTCGTCCGCGCCTTGGATGATGGTCATGAACATTGGGGCCATGGCAGTGGCCGACTTAGTGTTGGAGTCTTTGGTCTTTGAAATATCAAAATCCGAAGAGGTTTCGACTTTCTTCTTGGAAACCGTATTTTCGACCACCCTTTCCACTGCAAGGGTTACCTCACTAAAAATCTTGGTAATGCTTGAATCCGCAAGTGCCGTAGAGCCAACCACCGATAGAAGTATCAGCAGGAGTACATACAGCGATCTTCGCTGTTGTGATGGGTGCATAGGTTAAGTAGTGTTTGGTAAGAAGGACAATGATTTGGGGGTCAATATCCCTCCTTGGTGTAAAATTTTTTGCTTATATTCTCGGTATTAGTATAAAAAATCTATCTTCACTCATTAATATTCTTCTAACGTTCCAAGATGAAAAAAAGTGTATTATTTTTCTGTTTTTTCGTTGTATTGCTCAATTTTTCTTGCGCACAAAACCCTGAAAACAAGGTTTCTACGCCACAAACCGTTCCGTTCGATGCGGAGCTGTTCGTCGATGACCTACAGGTTCCATGGGGCTTCACGTTCCTTCCGGATGGAAGTATGCTGATTACCGAAAAAAACGGTGATTTAATCCGATTTTTTAATGGAAAAAAGACAAAAATCGCTAATGGACCCAAAATTTATCAGCGGGGACAAGGTGGTCTTTTGGATATTGAACTGCATCCCGATTATGAAAAAAATGGATGGATTTATATGTCCTATGCCTCCCCAGAAGGAGATAGCAAAGGTGGAAATACGGCTATCATGAGGGCCAAACTGGAGGGTGACAAACTGGTCCAAAACCAAGTGCTCTACAAAGCAGTTCCCAACACCACAAAAGGGCAACATTTTGGGTCAAGAATTGTTTTTGACGATAAAGGGTTTCTTTATTTTTCAATAGGGGAACGCGGGGAACGGGACGTCAATCCTCAGGATATTACTAGGGACGGTGGCAAAATTTACAGGTTAAACGATGATGGCAGTATACCCAAGGACAACCCATTTGTAGCGAAAAAAGGTGCAAAAACCGCCATTTACAGCTACGGACATAGAAATCCGCAAGGGCTTGCCGTACACCCTAAAACCGGTGAAATCTGGGACAACGAACATGGTCCTCGAGGCGGTGATGAAATCAACATCGTCAAAAAAGGAGCCAATTACGGGTGGCCGGTGATAACCTATGGAATCAACTATAGCGGCACGCCCATTACGGATAAGACCAACATGGAAGGCATGGAACAGCCCATTCATTACTGGGTACCTTCCATCGCTCCAAGTGGTATGGTCTTTATAACCACGGACAAATACAACGGATGGAAAGGCAGTGTCCTTGTAGGTTCCCTGGCATTTCAGTATTTGGAGCGCTTGGAACTGAATGGAACCAAGGTTACGAGAAGGGAAAAATTAATGGACGGCATAGGACGTGTTCGTTCCATTGAAGAAGGACCTGACGGACTAATTTACGTGGGAGTGGAAGGAAAAGGGATTTATCGGCTAAACCCCAAAAAATAAAAACCTTTAGGGTAAGCCATTTATTCACTGGGATTTTGACATTGGGCATTTTGGTTTTAGTGTTTTGAATTTTTTAATTCTCAAATCCAGGAAAGCAAACACTTTTACTATTTACCGGCCTCCAAGGCCTCTTTAACGGAGCCGTGTTTTTTTAACAAAGCTTCGGCCTCGTCATAACTTACACCAAGACCCTCTACAATATATCTCGTTCCTCGATCCACCAATTTGTTATTGGTGAGTTGCATATTGACCATTTTGTTTCCCTTTACACGTCCGATCTTTATCATCAGGGCCGTGGAAATCATATTGAGCACCAGCTTTTGGGAGGTACCACTTTTCATGCGCGTGCTTCCCGTAACGAATTCCGGACCCACGTTCACAGCAATAGGAATATCGGAAACCTTTGTAATTGGAGAACCCGGATTGTTGGTGATACAAGCCGTGAGGATATTATTTTTTTGTGCCGATTCAAGACCACCGATAACGTAAGGTGTAGTGCCCGAAGCTGCAATACCAACTACAACATCGGTTTCATTTATTGTATGTTCATTTAGGTCCAGCCAAGCTTGTTGGGTATCATCCTCTGCATTCTCAACTGCCTTTCGAATAGCCGTATCACCTCCTGCAATAAGTCCAATAACACGTTCATGGGGCATACCAAAAGTGGGAGGAATTTCGGAAGCATCCAAAATCCCCAAGCGGCCACTGGTTCCCGCACCAATATAAAATAAACGTCCCCCCTGTATGAAACGTTCGGCAAGGGCATCCACCAACTGGGTAATCTGGGGGATTACCAGGGCGACGGCATCGGCAACCTTCTTATCCTCTTCGTTCATTTTTTGGAGGATGGAAACAGTATCCAATTGTTCCAAATAATCATGATTGGAGGGTGACTCCGTAATTTTTTTGTATTCCATAAGGTATTTATAAGATGCGTATGTCACAGTTGCGGAAGACCTCCAACATTCGGTCGGACGGTTCCAACTCCGTTATCATGGTATTAATGGTATTGATATCACAGGTTTTATACCGATGCTGCGAATTTAGCTTTTCCGAAATGGACAATAAAACCGTTTTTTTTGCCGCCTTTATGACCGCCTTTTTTACTTGTACGATATCCCAATCAAACTCCGTAAGCCCATACACGGCATCCACATATCCAGTACCTATAAAGCTATAGTCGACCCTAATTTCAGAAAGATTATGAATGGCGTTCGCACCGATGGATATTTGGGCCTCCTTGGAAATCTGTCCCCCAATGGAAATGACCGTTACATTTGGTTTGTGGGACAGTTCCATGGCTACCGGTAGACTGATGGTGAAACAGGTCAAATTCAAATTATCCGGAATGAGCCGTACCAGCTCCATACAGGTGGTACCCCCATCGATAAAAATGACCGCACCGTCCTTTAACAAAGTAACGGCTTTTTGGGCGATAATAACTTTTTCCTCCAGGGCATAGATGTTTGTATTCCTGCTATTGCTATTGGTAAAACCCAAGGAAATGGCACCACCATGAACCTTCTTCAATTTGTTTTCGGCATCCAGTTCTTTAACGTCCCTACGGATGGTATCAATGGAAACATCCAAGCTTTCTGCAATATCCGTCAATAGAATCCTATTATGCAATTCTACTTCGTTCAAGAGGATTTGTTGGCGTTCTTCCTTTAACATAGGTATTCAAATAAATAGAAATTGGGACAAAGATAACTAAAATTTAAACATGCCGTTTTATTCCGTTATTGTGTCCTGACAATTAATTTAATATTTAATATTGCAAAAAACAGCAATTTAAAATTGCAAAAAACAGCAAAATATATTTTTATTGCCTATATTTGCATGAATTTAAAAAGTATAATTCCAATTTTCTATGAAAACCACCATGGTCAAAAAAAAGAGGGACATAAGCCACCAACCCATTGGACAATTTGAGGAAACCCGATTTGAAAAAATCCACAACGTCATTTTTTCGGATTCCAATGAAGCGTCCATTCGCGTAGCGGAAGAGATTGCGGAACTCATCCGAAAAAAACAAAATCAGGGAAGAACATGTGTTTTGGGGCTGGCCACTGGCTCCTCTCCTATTCGTGTGTATTCTGAACTGGTACGAATGCACAAAGAGGAAGGTCTTAGCTTCCAAAATGTAGTCACCTTCAATTTGGACGAATATTTGCCCATGGAAAAAAGCAATATTCAGAGCTATCACTACTTCATGCACGAACATCTCTTCAACCATATCGACATTGACCCAGAAAACGTGCACATTCCGGACGGTACCGTAGCCCCTGAGAATACGGTAGCCTATTGTTTGGGTTACGAACGGAAAATAAAGGACTACGGCGGACTCGATTTTCAGTTATTGGGTATCGGTAGAACGGGACACATTGGTTTCAACGAACCCGGTTCCCATTATAATTCCGGGACAAGGGTGATCACCTTGGACCACATCACGCGTGTGGACGCCGCACCAGCGTTTCTTGGAATAACCAACGTTCCCAGGAAGGCCATCACCATGGGTATCGCCACAGTTCGCAAGGCCAAACGGATCGTGCTTTTGGGCTGGGGCGAAAACAAGGCTGAAATCATCAAAAAAACCATTGAAGGGGAAATTTCCTCGCAGGTGCCGGCAACCTACCTACAAAACCATCCCAACTGCACCTTTATCCTGGATACCGGTGCAGCCTCGGAATTGACAAAAAACAAAACCCCGTGGCTGGTAGATGCCTGCGAGTGGACGGAAGAACTCAAGGCCAAGGCTATCATCTGGCTTTGCGAAGAAACCGGTAAGACCGTTCTGAGCCTCACCGATAAGGATTACAACGACAACGGCATGGCCGATCTACTCGCCATCGAGGATTCCTACGACCTCAACATTCAGATCTTCAACAAACTACAGCACACCATCACGGGATGGCCCGGTGGAAAACCGAATGCGGATGACACTTACAGACCGGAACGGGCGGAACCTGCCAAAAAAAGGGTCATTATTTTTAGCCCGCATCCAGACGATGACGTCATTTCCATGGGGGGAACTTTCGATAGATTGGTAGAACAGGGCCACGAAGTGCATGTAGTCTACCAAACATCCGGAAATATTGCCGTATCCGATACCGATGCCCGCAAATTCGCGGAAATCGCCATGAACTTGAACCCCTCTGAAAAAGTTCAGAAAATCATCAATTCGATCAACAACAAACGGGATAGCCAAATCGATTCCCCGGAATTACGTAGGTTGAAAGGAGATATCAGGCGGTCCGAATCCTATGCCGCCACCCGATACATGGGCCTAAAGGATGCCAACGTCCATTTCTTGGACCTGCCTTTCTACGAAACCGGAACGATTAAAAAGAACAATCTTTCTAAAGAGGATATAGACTTAATGGTAGATATCATAAGCCAGATTAAACCGCATCAAATATATGCTGCCGGGGACTTGGCAGACCCTCATGGCACCCACAAAGTCTGTCTGGACGCCGTTCTAGAAGCCTTAAAACGACTAAAACCGGAACCTTTCATACAAGACTGTTGGTTGTGGCTGTATAGGGGCGCTTGGCACGAATGGGACATCAACGAAATAGAAATGTGCGTTCCTATGAGTCCGGGACAGGTCCTAAAAAAGAGAAATGCCATATTCTGCCATCAGTCCCAAAAGGATGGGGTTATGTTCCAAGGGGACGACTCCCGCGAATTCTGGATGCGAGCCGAGGAGCGAAATAGGGATACCGCAAACAAATACAAGGCTTTGGGCATGTCTTCCTATGCGGCCATGGAAGCTTTTGTAAGACATAAATTTTAATACTCTTAAAAAAGGGCCTATTTTCGATAGGCCCTTTTTATTTTTCCCATGCCCAAAAAGCTAATTGTTGTTTTCCTTTTGACACTTGCCAGTTCCTGCGGTGTCCTTACCTCCACTATCCCACAACCAAAAAAGGAATTTCGAGGGGTTTGGGTAGCCACGGTGGTGAACATTGACTGGCCTAAAAATGGCTTGGATACGGTCGAAAAACAAAAGGAGGATTTTCTAAAAATTCTGGATTTTTATCAAAACCTCAACTACAATGCCGTGATTGTGCAAGTCCGTGCCACCGGGGATGCTTTCTACGCTTCGGAATATGCTCCGTGGTCCCGATTTCTGACCGGAACGGAAGGGGAAAACCCCAAGTGGAAAGAAGACCCTTTGGCATGGATGATCGAACAGGCGCATAGCCGTGGTTTGGAATTCCACGCTTGGTTAAATCCGTACAGGGCCACATTCGATTTGAATACCGATATCCTAAGCCCTGAACACGACTATAATACGAATCCTGATTGGATGGTCAAATACGGAACCAAATACTACTACAATCCCGGATTGCCCCAAGTACAGGAAAAATTTACCTCTATAATAAAAGAATTGACCAGTTCGTATGCTATTGACGGGGTACATTTTGACGACTATTTTTACCCCTACACCATCAAGGACGAAGTGTTCAACGATAGCACTACCTATTACAACTGCTCCTTACCCAATCAGTCCTTGGAAGACTGGCGAAGAAGTAATGTGGACAGCCTTATAAAAAAAAGCTACGCAACGATCAAGGAAATAAAACCATGGGTTTCCTTTGGGGTGAGTCCGTTCGGGGTGTGGAAAAATAAGTCTACAGACCCACGGGGTTCCGAAACCCAAGCGGGCCAGACCACCTATGAAAACCTCTATGCCGACCCGCTCCTATGGATGGAAAATGGCTGGCTGGATTACATAGCCCCGCAAATCTATTGGAGCCTGGAGCTTCCTGTGGCCTCCCATAAAACCCTGGTGAATTGGTGGGCCAAGAACAGTGCGAATACCCAAGTATATATTGGCAATGGTGCCTATAAAGTCCGAAATAATAGCGATCTAGCCTGGGAGAAAAAAAAGGAATTGCCCAACCAGTTCAAATTGGCGAGGCAGACCCCAGAGATATCAGGCAATATTTTGTTCAGCGCAAAATCCCTAATGGAAAATAACCCGGACGTGGTTTCCTATTTGAAAAAAAAGTATTACAAATGGCCGGCCCTTACACCTGAAATTAATGGCGGACAAAAACAACCTTCGGAAAACATTGACATTATCGGCAAGGTACAATCAGATGATTTTTTGACATTGACCATAGCGCACAATGATGCAATTCAATATGCACTTGTATATAAATCGGGAAAAAGAACGGCATCGGAATTAAAAGCCAAGAAACTTCTTGACAAGATTTTTATTGAGGCGGAATCAAATCAGGTCCAAATACCAAAGTCGGTTCTCAAAGGAAAGCGAATTGCGGTTACTTTTTTGGACCGATATGGGCGGGAATCCCAACCAACAATTTTACATTTAAATCAAATATCAGGGTATGGCAGAAAAAGATAAGGGCGCATGGGGCTGGGTGCCCATTTTATATTTCACGCAAGGCCTGCCCTATGTGTTGGTCGTAACCGTTTCGGTCATCATGTACAAGCAGTTGGGCGTCAGCAACTCGGACATTGGACTGTATACCAGTTGGTTGTACCTCCCTTGGGTATTGAAACCCCTTTGGAGTCCCTTGGTAGACCTTAAAAGTACCAAGCGAAAGTGGTTTTTGGGCATGCAGTTGCTCATCGCGATTGCCTTATTGGGCGTAGGATTGAGCATCCCCACCAATATGTTTTTTATAACTACCCTCGCCTGTTTTTGGATGGCGGCCTTTGCATCGGCCACGAACGACATCGCTTCGGATGGGTATTATATGCTGGGACTAACGGAAAAAAAGCAATCCTTTTTCGTGGGCATGCGAAGTACCTTTTACCGTTTGGCGATGGTCACAGGAGAAGGGCTTATCGTTATCATGGCCGGATTCCTTGAAAACAAATACGGGGACAATTCCAAGGCCTGGAGCATGACCATGATCGCTGCGGCGGTTCTAATGCTGTTGCTCACCATTTCCAATTTCTTTGTGACCCCAAAATATGAATCAGAAGCATCGAATGTTACCGAAAAACCCAAAAGCTTCCTGGAAGTGTTCAAGTCCTTTTTTCAGAAGAAAAACATTGGAATCGCGTTGGCGTTCATTTTAACGTACCGACTAGGGGAATCACAATTGGTAAAAATGGCGGCTCCTTTCATGCTGGACAGTCCGGAAAAAGGAGGGCTGGGCTATTCCACGGAACTTATAGGGACCATTTTTGGTACGGCAGGTGTTATTATGCTTTCTATTGGGGGTATTCTGGGCGGTATCCTGATTTCCCGCGACGGACTCAAAAAATGGATGCTTCCCATGGTGCTTTCCCTAAACTTGCCGAATATTTTGTACGCCCTTTTGGCGATTACCAAAACCACGCATGTCATACCAGTAACCGCCACCGTTATGTTCGAGAAATTTGGGTATGGTTTCGGCTTTGCGGCTTTTCTCATGTATCTTATTTATATAGCCGAAGGCAGGTCCAAGACAAGCCACTATGCCATTGCCACAGGATTTATGGCACTCGGCATGATGCTTCCTGGCATGATCAGCGGATATATGCAACAATGGTTGGGGTACGACGGATTCTTTATTTGGGTCGTTATCGCGGCCTTACCCGCCTTGATATTATTGAAATACATCACCTACCCACCGGAATTCGGAAAGAAAACCGATAACTAACATGAAGTCGTTACCTAACTATACCGAAGCCAAAAACACCTTAAGTACTGCCGAAAAAATTGGTCAATTTTTCATGCCCGCAGCGTTTATCAACGATACGGAAGAAGAAATCCATGCCTTGGAAGATTTGATCAGGAATTACGGTATTGGGGGCATTTGCTTTTTTCATTCGAGGGCGAGTGCGGCTACCAATTTTGAGGGTAAAAAGGAGGTCTTACGAAACGAGCAAAGTTTTGATACCTTAAAATCCCTCATAAAAAGATATCAGTCAGCATCAAAATATCCCCTTTTTATTGCAATCGATGCGGAATGGGGCTTGGCGATGCGCGTTGAAAATACCCCTCAATATCCCTACGCCATCACTTTGGGGGCGTTTACCGGAAAAGAGGAACTTATTTATGAAGTAGGGAAAAAGATTGCCCAGGACTGTTTGGCGGCCGGAATCCATTGGAACCTTTCCCCGGTAGTGGATATCAATAACAACCCCAACAACCCTGTGATCGGGTATCGGTCTTTTGGAGATGACCGGGAACAAGTAACGCAAAAAGCATTGGCCTACATAAAAGGAACGGAAAGTGTTGGCATATTGACAAGCATCAAACATTTTCCGGGACATGGGGATACCTCCGTAGATTCACATTTGGGGATTCCGGTCATTGATAAATCGAAGAAGGAGCTTTTGGAAAATGAACTATATCCGTTTCAAAAAATAATATCAGAAGGCGTGGATGCCGTAATGGTGGGCCATTTGTCCGTGCCGGCTTTGGCAAATGGCTCGGATACTCCCGCAAGTATTTCGAGGGAAATCTGTACCGATTTTTTACGGGGCGAACTACATTTTAAGGGCGTTGTCATCTCCGATGCCCTGAACATGCATGCCGTTTCAAAAATCTATCCCGTGCCCGGTGAGCTGGAATGGCTCGCCTTCAATGCAGGAAACGATATCCTTTGCTTTGCCGAACACGTAAAGGAAGGCATTGAGACCATCGCAATAAATAGTACTGCAAAACAGCTTGAAGAAACCTTTGAACGCGTATGGAAGCTCAAGGTAAAGGCGATGGGAAATCCATTTTGGAAGGGATTCGGCGAACTTTCGGATAGCAGTAAGTTAAACAAGGAAATCGCAACGGAAAGCATCACGGTATACCATGGCACCGAAACCGATATCAAATCTTTCAGAAAAAAAGACTTTTGTACCCTTACCCTAAAACGTTCCCAAGAAAACGCTTTAAAGGAAGATATCCTATCCTTTTTGGAGGAAGCCAAACAGGAAACCAAACAAGAGAAAAATATTCTTTTACTGGTAACCCCGCCCAAAGTGAAGCCCGCGAACCAATTTGGTTTCTTTCAAGAAGAAATTGATTTCATCAATGCAATGCTAGAGGAAAAGAAGGTGGTACTTTACTATTTTGGAAATCCATATTCCCTAAACCTTTTTGATGTAAAAAAATCCGTTGCAACCGTATTGGTCTATCAAGATTTTACCGAGTTTCAGGATGTGGCCACGGAACATTTCTTGGGAAAAATAAAGGCGCATGGAAAATTACCTGTTTCATTAACGTAACGTAACTATGAATAAATACAAAGTCATCGGTATTATGTCCGGCACCTCATTGGACGGTCTGGACCTGGCCTTTTGCCATTTTTGGAAACATAAGGACCGATGGGAGTTCGAGATCAAGGCAACAAAAAGTATATCCTATACCCAAGAAATGCAGAACGAGCTCAAGGATGCCATACACCTATCGGCCGAAAAATTGCTGCAACTGCACAACGAGTACGGAAGTTGGCTTGGGGCAAGGGCCAAGGAATTCATCGCTGAAAATAATCTGGAGACCGATTTTATTGCGAGCCACGGCCATACCTCGCATCATAGGCCGGAACTAGGACTCACCTTTCAGTTGGGATCGGGGCAGCATTTGGCCAATGCTTGCGGACATCAAGTAATCTGCGACTTTAGAAGTAACGACCTCTCCTTGGGCGGACAGGGTGCGCCCCTGGTTCCCATCGGTGACCGATTGCTTTTCAGTGCATATGATTTTTGCCTCAACCTTGGGGGTATCAGCAACATCTCCTTTGAATCCAAAGGTAGCAGGATTGCCTATGATATCGGCCTGGCGAATATGATCTTGAATTACATCACCAGAAAAATCGGACTGGATTATGATGAAAACGGGACCATGGCAAAATCGGGCAACATCAATCCTGAGATGTTGAAAAAGCTCAATGACCTTAATTACTATTTATTGCCACACCCCAAATCGATCGGATATGAGTGGTTTTTGGAGGAGGTCGTTCCTATTGTAGAAACTACAAAAGACAGTACAGAGAACCTTTTACACACCGCCGTTCATCACATTTGCGAAAAAATTGCCCATCAAGTGACCTTGAATTCCGGAAAGCAAGCCCAAAAATTATTCATCACCGGTGGAGGTGCCCTGAACACCTTTCTCATTGAAACATTGAAGCAAAAACTAAATAAAAATATAGAAGTCGTTGTGCCGGAAAAAAAAATAATTGAATTCAAGGAAGCGCTGGTTTTCGCCTTCATGGGGGTATTGAGGTCGGAAAAGGAAATTAATGTACTCAAAACAGTTACGGGTGCCAAAAGGGATTCCTCAAGCGGGGTTATTTTTTTACCCAATTGAAGTATTTTCATTAATTTTCTATCTTAATTAGATAATTCCTAAAAATGTCCGACAAACAAAAACGAGCCTCCGCATACTGGAAGGAAAACGTAAAATATCTCTTCATTCTCTTAACAATTTGGTTCTTGGTGTCCTATGGAGCGGGTATCCTCTTTAAAGATGCCTTGGACACGATAAAAATTGGCGGTTTTAAACTCGGGTTCTGGTTCGCGCAACAAGGATCTATCTACGTTTTCGTAATCCTTATTTTCGTGTATGTCCGACTCATGAACAAACTGGACAAAAAATATGGCTATAATGAATAGTCTCTAAAAATGCTTTCAAACAACACCAAGACTGCCTAAAACCAAAGACCACACAAACTAAAAAATTATGAGCGTTCAAATCTGGACCTACCTTCTCGTCGGAATTACTTTTGCCCTGTATATCGGTATTGCCATTTGGTCGCGCGCCGGCTCCACCAAGGATTTTTACGTGGCCGGGGGCGGGGTTTCCCCGTTGGCAAACGGTATGGCCACTGCAGCCGATTGGATGTCCGCCGCATCATTTATTTCCATGGCAGGCATCATCGCCTTTGCGGGCTATGACGGTTCCGTCTACCTTATGGGCTGGACAGGGGGCTATGTGCTTTTAGCGCTTTTATTGGCGCCATACCTTCGGAAATTTGGAAAGTTTACCGTGCCGGATTTCATAGGGGACCGTTACTATTCCAAAACCGCCCGAATCGTAGCCGTTATCTGTGCCCTTATCGTTTCCTTTACGTATGTAGCTGGGCAAATGCGCGGGGTTGGCGTAGTTTTTTCCCGATTTTTAGAGGTCGACATCAACACCGGTGTCATCATCGGAATGATCATCGTTCTTTTTTATGCCGTGCTTGGCGGAATGAAAGGAATCACCTATACGCAGGTAGCCCAATACTGTGTTTTGATTTTCGCCTTTATGGTGCCAGCCATTTTCATTTCCATCCAGATGACCGGAAATCCCGTTCCGCAACTGGGAATGGGTTCCAAATTGGCCGATGGTTCGGGAACCTACCTTTTGGACAAGTTGGACGGATTATCCACGGAATTGGGTTTTAACGCCTATACCAACGGCTCAAAATCCATGATAGATGTGTTGGCCATTACCTTGGCGTTGATGGTAGGCACCGCCGGACTACCCCATGTTATTGTGCGCTTCTTCACAGTAAAAAGAGTCAAAGATGCAAGAAAATCGGCCGGATTGGCACTACTTCTTATTGCTATCCTCTATACCACAGCACCCGCCGTGGCCGTATTCGCCAGAACGAATATGATAAATACGGTTAACAACAAGGAATACGGTTCCATGCCAGAATGGTTTACAAAATGGGAAACTACGGGGCTCTTTCAATTTGACGATAAGAACAAAGATGGTAAAATACAGTATGTAGCGGATAAAAATCGAAACGAACTTTACGTAGATCCAGATAGCATGGTACTGGCAAATCCGGAAATAGCCAACCTTCCTGCATGGGTAATTGCCCTGGTGGCGGCCGGTGGCCTTGCGGCCGCGTTATCTACCGCGGCAGGCCTACTATTGGTGATTTCGGCTTCAGTATCTCACGACCTCATAAAAAAAGTATTCAAACCCACTATTTCAGATAAAGGGGAACTTTGGGCGGCACGTTTATCGGCAACGGTTGCCGTTGTAATCGCTGGTTATTTTGGAATCAACCCGCCCGGTTTTGTTGCCGCCGTGGTCGCCCTCGCCTTTGGATTAGCCGCAGCTTCTTTTTTTCCGGCCATTGTGCTTGGAATTTTTTACAAAAAGATGAACAAGGAAGGGGCCATTGCCGGCATGGTCACGGGAACCCTTTTGATGCTGTTCTATATGACCAAGTTCAAGTTCGACTGGTTTGGCGGTGGAACATCAGAAGATTGGTGGTTTGGCATATCCCCAGAAGGTTTTGGAAGCATTGCCATGCTCGCCAATTTTTTGGTATCCATTAGTGTCATGAAACTCACCCCGCCCCCTCCCTATAATGTTCAGGAGATTGTGGAGGATATTCGGATTCCAAGCGGTGCAGGAGAGGCCATAGACCATTAAATAAATTCGTATTTTTAAAAACCGGGACGGACCAGTTTTGGAATATTTTCAATTTAGATTATCGCGTAAAATCAGCATACAAAAATGAGTAACTATCACATTAAACATCTAGAGGAATATTATCAAGTTTATAGAAAATCCGTTCGTAATCCAGAGGCCTTTTGGGAAGAAATCGCAGAGGAGCACTTTGTTTGGCGCAAGCGATGGAACAATGTCCTGAGCTGGGACTTTAGAAAACCTGAAGTAAAGTGGTTCGAAGGTGCACAGTTGAACATTACCGAGAATTGTATTGACCGACACCTTCCTACCCGTGGCGATAAAACGGCCATTCTTTTTGAGCCCAACGACCCCAAGGAAGAAGCGGAACATATTACCTACAGACAATTGCACCAGCGCGTATGCAAAATGGCCAATGTGCTGTTGGAAAAAGGCATCAAAAAAGGGGACCGGGTGTGTATCTACTTACCCATGATACCTGAATTGGCGGTTTCAGTATTGGCATGCGCCAGAATTGGCGCCATACATTCGGTCGTTTTTGCCGGATTTTCCTCCAATGCCCTTGCTACACGGATTAATGATTCCGATTGTAAGTTGGTTATAACTTCGGATGGTTCCTATAGAGGTGCCAAGACCATCGATTTAAAGGGAATTGTGGACAAAGCCTTGGAAGGCTGCCCCGGCGTAGAAACGGTTTTGGTGGCGAAACGCATCCATAGCGATATCGATATGATGCCCCAAAGGGACCATTGGTTGCAACCTTTATTGGACGATGCCTATGGCGATAACGTTGCCGAAATCATGAATGCCGAAGACCCACTTTTCATTTTATACACTTCGGGATCCACAGGAAGGCCAAAAGGAATGGTCCATACCACCGCCGGATACATGGTCTATACCGCATACACCTTCAAAAATGTCTTTCAATACAGGGAAGAGGACGTGTATTGGTGTACTGCCGATATCGGTTGGATTACCGGACACTCCTATATCGTCTATGGGCCTTTGGCCAACGGTGCCACCACCGTGATGTTCGAAGGAATCCCCTCCTACCCCGATTTTGGTCGGTTTTGGGAAGTGGTCCAAAAACACAAAGTCACTCAGTTCTATACGGCTCCCACCGCAATACGCGCCTTGGCAAAGGAAAATCTCGATTATGTTGAAAAATACGACCTATCCAGCCTAAAGGTTTTGGGCTCCGTTGGAGAACCTATAAATGAGGAAGCATGGCATTGGTACAATAACAACGTGGGCAAAAAGAATAGTCCGATCGTAGATACTTGGTGGCAAACGGAAACAGGAGGCATTATGATCAGCCCAATTCCTTATGTAACACCAACAACCCCAACCTATGCTACTTTACCGTTTATTGGAATACAACCAGCCCTAATGGACGAAAATGGAACTGAAATCAAAGGAAATCAGGTGGATGGCAGACTTTGTATAAAGTTCCCGTGGCCTTCCATGGCAAGAACCATATGGGGCAACCACGAACGTTATCGGGATACGTATTTTTCGGCCTATGAAAACATGTATTTTACCGGTGACGGTGCCTTACGCGATGCTGTGGGATATTATCGAATTACAGGCCGTGTGGACGATGTAATCATCGTTTCCGGTCATAATCTGGGTACGGCACCTATTGAGGATTCCATCAACGAACATCCTGCCGTGGCAGAATCTGCGATTGTTGGTTTCCCGCACGATGTAAAGGGCAATGCTCTCTATGGATATATCATCTTAAAGGAAACCGGGGAAAGCAGGGACAAAAACAATCTCAGAAAGGAAATCAACCAACAGATTACGGAGCAAATTGGCCCTATTGCCAAACTGGATAAAATCCAATTCGTTTCCGGATTGCCCAAGACCCGAAGTGGTAAGATCATGCGACGGATACTGCGCAAGATCGCCAGTGGTGACACCTCAAATCTAGGCGACACGAGTACGCTGTTGAATCCTGAAATCGTTCAGGAAATCATGGATGAGGCGCTTTAACCCGGAATATGCATTAGGGGAGCGTCGCGAAGGTAAAAAGCGCAATAAAGTAAAGTGGTTTGGAAATTTCGGTATAGCACCGCTATGGCGAAATTGAAAATACAGCGTAGCGTTTTATTATAAAGCGATTTTTAGTTGTAACAGCTTTTCTAATGCATAATCTGGGTTTTATTCTACTGATACGCCTGATTACTTGCAAACAGTGGTCTTGTCTTAAACGCGACGAACAGGACCACTGAAAATAATCCACATATACCAAGCCCTGCGAACAAGGCCCATACGGAGTCGGTTATATATTTCCCGATGTAAATTGAAATAGGGATGGAAAGCACGGTGGACACAAAACCAGTAATCGCGGCCCCAATGCCAGCTATGTGACCTATAGGTTCCATGGCGATGGACCGTAAATTTCCCCAGATAAAACCCAAACACAAAAATAATATCGAAAGAAAGCCGATCAATACGGGCACGCTTGGGTCGGGCTTGTTCCAAAATAGAACACTATAGAGAAGGGCGATGGCCGTGAAGGCGGACAAGGCCACGAAAGATAGGTTTCGCATGCCAAAACGTAACACTAGCGTACCGTTCGTCAACGTTGAAAAACCGATGGAAATGGCGAGTCCGGCGAAGATTAGCGGAAAGCTATCTGCCATGCCATATAATTCCTCAAAAACATGTTGGGCGGAGCTTAGATACACTAAAAAAGAACCTGTAATCAATCCGGAGATAATCGTACAGGAAACCGTCTCCCGATACTTGAAAATTTCCTTGGTTCCGTTTGTAAATACCGATGTTTTAAAAGGTACCTTATATTCAGGTTTCAGGGTTTCTTCCTGTCTTTTATAAAACCAAAAACATACCACCAAACCAAAAAACAGCTGTGCATAAAAAATGCCTTCCCAGCTTGAAAAACTCATGATAAATTTCCCAAAAGCGGGAGCGATGACCGGCACCAATATAAAGAAAGCGGTCACGAAGGACATAATCTTGGCCATATAATCCCCCCTGTAGGTATCCCGGATAATGGAAATACTGATGGTCCTTGGCGCCGAAAGCCCGACACCCTGTAAAATCCTACCAACAATCATGATTTCTAGGTTTGGTGCCAAAAGACAGATAATACTGGCGATGGCGAAAACCCCGAAACCAATGTATACCACGGGCTTTCTGCCCAAACTATCGGAAATGGGTCCAAAAAAGAGCTGCCCCACGCCCAGTCCCAAAAATATCATGATGATCAATAGCTGATTTTGGGTCGGGTCCAAGCTATGAATGGCCATGCCAATATCGGAAATTGCAGGAATCAAGGCATCGATCGTTAAGGCTACGATGGACATCAATGAGGCCATTAACGCTACAAATTCAAAATTAGGTTTTACCTGTTCGTTTTGCATGGCGCAAAAGTAACCCTTAATAACAGAATGACCGTTACCCGATCGTCAATTTTAAGTTTTCCAAAAATTTACGCTACGAACGGAGAATTTTAAGAAATAGACTCGATAATTGTTACAGGATATAAACAAATGGTTATCCAGACTCCAGAGGTTTTAAAAACCTTTGGGGTCTGTGCTCCAAATAAGGGGTTAAAATACATTTTATAAGTAAGTGCGCATTTTTTTCTTGTACTTTGGTATTTTTGGGCCAAATACTAGATGGATGCTCATTATAGGAATAGCGGGAGGAACGGGATGCGGAAAAACCACCGTGGTAAATCAGATCATCAATGAACTGCCTAAAAACGAGGTGGGTGTCATTTCGCAGGATTCCTATTACAACGACCTTTCACATCTTACTTTGGAAGAACGCCGAAAGACCAATTTTGACCATCCCAGTGCCATCGATTTCAAATTATTGGAAAAACATCTGAAGGCGCTAAAAGCGGGGGAATCCGTAGAACAACCGGTGTATTCGTTTTTGGAGTGTAATAGGACAGAAAAATCCATACCTACCCATCCAAGAAAGGTAATGATAGTAGAAGGTATCCTCATCTTGACCAATGCCGAAATCAGAAATATGTGCGACATAAAGATTTTTGTGCACGCCGATACCGATGAGCGCCTCATCCGTAGATTGAAAAGGGACGTGAACGAACGTGGATGGAACTTGAACGAAACCCTGGACAATTATCAGAATGTCATAAAACCGATGCATGACCAGTTTATAGAGCCTACCAAGGAATATGCTGATATCATCATTCCCAATAATAAATACAATACGGTTGCCGTTGAAATTGTAAGGAGCATCATTAACGAAAAATTAGCCGAAGCCTAGTGGGACTAAAGGAATTAAGGGAGAAAAAATGGTTCAAGGTCATGACCAATATCTATGTTTTGGTACTAACCGTATTCGTTATATGGATGGTCTTCTTTGACACCAACTCCCTGCTCATTCACATGGAGCTAAAACGTGAAATAAACAAGTTGGAAAAGACCCAGGAATTCTTAAAAAAGGAAATCGCCAAGGATAAAAAAGTCATCGAAAAACTGTCCAATGAGGACGAGTTGGAAAAATTTGCCAGAGAGGAATACTACCTGAAGAAAAAAAACGAGGAAATCTATTTGATTGAGTACGAGGACAGCCTCAAGCTCAAGGAAAAAAAGGAATAAGGCCCATCCGGCTAAGCGGTATGTACATTGCAAGTTTCACATCTAAAGTTTTGATATCTAAAACTTTAACGCTTTTTTAATCAAAAGGGTTTGGTTATTCACCTTGTGTTAACAAAATCCTTTTATCAGCCCCACAAATAATCGTATTTTTACACCCTAACTTACTTAGTATATGGGCAAGATAATTGCTATAGCGAATCAGAAAGGCGGCGTTGGTAAAACGACTACGACCGTAAACCTCGCCGCCTCCCTAGGTGTTCTGGAAAAGAAGGTACTGTTGATCGATGCCGACCCCCAGGCCAATGCCACCTCTGGATTGGGTATTGACGTGGATAGTATCGAGTTGGGCACCTATCAGCTTTTGGAACATACAAAAACTGCCAAAGAGGCCGTCATCCCAACCACCTCACCCAATGTGGATTTGATTCCCGCCCATATAGACTTGGTGGCGATCGAAATAGAATTGGTGGACAAGGACGAACGGGAATACATGATGAAAAAGGCCGTCATGGACATCAAGGATGCGTATGATTATATCCTTATCGATTGCGCCCCTTCCTTGGGGCTCTTGACCTTAAATGCACTGACAGCCGCAGACTCCGTCATCATCCCTATTCAATGTGAATACTTTGCCTTGGAAGGTTTGGGTAAGTTATTGAACACGATAAAGAGCGTACAACGAATCCACAATCCGCAATTGGACATTGAAGGAATGTTATTGACCATGTACGATTCCAGATTACGGCTCTCAAACCAAGTGGTGGAAGAGGTCAAAAAACATTTTGGCGATATGGTCTTTGAGACCATCATCCAACGGAACGTTCGATTGAGCGAAGCGCCCAGCTACGGCGAAAGTATCATAAAGTATGATGCGGCCAGCAAAGGGGCAACGAACTACCTGAACCTGGCGGACGAGGTGGTGAAGAAAAACAAGCAGACAGCATAACATGGCAAAAGCAGTAAAGAAACAGGCTTTGGGAAGAGGATTATCGGCATTGTTGAAGGACCCTGATAATGACATACAATCTGCATCGGATAAAAACGCCGACAAGGTCGTTGGTAATATCATTGAACTGGATTTAGAGCATATTGAGGTCAATCCTTTTCAGCCCCGGTCCAATTTTAACGATGAAACTTTACAAGAATTGGCTTCTTCCATACGGGAATTGGGTGTTATCCAGCCCATTACGGTAAGAAAGCTTGGTTTCAACAAATACCAACTCGTTTCTGGGGAAAGAAGGTATCGCGCCTCCAAATTGGTAGGACTGGATACCATCCCGGCCTATATTCGCATCGCTAACGACCAAGAATCCTTGGAGATGGCGTTGGTGGAGAACATCCAGCGACAAGATTTGGACCCCATTGAAATTGCGCTCTCCTACCAACGGCTTATCGATGAAATTAATCTTACCCAGGAAAAATTAAGTGATCGGGTGGGAAAAAAACGCTCTACGATCGCGAATTACCTAAGGTTATTAAAGCTAGACCCCATTATACAGACCGGGATGCGCGACGGCTTTTTGAGCATGGGACACGGGAGGGCCTTGGTAAATATCGAGAACAGGCAGGACCAGATAGCCCTCTACGAGAAAATCGTAGGGCAAAATTTATCGGTACGGGATACGGAGAATGCCGTAAAGAACTATCACAAAAAAGAGGAGCCAAAACCGGTAAAACCAAAGGGGGAGACCCCAACCTATGTGGCATCGGGAATCGAGGAAATCTCCAAACATCTATCCGCGGGAATCAAAGTGAAGACCAGCGGAAATTCCAAAGGAAGCATTACCATCCCCTTTCATTCCAAAGAGGAATTCGAGCGAATAAAAAAGTTGATTACGGGTGCATAAACACTTCTCAATACTCTCCCTGTTATTTTTTTTGACCGTAACGTCCTACTCCCAAGTGGAAGAGCAACCGGAGGAAAAAGCAACGGATTCCATTTCCAACGCACTTAGTACGGATGTCCTGATCATGGACGACTCCCTAACTATCAAGAAATCAAGGAATATAAATCCATTGGCTCCCAGCAAGGCCGCATTTTATTCTGCGGTGCTGCCCGGTCTGGGCCAAATCTACAACAAGCGCTATTGGAAGGTTCCGCTTGTTTGGGGTGCTATTGGTGGAAGCGTTTATGCCTATACTTGGAACAACGATAACTACAAACGTTTCAGGACAGCCTTTAAAAGAAGGCAGGCCGGGTTTACGGACGATGAATTCAACGGAGAAGGTATTTTTCCCCTTTTGGACGATGGTGACTTGGAAAACCAACAGGAACGGTTTCAGCGCGACCGGGACCTTTGGTTGGTTTTATCCATCGTGGCCTATAGTTTGAACATTATCGATGCCAATGTGGATGCGCACTTAAAGCAATTCAATATCGATAACAATCTGGCCCTGGATTTTGAACCGTATCTTGACCTGAACGCCGTTACCAACAACCCCACCTACGGAATGGCCCTAACCATAAAATTTTAAGTATGAAGATTGCACTTTTCGGCTACGGAAAAATGGGAAAAATGATCGAGCGGTTGGCCGTTGAGAGAGGACATGAAATCGTTGCCAAAATCGATGTGGGAACCACAGAGGTAGATTTCTCAAAGATCGATGTAGCCATCGATTTTAGTACTCCGGATGCCGCTTACGAAAACATACTAAATTGTATTGACAATAAGATTCCCGTCATCTCTGGAACCACAGGTTGGCTTGACAAATTCGGGTCGGTTGTCCAACATTGTAAGGAGCAAAAAGGAGCCTTTATCTATGCCTCCAACTTCAGTTTAGGGGTAAACATCTTTTTTGAACTAAACGAATATTTGGCCAAAATGATGAAAAACCTTTCCCAGTATTCCGTTTCGTTGGAGGAAATTCACCATACCCAAAAATTGGACGCACCCAGTGGCACGGCCATTACCTTGGCGGAAGGAATCATTGCCCATACCGATTACAAAAAATGGAAGCTGAACGAACCGGGGAATCATCAAATTGCGATTTCGGCCAAGAGAATCGGGGATACGCCGGGTACCCATACCGTGGAATACGCTAGCGCTGTAGATTGTATTGAGATAAAACATACCGCACACAACCGCGAGGGATTTGCTTTGGGAGCCGTCATTGCTGCGGAATGGATTCTTGGAAAGACAGGGGTTTTCACAATGAAGGATGTGTTAAACCTGGGTTAAAATAAGTAACAAACGAATATTCAATAGACAGATACAATCAAATTACGTTCCTAGCGGGAGCATTAAATATCGATTATCGCGTAAAAAGTATACATCATGAATGGCACACAGTGGATCATATTCATCTTAGCAATACAGGTAATTCATTTTCTAGGAACTTGGAAATTATACGTTATGGCCGGTCGCAAGCCCTGGGAGGCCTTTGTCCCCATTTACAATGCCATCGTATTGATGCAGATTATCAACAGGCCCAAATGGTGGGTCATTCTATTGTTCATTCCCATAATCAATCTATTGATGTTCCCTGTAATCTGGGTGGAGACCATACGGAGCTATGGCAGGAATAGCCTCTTGGAATCCTGGTTGGTCGTTTTGACCCTAGGCTTTTATATCTTCTATGTGAACTATGCATTGGACGTAAAATATATCGAAAATAGGAGCCTCCATCCAGGCACGGCCTTGGGCGAATGGGTAAGTTCCATTGTTTTTGCCGTAGTGGCGGCCACTTTGGTGCACACGTATTTTATTCAACCGTATGTAATACCCACCGGATCACTGGAAAGAACCTTGCGTGTGGGCGACTTTTTATTCGTGAGCAAATTCCATTATGGGGCCCGGACACCCATGACTACGGTGGCGGCTCCTATGGTGCATGACACCCTTCCCCTCATAGGAACAAAGTCCTATTTGAACAAACCGCAGCTTCCCTATTTTCGATTGCCCGGATTTACAAAGGTTGAACGGAACGATATTGTAGTTTTTAGTTGGCCGGCGGATACCGTTCGCCAATTCTTCAGGGCCGAAGCCGGGGTGAAAAAACCCATCGACAAAAAATCCAACTACGTAAAACGTTGCGTGGGCATTCCTGGGGATTCCCTGGAAGTGCGCGATGGATATGTATTCATAAACGGCAAGCAGCTGGAACTGCCCGGAAGTGCCAAACCTCAGTATGATTATATCATTTACGCCCAAAAAGGAGTATCCTCAAGACTGTTGGACCAATTAGGAATTACGGATTTCACCAGAAAATACATTTCAGGACCCGTCAACCAACAACAGGCCCAAGCTATAAATCCCTATTTAAAAGGATTTAACCAACTGGCCGATGGCGGTTTGGAACTCTATACGGGCAGTTCAGGCTTCCCAACCGATGTCATTAGAAATAATCGGCTTTCTCTTAAAGAGGTAACGGATCGGGAGCGCTTGGTTCCCCTTACGGATGAAATGGTAGCTACGCTACGCAAGGACTCGGGTATCGATTCCGTAGTTCGGCAAATAGTCCCCAAAGGCAGAAGGGGCATCAACCTTTTCCCCCAAAGTCCGGATTACCCTTGGAACTATAGTCAAATGGGTCCCATCTATATACCCAAGGAAGGGGCGACAGTTTCGCTGAATCTAAAAACACTGCCGCTATACAAAAAGATTATCCGCGAGTACGAAGGCAACACCCTGGACGTGAACGGCAACCAAATAGTGATCAATGGCGAAGTTGCTGACACGTATACCTTTCAACAGGACTATTATTGGATGATGGGGGATAACCGGGACCATTCAGAAGACAGCAGGGCGTGGGGCTATGTACCAGAGAACCATATCGTAGGAACGCCTATTTTCATATGGATGAGTTTTGACAACTTTACGGAACCCATGTCCAAATGGCGCCCCAGATGGGACCGCATCTTTACGACCGTAAACGGGGATGGCGAACCACAATCCTATTTTAAGTACTTCCTGATTCTCTTGGCGGCCTATTTTGTGGGCAACTGGTTTTGGAAACGCAAAAAGGCCCAAAAATAACCACAGGCACCCATGACCGTACTACATCCTGCTTATTTTCCCAATGTGGCTTTTTTCAGTGTGTATTTAAACGCTAGGGATGTGGTGTTGGAAAAACAGGACAACTATCAAAAACAGACCTACAGGAACCGGGCGTATATCTGTACGGACCGTGGCAGACATCTTTTAAGTATTCCCATCGTGCACACCAAAGGTGCCACAGGCAGGCAGTACTACAAGGATGTGAAACTGGACAATTCCTATCCATGGCAACGCCAGCATTGGAGAACCTTGGAAACTGCTTACAGAACTTCGCCGTTTTTCGAGTTTTACGAAGATGAAATCAAACCTTTGTACGAAAAGGAATTCGAGCTCCTCTTGGATTTCAATTTGGCTTCCATCCAAACCATCTGTGATTGCCTACAATTGGACTTTGTGGATGAATTCACGGATATCTATTCCCTTGAGTATGAAAAAGATTATCGGTATTTGGTAAATGCAAAAAAAGAGTTGCCGTACGAATTTCCCGAATATGTGCAGGTTTTTGGAGACCGACATGGGTTTATCCCCAACCTGAGCATTCTAGACGTACTTTTCAATTTAGGTCCCAACACCGCCGGGTATATTTCCGATATAGAAATATCCATGCCCGATGCTTAGGTTCTTGGTACACTACGGGATTCATTTTATAGTCCCCATACTTGTTGCCTTATTTTTTTTTAAGGAACATCGGTTGAAAGTGGCTTTGATACTTTTAGCGGGAATTGTTCTGGATGTAGATCATCTTTTGGCTTCGCCCATTTTTGATGCCGATAGATGTAGTATCAACTTCCACCCATTGCACACTTATTGGGCGATCGGTATGTATTGTTTGATGCTTTTTTGGAAAACCACCCGAATCTGGGGTATCGCCTTTTTAATCCATATGGTGGCGGATTTGGCCGACTGTCTATTTATCCGAAACAACCTGTAGGACGGCCATGATGGGCTCGTGATCGGACAGACTTACCTTATAATTTTTATGTGCCAACACCTCGATATTTGGGTCGGTCAAGATAAAATCGATTCGCAATGGGAATTTCCAAAAGTTGATGGTCCTACCATAGCCGTTTCCCTTTTCCACGAAGGTATCGGCCATATCCTGTTTAAGCTCCTGATAGGCATAGGAATATTGGGTATTGTTCATATCGGCACAAACGATTTTGCTATGCCCCACCCCGTTCATGTGTTGCCTGATCAAATCTGCCTGTTCCTGTTGTTTCGCAAAGGAATTTCGCAATCTTCCCAATAATCTATCCGATCGCTCCCGTTTCAGGCTTCTGGGACGCACCTTTAAGGATTCCAAATGAAGATTGTATACGCGAAGGGTATCCTTTTGGTACAGTACATCCACAAAACTGGCCCCGTTCAAGGAGTTCTGAAACTCAATATCACCTTTATTGATAATCGGGTATTTGGAGTAGATGGCCATTAAGACCCCCTTTTCATGTGAACCGACCTCGTAATTCGTAAAGCTGTACGGATACTTGGTAAAAACCTCATTCCGCAAACCGTAATACCCAAACTCCTGCAAACATAGAATGTCCGGATTTTCCTTTTGGATGAACTCGGCAATTTCGGGAACAATGGGTCGGTCATAATTCCGCGGAAACCCTTCAAACCCCTGTATATTGAAACTCATGACTTTTAGGGCATTATCGTCATACGCCTCCCCGGTATTGAACTGAACAAAAGAGCCCAAGCTAAAATAGCCAACCACCAAAATGATAAAGGAGAGCCACAAACGTTTTGGCTGGACCATGAGCCAATATAAAAGAAATAGAAAGTTTGAAATCACCAACACGGGAACAGGGAGGCTTAAGAAGGAAAGGGTGGCCGATTTCATGTATTGTGCAACACAGGCCAATAGCAATGCCAACGAAAAAACAATATTTAACCCGTAAACGGTTTTACCCCAGAGAGTCATACGCCAATTTGAATCTATTCCTTACCTGCCTTAAAAAGAAAGTCCTTTTCCGCTTTGGAAAGACTTTCATAACCGGACTTGCTGATTTTGTCCAAAATGGCATCAATTTTTTTCTGCTTGCTCTGGGCATCATAATCGGTTGTACTTCTATTGGAAGGGGCACTTTGGTTCCTGTATACCGTTTTTAAGGGAGCCTTTTTTTCGGTGCGCTTGAATAGATTGGCAATACTGTCAAAAAAATTTGAAAACCCGGCCCCTATATCATTGCCCTTGAACAATTGACTCGCGTACAGATATCCCAGCAAAGCACCTCCCAAATGGGCCAAATGCCCCCCTGCATTCCCGCTGGTGGGCAGTTGGATCAAATCCATCAAAATAACGAATACCCCAATATACCAGAGCTTTACATTGAAGAAAATGACCCGTACTTCCTGGTTGGGAATATAGGTGCAAATAAAGATAAGAATGGCACTCGCACCGGCCGAGGCGCCAATCAATGCGGCGTTCACATTAAAGAATGCCGGAAATATGTTATAGCCCAGCATAAAAAACAAGCCCCCAAGGATAACGCCCAAAAAGTACACGTTCAAAAACCGCCTGCCATCAAAAAGGTTCAAAAAAATTCGGCCTACAAAAAAAATAAGCAGCATGTTCCAGAACAAATGTCCAAGTCCGCCATGAAAAAAGGAATACGTAATAATGGACCAGGGCTGCATCAAAAACCCGAAGAAATCATTGGGCAGCTCAAACCATTGGACAATCGCGTTTTTGGAGAAGCCAAATAGAAATGGAATAAGTGCGTTGACAATATATACCACCACGTTGATCGCGATAAGCTTCTCGGCCACACTTAAGCGTGCATATTGATATTTTAAATCGAATCCTGCCATTATCTGTCCCAGCGATTATTGTTAAACTGATTCTTTTTCCAATACCACATCATTATAAAACCTACAAGCGCACCTCCAACATGGGCAAAATGTGCAATTCCCTGTCCGAAAATTCCATAGCCCGTAATCCCCGAAAACAAATCCAAACCGATCAATACAGGAATGAAATACTTTGCCTTGATGGGAACCGGAAGAAAAATTAGGAAAAGTTCACTGTTGGGGTAGGACATCCCAAAGGCCACCAATACACCATAAATGGCCCCGGAAGCACCAACGGCCGGTGTGTGATAGGCGCTTAAAAAATTGTCGACAGTTGATTTTCCAGCTATGTTATACCACTCCGTATTGTACTGCCCCCTAGTAACAATGTCCATAACAGAACTTTCCGATACTCCGGAACTAACGATGGCATTGAGTCCTTCCTGAAAGTAATAATAGTTGACCCCGGTATGGAGCAAGGCTGCCCCTAATCCCGCGGAAAAATAAAAGAACAGAAACTTATTTCGACCCCACATACGCTCCAAGGGTGTTCCAAATGCGTAAAGGGCGTACATATTGAAGAGGATATGCATAAACCCACCATGCATGAACATATGGGTCAAAATTTGCCAGATTGCGAAATTCTCGTTTTTTGGAAACCAAAGCGAGAACCATTGATACATTTGGTCCCCATAAATCTGTGTGGCAACAAAAAATAAAATATTGATGATCAATAAGTGCTTTATCGCCTCGGTTAGTCTGCTCATTTATATAAATTTTCTATCAATATCGGTTTCTGTAATCGTGGTATAGGTACGTTTGTTAAATGGGCTCAGGGCACTTTCCTTGCAGGCAAAGAGGTCGTTTACCAAACCTACCTGCGAACGTTCGTCCAACACCTCCCCGGTCTTAACGGATAGGGTCTTGGCCAAGGTCTTTGCCAACATATCCACCTGTGAAAAACTATCTTCGGCAACTTCCATTTGAAAATCGGAGATGAGCTGTTCCATAACCATTTGCACCTCACTTTCCGTAACCACTACTGGCACGCCTTTCACTTCCACCGTTTCGGGGGTAATATCGCCAAAGACAAATCCCACCGCACAAAGACTTTCTTTTATTTCCTTCAGTATGGATATTTCGCCCCGGGTAAAATTTAGATTCAGCGGGAACAATAATTGTTGGCTCACCGCCTCCTTGATGGTTATATTCTTTAAAAACCTTTCGTAAAGCACCCTTTGGTGTGCCCTGCTCTGGTTGATGATCAACATCCCGGACTTTATGGTGGAAACAATGTATTTCTTTCGTAGCTGAAAGGTAGTCGTTACAGATTCCTGGGTTTCCACCGAAGTATCAAAAATAGTGTTATTGATACCTTCGGATTCCATTTCCAGGATACCTATGTCCCGCTGGGGCAATTTTCGTTCCAAGCCATGGTACATGCTTTCCCATCCCTTGGCACTCGGTTGTCTGGAATACCCGGATGCGTTATTGGTTCCCGATTTCTCAAAGGGATTAAAACTGGAGTCGACCGTTATACTGGGCAGCGATACCGCTTTGTCCCTAAAATCGTATGGGGTCTCCAAATTCTGGTCCTTTTCAAAATCCAGGGACGGGGCCACATTGAACTGGCCCAAACTATGCTTTATGGTCGATTTTAGATACGCGTACAGGGTATGCTCGTCGTCGAACTTCACTTCGGTCTTTGTGGGGTGTATATTGATGTCTATAGTTGCCGGATCCACTTCAAGACAAATAAAATAACCCGGATGCATTCCAGGTTTTATCAATCCCTCAAAGGCGCCCAAAACGGCGTGGTGCAAATACGGACTCTTGATGAATCTATCATTGGCAAAAAAGAACTGCTCCCCCCTACTCTTTTTGGCAAATTCCGGCTTTTGGACGTATCCTGTAATTTTCACCACCTGGGTTTCCTCGTTTAAAGGTACTAATTTCTCGTTGGTCTTTCGCCCAAAAATCTGAACGATGCGCTTTCTAAAATCATTGGCAGGAAGATTAATGACCTCACTGCCATTATTATAAAAACTGAACGAAACCTGCGGATGCGCCAGAGCCACCCTGTGAAATTCATCCGTAATATGCCTGAATTCCACTTGATCCGACTTCAAAAAATTACGCCGTGCCGGAATATTGAAAAAGAGATTTTTCACCATCATGGAAGTCCCTTTGGGCACTACGGCAACTTCCTGACTTATAACCTTACTACCCTCAATTTTTATATGGGTACCTACCTCATCCTCAGCGGTACGCGTCATCATTTCTACGTGTGCAATGGCCGCTATGGAGGCGAGGGCCTCGCCCCTAAAACCTTTGGTATGCAAGTTAAAAAGGTCTTCGGCCTTTTGGATTTTGGAGGTAGCGTGCCGTTCAAAACTCAAACGGGCATCCGTATCGCTCATACCAATGCCATTGTCCACCACCTGAATCAAGGTTTTCCCCCCATCCTTTACGATCAATTTTATGTCGGTCGATTGGGCATCAATGGCGTTTTCCAGCAACTCCTTTACCACGGAGGCCGGTCGTTGCACTACTTCTCCCGCTGCGATTTGGTTGGCAACGTGATCGGGTAAAAGTCTAATAATATCCGCCATTATCGGGAAAAAAATATGGAGAGATCGAAATCAATTATATATAGGAAAATCAAAATGAGAATGGCCAAGATAATCACGAATCGGATTTTTACGTTTCTATCGCCCTCTCTTCGGGAATCTTCCAGGGCATTGCTGATCTTGTTCTTCAAACCCCGTTGATTATTGAGGGTACTTCGAAACTGATCAAACTTGGGCTCTATCCGGTAGGGGCTTCCTTTGCCCTTATCGTCATAAAATCTAGGATTGTACTCGAACCTTCTGTTTTTTCGTAAACGCGTTATTTTACTCAGAAATCCCATAGCTTCAAAGTTACTCAAAATAGCAAAAAGCCCCTTACAAGGATCCCCAAAATTTGTTAACACGCCACATTGCCTGGCAATCTCAATTATTTAGGAAATGAGCCATAATAAGTCTTGATACCCACCTTGATTGTTATTGGCGAAATCAAAGATTCATGAACACCTTTTGAAAATACAATAAACAGCGATGTGAATAATTGCATCTGACCTTTTAAAAATTTTAAATATGAACAGATGAAAATATGGAGCAAGTAAGATGGAATGAAAAGGAAACGGCTAATTGCCCAACACGGCCATTTTAATTGCAGCGATGGCAGCTTCGGCACCTTTATTACCGTGTTTTCCACCACTTCGGTCAATGGCCTGTTGCATGGTATTGTCCGTTAGGACACAAAAAATGACGGGAACATTAAATTGTACGTTGAGGTCCTTGATACCCTGCGCGGTAGCGCTACAGACAAAATCAAAATGTTTGGTCTCACCCTGTATGACACTCCCTATGGCAATGACCGCGTCCGGTTTTTCCTGTTGTATCAGTTTTTTACAGCCATAGGTAAGCTCGAAACTTCCTGGTACGTTCCACCGTATGATATTGGACGCCTGGGCACCGCAATCCAACAAGGTCATTTCGGCCCCTTGGTACAGCCCTTCCGTGATGTTGGAATTCCACTCAGAAACAACGATCCCAAACCGAAGGTGCTTCGCGTTTGGGATGGTGTCCTTATCGTATTCCGATAGATTTTTGTTCTCCGTGGCCATTATGCGCCAGTTTTGGCTATACCGATAAAAGCATCGATGGAAGTGGCCGCTTGGGAACCCGAAAATTCGTCCTTGATTCTTTGGAAGTACTCCAAAGCTTTTGTCTTATTTCCCATTTCCAAGGCAGTGACCCCGGCCTTGTACAGGAATTTGGGCGTTGTATATTCGTTATTGCTGTGCTGGAAAGCGGCCTCGTAATAGCCCAAAGCATCGGAGGGTTGGTCCAATTGCATAAAGGCATCTCCAAGACCACCTTTTGCCAGAGCCCCTAAAATGGCATCATCGGATTTAAAATCCTCCAAATAATCAATGGCTTCCTGGTACTTATTCATGTTCAAATAGGACATGCCTGCGGAATAATTGGCCAAATTGGCTGCCTTGGTACCACTGTATTCCTCAATAATATCCAAGAAACCATATTTACCTTCTGCACCTTCCAAGGCAAGCGTGAACAGGGAATCCTTTGCCGTGGTGCTGTTCAAGGCCTGGTCAAAATACTGCTGCGGATAATACATTTCGTTGGCGGCGTTCGCCTCCTTTGGCTTCAATACAAATTGATTATAGGCCAAATACCCCAATACGGCTACGGCGACCACACCAATGATTCCTAAGATGTAATTCTGATTCTTAGAAACCCATTCTTCGGTCCTGGAAGCACCTTCATCCAAGGAACTAAAAACTTCCGCGGTAGTACTTTCCTGCTCTTCAAACTCCTGAGCCTCAACCTTTGTTTTGGGCTTAAATCCTCTTTTCTTGTATGTTGCCATCTCTATTTTTATTGGTCGCGCAAAAATAAAGTTTTTATTGAAATCCAATAGTGTATTTATTCGTTATTTTTGGAAGTCCAAGCAATGGATGCACTTTGCGCAATAAAAACTCGAATCTTTTAATGTATTTAAAGAGCCTTTCCCTTCTTAACTACAAAAACTTTGAATCCAAAAATCTGGAGTTTGACTCCAAGATCAACTGTTTTGTGGGGGATAATGGTGTTGGAAAAACCAATATCCTGGATTCCATTTACCATCTATCCTTTGGCAAGAGCTACTTTAACCCCGTTTCCTCCCAAAACATAAAGCATGATGCCGATTTCTTTGTAATAGAAGGGCACTTTCAAAAGGAGGACAAAGAGGAAAAAATAGTATGTAGCTTAAAAAAAGGAAATAAAAAAATCATCAAACGAAACGGAAAACCGTACGAGAAATTTGCGGACCATATTGGGGTATTGCCACTGGTAATAATTTCCCCGGCCGACAGGGACCTGATTTTGGAAGGGAGCGATGTCCGCCGAAAATTTATGGATGGGGTCATTGCCCAGTCGGACAAGGAGTACTTGCAACACCTGATAAATTACAACAAAGTCCTCTCGCAAAGAAACGCGCTTTTAAAGTACTTTGCCGCCAACCATACTTTTGACAAGGCCACATTATCCGTTTACAACGGGCAATTGGAAAATTACGGTACGGAAATATTCAAAAATCGGGTGAAGTTTCTGGAGGACTTCATACCCATTTTCAAGGAGCAGTACAAGGCTATCACCAACAATACTGAAGATGTAAACCTCACGTATGAAAGCAAACTGCTCTCCGAAAGCCTGGGTTCCCTCTTACAGAAAAACTTGGAAAAGGACAGGGCCCTTCAATACACGAGCGTGGGTATTCACAAGGACGATTTAAATTTCTCCATTAGGGAGTATCCCATCAAGAAATTTGGTAGCCAAGGACAGCAAAAGTCCTTTTTGATCTCCTTAAAATTCGCACAGTTCCATTTTATGCGCAATTTGTCACAGACCAATCCCATTTTGCTATTGGATGATATTTTTGACAAACTGGATGAAAACAGGGTTTCCCATATCATTTCCTTGGTGAACAAGGAAAACTTCGGCCAGATTTTTGTGAGTGACACCCATGCCGACCGGACTGAAGCCGTTGTAAAAAAAATACATCAGTCGTATAAGATTTTTAAACTTTGAACCATGAACAGGTTACTGTTTTTGTTACTGATATTCGGGGTTTCCTGCACTGACAAGGTCGCTCAGGAGGATTTACTTCATTTAAACGGATACTGGGAAATTCAGGAAGTGGAATTCCCTAATGGAAACAAAAAGGAATACCCGATGAATACCGTGGTCGATTATATCGAGTTTAAGGAAAATAACGGATTCCGAAAAAAAATGGTGCCCCGGTTCGATGGTACGTTTGAAACTTCGGACGATGCGGAACCCTTTAACATTGTTCAAGAAAACGGTGTTTTTTATTTGCGCTATGAAAATCCATTGAGCGAATGGCAGGAAAGGTTGTTATCTTTAACAGAAGATTCATTTTCCGTTGAAAATCCGGAAGGAATCCTATATCGTTTCAAACGCTTTGAACCTATAAAACTGGATTGACCATGTCCCGAAGAGAGAACGACCATTTGAGCATGCAGGATGCCCTATCTGCCTTCATAAAAAAGAACGACCTGCAGGAAGGAATTGACAAGGTGGATGTTCGTACGGCGTGGGCCAATCTTATGGGCAATGGGGTATTAAATTATACGACGGATGTGGAACTTAAAAGGGACACGCTGTTCGTTTCCCTATCTTCTTCCGTGTTACGGGAAGAACTCAGCCATGGAAAGACCAAGATTATCACCATGCTGAACGAGGAGTTGGGCAAAGAGCTCATAAAAAAATTGGTGCTGCGTTGAACAGAAATCAGTGGCAGTATGCAGTAGCAGTTTATAGTAAAAAGTTTACAATGTACAATTTTGTGCAAAAGCTACTAGCCTTAAGCGAAAAGCGCTCAGCGTAAAGCGTTCATCACAAGGCGTCTAGCTACTATCTACAACGAGCAACAAATAATAAATAACGAACAACCAAAAAGCCAATACGGTCTCCCGGAGCAAAGCGAAGGCCACAAAAAAAGGCCGTCCAAATCATTATTTGAACAGCCTTACTTTCTTAAATTAAATTTTCCTATCAATATATTTCCCTACCGGAAAAATGAAACGCTCCCTCGATAGCGGCATTGGCATCACTATCAGAACCATGTATGGCGTTTTCCGCAATATCCGTAGCGAACATCTTTCGGATGGTACCTTCCGCAGCTTCGGCAGGATTGGTAGCACCGATCAAGGCCCTAAAATCCTCCACGGCGTTCTCCTTCTCCAATATGGCTGAAACGATGGGGCCACGTGTCATAAATTCCACCAACTCCCCAAAGAAAGGCCTTTCTTTGTGTATGGCATAAAATTCCTGTGCGTCCCGTACGCTTAACTGGGTATATTTCATGGCGATGATCTTAAATCCGGCCGCCGTGATTTTTTCCAAAATAGCTCCAATGTGTCCATTTTCAACAGCATCGGGCTTAATCATGGTAAATGTTCTATTTGTAGTCATTTATTCTAAAATTTTGCGCAAAAATACGCTTTTCCCAAAGAACCACAACTTTATAGTGGTATACTCAAAGAATATGCCTTTTGAAAAGAACGAGGGTCCTGTATTCGCTTTCCTTTTAAATTGTATCTTTGCGCCCATGAATTTTGAGCAAGTAACGGCGTTGAAGAAATTGCTTTCCTCTTCAAAAAGGATTGCCATTGTACCGCATAAAAATCCGGATGGGGACGCCATTGGTTCCACCCTGGCACTTTCCCATTATCTGTCAAAAAAAGGTCATGAAACCCAAGTTCTCGCTCCAAATGATTTTCCAAAGTTCCTGAAATGGATGCCCGGGGCCACTGAAATCTTGAACTTTGAAAGGCATAATACGGAAGTAAAAAAGTATATCGAAAATGCCGATTTGATTTTCACGTTGGATTTTAACGACTTTGGACGTGTAGGCCAAATGGCGGAATGTTTGGAAAATGCATCGGCACAATTCATCATGGTGGACCATCACCAGCAACCTTCGGACTATGCGGTCATCACGTATTCCGATGTAACCATGAGCTCTACTTGCGAAATGGTCTACACCCTCATCGATGCCATGGGGGACCGTGATCTCATCGACAGCGATATAGCAAACTGCCTATATACGGGTATTATGACGGATACCGGCTCCTTCAAGTTTAAGGCTACTACCAGTAAGACACATCGCATCGTTGCGGAACTTATGGACAAAGGGGCCGATAATACGGCCATCCACGAGAAAGTCTACGATACCAACTCGCCTAGCCGATTGCACCTTTTGGGCTGTGCCCTAAAGAACATGGTCATTCTTGAAGAATTCAACACGGCCTATATTACGTTGACCCAGGAAGAACTTGATAGGTACGACTATGAAAAAGGCGATACGGAGGGCTTCGTGAATTATGGCCTTACCTTGAACAATATTCGTTTTGCGGTTATTTTTATCGAGAATAAGGATGAAGGGATCTTTAAAATTTCCTTTAGGTCCGTAGGCGATTTTTCAGTGAACGAATTTGCACGGAACCACTTCGAGGGAGGCGGACATACCAATGCCGCTGGCGGCAAAAGCGAAAAATCCTTGCAAGAGACCATCGATTACTTTATATCCCTATTACCCAACTATAAAAAAGAGTTGACAGCATGAGAACCCTTGGCGTACTTCTCGTTTTCATTTTACTTTATGGATGTCAGGGTCCTGAACCTCGCAAACCGGTCCAGCGAAAAAGCGGCAGTTATTTCAAGGAATCCATTGAAAGGAGTAGAAAATTGTTGGAGGCCGAAGAAAAAAAAATCCAGGAAATCATAAAGATCGATTCTTTAAAGCATTACACCCATAGTGCTTCCGGTTCCTGGTATCATTACCTTAGGGTGAACGACTCAACGGAGTATACCCCCCAAACGGATGATATTGTTACCATGAAATATAATCTTCTGACCTTGGATAACGACACCTTGTATTCCGAAGATGAGATAGGAACATTTACTTATAAGGTGGACAAACAGGAATTGTTTCTGGGCCTTAGAGCGGCGGTAAAGTTGTTAAAGGAAAACGAAAAGGCCACTTTCCTTTTCCCCTCGTCCATAGCTTACGGATATCATGGCGACAATAATAAAATAGGCACCAATGTGCCCCTTAAATCGACGATTACAATTTTAAACATAGAAAAACAACAGGATAATTTAGAAGAATAAATATTATGATAAAGAAAACATACCTATGGGCGGCCCTTGTCTTGCTTATGGCAAGCTGTAAAACCAGTCAGAGAGCGGATTTGGGCGATGGCCTTTTCGCCGATATCAAAACCACCCATGGCGATATTATCGTGAAACTGGAGCATGAAAAAACACCAGTTACGGTGGCCAATTTTGTATCCTTGGCCGAAGGCAACAACCCTTTTGTTAGTGAACAGTTCAAAGGGAAAAAGTATTATGACGGACTTACCTTCCACCGTGTGATGAAGGATTTTATGATACAGGGTGGAGATCCATTGGCTACGGGTACCGGGAATCCGGGCTATAAATTTATGGACGAGTTCAACGACTCTCTCATCCATGATAAAAAAGGGATACTTTCCATGGCCAATTCAGGGCCTGCGACCAACGGAAGCCAGTTCTTTATCACCCATGCTCCTACCCCATGGTTGGATAACAGGCACAGTGTTTTTGGTGAAGTTGTAGAGGGTCTGGAAGTGGTGGATTCCATCGCAGGCGTACAGGTATCCCCCGGAAATAATAAGCCTTTGGAACCCGTAAAAATGAATACCATTGAAATCATTCGTAATGGAAAGGAAGCGAAAAAATTCGATGCCGTAAAAATAATGACAGAGTATTTTGACGGGGAGGAAGAACGTCTTGCTGCCATTGAAAAGGAAAAAGCCGCAAAAAGGGCCGAAATCGAAAAAATGAAATCGGAGTTCTCATCCACTTTGGAAACTCAAAAGCAAGAGGCAAAAACCTTGGAATCCGGTCTAAAAATTCTTGTTTTGAACGAAGGCGCTGGCGAAAAACCCACAGTAGGCCAAAAAGTTGGCGTAATGTATGCCGGTTATCTGGAGGATGGTACTTTGTTTGACAGTAATTATGAAGAAGTTGCCAGAAAATATGACATGTTCGATGAGCGACGTTTACAGGGAGGCGGCTACATGCCGATACCTATGGACTACAGTCCAGAATCACCTTTAATCGCCGGTTTCAGGGAAGGTCTTTTAAGCATGAACGTTGGGGACAAGGTACGTATATTCATACCTCCACATCTTGGATATGGAGCGCAGGGGTCTGGACCCATTCCTCCCAATTCAGATTTGGTATTTGATTTGGAGATTACGGGAATACAGGAATAGTACATTTAAAGACCTGACAGGTTTTGGAAACCTGTCAGGTCTAAAAAAACCAAACCCGTCACGTCCTTAAAGGTATCTGACTTAGTACCTCCAGTAAAAACTTCCAGAATTTCTGTACGGAGGAGATGCTTACGCGTTCATCGGGAGAATGGGCTCCTTTGATGGTCGGACCAAAACTGACCATATCCATCCCCGGATAATTTTGTCCTAAAATTCCACATTCCAGTCCGGCGTGACAAGCAACCACATTGGGTTTGGCATCAAAAAGTGTTGTATACACCGATGTGACAGTCTTGAGTATTTCAGAATCCATATTGGGATTCCATCCGGGATAGGACCCAGAAAATGTAACCGAAAAGCCTCCAAGTTCAAATACCGATTTTATTGCATTGGCCAAATCCATTTTTCCGGATTCAACCGAAGACCGGGTCAAACAACCAATCTCTATCGTGCCATTGGCAACGGTCACATTTGCCACATTGTTGGACGTCTCCACCAAATCTTCCATGTTGGCACTCATTCGGTAAACCCCGTTATGCAGCCCATAAATAGTTTTTAATAGCTGCTCCTGCTGTTCCAATTCCATCAATTTTTCAAAAGGATGAATGACTGTATCAAAGCAAATATCGAGTTTCGGTTCCACCACCGCCAATTCGGTTTTGATAGCTTGTGCTTCGGTCTTCAATTTTTCCAAAAATGCGGGCAGCTGGTTTTCGTCCACATTTAACAGACATTCGCTTTCCCTGGGTATGGCATTTCTAAGGCCCCCACCATGTATTTCAGAAATCCTAAAATCGTATTCATTTCCTTGGAACAACAACCGATTCATTATTTTATTGGCATTGCCCAGACCCTTGTGGATATCCATACCGCTATGGCCCCCGGCAAGTCCTTTTACGGTAATTTTCAGGCCGACTTCCCCCGATATTCTAGGAGTCTGATTATAAGATTTGGTTGCTGTGACATCAATGCCCCCCGCACACCCAATATCGATTTCATCGTCCTCTTCGGTATCCAAATTCAACAGAATTTCTCCTTGTAACAGACCATCCTTTAACCCAAAAGCTCCCGTCATCCCGGTTTCCTCGTCTATGGTGAACAAGGCTTCCAAAGGTGGATGCGCAATTTCCGTGGATTCCAACAAGCTCATAATGGCAGCGACCCCCATACCATTGTCGGCTCCCAAAGTGGTACCCTTCGCTTTCACCCAATCACCGGCAACAAACATTTGAATCCCGGTATTCTCAAAATCGAAGTCGGTTTCCGAATTTTTCTGGTGCACCATATCCAAATGGGACTGAAGGGTGACGGTTTTTCTTTGTTCCATACCAGCTGTTGCAGGCTTCCGGATAATGACATTTCCAACGGCATCGGTCAAGGTTTCCAGCCCCAATGAGTTTCCAAAATCGACCATAAATTGAATCACCTTTTCCTCCTTTTTGGAAGGTCTGGGAACCGCATTCAATCTTGAAAAGTTCTTCCAAACGTTTTTGGGCTCTAATTCGAGTATCTGGTTTTTCATAAGATTGAAATTTTTCAGTAAAAATACATACCATAAAATCAAATCCCTATTTTTGAAATCATGAAGATGTCCTTAAAAACCGTAATCGCGGTTTCCTTGATTCCCCAAATTATGCTTGTAAAATGGTTGGGCCAAAACACAGATTTCATAGAATCCTATTACAGCATGGAGCTGTATCCCCATATATCCGGATTTTTCAGATGGCTCTTTGGTTGGATTCCTTTTTCCGTGGGCGACCTACTCTATTTCCTTCTAATATGTACAGTCATTTTTTACTTATACCGACGATGGACCTTTATCAAAACACAAAAACTGAAGTTTCTAAGGGATGTGCTGATGGTGCTGTCCATTGCCTACCTGACATTCCATCTGGTATGGGGATTTAATTATTATCGCAGACCGCTATCGGAGAAATTGGGTTTGACCGAAACCAAGGATTATCATGAATTATTGGACTTTACGGAAAGGCTTATCCAAAAAACAAATTCCATACAAGAATATGTGGTTGGCGATACCCTTGAAAAAGTGAACATTCCCTATTCCCAAAATGAAATGTTTCAAATGAGCATTGAAGGTTATCATGAGCTTGCCAAGGAATTCGGTTTTTTGGGGTACGAACATCCAAGCGTGAAAACCTCACTTTTTAGCACCGGACTCACCTATATGGGCTACGCGGGTTACTTGAACCCATTTACCAATGAAGCCCAGGTAAACGGCATCCTGCCCAATTTTAGGTTTCCCATTGTCACCGGACACGAAATTGGACATCAATTGGGTTATTCAGCCGAAAATGAGACCAATTTCATTGGATACTTGGTAACATCAAAAAACAAGGACCCTTATTTTCAATATGCAGCATATGCTTATGTCATGGGATATTGTCTCAGCGATGTACGGCGTGGAAATAGAGAAACTTTCGACCGTATGTTCCAAAAACTCAATCCAGGTGTCCGGGCCAATTTTGAGGAAATGGCCCTGTTTTGGGAACAATATGAAAACCCCTTGGAACCCGTATTCAAATCGATCTTCAATTCCTTTTTAAAGGCGAATAATCAAGAACAGGGTATTAGAAGTTACAACGGGGTGGTTTCCCTTGTGATAGCCTATCACAAAAAATATCCGCTTTAGAATACAGGCAATTTTAAAATTAGCTTACCAAAACGAGTAAAACCTTTAGCAATTTGATACTATTTATATCAATTTGTTATAAAATTTTCCAAATTTTAATAGCTGTGTTCAAAGTCACACAATTTGGCCGTTTTAAGTGTTAAAAAAAACTAAAATCATCGGATAGCAGGGATTAAACCTTAATTTTAAAAAGACTAATCAAACGAACTCAAAATGAAAAAACTTATTTTTTCACTATGCCTATTTTGGTGTGGTGCCCTCCTCTTTTCTCAGGATTACTTCCCTGAAAGCGAAGGCGTGAAAGCGAACAACAATAATTTTACGGCCTTTACGAACGCCAAGATTTTTGTGACCCCTACTGAAGTCATTCAAAAAGGAACGCTGCTCATCCAAAACGGCAAAGTGGTCAATGTTGGCGCATCCGTAACACTACCACAAAATACAATCGTGGTGGATTTAAACGGAAAATCAATATACCCTTCCTTTATAGACATTTATTCCAAGTTTGGGATAGAACAACCAAAGCGGAGCAGTGGTGGAAGACGTTCCCCGCAATTTGAGCCCACGCGGGAAGGGTTTTACTGGAACGACCATATCATGCCCGAAAATGATGCCATTGGCAGTTTCAAGTATGACGAAAAAGAAGCGAAGGAATTGATTGAAGCGGGTTTTGGTGCGGTGAATTCGCATATCCACGATGGAATCGCTCGGGGTACGGGTGTACTCATCGCCCTGAACAATGCGGGTACAGATGCCAACAGGGTACTGGATGATAGATCCGCCCAATATTTTTCGTTGGAAAAGAGTGTTACCAAACAACAGTCCTACCCCACCTCCCTAATGGGTGCGCTAGCCTTGTTGCGCCAGATGTATAGTGACGCAAATTGGTATGCAAACGGAAATGCATCCACAACGGATCGATCCTTGGAGGCATTAATAAAAAACAAGGGACTGGTCCAAATCTTTGAGGCCAAGGATAAGGGCAACGACCTACGTGCCGATAAAATTGGGGACGCCTATGGTATTCAATATACCATTCTAGGCGGTGGAAATGAGTTTGAGCGCATTGATGAAATAAAGGCCACCAACGCCAAGTTCATAATCCCCTTGAATTTTCCGGATGCCTATGATGTTTCCGACCCTTATCAGGCAGGGTATGTATCCTTGGAGGATATGCGCTACTGGAACCAGGCCCCCACCAATCCGAAAGTGCTGGCCGAAAATGGGGTCACTTTTTCCCTGACACCCTACGAACTAAAATCCATGTCAAAATTCAAGGATAACCTGATGAAGGCTATAGAATATGGCCTACCCAAAACAAAGGCCCTAGAGGCGCTAACTACGGTTCCTGCCGAAATATTGGGAAAATCAAATGTAGTTGGAACCCTAAAAAAAGGGGCGCATGCAAACTTCCTGATTACATCGGGCGATATTTTTGACAAGTCCACGACCCTTTATGAAAACTGGGTACAAGGGAATAAAAATAGCATCAACAATAAGGACATCACGGACATACGGGGTGACTATACCCTGACTACCGAAGGTAAAACCTATGATATTTCCATAACTGGGGAACTCGCAAAGCCCAAAATGGAGGTAAAGCTGGATACCGTAAAACTGGATTCAAAAATATCCTATGAAAATGATTGGCTGACCTTTTCTTTTTCCGCCGATAAAGGTGCCAAAACCTACCGGATGATAGGAGCGGTGCTTCCGGATACCGACAATCTTTCCGGCAGGTTGATATTGCCGGACGGAACGGAAACCTCCTTTATGGCCAACAAAAAATCAGGTTTTGAGGAAAAATCCAAAGATGACAGCGATGCTTCCGATGCTCCCAAGGTAATGCCGGTTACCTTTCCAAATGTTGGCTACGGCTATACCTCCAAACCCAAGCAGGAAAATTTGTTGTTCAAAAATGCCACGGTCTGGACCAGTGAGGAAGCGGGAATTTTGGAAAATACGGACGTGTTGGTCAAAAATGGAAAAATCGCTAAAATAGGCACCAATTTGGGAGCCAGCGGCGCCAAGGTCATCGATGCCACAGGCAAACACCTAACTGCCGGAATCATTGACGAACACAGCCATATTGCGGCACTTGCCGTCAATGAAGCAGGTCATAATAGCTCGGCAGAAGTGAAAATGGAAGATGTTGTAGATCCTGAACATATGGGAATTTACCATAGTCTGGCGGGTGGGGTTACTTCGATTCAGTTATTGCACGGTTCCGCAAACCCTATTGGGGGTCGTTCGGCCATCCTAAAATTAAAATGGGGTGAGGAAGCGGATGGTCTTATCTACGATAACTCCCCCAAGTTTATAAAATTTGCCTTGGGCGAAAACGTAAAACAGTCCAATTGGGATAGCTACTCCCGTTTCCCGCAGACGAGAATGGGCGTGGAGCAGGTGTTCATGAACTATTTTCAGCGGGCCAAAGAGTACGACGAAAAGAAAAAAAGCGGACAGCCTTATCGTTATGATGAAGAAATGGAGGTATTGGCAGAAATTATCAATGGTGAAAGGTTTATTTCATGCCATTCCTATGTACAGAGTGAAATCAATATGATGATGAAAGTTGCGGAGCATTTTGGGTTTAGGGTCAATACCTTTACACATATCTTGGAAGGATATAAGGTAGCCGACAAAATGGCCGAGCACGGTGTTGGGGCAGGAAGCTTTAGCGATTGGTGGGCCTACAAATACGAAGTAAAGGATGCCATTCCCTATAATGCCGCCATCATGCATTCACAAGGTGTCACGGTCGCCATAAATAGTGACGATCGCGAAATGATGAGGCGTTTGAATCAGGAAGCGGCCAAAACCATCAAATACGGAGGTATGACGGAACTCGAAGCTTGGAAAATGGTTACCATCAACCCGGCGAAGCTCCTTCATCTGGATGATCGTGTGGGTAGTATCAAGGAAGGAAAGGATGCTGACCTTGTTTTATGGTCCGGCAATCCATTATCAGTGTATACGAAAGCCGAAAAAACCATCATTGAAGGTACCACTTACTTTGATTTGGAAAAGGACAAAGCCCAGCGGGAAGCCATAAAAAAAGAACGCAACGAGTTGGTAAAAATGATGTTGGAGGAGAAAGCCGGAGGCAAAAAGACCCAAGGTCCAAAACAAAGTGTAAAACAAACGTTCACTTGTGAAACGCTTTAAAATTCTAAAATCGAAAATACCTAGTAAGATGAAACGAGCATTAAAAAATTTTAAAAATTTCTTCATAAATGGGAATGTTTAAAATTTTTAATGAGAGAACGAGTACAGCGAGTGGTTGCACACGTTCTTAATTTTATAATTTATTTATTATCAACTAATTACTAAAATTTAAACGTGTGAAAAATATATTAATACTACTACTGGCAATAGCAACATATTTGCCAGTATCGGCACAACAGACACCTGCCGCTAAGCAGACAGAAGCTATTACCATAGAGGGAGCTACGGCCCATTTGGGAAATGGCGAGGTCATTGAAAGTTCATTGATCATGTTCGAAGATGGCAAACTCACCTTTGTGGGGGATTCCAAAATGAAGATTGCCCGTAAAGGCAACATCATAGATGCCTCAGGAAAACATGTCTATCCTGGATTCATTGCCCCGGCAAAAACCTTGGGACTCATCGAAATCAATTCCGTTCGCGCTACGGACGACCAAGACGAGATTGGGGAACTAATTCCCCACGTGCGGAGTCTCATTGCCTACAATGCGGAATCCCAGGTGGTGGAAAGCATGCGGCCCAATGGTGTTCTGCTTGGACAAATTGCCCCATCTGGCGGAAGAATTTCCGGTACCTCCTCTATAGTGCAGTTCGATGCTTGGAATTGGGAGGACGCAGCCATCAAGGTAGATGATGGCGTACATTTAAACTGGCCAAGAAGTTTCCGCCAAGGACGTTGGTGGATGGGCGAGGAAAGAGGATACCAACCCAATAAGGACTATAGCAAAGATGTTGAAACGGTAGTTACGTTCCTCAAAAATTCCGTGGCCTATGGCAAAGGAAAACCTACGGAGATGAACCCCGCCTTTGCCGCAATGCAGGGTGTTCTGGATGGAACTCAAAAAATGTATGTATATGCCGATGGGGAAAAGGAAATCATTGATGCCGTAAACACATTAAAAACCAACGGAGTCAAGGAAGTTGTATTGGTAGGAGGATATGAAGCCTACAAAATAACCGACTTCCTTAAAAAGAACAATATTCCCGTTTTGGTTCAGTTTACCCACAATCTTCCCGTTTTTGATGACGACGATTATGACCTTCCTTACAAACTTCCCAAACTCTTGGTGGACAGTGGCCTGTTGGTTGGTCTACAAAACAACGAAGCGTCCAATTTCCAAACCAGGAACTTGCCTTTCTATGCTGGCCAAGTGGGGCAACAGGGATTGGATAAGGAAAAGGCCTTACAGTTGATTACCGGGAATTCCGCTAAGATTTTGGGCATTGATGATAGTTATGGTACTCTGGAAGTTGGTAAAAGTGCCACACTTTTTATTTCGGAGGGAGATGCCTTGGACATGCGCACCAACCAGTTGACCCATGCGTTTATTGATGGTAGGAATATTTCCCTTGAAACTCACCAAACCGAATTGTGGAAACGATACATGGGCAAATATGAGGGGGAATAAATCGTTTCCAAAAAGATAAAAGTGTACATTTAAGTCGGTAGGTATCGACTGAATTGGAAATGAACCAAATAATAACAAAGAGGCCGTCTAAAAAGACACGACTCTATTCATATGTCACATCGAGCGCAGTCGAGATGTTTCTGTCGACCTTTCTACTGCGCTCAAGAGGACAGAAACTATAATCAATCTAATTACTAGATTAGGAATCTGATTATAAAAGTGTACATTTAAGTCGGTAGGTATCGACTTTATTGTTAGCGAATTAAGTATCAACAAAAGCTCGGTATGCTATCGGGCTTTTTTGTTTGTGTAAATAACAACCTTCCGTATGAAAAAAATAATCTTCTTTGGTCTATTGGTTTTGTTTTCCTGTAAGAAAAACAAAACATCGGAAAATGGGTTAGAATTGGCGGGTCTTAAAGAACCCGTAGAGATAGTGCGGGACCAATGGGGCATCAACCATATTTACGCCAATAACCAACATGATCTTTTCTTCGCCCAAGGCTATGCGGCGGCGGCCGACCGACTTTTTCAGTTCGAAATTTGGCGTAGACAGGCAACGGGTACCGTGGCGGAAATTCTTGGAGAACGTGAATTGAAACGTGATATTGGTACCCGACTCTTCCAGTTTCGGGGAGATATGGAAACGGAAATGAACCACTATCACGAGGATGGCGTAGAAATCATAACTGCTTATACCGATGGAGTGAATGCCTATATTGACGAAGTGTTGCAAAATCCTGATAGCCTTCCCATAGAGTTCAGGATATTGGACATACTTCCCCAAAAATGGACGCCAGAGGTGGTGATATCAAGACATCAAGGCCTGTTGGGAAATATCAATGATGAGTTACAAATTGGTAGGGCGGTCGCAAAACTGGGACCTCAAATGACGAAGAAATTATTTTGGTTACATCCCAAAGATCCTGACCTGACCATCGATAAAAAAATAAATAAGGAACTCCTGTCCCAGGATATTTTGGAGCTTTACAATGCCTATAGAAAATCGGTAAAGTTTGCCCCTGAGGATATCCAACCCGAATACAGAGGCCAAGAAGTGGCCAACCTTCTTATCGAAAATAAGGAAAAAAACAGGGATTCCCTGTCTATTGGGAGTAATAATTGGGTAGTTAACGGTAGCCGCACCAAGGATGGCAACACCTTTATGGCCAATGACCCCCACAGAACCATTGCGGTACCTTCCCTGCGCTATATGGCCCACTTGGTCGCTCCGGGTTGGAATGTTATTGGCGGAGGGGAACCCGAAATCCCGGGTATATCAATCGGACATAATGAATATGGAGCCTGGGGGTTGACTGTTTTTGAAACGGACGGTGAAGACCTCTATGTGTACGAACTCAATCCTGAAAATCAGAATCAGTATAAATACCAAGGAGCATGGGTGGATATGAAAACCATTCATGAAACCATTAAGATAAAAGGGCAAAAAGACACCATTGTCAATCTACATTATACCCAGCACGGCCCTGTAACCCTAATCGATACAAAAAACCACGTTGCCTATGCCGTTCGTTGTGCTTGGTTGGAGCCTGGAGGCTCCCCGTACTTGGCATCCTTACGAATGGACCAGGCCAAAAACTGGGAAGAATTTCGGGAAGCATGCAACTACAGCCATATTCCCGGGGAAAATATGGTCTGGGCGGACAAAGAAGGGAATATTGGCTGGCAAGCCGTTGGCATTGCCCCTATCCGAAGAAATTTTAGCGGTTTGGTCCCCGTTCCCGGGGATGGAACCTATGAGTGGGACGGTTATCTGCCCATTGTTAAAAAACCGAACGACCATAACCCTGACAAAGGCTTTATTGCCACCGCCAACCAAAATGTTACCCCACCCGATTATGAACATTGGGATGCCATTGGCTTTTCATGGTCGGATCCTTACAGGGGTAACAGGATCGAAGATGTTTTAAGTAGTAAATCGGACTTTACCATGGAGGATTTTAAAGCCTTACAAACCGACTTTCTTTCCCTACCTGCAAAGGAACTTGTTCCCTTGCTAAATAAAATTACGTTGGACGGTACGTACCAAGAGGCCAAAACGAAATTGGAGGATTGGGATTTTACGTTGAACCCGAATTCCATTCCCGCGGCCATCTATGTAGCTTGGGAGGATTCGTTGGCAGAAATGATGGAAGATTTGGTCATTCCCAAACAAGCAAGACATATTGTGACCTCGTTGCAACTTAAAACAATCATTGAATATGTTTCACATCCTAAAATAGTTTTTGGGGGCGATACAGAGGGAAATAGAAACGAGTTATTAAAAAAGTCCTTTCAACAAGCCATCGATGACCTGGAAAACAGATTGGGCGCGGATATGGAAAAATGGCAGTACGGTCAGGCAAAAAACAAACACGTATATATCGAGCATGCCTTGGGAAAGGTTGTTAACCAAGCTATGCGTGACACCCTTTTCAATCTAGGCCCTTTGCCCAGGGGCGGCAGCGGCACCACACCGGGATCAACGGGAGGCAATATGAACCAGTCGAGCGGTGCCTCCTTCCGGATGATCGTAAATACCGGGGACTGGGATGCCGCACAAGCTACCAATGGACCGGGGCAATCCGGCAATCCAGAGAGTCCTTTTTATAGCAATCTGTTTGAACCTTGGGCCAAGGATCAGTATTTTCCTGTCTATTACACTAAGCAAAAGGTTGATTCCGTCGCTGTTGAACGTAGGAAGTTTCTACCCTTTGATAATTAGTCAGAAACGTTCACAAATTATTTAATGTCGTATTTGCACAACTTTCAATGAGGTAGGGGAAAATTCGCCTGAAAGAAAATAATTTTTTTTAAAAATAAATGGTTTCCATTATCTAGTTGCCCATCTTGTACCTAAATACGCCATTGGCAAATAGGCTGCAACCAAATCCAAAATGGTAAACCATACTGGCCCGTTCAACATTGTGATATTAATTATCCCTCCAATCAAAAAGAAAACCCCAATTATCAAACCTATGGATAAAGGACGTGCTGCTGCGATTTTGGCGGCTACAAATGCACCGACCAAAGTTCCTAATGCGTGAGCAAGAAAGGGAAATATAAAGTGTTTTGGTTGAAACAAGTGTATTGTCGCTTTCAGTCCTTCCATGGTTGTAATATCTCCTCCCTCCGGCGGCGGTATTATAGAACCGCTAATCATGACAATACCCATATTTACGATGCTTCCTACTAAAACTCCCGTAATTACTGCTAATATATTTTTAATAATGGGGTTCATATTTACTTTTATTTAGGAATGAATGATAATCGTTTACTTTATAGCAAAACCAAGATAACATTTTATGTTCATTCCAATAATAAGAGATTAAATAGTAATCTTTTGCAAACAGCAATTACAAAGTTTACCTTGTGGAAATAAAAGATACCAGCTCACCTTTTGTATATTTTAAATCTCTTGGTTCTAGGCAAATAAAGCCATCGGCACGGGACAAGCTAGTTAAATCACCGGAACCATTCTCCACCACCGGTGTAACCTGTAGGCAGCTGTCCTGCCAATGCGTACTTACCTGAATGAATCGGGTCAAGGGAGGTTTAATGTCCAGTTCAACGGTCAATTTGGCAAATTGATTTTCTATTTTGATTCCCCAGGAACGAAACAGCCAGGGCAAAAAATATAAATGATAATTGGCAAAGGTCGATACCGGATTCCCGGGGAAGGAGAATATAACGGTATTGAATTCCTTATGGATCCCGAACCAAAAGGGCTTTCCAGGGCGCTGCGCCACCCGGTGAAATAGCTGCTCCACACCTAGAGTTTCCATCACTTCCGGTATAAAGTCGAACTTACCTTTTGATACGCCACCACTCAACAGCAGGACATCATTTTCACGCAAGGCGGATGAAAGACCATCTTCAATACTTTTTTTATCGTCCAAAAGATGTAAGGAACTTCCCTCGATTCGCAAATCGGATAAGGCCGATACCATCGTAAGACTGTTTGATTTTCTAATCTGATGGGGTTCCGGTAGTACATCAACATCCACTAATTCATTCCCTGTAGCGATGCTGCATACGCGTGGGACCTTTTTCACCAAGACATTCGATTTTCCCACTGAGGCCATCACTCCAATTTCGGCAGGGGTTATTTTGGTTCCTTCCGACAATATTTGGGTTCCCTTGCTTTCGTCGCTCCCTTCACAGTGAATATTCTGACCCTTGGTAACCGTTTCATTGATGGTTACACGATTATTCTCAATGGTTAGATGCTCGTACATTATGACCGTGTCCGTGTGCTTGGGCAATACGGCACCCGTCATGACTTCGATACAGGCCGTTTCATCTTGAAGGGTACATTGTACCATACCAGCACTGGCAATGTTTTCAATACGCAGTGTTTCAACTTTGCCTATAACGGCATCAAATTGGATAGCAATTCCATCCTTGGTTACGCGGTCGAAAGGAGGGAAATTCCTGTCAGCATAAATGGGTTCGTCTAAATACCGACCCATACTATCCATCAACGGTACGTGTTCACTCCCTAAATTCAGGGGATGTTCCAATACCTTTTGCAATGCTTCCTTAAATGTAATCACTGTTGTTTATTTTTGGCTTTTGGTTGTTGGTTGTTGGTTGTTGGTCGTTGGTTGTTGGCTAATGAAATAATTTTTACCTCTTAACTCTGCATTCTTCGCTGTAGCCTTTAGCCTTTAGCCTTTAGCCTTTAGCCTTTAGCCTTTAGCCTTTAGCCTTTAGCCTTTAGCCTTTAGCCTTTAGCCTT
>NZ_VBUK01000011.1:0-125978 GCF_005780245.1 Maribacter aurantiacus | reverse complement strand
GTCCCAGTGGCCGCAACACCCGCGAACTATACCGCTGGCGCTGCCAACGTCGAGGCGCATCTTGTAGGTATCGACGCAGCTCTGGCTTCTGGATCACAGAACCTTTTCAGTACTAATGGTCTAGTATTAGGGGCAGCAAGAACACATAATCTAAACGGAAATAATTTAGTTTTTGAGGGAAGTGGAAATATTGGAATTGGTAGTCTTCCAGGAGCTCCACAGGATAAGCTAGATGTCGATGGTCAAATTAGGGCAAGAAGTGGATTTGGTGCTTCAAATGGTACAGCCGCTTTGCCGACCCTTGGATTCTACAATGATCCTGATACTGGTATCTTTAGAGGAACTTTAGTAAATTATTTGAGATTCTCAACTTCTGGAGATGAAGCTATGACAATTGATCCCTCACAAAACATTGGCATAGGTCCAGCCTTTGCTCAGGTTCCAGGGCCAGCCCAACCTATACTTGCGAGACTTCATGTAGATGGAGATATAAGAGGTAATGATATATATTCTAACGGCGTCCAAATTCCGGACTACGTCTTCCAAAAATATTTCCTAGGTTCATCCACACTTAATGAAAGTTATCGATTTGAATCACTTAGGGCAATAGAAGAATTTATCAAAATAAATCACCACCTACCTGGGGTAACTTCTGCTGCTACTGCCAAAAAAGAAGGCACTTGGAACTTGAGCCAATCCAACCTTCAAAACCTCGAAAAAATCGAAGAGCTCTTCCTCCATACCATAGAACAGGAGAAAAAGATAGAAGCGTTACGGGAAGAGAATTTGGAACTTTCCAAGGAATTGGAAGAGTTAAAAACCCAAGTGGAGAATATTAAAAAAATGATCTCCAAAAAGGAATAGCCCATGAGAATCCTTTTTTTTATATTGGTACTTTTTGGATTGGGAGGCCTAAACGCCCAAACGGCTCTGTACAACAACGGAAACCTCCGCATCCATGACGGGGGCAACTTGGGTTTTCATACGGACCTTATCAACGATGCCCCCTTTGACGAAAACCGTGGCCTCGTAGGGTTTTACGGGGAGAACATTTCGGTTTTTGGAACGGTAGTGCCCTTGTTCTACGATGTGGAAGTGGCCGTTGAGAACGACCTCATTCTCACTTTGGGTCTGGATACCCGTAACAACACCAATTTCATTTTCGGGGATGTTTTTACCCCAAAGGCGAACCCTGCCGTGTACTACAATTTCCTGACCGATGCCTTTTACAACGGTGAAGGCAACCTTCAAAAAATAAACGGCTATGCGGCCATCTCCAACAAACAGGATTTTATGTTTCCCGTGGGGAGCAACGATGCCTTGCGACCCCTGACCTTGAATTCTGAAAGCATCAATCTGTTCGCCAAATGTGCCTATTTTTTCCAGAACCCGGGTACACAGTCGGTCATACCGGGCGACTTCAACATTGAGATATTGGACGTGGACATTGCCGCCGTTTCCAATATGGAATTTTGGCGTTTGGAAGGCAGCGTTCCTTCCACTATTTCCATCTCTTGGAACAGGGAAAGCAATATGGCCAACCTAACCGATGATGCCACGACCATCATTCCCGTGGGGTGGAGCAAAGTATCCCAACGGTGGATCAACTTGGAGGCCACTTTTGTTACGGGCGATTTGGAACAGGGGTTTACAACTTCGGCGACCTTTATTCCCAACGATTATGAAATCATCACTCTTGGTGTGTCCCAAATACCTTTTGAACCTCTGGAAAAAGAGGTGCTCACCTTGGACAACTTTTTTGTTTCGCCCAACGGGGACGGTATCAACGACCGCTTTTTTGTGGAGGAGTTGGCGGAATCGCCCAACAATATGGTGCGCATCTACGACCGTTTTGGGCTAAAAGTGTTCGAACAGGCGAACTACGTGGATGAATTCGAAGGATTTTCCAATGTTGGCAACATTGTATTCGGTCGGGAGGATGGCCTACCCATTGGGGTTTACTTTTACACGATAGACATGTTGGACCTTGATTTGAAGTACCAAGGCTTTTTATACCTCGCTAGATAGTTTCGTAATCTTTCCCAATTGCTATTTCAGAAATAAAAAAAGGTAATATTTCGAAGGCTTTGTACGTTATGTATTCATTGTGTTGTTCGATGAAAATCGGTCTGCACACTATTTTTAAGTAATTTTAGTGGGTATCGTTAACCCATCGGAAAAAAACAAAAAATGAAGAGAAGATCCTTTATCCAAAAAAGTAGCGGAGCGGCCTTGGGGCTTTCCTTGCTTCCAAACCTTATCATGCAGGACATGGGCTATTCCACGGCAGAATTGATGGGAAAGGCGAACATTGAACTATTTGGAAAGGATATCAACCTTCGAAAAGAAGCGCACGACGCTTTTTTGGAAATGAAAAAGGCGGCCTATTCAGATGGCATCGACCTGAAAATAGTTTCCAGTTTCCGTGATTTCAGCAGACAGGAAGGTATTTTTGAACGCAAGTACATTACCTATACCGATGAAGGTATGGAACCCATGGCGGCCATTGAAAAAATAATCGAATATTCTACCATTCCGGGAACCAGCAGACATCATTGGGGTACGGATGCCGATATAATCGATGGTTACAGGAATGTGGAGGGCGATGTACTCGACCCTGAAAAATATGGCAACGGCGGTCCTTATGAGGACTTTAAGTTATGGATGGACGAGAATTCAGAAACCTACGGTTATTACTTGGTCTATACGGACGACCCAAAAAGAAGGGGATTCAAGTACGAGCCATGGCACTACAGCTACGCTCCTTTGTCCATACCCATGTTGGAAGCCTACCGGGGCATCAATGTGGTAGCCCTCCTTGAAAAAGAGGAGTTTTATGGCGCGGAACACTTTACACGGGCCTTTTTGCGCAGTTATATCCAAAACAATATTTTGGACATCAATAGAGCACTTCTGTAACTCTTTTGTATCTTAGGTTCTACTATAGAACACTAACATTATGAGAAGAGGAAGTTGGAAAATCCGAATTTTTATCGGTTTGGCCATAGTGGCCTTCGCCTTTATCCAAAAATGCAACAACAAGGAGGAAAACCCGTATACCGGCCGTACCCAAACCATTAACATGTCCCCGGAGCAGGAAATCGCCATTGGATTGCAAAGCGCTCCGGAAATGGCCCAACAGCACGGCGGACTCTACCCCGATGAAAAATTACAGGCCTTTGTGGATGCCGTTGGAAACCGCTTGGTTAATAACAGCATCGCCCAAGAAACACCCTATAAATACGATTTTCATCTGTTGGCCGATGACCGCACGATCAATGCATTTGCTTTGCCCGGCGGACAGTGTTTTATTACCTATGCCCTATTCCGCCAATTGAACGAGGCCCAACTTGCGGGGGTTTTGGGCCATGAAATTGGGCATGTGATCGGTAGGCATTCCGCCGAACGGATCGCGGAAAGTACCTTCTGGCAAACAGTGACGATGGGAGCCTCCGTAGGTGCGGATATGGGCGATATTGTAGGCAGCATTGGACAGAATACCCTTTTGACCAATGGTAGGGACGACGAATTGGAAAGTGACGAACTGGGCGTTTTGTTCATGATACAATCCGGCTATGACCCCAATGAAATGATCAAGGTCATGGAAATATTAAAGGCGGCCGCCGGGCCAAACCGGGTCCCTGAATTTCAGAGTACACATCCCGACCCGGAAAACAGGATCGAAAAAATAAGGGAAGCCATAGAAAAATATAGAAACGAAGGTTAAACGTTAAAATTTGCGTATAATCGGATTTATATACTAATTGCCCTATCCTTTTTACTATATTTATGATTCCCGAATCGCTTTAACTACTAAAATTTGACCCTTATAGCTTTGATTTAGTAATACATGCCGATGTTTATTGGTATCTAAACAAGACACTATAATGGGAACACTTACACACTTCAAGAATCTTTATGTTGGCGCATTTGAAAACTGCAAACCGGAAATATTGGTGGTGATCTTAAAGGTCTATTCCGTATTCTGCGCCCTGATGTTATTTATGGCCATCTATGCCTTCACGCATAGGGCTTTAAACGGTTTTGAATTTTAATTGGTACTCTTTTACTTGAACACTATTTAGAGTATATTATGAATAAAAAGGCCCATCGGTTTCGATGGGCCTTTTATCTAATTCAAAGAATCAAAAAAATTATGAATTGGAATTGATTACTTCCAATACATCCGTAGCCTTGGACATTTCCGCATACTCCTTTACCGTATAGCCCTGGTCGCTTTTTATGTTCAAATTGGCCTGGTTCAACAATAATACCTTCATCACTTCCGCTTTGTTGTACCTTGCCGCGTACATGGCAGGTGTCATACCCAAGGACTTTTCGTTTACGCTTTCACCGGTGGCGATCAAGCTTCTTACTTTGTCCACATCCCCTTGCATGGCCGCTTTACATAATGAACTGATATTATCGTTTACGGGCGTCACGATTGTATGGTTTCTAGGGGCGTCCGCATGGACGTTTGCATAGGAGCTGGAAAAACCCAAAACTCCCAATGACATGGTTAATACAATTATTTTTTTCATAATAAGGTTATTAAATTGTTATGCATTTTTATAATATCCGTAAAATTAAACATCTTATTTTAAGGATATTTCATTTTAAGAAAACAATAATAAAAAATTAACAATGGGAAACTTTTTCTTAACACCGCGCTTCCAATCGCAATTCCCTTTTTTAAAAAATTTGATATGACCGTTCGTTTTTGGCCGACCATTAAACAAAACATCATTTTTAGGAAAGAAAAAAGGCCTGTTCCATCCAATAAAGGAACAGGCCTTTCGTCTTTTGATTGATGGTTTGTTGCACCTTAGCTACCGCTAGCGCCCTCCAAAACAGCAAGTGCATCGGTGGCATTTGAAAGTTCCGCATACTTGGCCACGGAGTATCCTTGGTCACTCTTTGCGGATAAATCGGCCCCGTGATCAATAAGCAATTGAAGTACTTCCGCTTTGTTGTAACGTGCAGCGAACATTGCGGGAGTCATGCCCAAGGATTTTTTGTTAACGTCCTCTCCCAATTCTATCATTCGCTCCACGGTTTCAATGTCTCCCTGCATGACCGCTTTACAAAAAGAACTAAGGTCATAGTTCGCTTTGCTTTTTTCCAATTTGATTTGATTTTTGATTGGCGTAGCGTTGGCCAAAAGACCAGTGCCCACGAACATAACCGCCATGGACAACGTTAGGATTGTTTTTTTCATGATGAATGAATTTTTAATTGATGAATAGATTGTTGTTATATATTTATAGACGTGCCTTATAAGCTTATGTTACAGGATTAACAGTTATATAACTAAATTTTAACAAAAGCCGCAAATTAAGGTAAGACTCTCTAACAATTCCGCATTCTCTCGCAAAAAGAGTATTCAAGTTCTAGTTATACTTAGGGAATCCTAGTATTTTTGACACACACTATTTAACGACCTACAGATGAACAAGAAAGTTATCTTAATGATATTGGATGGATGGGGCAAATCTCCAGACCCTAAAGTTTCGGCAGTTGACAAGGCCAACACCCCTTTTATCGACAGTTTATATAAAGATTACCCCAATGCGAATTTACTCACGGACGGGATGAACGTTGGGCTTCCGGAGGGGCAAATGGGCAATAGCGAAGTAGGGCACATGAACTTAGGAGCGGGTAGAATCGTCTATCAGGACTTGGCAAAAATTAATTTGGCCGTGAAGGAGAATTCCTTAAAGGACGAACCGGCACTGAAGGATGCCTTTCAATATGCGAATACGAACGATAAACCAATTCATTTTTTGGGTCTTTTGAGTGATGGTGGGGTGCATAGCCATATTGACCATTTGAAGGGGCTTATATCCGCAGGTTCGGAATCCGGAGTAAAAAATATGTTTATCCATGCCTTTACGGATGGTAGGGATGTAGATCCCAAAAGTGGTAAAGGATTTTTGCAGGATTTGGTTTCGTTCTGTTCAGGAACAAATGCGCAATTGGCATCCGTTGTTGGTAGGTATTATGCCATGGACCGTGACAAACGCTGGGAACGGGTAAAAAAAGCCTATGATGTAATGGTCAATGCCGAAGGGGAAAAATCCATGGATATTGTTCAAAGCATCCAAAACAGTTATGACAACAATGTAACGGACGAATTTGTGGAACCCATCGTTATGGTGAATGATTCAGGCCATCCTGTTGGGCAAATCAAAGAGGGCGACGTTGTCATATTCTTCAATTTTAGAACGGACCGAGGTAGGGAACTTACCCAAGTGCTCAGTCAGGAGGATATGCATGAGCAAAACATGCACAAACTCGATCTTTACTACGTGACCATGACCAACTACGATGATTCCTTCAAAGGCGTCCATGTAGTATACGACAAGGAAAATATAAAAGAAACGTTGGGAGAAGTACTTGCTAATGCCGGCAAGACCCAGATACGGATTGCGGAAACGGAGAAATACCCCCATGTGACATTTTTCTTTAGCGGTGGTAGGGAAGTACCCTTTGAAGGAGAAAAGCGGCTGTTGTGTCCTTCTCCAAAGGTAGCCACCTACGACCTACAACCGGAAATGAGTGCCTACGATATTCGGGACGCCATTGTACCAGAACTTAAAAAAGGGGAAGTGGACTTTGTATGCCTCAATTTTGCCAATCCGGATATGGTTGGCCATACCGGGGTTATGGAGGCAGCGATAAAAGCCTGTGAAACGGTGGATGCATGTGCCAAGGATGTTATCACTACAGCCATCGAAAACGATTATTCCGTTTTGGTCATTGCCGATCATGGAAATTGTGAGACGATGATAAATCCGGATGGAACACCCAATACCGCCCATACCACCAATCCTGTACCATTAATTCTGGTTGATAAGGATGTTAAGCATATCAAGGATGGCGTTCTTGGGGATATCGCCCCCACTATTTTAAAATTGATGGGCGTGGCACAATCCCCCTTTATGACCCAAAAATCCTTGGTGGACTAGCTTAATCCAAAATAAGCGTACTTTTGCACTTATGGTAAAAATAAAATCGGCAGAAGAAATAGAACTCATGCGCGAGAGCGCCCTGATCGTATCCAAAACATTGGGCATGTTGGCATCGGAAATAAAACCAGGAGTCAATGCCCTTTATTTGGATAAATTGGCAGAAACCTTTATTAGGGACCACGGCGCTTCCCCAGGCTTTTTGGGAATGTACGATTTCCCAAATACCTTGAACATGAGCCCAAACGCACAAGTAGTCCACGGAATCCCAAATGGTGAACCGCTTAAAGATGGGGATATTATTTCGGTGGACTGTGGTGCCCTTAAAAATGGATTTTATGGGGACCATGCGTATACCTTTGAAGTTGGCGAAGTGGCCCCAGAGGTAAAACAATTATTGAAAGTGACCAAGGAATCGCTTTACATTGGTATTCGCGAATTCAAAGTAGGCAACAGGGTTGGCGATGTAGGTTTTGCCATTCAAAATTATTGTGAAAGCCATGGGTATGGTGTGGTACGTGAACTTGTTGGCCATGGACTGGGCAAGAAACTGCATGAAAGTCCGGAAATGCCCAATTATGGAAAAAGAGGGCGCGGGAAAAAGTTTGTAGAAGGTATGACGGTGGCCATTGAACCTATGATCAATATGGGGACAAAAAACATTAGACAGCTTAAGGATGGCTGGACCATTCTCACTGCAGATGGAAAACCCAGTGCGCATTTTGAGCATAATGTGGCCATTGTAAACGGAAAACCAGAGCTGCTATCCACATTCCAATACATTTATGATGCTCTGGGTATTGTATCAGATGAGGAGCTTGAGTTTAGGCAGGCTAAGCTACAATCTTAAATATTATTAAAGAGCAATTTAGAGACAATCCGATTTCTATTGGAAAATACCAACGCTCGCTTTTCGGGTAGATGAAGAAAATTTTCAAATTTTTTCTGAACCTTATACCAAGACCAGTGCTTATCAAGCTCAGCTATTGGGTACGGCCTATATTGTCCTTTTACTATTCCGGGAATACGTACCAAGATCCCATAGATGGGAAAACATTCCGTAGTTTCCTTCCCTATGGTTATGAAAATCCTAGGGAAAATGTGCTTTCTCCCTCTACCCTTTCGTTGGAAAGACACAGACTTTTATGGCTTTTTTTGAAAAACGACACCAATTTTTTTCAGGATACCCTAAAGGTATTACACTTTGCCCCGGAACAGGCCTTTTATAAAAGATTTAAAAAGCTGAAAAATCTTGCGTATACCACAACCGACCTAAACTCCCCTTTGGCCGATGTTAAAGCCGACATCTGCAACCTACCTTTTGAAAGTAACAGTTTTGATGTTATTCTTTGCAATCACGTGCTGGAGCATATTCCAGATGACACCAAGGCCATAAATGAACTTTTTAGGGTTTTGAAACCGGGCGGTTGGGGTGTTTTCCAAATACCCCAAGATTTAAGTAGGGAAATAACTTTTGAAGACCATTCCATCACGGACAAAAAAGAAAGGGCTAGAATATTCGGTCAATACGACCATGTACGCATCTATGGTAGGGACTTTTTTGAAAAGTTAAAGTCTGTAGGTTTTAGGGTTTACGAAATAGACATGACCTCTAAAATGCCCCCAGAGGACGTCGATAAATACAGATTGGCCCAGGGAGAAATTATCCCTTTGGTCAAAAAATAACTATTCCACCAAAAGTTCCTTAAATCCTTTGGTGAGAAATTCTTGGGTAACTCCCTTTTCATCCAAATAAATAATATACGCTTCAAGGTCTTTGTTATAATTAATGACTTTAAAGGCCTCGTGCAGGTCCATCGCCATAAATGCCGTGGCGTAGGCATCTGCCGTTGCACAGTCATTCGCGAGAATGGTCACCCCCAGTGTATTTGAATTTTTAGTGTAACCTGTAATAGGGTCAATAGTATGGACATATTTTTTTCCAGAAATACTATCCACCCTGTATTTCCGATAATTTCCGGAGGAAGCCAAAGCCCTATCGGACATATTTATCAACAATTTCATTCGTCTGCCCATTTCCGCTTGGGGATCATCGATACCCACCACCCAGGGTTTTTCCTTTTCAAGGTTAATCCCTTTTGCCACTACTTCCCCACCAACTTCCACCAAGTAATTCTCAATACCTTTCTTGTCCAACATAACGGCCAACCTATCAATTGCATATCCTTTGGCGATGGCATTAAAATCGAAATAAATATTCGGGTTTTGCTTAATGACCCTATTCTGAGGTGAAATGGATACTTTATTGAAGCCTACATATTGCAATAAACTATCCACGGTAAGGCTATCCATGGAAATCTGTTGCCCAGGCCCAAAGCCCCATGCGTTTACCAAAGTACCTACCGTTGGGTCAAAATATCCTTTGGTCTGTTTGTGTACCTTTCTGGAAAGCTCAAAAACCTCTTGGAACATTTGATCTACTACAACCAGGCTATCACCCCGGTTTATTCTCGAAATATCCGAATCAGGAATATACGTCGATAAGGATTTATTGACCGCTGTGAAGACGGAATCGATTTCAGCTTGGAAGTCAAGCTTTTCATTCCCCAAATAAATAATATTGTACGTAGTTCCAAGGGCCTCTCCCCTAGTCTGATTCCTAACAATCCCTCCCCTGCAGGAGAATAGTAGGAGCACTCCTGCCAAACACATCCATTTACCCATTATTCAATTTCAATTAAACCGTCATAATCCACGATATATTCCTCGTTCAGGTACACCGGTAGATTGTAATCCTTTGCATTTACCAAGCCCACCGGCGCATAAAAGGTTTTCGCTTCAAATTTTAAGGCATGGTCCCTCATTTTGTTTAAATCGGCCCTAAAAAAATCCAAATCTTGCGGATCTCCTGGGTACTCAATGGCCTTCACCACCACAAAACTCATTTTTGTTTCCTTTATACAAACGAATTGAGGGTTCTTTCGAAGTTCACTGTTGACCGCTAGAAATTCGTATCCATCTTCCACAAGCTGCTTCCCCACCAAATTCATGGCTAAATTATGAAGTTCCTGTTCCGATAATGGTTGCATGTATTCAAAGTTTTATTTCTCCTATTTGAAAGTTATTTTCAATGGCATTTCTAAAGGTAATGAACTATGTGTTTTTCCGATTACGAAGAACCGATAAATCCCACCCCAAAAAAAACCGACATGCATGCATATCGGTTTTTACATATTCTTGTTTTCCTTTTTTACTAGCCTCCGAAATCGTCGAATCGAATGTTTTCATCAGGAATACCAAAATCCTCTCCCATTTTCTGAACCGCTTTGTTCATTAGCGGGGGACCACAGAAGTAAAGTTCAATATCCTCGGGTGCCTCATGCTTACTCAAATAATTGTCTATCACACAATTGTGAATAAATCCAACGAAGCCGTCCCCTGGTGCATCGATATCTTCCTTGACCTTCCAATTATCCTCTTCCAAAGGCTCGGAAAGGGCTAAATAAAATTTGAAATTTGGGAACTCCTTTTCCAACTGGTAGAAATGGTCTAAGTAAAACAACTCTCGCTTAGACCTACCTCCATACCAATACGATACCTTTCTTTTTGTCTTCAATGTTTTGAAAAGGTGATATAAGTGGGAACGCATCGGGGCCATTCCTGCACCTCCACCAACATACAACATCTCGGCATCTGATTCATTTATGAAGAATTCTCCGTAAGGACCTGATATAATACAGTCGTCACCTGGCTTCAGGTTAAATATGTAAGATGAAGCAATCCCGGGATTTACATCCATCCAACCATTTTTATTGCGATCCCATGGCGGTGTGGCAATACGGACATTCAGCATAATTTCGCGTCCTTCAGCCGGGTAGGAAGCCATTGAATAGGCCCTTTCTACCGTTTCCGGATTTTTCATCACCAAAGGCCATAGATTGAACTTATCCCATTCTGCCTTGAACTTATCAGGAGTTTCATGTTCCTCTGGGTGGGCCGTGATATCGATATCCGCATATTTGACTTCACACTCCGGAATCTCTATCTGAATATATCCTCCAGCCTTATAGTTCATATCTTCTGGAATTTCAACTACAAATTCCTTAATGAAAGAGGCAACATTGTAATTTCTAACCACCTTGGCATTCCATTTCTTAATACCGAAAACCTCTTCAGGTATGGTAATTTCCATGTCCTGTTTTACCTTCACCTGACAGGCCAAACGCGCTCCATGATTCAATTCCTTTTTTGAAAAATGAGGTGTCTCGGTCGGTAGTGCTTCTCCTCCACCGGAAAGCACATGGCATTCACATTGAATACAAGTTCCACCACCACCACAAGCGGATGGTAAAAATATTTTCTGATTTCCCAATGTAGAAAGTAAAGAACTACCCGATCCCACTTCTATCTTTTTTTCACCATTGATTGTAATGGTTACGGGACCTGAGGGGGATAATTTTTCCTTGGTGAACAATAATAAAGCCACTAATATCATCAGTAGAATTAAAAAAGCGACTACTGTAATCAATATTGTTCCGCCTGTGCTTGCAGCTAAAATCATGCTAATTATTTTACGTCGTTATAGGAGATTTCCTTTTTGTCGATCTCAGAATTATTTTCAGTTACCTCTTGGTTGGTCACATCCTTTTCTTCGCTCTTTGGAGTTTCGATATTTACGGTTTCCTGAGCATCTTCGGCGGCGTCATCCCCACCGGTCAACATACCACCGAAACTTTGAAAACCAATTCCCATTAATCCGGTTATGATAAAGGTTATCCCCAATCCCCTCAATGGTGCTGGAACATTGGAATAACGGATTTTTTCACGGATGGCCGCGATGGCTAAAATGGCCAAAAACCAACCGATACCTGAGCTTAATCCGTAGTTAAACGCCAATCCAAAGGTTTCTATTTGCCTGGACTGCATAAAAAGTGATCCACCAAGTATGGCACAGTTTACAGCAATCAAGGGCAAGAAAATCCCCAAGGAATTGTAAAGTGACGGTGAGAACTTTTCCACTACGATTTCCACAAGTTGTACCATGGTTGCAATGGTAGCAATGAACAAGATAAAAGAAAGAAAGCTTAGGTTATAATCCGCATACTCAGGTCCCAACCAGGCCAATGCTCCATCTTGTAATAAATATTTATCCAAGAGCCAGTTCATGGGAACAGTTACAGCAAGTACGAAAATGACCGCTGCCCCAAGACCTACGGCCGTGGCCACTTTTTTGGAAACCGCCAAATAGGAACACATCCCCAAGAATACGGCGAATACCATATTATCGATAAAAATGGACCTAAAAAATAATTCTATATGCTCTAACATAATATTGTGTGTAAGTGTATTCTTAATTCTCTTCTACCAATGCAGGATTTCTAGATCGCTGCACCCAGATAATAATTCCAACAACTATGAGGGCCGCAGGAGGTATAATCATGAATCCATTGTTTTCATAGCCAATGGAATAAAGGCCAGTCTTTTCAATTGGATCACCCAAAACTGGAAATCCAAATAAGGTTCCTGAGCCCAAAAGTTCCCTAAAGAAACCTACGATTACCAAAATAATTCCATAACCCAAGGAGTTCCCTATTCCATCCAAGAATGATCTCCAAAGACCATTTCCCAAGGCAAAGGCTTCAAAACGTCCCATGATGATACAGTTGGTAATAATCAATCCTACAAAAACGGATAGTGTTTTACTTAGTGGATAAGCAAATGCCTTTAACACCTGATCCACTACGATTACCAAGGTGGCTACCACTATCAACTGTACGATAATTCTAATCTTGGAAGGGATTATATTTCTCATAGCCGAGATAACTACGTTCCCCACACCCAAAACGAACATAACCGCGATGGCCATAACCACGGAAGCCTTTAGTTCTGCGGTAATTGCCAAAGCCGAACAGATACCCAATACCTGAATAGTAATCGGGTTGTTGTCCGCTAGGGGATCTTTTATAAGATTCGCATCCTTTTTTGATAAAAGTGCCATATTAATTGGTTCTAATAGTTTGTAAATAATCTTTGTATAGATTTATGGTCTCCTTAATCATAGCCGCAACTCCGTTGCCGGTAATGGTTGCACCTGCCAAAGCGTCTACTTCATTATCGTCCTTGTCATTGTTCAGGGGATCATTGTTTCCTTTGGCAACATTTATACCCGCATACCTAGTACCATCCATAATACTTTCACCTGAAAAGTCATCCATGAAATATCGTTGGTTAATATTGGCTCCTAATCCGGGAGTCTCCCCTTTATGATCAAAGAATACCCCTTGAACTACCATTTCACTATCCAAGGCGATGTAACCCCAGATATCATCCCAAAGACCTTTTCCGTACATGGGTATCACATAAAATTTCCTTCCTTCCTTTTCACCGATAAACAATGGCAACTCTGGAGTTTGACCCTTTTTAGCCATGGCTAGTTGCTTTTTCATATCAATCAAATAAGCCTCCTTGTTTTCAAAGACCTCATCCCCTTTGATAACAATTTGCTCGGTTATGTATTGGGAGAACTCACTCTCAACTTCATCTGTTGGGACAAAATTAACGCTTCCTTCGTCAGCATTTTCATTGATACCCATGGCATAGAGTATATTTTGCTGTTTCTCAAAACGCATATTTTCGTTGATCCTACCGCTTAATCCTGTAGCTAGAAAAGCAAGTATTGAACCTACAATGACCACCATGACCGAGGCAAAAACCACGGTGTACACATTTTTATCTGTATTTATTGCCATAATTAAACCGTTTCTACTTTTAATTCTTCAGCTTTACCGTCCGTATCCTTTGGTAGTACAACGGCATTCTTAAATCGCTTCATTCTTCTTTTTACGTTTGCCTGTACCACGTAATGATCGATGGTGGGCGCGAACACGTTCATCAACAATATCGCCAAGAAGACACCCTCTGGATAGGCGGGATTGAAAACGCGAATCATTACAGATATAAAACCAATGAAGAAGCCATATATCCATTTACCGCGATTGGTCTGGGAACCTGTAACAGGGTCAGTGGCCATATAAACAATACCAAAAGCCAGACCGCCCACTATCAGATGCTTCCAAAATTCAAAGCTCATCAAACCATAAAACTTACTGGTTTCGGTAATCCAACCCATTTCGACCACTTGGTTGAAAATTAGACCCATAACCAAAGATCCAATTACGGCACTAAGCATTATCCTCCAGCTGGCAATCTTACTGAAAATCAAAAAGAGGCCTCCAATCAATATCAAAAGTGTGGAAGTTTCGCCAACAGAACCCGGAATAAAACCGAAAAACATATCGGACACTGAATAACTCACCTCGGCATTTTGGGCCAAGGAACCTAAGATTGTTTCACCTGAAATGGCATCCGGACCACCTGCTCGTTCCACGGCACCATGCACCCAAACCTTATCACCACTCATCCATGTAGGATACGCGAAAAACAGGAATGCACGTATTGTTAGGGCAGGGTTCAAAATATTCATTCCGGTACCCCCAAATACTTCCTTGCCAATTACAACTCCAAAAACGACGGCAACGGCCAACATCCACAACGGGGTATCAACGGGAACAATCAGGGGAACCAACATTCCGGTTACCAAATAACCCTCTTCAACCTCATGCCCTTTAATTACGGCAAAAATGAATTCCACAATAAGTCCTACCCCATAGGAAACAACGACCAAAGGCAAAACTTTGATTATGCCAATCCAGAAATTGTCCCATGTCAAAAAGTTTTCGAAAAAAGACAATGACCTTGGAGTTCCATTGGCCGCATCAATGGCTGCATAATGCTGATAGCCCGCGTTGAACATGGAAAACAGCAACACAGGAATAAGCGCCATTATCACAGTGTTCATGGTCCTCTTTAAGTCGTCAGCAGCCTTTACATGCGTACCGCCATGGGTAGTTTCATTGGGAGTGAACAAAAAAGTATGAAAAGCATTGAAAGCAGGCGCCATCTTTTTGCCTTGATACTTCATTTTCAACTCATGCATTTTACTTTTTAAACTCATATCTTATCCTATTTCTTTTTGCAATAAATCCAATCCTTCACGAATAATTTTTTGATGGGGTTGTTTGGAAATACAAATGAATTCAGTTAGAGAAAAATCCTCAGGTGCAACTTCATAAAGCCCCAATTGTTCCATTTCATCCAAATCCTTCACCATACATGCTTTTAGCAATTGTAGGGGATAAATATCCATTGGAAAAACTTCCTCATATTGCCCTGTTACCACAAATGCCCTATGTTCACCATTAGTGTTTGTGGTCAAATCATATTTCTTTTTAGGCTGTAACCAAGAAAAAGTCAAGGCCCTGGTAGTTGAAACTTTATTAAACACGGGCTTGTTCCATCCGAACAACTCATAATCATTACCTTCCGGAATCACAGTAACCGTATTATTATAAAAACCTAAATGACCATCTGGGGCACTTTTGGATCCGGTTAGCACATCACCGTTAATGACTCTAAAGTTTTCATCGTTTACACCACTAGCATAGAGGAACGTAGAGATTTCGGCACCGATTTTAGTACTATAATATTTAGGAGATTTAACGGACGATCCAGCCAATGCCACGATTCTTTCCGCATTGAATTTACCCGTATTGAGATACTCCCCGATGATGACCAAATCTTGGGGAGAAACGGTCCAAACCAACTCGCCTTTGTTAATAGGGTCAATTTTGTTTATCTGTGTCCCGACCAATCCAGCAGGATGTGGGCCGGATACTGTATGTAATTCGATTCCTTTTAAACCCGACAATGGCGAATTTCCGGAAGCACCCACGGAAACATGTATTTTTCCGGGAGTAAGTTTACCTAAAGCAGTTATCGCTGTCTGCAACTCCTCCTCCTTGCCTTTCAAAACATAATCCAAATCAGCGGCCAATGGAGCCGTGGCATAGCCAGAAATAAAGATAGCTTTTGGAGTAGTGTTAGGGTCGGCTATAACATCATAGGGACGTTGTTTTACGAAAGGCCAACAGCCGGATTTCAATAAGGCAGCCTTAATATCTTGACCAGAGGCCTTTACCAGATCCAGTTTTTTGTGCTCAACAACTTCTTGGGTCTTATCGGCCAAAATCTTCAACCTGAGTATCCTTCTACGCGCGCCCCTCTCAATTTCCACCAATTCACCACTTACCGGAGAAACAAACAACATTTTCTCATTGGCTTTACTGTAGAACAATGGCTCTCCAGCTTTTACCTCGGCCCCTTCCTTTAACAACATTTTAGGAGTTATTCCGTGAAAATCATCAAGCTTTATTGCGTAAACATTGCTTAGGACGGCTTTTGAAGTAGACAACTCGGAAGCTCCTACCAAATTGATGTCCAGTCCTTTTTTAATTCGAATGTCTTTTGACATATTATTGTAGACCTTAGGTTAACAAAATTTGCTGCGAATTTACTACTAAATGAAAAGTTTTCATAATAATTAACCATAAATTAGGCATTCTATCGAGGTAAATTTTTTAGGCATCCTTTTTGTTTACCTTTAACCCAAATATTAATTGTTAAATGCGATTTTTCCTTAAACAAATAATTGTTGGCCTTCTCTGTATTCAAGGCGCGTTGGCCCAGATACAAGAGGAAATCAATCCCCCGGACCATATTAAGTCGGTCATATTTAGAGGACCTACGGACGATCAATTTCCTGTAGTTCAGATTGGGGAAACCCTTCGATTGGAATTCGATGACCTATTGGCAAACGAACAGGATTATTATTATAAAATAGTCCATTGTGATTATGACTGGACCCCATCGGACCTTCTTAAATCCCAATATCTGGACGGTATCGATAATCAACGAATCATAAATTACGAAAATAGCTACACAACGTTGGAGACCTATTCCAACTATCAGCTTACCATACCAAATGAAAATGTACGTTTAAGGGTTACCGGTAACTACCTAATCGAAATCTACAACAGTAGTTACGAGCTCCAATTCTCAAGAAGGTTCATGGTTTATAAGGATGTCGTAAAAGTTGGTGCCGAGGTAAAGCGTTCGCGGGATTTCAACTTTTTAAATGAAAAGCAGGTGGTTCATTTTAGGATCAATCCAGGTAATTTTCAATTGGTAAATCCAAAACAGGAAGTCAAAGTTGCCATTATCCAAAACAATTATTGGGAAAATGCCATCTACAATATAAAGCCACAGTTCACCTTGGGGGCTGAACTGGTGTACCGGTATGATCAGGAAACCGCATTTTTTGGGGGCAATGAATATTTGTTGTTCGACACCAGTGACCTAAGGGCCCCGAGTTCCCAAATCGCAAGAATAGAAATAGGGGATCGCCTTTACAATCATTATCTATTCAGTGACAATTTTAGGGCGAATGAACCCTACACCTACTTTCCGGATATCAACGGGGACTTTGTGGTTAGGACCTTGCAAGGGGACGATGCCTCTAGGGAAGCGGAATACACCAAGGTCCATTTCAGCCTACCATATACAGAAGCATTAGGACTTGACGATGTATACATTTTTGGGAAATTCAATAACTATGCCCTATCCGAGGAAAATAAAATGACCTACAACGAGAATAACGGAATGATGGAAGCCACCTTGATTTTGAAGCAAGGTTTTTACAATTATAAATACGTTACAAAAAACGAAGCTGGCAAAATAAATTTGAATACCGTTGGCGGAAATTTTCATTTTACGGAAAACAACTACATGATCTTGGTATATTACAGAAATTTTGGAGACCTTTACGATAGTATTATAGGAGTGGGCTCCGCAAATTCCAGAAACATCAGTAACTGATTTTATCGGGTCCCTGTAATCTAACATATTCCATGGAGACCAAACCAAGCGTTAATACAAAAGGGCGTTACCAGCTTCGGTACAGGGGAGTGGAATGCCTTAATTGTGGTCACCCTTTGGACATAAGCGATAAATACTGCCCACATTGCTCGCAGGCAAACAGCACTAAAAAACTAACCTTAAAGGATTTTTTCGAGGAGTTTTTTTCCAACATTATTTCCTACGACTCAAGACTACTTAGAACCCTAGCGGCTTTGCTTTTACGGCCCGGTAGGATTACCGCAGACTATATCATGGGCAAAAGGATGTCCTATACCAATCCATTTAGGTTTCTGTTAAGTTTGGCCATCATTTATTTTTTGCTCATTGGACTTTCGGGTAATTTTGATCAGTTGAACCGTTACGGTTCCAACTCCAAGGACTTGCCTATAAATTTTGGTAGTTCCATGGTAGAAGATTATGATTTTGGAGATAATGAGGCCGATAAAAAAGAAGTCATGGCCCAGCTGGATTCCCTGAACATAAATGGACTTATTTCGGAAAGGATTAGGATACGGGATTCCATCATTATGAAAGATCCAAAAAAGCAAGTGGAAGCGGCCAACCAGAAACCATTTTTTGAATCACTTTTTCGGAAACAGGAAATTTTCACAACGTTGATCGAGAAGGATACTTTTTACATATTTGAAGAAGCAAAGACAAAATATGGGTTAGAGGACACCTGGCACAATAATTTTTCCTTCAATACAGCGCAAAGTTTGATACGGGTAAAAAGACAGCCGGGGGCCTATATAAGTTCCGTTTTTTCCAAATTGCCTTTTACCACATTTTTCTTTTTACCGGTCTTCTCGCTCTTCATTTGGTTGGTATATATCAGAAAAAAATATACTTATACCGATCATTTAATCTTTAGTTTTCACAATCAATCATTGTTCTTTATCTTGCTCATTATTAGCTATATGATCGATGCCGTTTTTGGAATTGACACTAGTGCTATATTTATCCTGATTTTCGCCGTTTACCTTTATAAGGCAATGCGGAACTTTTACCAACAGGGCAGATTTAAAACTATTGTTAAATATATTTTCCTAAATACAATTTTCGTTATTTTAGCTGGTATAGGAGCTGCACTATTGTTTGCAGGTAGTATGTTTACCTATTAGATATTATGACAACACAAGTTACCAAAGGCATTAAGATTTCCGTTAAAACGAATTTTGAAGGTACTTTCTTCAAAAATTACAAGATGCATTATGCTTTTGGATATACCATTACCATCGAAAACCAGAGCAAGGATTCCGTTCAACTTACGTCACGCCATTGGAGAATCTATGACTCTTTGAACGATGTGGAAACCTTGGATGGTGAAGGGGTAATAGGGAAAAAACCTGTTATTAAACCCGGTGAGTCGCACACTTATAATTCGGGATGTCTTCTAACCTCCCCAATTGGAGCTATGAAGGGACATTACAACATGATAAACTTTACCACCACGGAAAATTTTAGGGTGTATATCCCAACATTCAAGTTTAGTGCCCCATTTGCCCTGAACTAAATAGGTTTTAACCTCAATTTAGTTTTTATAACAAACCCCTTTTAGTACTTTTGGTCAACTACTAATTTTAAAAATAAAAATTGACCATGGGCAAAGGATTTTTCCAAGTACCGGCCGCCATAAATGAGCCAATAAAAAGTTATGCTCCAGGAACTCCTGAGCGCGAACAGGTATTAAAGCAATACAAAACCTATTACACTAGCACGGTAGATATACCAATGTATATTGGCCCCAAGGAGGTGCGTACCGGAAACACCAAACCGATGTCGCCCCCACATGATCACCAACATATTTTGGGCAACTACCATCTTGCTGAAAAAAAACACGTTCAGGAAGCAATTTCCAACTGCCTAGAATCCAGGGAGGCTTGGGCAAACTTGACATGGGAGCAGCGTGCTGCGGTTTTCCTAAAAGCGGCCGAACTTATTGCAGGTCCTTATCGTGCAAAAATAAATGCCGCGACCATGTTGGCGCAATCAAAAACTATACATCAGGCCGAAATTGATTCGGCTTGCGAACTCATAGACTTTTTGAGATTCAATGTGGAATATATGTCACAGATCTACGAAGAGCAACCCTATTCGTCCGAAGGCATTTGGAACCGCGTGGAATATAGACCTCTCGAAGGATTCGTATATGCCATTACACCCTTCAACTTTACGGCAATTGCAGGAAATCTGCCCGCAAGTGCGGCCATGATGGGCAACGTGGTGGTATGGAAACCAAGTGACAGCCAAATATTTTCCGCAAAGGTCATCGTAGATGTATTCAAGGAAGCAGGACTACCGGATGGGGTAATCAACGTTGTCTACGGAGACCCGGTAATGATAACGGAAACGGTTTTGGCGAGTCCAGATTTTTCCGGCATTCATTTTACGGGATCAACTCATGTATTTAAGGAACTTTGGAAACAGATAGGAAACAATATTCATACCTACAAAACATACCCTAGAATTGTTGGCGAGACCGGCGGAAAGGACTTTATCATTGCGCATCCCACAGCAAAACCTCAACAAGTTGCCACGGCGATTACGCGGGGCGCTTTTGAATTTCAGGGGCAAAAATGTAGTGCGGCATCCAGGGTATACCTACCTAAATCCACGTCGAAAGAAATATTGGATTTGGTTAAAAAGGATGTGGCCTCTTTTAACAAACCAGGATCGCCCGAAGACATGGGGAACTTCATCACCGCTGTCATTCATGAAGCCTCATTTGATAAACTTGCCAAATACATTGACCAAGCAAAAAATGATAAAGAAGCGGAAATTATCGTTGGAGGTGGTTACGACAAATCTAAAGGCTACTTTATAGAACCGTCGGTTATTGTAACGACCGACCCACATTATACCACCATGGAGACCGAGCTTTTCGGGCCTGTGGTAACCGTTTATGTTTATGAGGATGCGGACTGGTCCAAAACGCTAAAGTTGGTAGATAGCACTTCTGAATATGCCCTAACGGGAGCCGTACTTTCACAAGACCGTTATGCGATTGACGAGGCTACCAAAGCCTTACAAAATTGTGCAGGGAATTTTTATATAAACGATAAACCTACGGGAGCGGTCGTGGGCCAACAACCTTTTGGTGGAGCAAGGGCATCCGGGACCAATGACAAGGCGGGCTCTGCTCAAAACCTATTGCGATGGGTATCCCCACGCCTGATAAAGGAGACTTTTGTGACCCCGGAAGATTATCGATATCCTTTTTTAGGTTAAGTGTCTGAATTTTAACAAGCTAAAGTTACAGTCACAAAGATTTTGATTACTTTTAAGGGTGTTCCCGGAAAATCCGGGAACACCCTTCACTTTTAAACAGCACTAAAATGAAAAAATTAATTTCAATACTCTGTCTGACAGGTTGCGTATTGGGTATCCAAGCACAGGAAAACCTAACACAAAACACCATTCAGGGATTGTTACAGGGAAATCAAGCTCAAGTAATCCAGTTGGCGGAGGCCTTTTCTGAGGAACAATATGATTGGAGACCTATGGAGGGCGTTAATTCGGTGGCGGAAGCATTGCTCCATGTAGCTGGAGCCAACTATTTCATTGGGTCCAAGATGGGCTTTGCACCTCCAGAAGATGTCGATATTATGGGGCTGACCAAAATAACGGGTAAAGACAATATTATTACGGCCCTAAAAAAATCCAATGCATGGGTGTTGGACAAAGTAGGTGAAGTGGAAAGCGGTGAATTGGGAAATGAAGTTGATTTTGGGTTTATGAAAATGAATAAGTTAGGAGGTCTATTGATCATCATGGAACATAATGGAGAGCATAAGGGCCAACTTATTGCTTATGCAAGAACTAATGGCGTGGTGCCACCCTGGAGCGAATAATCTTTTTCACAAACTAAATTTAAAGCGCCTTACCGGCGCTTTTTTATTTCCAAAAACATCCAATTGAACAATTTCAATGTAAATTTAACGTTAATTAATTGTAAATTAAATGTTTTTTGTGGAATTTTGAATGGATATGAACTTGATTTTCAGAACATATAAGCATTGTAGGATGTACATACTCTGTACTCGGATACATTATTGGAATCGGTTAAAGGAATATGCAAAAAAAAGTCGGAAGGTTTATAAGACCATTTATAGTCTTTAGCCTTTAAATTTCATGGGAAGATATACGACCTTTTTGGTATCAAAAAAATCCTCCTCAAAATAATCAGTAAGGTCAAATATTTCAGCTGTGCGATAGCTTTCCAATTCCTCCTGTAAATCCCCTCCCTTCAGGTACAGAATACCGTTTCTTCTTTCATGTTGCGACTCCTTTTTTATTTTTCCCTTTACCCAATATACGAACGTAGGCATGGCCGCGACCGCCCTACTGACTATAAAATCAAATTGATTTGGAACCTCCTCCACTCTTGAATTAACGGTTTGGACATTCGTGAGGCCAAGCCCCTCCACTACCTCATTGACGACCTTTATTTTTTTTCCGATAGAATCCACCAGGGTAAAATTCACTTCAGGAAATAAAATTGCCAAGGGAATACCCGGAAATCCACCCCCAGTACCTACATCCAAAATTTCAGATCCATCCTTAAATGTTTGGACTTTGGCAATCCCAAGCGAGTGGAGCACATGTCTTTGGTACAGTTCGTCAATATCCTTTCTAGAAACCACATTGATCTTTTGGTTCCAATCTTTGTAGAGCTCCTCTAATGAATTTATTTGTTTTTGCTGCTCTACTGTTAAATTGGGGAAATATTTAAAAATGGTTTCGGCTGTCATGCGTATATTTGTAGAATTAGAAAAAGAATACATTATTTTTTGCAAAGATTTCTATTTTGGGTAACCTACCCAACAAATAAAAATTTATTTGCTCGATTTTTTAAAAAAGATTATCGGTTATGGAGAACAAAACCATCAGATTTCCCCGAAGAGATTCAACACAATTTTTCAAGACCCTGAACGCTAGGGTCAATGATTATTTTAAGAACAACAAGATCAAGAAAACAGGCAACTGGAAATTGCACTTAAAGACCCTAGTAATGTTTACCCTATTCTTGGCTCCCTATTTCCTAATTTTAACCTTGGGACTACCAACTTGGGCCAATATATTGCTTACCATTGTCATGGGCGTTGGAATGGCCGGTGTGGGCATGAATGTAATGCATGACGGAAATCATGGGTCTTATTCCAATAAAAAATGGGTGAATAAAATCATGGGAAGTAGCATTTACATTCTTGCTGGCAACGTTTACAATTGGCAGGTGCAGCATAATGTGCTCCACCACACCTATACCAATATCCATGAACACGACGAGGATATGGAAGCAGGAAGGATATTGCGCTTCTCCAAGCATGCGGAATGGAAGCGCTATCACAAGTTCCAACATTATTATTCCATCTTCCTTTATGGGTTATTGACCTTTAACTGGGCCATAACTACAGACTTTATGCAGATGTATCGATATATGAAGCGTAAACTTTCCTATGGCAAGTTGCCCAGCGCGACCATCAATTGGAGTACTTTGATAATCACCAAAATCCTTTATGTGACGATTTGGATCGTATTGCCTATGTTGATTTTGGACATCGCTTGGTGGAAAATCCTCATTGGATTCTTTCTGATGCATTATGTTGCAGGAGTAATTTTAAGTGTGGTTTTCCAATTGGCACATATCGTGGACCATGCCGATACGCCCCTACCCGATGATCACGGCACCATGAAAAACACCTGGGCCATCCACCAACTGTTTACAACCGTGAATTTTAGCACCAAAAATAGGATTGTAAATTGGTTCACCGGTGGTTTGAACCATCAAGTGGAACATCATATTTTCCCGAATATCAGTCACATCCATTACACAAAAATTTCAAAAATTGTGAAACAGACTGCAAGGGAATTTAATTTACCATATCACGAATATGAAACTACTAGAAAAGCTATAATTTCGCACTTCAAACATTTAAGGGAATTAGGCAAGCAGCCTACTTTACAGTACTAGTAATTTTATTGATATGAACAATCAACTTTCGGACAGGATAAATAGCCTTACTCCTTCCGCTACACTTGAAATGGCCGCGAAAGCCCGTGAACTTAGGGCGGCTGGAAAAGATATTATCGGGTTGAGTTTAGGGGAACCTGACTTTAATACCCCGGAATACATCAAAGATGCCGCTATACAGGCAATCAACGACGATTACAATGCGTACACCCCGGTGGATGGATACGTGGAGCTAAAGAAGGCCATCATCACAAAATTTAAAAGGGACAATAATCTTACGTACGAACCCTCCCAAATCGTGGTTTCTACAGGAGCCAAACAATCCTTGTACAATGTTGCGCAAGCGATGATCAACAAGGGCGATGAAGTAATTCTACCCTGCCCCTACTGGGTCAGCTATGCGGATATTGTTCAGTTATCCGATGGTGTTCCAGTGGAAGTGCCAACTTCATTGGAGAACGATTTTAAAATGACCCCAGAGGAATTGGAAGCCGCCATTACGCCAAAAACCAAAATGCTCTGGTACAGTTCTCCTTGCAACCCTAGTGGTTCTATCTATAGTAAAGAGGAGTTGAGGGCATTGGCCGATGTACTTCAAAAATATCCACAGATTATTGTGGTCAGCGATGAAATTTACGAACACATAAACTACGGTGTTACCAAACACGCCTCCATGGCAGAATTCGAGGACATGTATGACCGTACCGTTACGGTAAACGGGGTAGCGAAAGCCTTCGCCATGACAGGATGGAGAATTGGATACATTGGAGCTCCTAGCTATATTGCCCGGGCGTGTAATAAATTACAAGGTCAGGTGACCAGTGGTGCCAACTGTATTGCGCAGAGGGCCGTAATAACCGCCTTGGAAGAATCTCCCGACCGAATTCAGTATATGGTGGATGAATTCAAAAAACGCAGAAAGCTGATTCTGGATTTGCTGAACGATATCCCAGGATTTAAATGCAATGAACCGGAAGGGGCATTTTATGTATACCCAGATGTAACCGCCTATTTTGGAAAAACCTTGAACGGAACAAAAATCAATAATGCTTCGGATTTTGCCATGTACTTATTGGAGCATGCAAATGTGGCCACGGTCACAGGTGACGCTTTTGGCAATGGAAACTGCATCAGGATTTCTTATGCGGCATCGGTCAAGGAAATAGAGGAAGCGATAGCAAGAATTAAAAAAGCACTTTTATAAATCTAACGAAAAGGATATTTACAAAAATCCCGCATTTTCATAATACGGGATTTTTGTTTTCAAAAGAGTTGATCAATAGTTTAAGTCCTTTTCCAAAAATAAGGATTCAATAATATCAAAACGGTAAAAAGTTCCAACCTACCGGCCAACATCAAAAACCCGCACCACCATTTTGCCAAAGCGGGCAGGCTATTAAAATTGCTAACGGGATTTAAACTGCCCAAGGCAGGACCCACATTGCCCAAGGATGAAGCCGACCCACCAACGGCCGATTCAAAATCAAGACCTAGCATCCCCAATACCAAGGCCCCAATAATGAACAAGAGCATATACAAAATAAAGAAGCCAATGATGTTGTAGACGATCTTTTCCTTTACCGTTTTGTTGTTGTACCGTACAGGGATGATGGCATTGCTGTGCAAGGTCCTTTTGAACTCCAATAGTCCATTTTTTATGATTAAAAGATGCCGCATAATCTTTATGCCGCCCGCTGTCGACCCTGCAGATCCTCCCATAAAGAACAAACCGAAGAAGAAGACAGTCAAAAATGGGGTCCACTGGGTAAAGTCGGCACTAACGAATCCCGTTGTCGTTATAACGGAAATAACCTGGAACAGGGCATGCCTTATGGAACTTTCCGCCTTTCCAAGCACCATGGGATAACCCGGGGTGTCCTGGGTAATATTGGCCTGAAAATAAATGACCCCTGCCACGACCACGGAAAATATCAAGATGCCGAGCGAATAATATTTCCATTCCTCATCCCTTAAAATTCGCTGTACCTTGCCCTTAAAGGCAAAGTAGCTCATTACAAAATTGCTTCCGGCCAAAAACATGAAAAGGATAATGATATACTGTATCAACGGCTGATCGTTCCAATACGCAATACTGGCGTTCTTGGTAGAGAAACCTCCCGTGGAAAGTGTTGCCAAGGCATGGTTGATAGCATCAAAGAAGGACATACCGGCCAACTTCAAAAGTATTGTTTCCGCTATGGTATATCCCAAGTAGATCAACCACAACCTTTTTGCGGTATCCGTAATTCTTGGATGTAGTTTATCGGCACTAGGTCCGGGTGCTTCGGCCGAAAATAGCTGCATGCCTCCAATTCCCAAAAGAGGCAAAATAGCTATGGCCAATACAATGATACCCATACCCCCGATCCAATGCGTAAGGCTTCGCCAAAAAAGGATTCCTTCGGGCATGGATTCAATATCATCCATGATAGAGGCCCCGGTAGTCGTATAGCCCGAAACCGTTTCAAAAAAGGCATTGGTAATATCTGGCACCGCACCGGAAAAAATATAGGGAAGCATTCCTGAAATGGACATGACCAACCATCCAAAAGTTACTATGATATAGCCTTCTTTTTGCTTTACCTCTTTTCGGTGTCCCCTCGTGTAATACATGGCAAAAACCCCTGTAAACATGGTGGCCACGGAAGCCAAGGTAATACTTAGGGTCGCACCGTCATCGTAGATGCCACTTACCAAAGCGGCCAAAAGCATAAATCCGCCATTGCAAAGAAGCAATAGCCCCATCAGATGAAAAATAATTCTTGAATTCAAGCGCATGCTAGAGGAACATTCGTTCTATTTTAGGGATTTGCTCCGGATGGCAACAAACGACCACCCTGTCCCCAGCTTGGATCGTAAAGCCACCCAAGGCAATGATTCCTTCACCGTCCCTTACCACACCACCGATCGTGGCATCTTTGGGAAAGTTCAATTCCCGGATGGTGGAACCGGTAACCTTGGAATCCTTTTTTACGATAAACTCCAAAATTTCCGCATTCAGGTTGTTCAAGCGCATCAAGGCTACCACTTCACCCTTTCGTATATGACGGAAAATATTATTGGCCGCCAAGAGTTTTTTGTTGATCAAGGTATCGATACCAATGGAATGGGACAACTGAAAATAATCCATGTTCTCCACCAATGCGATGGTTTTCTTGATATGTTTGGATTTAGCCACCAAACAGGACATGATATTGGTTTCTGAATTCCCGGTTACCGCGATGAAGGCATCCATGGACTCCAGACTCTCCTCGTCCAACAACTCCACATTTCTACCATCTCCATTGATTACCAAGGCATTGGGAAGGTCATCGGCCAAATCAAAGGCCTTTTCCTTGTTCTTTTCTATCAATTTTACATTGAAACGTTTGGAGCAAAGATCCCGGGCCGTTTTGAACCCTACCTTACTCCCTCCAAGAATCATCACGTTTTTAATATCCTCCTTTTTCTTGCCGGTGAGCTTATAGAGCTCGTCCACCCCTTCCTTAACCGTTATAAAGTAGACCTGATCACCTTCCTTGAAATAGGTATCACCACGGGGTATTACCGTATATTGTGTCCCCAATCTTTGGAGGGCGATGGGCATGAAGTGTAATTCCGGAAATACCTTGGCGGCCTCCTTGACCATTTTTCCAACAAAAGGTGCCGACCTAGGCAAGGAAACCCCCACCATTATCAACTCGCCATCCTCAAATTCGTACGTGTCGTTAAAGGCCGATTTGTTCAATAAAAGCTGAATCTCTGTAGCGGCGAGCTCTTCCGGGGAAATAAGCTCATCAATGCCCAATTGGGAAAATTTCAACAATTCCTTGTTATCGACGAACTCCGTATTGGAAATTCTGGCAATGGTTCTTTTACAGCCCAATTGTTTGGCCAACATGCACAAGGTCAAATTCGTGGTCTCCGAAGATGTTACGCCAATAACGAGCTCGGAATCCTGTACCGATGCATCCTTTAAAATGGAAATGGAAGTGGCATCGCCCCTGAGCACCCTAATGTCCAAATGGTTGTCCGCATATGCCAGACTTTCCTTATCAGTATCGATCAAAGTAATATTCTGGGATTCGTAGGAGAGTAATTTCGCCAAATGAAATCCAACCTCACCAGCTCCAGCAATTATTATTTTCATTTAAAATCTTAAGCTAGCTTCCCTGGAAACGTGTCTTCACCTCCAGGTCCTAACCCTCATTGGGTCAATAGCTATGTTCTACAAGTAAGTGAATTAATGGGTACAAAATTACATAATTTTATGAGGTTTCAATTTATTTTCAAGCTTTTAAGAAGGATTTAATCGATACCTAAACCAACCTTATTGTTAGTCCTAATGGCATTTAAAGAAAAAGAATCTCGGTCTTGAAACGGTATTGGATTTCAATGCGCTTCGACGCTACCAATGAATTCCGTAAAATTTGAAAGAACCTCTTGCTATATTGTATCTTTGCCCAAAAATTTGCAAATGGCCAAAAAGGTTACCCCATATAAGGACTCCAACTTAGGGAAAAAAGAACAGGTCACTAAGATGTTCGATACCATTTCTACGGATTATGATGGCCTAAACCGCGTAATTTCCTTTGGTATAGATGTAAAATGGCGAAAAAAGGTAGTGGCTATTCTAAAGGAGGAAGCTCCCAAAACCATTTTGGATATTGCAACAGGAACCGGGGATCTTGCGATAGCCATGGTAAAAACGGGGGCAAAAAAAATTGTGGGTTTGGATATTTCCCCAGGCATGCTTGCGGTTGGGGAAAAAAAAATCAATGAAAAAAACCTATCCCCCATTATTGAAATGGTGGTGGGCGACAGTGAAAACCTAAGCTTCGAAACCAACTCCTTTGATGCCGTAACCGTTTCTTTTGGGGTCCGTAATTTCGAAAACCTTGAAAAGGGTCTGGCCGAAATACTCCGTGTTTTAAGGCCAGGTGGCACCTTGGTGATTCTTGAAACATCGGTACCAACCAAAACACCCTTCAAACAAGGTTATACCATTTACACAAAATACATCCTCCCTTTGATCGGAAAACTGTTCTCTAAAGACAATTCTGCGTATGGCTACCTAAGCGAATCTGCCGCTGCCTTTCCCCATGGAGAAAACTTCAACAATATTTTACGGGAAATCGGGTTTATAGATGTAGCGAACAAACCTCAAACTTTTGGCGTATCGTCAATATACATCGCCAAAAAATAAGGGTATTACAACGATTGACATTTGAGTAAATGAAAAAATGGTTTTTCACATGTTTGGGTATCCTTATATTGACCCCGAACCTTTATGGCCAGTTCAACGAAAACCCCGTTCTAAATAAGGAGAACGAAGATAAAAAATTCCTGAACTGGGGATATTTTTTAGGTTTGAACCAGTATGACTTCAAGTTTGAATACGAGGACGATTTGGGGTTCGATGCCAACGGCAAGGATCTTACCAACGTACAAGTTGCCAAGTCATTGGGATTCAACGTAGGATTAATTGGGGAAATGCGTATTAACGAATTTCTGGACGTACGGTTGGAACCGGGCCTTCACTATACTTCAAGACTTTTAGGTTTTCCCTCCCCATTATTGGAAGAAGAAAGGGATGCACTTAGAGAGGTAAAATCGACCTACATAAACTTTCCGTTACTTTTAAAAGTAAGCACCCGAAGACTAGGTAACTGGAAACCGTTTTTAATAGGTGGTGGTTCAGCGTCCCTAAATTTGGGTAGTAACGAAGCTAGCTTGGACGATAACCTTTCCCGTACCTTTAGAATGACCAAATGGGTCTATAATTATGAGTTGGGCTTTGGTATCGATTTCTATCTGGAGTATTTTAAATTCAGCCCGTCCATAAGAGGGGTATTTGCACTTACCGATGAATTGATAAGGGACAACGATCCCAACAGCCCCTGGACCGGGAATATCGCCTCCATGAAATCCCGAGGCATCTTTATCAATTTCACCTTTGAATAGAGGTGGATAAGTTTGCTACTTGCGTTTAATTTCATTCAAAAATATGGCCGTGGCAGTGGCCACGTTCAAACTTTCGGTGGTTTTTTTCCCGAATTGCGGAATACTAACTTCATAATCACACAACTTTCGAACGGTATCTGAAATACCGTTTCCTTCATTTCCAAGAATCAGGATGCCATTTTCCGGCAAATTTGTTTTATGGATATTTTCACCTTCCATGAAAGTGCCGTATACAGGTACTTTGGTAGCGTTTAGAAAGTTTGTCAAGTCCGTATAAAAAATAGTGACGCGGGCAATGGAGCCCATGGTGGCCTGCAAAACCTTTGGATTATAGCAATCTACGGTCTCTTTGGAACAAATGAGGTTCTCAATCCCGAACCAATCGCACAACCTGATGATAGTACCTAAATTTCCGGGGTCTTGTACCCCATCCAAAACGACCGTCCACCCTTCCAACTTTAAATCGGTAGTTATTTTCTTATAGAAAACCCCCAAAACCCCGTTCGGATTTTTTAAACTGCTGATCTGCTTCAGTTCCTTCATGGATATAGGTGCTACTTCAAAAGCCTTTGCTCCTTGCAATTCTTGTCCAGTCGTAAAGATTTTATAGGCCTTAAATCCAGACTCCAAAAGTTCCTCCACCGCCTTTTTACCTTCCATCACAAAAAGGCCATTTTCATTTCGGTATTTTTTTTGCTGTAGGTTTTTTATAAGTTTCAATTCACTTTTCACAACCATTCAAATGATGTATTTTTGATTTCTATGAAGACGGTAGCATGCTATAAATACCACATAGCTAAAATAAGCTTAATCTTGCTACTGGCAATAGGTTCCACATCCTGTAATTCGCTCAAAAAGGTTGAGGAAGACGAGTATCTGATCGTGAAAAACACCATCTTGGTGGATTCTGTGAAGGTAACGAACGAGGACGTTCAAAGTCTCATTTATCAGAAGACCAATACCGCTATTTTAGGATATCCCTTGCGACTGAACCTCTATAACTTGGCAAAGGAAAATCCGGATTCCCTCTATCAGGCTTGGCTCAACAAAAAACCGAATAGGGAGAAGCGACTTGAGAAACTGCTCTCCAAAAAACAAGTGGACCGATTGGGCGAGTCCTTTCTGGTAAAGGGTCTAAGTGTATGGCTCAAGGATGTGGGCGAGGCCCCGGTAATTTTGGACACCACCCAAACCAGACGAAGTTTGGAACGGCTGAGTGCCTTCTACAACAGCAAAGGGTATTTTAATAACAGTACCACCTACCTCATTGATTCCACGAACGGAAAAAGAAAGGTGGCGGTAGATTATAGGATCAATTTGGGTAAGCCTTATTACATCGATTCCCTTTCCAATGATATTTCCTCAAAAGCGATCGATTCCCTTTATTTTTTACATGCTGATGCATCCCTGGTGAAGAAAGGCGAACAATTTGACCTCAACAATTTTACCCTGGAGCGGGAACGCTTGACGGGCATTTTTAGAAACAGTGGTATTAGAAATTTTCAGGAAAGTTCCATCACATTTGATATTGAAAGGGATACCGTAAGGGCATCGGACGATCAAAAGATGAATATCAATCTCAATATTGGCGATTTAAGGAGACGGGGCGAAAATCAGGTTACCACATCGGAATATAAGGTAGAGAAAATCAACAAAATCAATGTTTTTACGAATTTCTTATCGAGTGTGTACAGTGCACCCTTGGATTCCATTCAATACGAAGACCTGAATATTTACTACTCCGGAAAATTCAAAATCAGGCCAAAGACCCTGGCAGATGCCATTTTCTTTGAAAAAGACAGTATCTATAGGGATCTGGACAAAATCAGAACATCCAGACAGCTGAACAGTCTTAACATTTTTAAATATCCCAATATTATTTTTGAGGAGGACAGCATCCAAAATTTGGTGAACACCAATATTTATCTTGCTCCAAAATCTAAATATTCCTTGGGTACAAATTTTGAAGTGAGCCGGTCGAATTTACGTCGCATCGGTGTGGGTATGGGTGCCTCTTTATTGATACGAAATATTTTTAAAGGCGCTGAAAATTTAAGCATTTCGGCCGATGGCACCTTTGGCCTTTTAAGTACCGATATTTTCCCCGATGATTTTTTCTCCGAAATCGGTGGGGACATCTCACTTGACTTTCCAAGAATATGGTTTCCGTTTGTAAACAGGACCAACCTAATACCTGACTATTCCCTGCCAAAAACAAGAATTTCGGCCGGTACCAGTTTTCAAAAAAATATTGGTTTGGACAAACAGACCCTGAATGCTATTTTGGGTTACAATTGGTCCCCCAATGATTTTAAAAAACACGCTATCGAACTATTGAATATCCAATTCGTTAGAAACGTGAACCGGAATCGTTTTTATGATGTGTATAGAACAACCTACAATCAACTAAATGCAATAGCGGCCAATTCCGACGTGGTGAATCCAGATTATTTTGATGAGAACGATAACCTCTCTACCATAACTACTAGCACTAATGATACCATTGGTACTTCCAGCTTTATAAGGGACGTAATTTCAGGTGAAATAAACGATCTCAATCAAGAACAGATTGGCGATGTGAGAAGTATTGCCGAGCGAGAACAACGGTTAACGGAGAACAACCTAATTTTCACTACCAACTACACGTTCAATAAGAATAACCGAAATGGTATTTTGGATAACAATTTTTATCAGTTCCGGTTCAAGGTTGAAAGTGCCGGGAACTTACTCTCCGGTTTTTCCAATTTTATCCCTTTTAATGAAAATGATGATGGACAGCTTTTGGTTTTTAACGTACCCTTTTCACAGTATATAAAGACCGAGTTCGACTATGTGAAATATTGGGACCTGTCCCGTTCCAATGTACTGGCGGCCAGAACCTTTTTTGGTATCGCCATCCCTTATGGAAATTCGGATAACATACCCTTCGTACGTAGTTATTTTGCCGGAGGCTCGAACGACAACCGGGCCTGGTTCCCCTATTCTTTAGGGCCGGGGCGTACGTCTGCCCTAAATGACTTTAATGAAGCTAATTTAAAATTGGCCTTAAACCTGGAGTATAGGTTTCCACTGTTTGGCGATTTAAACGGCGCCTTATTTGCGGATGCAGGAAATATCTGGAATGTTTTTGACGATGTGGAGAACGAGGATGCCACCTTTAACGGACTGGAATCCTTACGGGATATTGCCTTGGGCTCGGGTTTTGGGCTACGCTATGATTTCACCTACTTTTTATTCCGGTTAGACCTTGGATTTAAGACCTATAATCCCGCTGAAATTCCTTCAAAAAGATGGTTTCGCGATTATAATTTTGCCAATTCAGTTTTGCAAATTGGCATAAACTATCCCTTCTAAGTATATTTGTTTTATTACTTTTGTTGCACATTTTTAGAAACTAATTAGACCCACAAAGATTATGGCTCACAATATTAAGCCGGGCGTAGCTACCGGAGATCAGGTTCAGGAAATTTTCAAGTATGCAAAAGAAAAGGCATTTGCATTACCTGCCGTAAACGTAATAGGTTCCAACACCATAAATGGAGTACTTGAAACCGCCGCAAGCTTGAACGCACCGGTCATCATCCAATTTTCAAATGGTGGTGCCCAGTTCAACGCAGGAAAAGGACTTTCCAATGAGGGGCAGAAGGCGGCCATATTAGGAGCGGTTGCCGGTGCCAAACATGTACATCAATTGGCTGAAGCGTATGGAGCCACGGTAATCCTGCATACGGACCATTGTGCAAAAAAACTATTGCCATGGATCGATGGACTTTTGGACGCCAGTGAAAAACATTATGCCGAAACTGGAAAATCCCTGTTCAGTTCGCATATGATAGACTTATCAGAAGAGCCTTTGGAGGAAAACATCGAAATCTGCAAGCAGTACTTGGAGCGCATGAGCAAGATGGAAATGACCTTGGAGATAGAATTGGGAATTACCGGTGGAGAGGAAGATGGTGTGGATAATTCTGATGTGGACGATTCAAAACTGTATACCCAACCGGAAGAAGTAGCATACGCTTATGAGGAGCTCTCCAAAGTAAGTCAGCGATTTACCATCGCAGCGGCCTTTGGGAACGTTCACGGTGTATACAAACCAGGAAACGTAAAGCTTACCCCAAAAATCCTTAAAAATTCCCAAGAATTTATTTCGGAAAAATACGGCGTTGGGCACAACCATATCGATTTTGTATTCCACGGTGGATCCGGTTCTTCCGTTGAGGAAATCAGGGAAGGCATCAGCTATGGGGTGATAAAAATGAATATCGATACAGATTTGCAATATGCCTTCTTGGCGGGCGTACGAGATTATGTCCAAGACAACAAGGATTATCTACAATCCCAAATAGGGAACCCAAAAGGTGCCGATGAGCCCAATAAAAAGTTTTATGACCCAAGAGTTTGGTTGAGAAATGGCGAGACCTCCTTTGTAGAGCGCTTAAAGAAAGCCTTTGAGGATCTCAATAACGTGAATACGCTATAATTTTAGTCGATAACTTTTTAAATGGAAGACATGACGGCTTGGTTTAAAAGAAAGGAAAAAGGAATCCAGACTTCCACAGAGGAAAAAAAGGACACCCCTAAAGGACTTTGGTATAAATCCCCTACCGGTAAAATCGTAGAATCTGAGGACCTTGCCAAAAACTTTTACGTAAGTCCGGAAGATGATTACCATGTACGTATTGGCAGCAAGGAATATTTCCAGATTTTGTTCGATGACAACAAATTCACCGAATTGGATGCCAAACTTTCTTCCAAGGACCCTTTAAAGTTTGAGGACACCAAAAAATACGTTGACAGGTTAAAGGCCGCCCAAAAGAAAACAGGTCTTACCGATGCAGTTCGTACCGGGTTCGGTAAATCCTTGGGAAAGGATATCGTAATCTGCTGTATGGACTTTGCGTTTATTGGTGGATCTATGGGTAGCGTCGTAGGTGAAAAAATCGCGAGGGGAATCGATTATGCCATCAAGAAAAAGGTTCCCTTTGTCATGATTTCAAAGTCTGGGGGGGCCCGAATGATGGAAGCTGCCCTTTCCTTGATGCAGTTGGCCAAAACCTCGGCCAAACTTGCGCAATTGGCAGACGCTGGCCTACCCTATATTTCGCTTTGTACGGACCCAACTACGGGTGGCACCACGGCCTCCTATGCCATGTTGGGCGATATCAATATATCGGAGCCCGGGGCCTTGATCGGCTTCGCGGGACCAAGGGTAGTAAAAGATACCACAGGTAAAGAATTGCCGGAAGGTTTCCAGTCCGCCGAATTTGTTTTGGAACACGGGTTTTTGGACTTTATTTCACACCGAAAGGACTTGAAGAAGAACATCAATCTATACATAGACCTCATCCAAAATCAACCCATCCGAAAGGCAAAAGCCTGAGCATTGTAAAAATGTTCGTCGGGTAATGAAAAAAGACCTATCTTTGCACCCTGATTTACAAAAAATCGGATACATAAAAATCATTTAAAACAATATTGGAATGTATTTAACCAAGGAAATTAAGGCCGACATCTTTAAAAAGCATGGCGGGAAAGCGGAGAACACAGGTTCTACCGAGGGACAAATCGCTTTGTTCACACACCGGATCAATCACTTGACCGGACATTTAAAAAACAACCACAAAGATTATAACACCGAGCGGTCTTTGGTAAAATTGGTAGGTAAGCGTAGAAGCTTGTTGGACTATCTTAAAAATAAGGATATCGTCAAGTACAGGGAGCTTATCAAAGAACTTGGTATTAGAAAATAAACACAAAAGGGGATGGTTGACCATCCCCTTTTTTTAAAATATACTCCATGTCCAAGGAGCCAAAAAAATAGACAAACACAAAAAGCTACACACAGTTTTTCATTGGTCCACACAACAACACAACAACACCCGACCATACAAAACGTCGGAGAGACCATTGTTTAACGAACCTGAAATGATTCGGGTTTTAATCACATTTTATGATTCCAAAAGTATTTAGAGAGGTCATTGACCTTGGGGACGGTAGGGAGATTTCTATCGAAACCGGAAAATTGGCAAAACAGGCACATGGTTCTGTTGTTGTTCAATCTGGAAAATGTATGCTGTTATGTACAGTTGTTTCCAACTACAAGGCAAGCGATGTGGATTTCTTGCCACTAACGGTGGATTACCGTGAAAAATTTGCCGCCGCGGGGCGTTACCCTGGCGGATTTTTCAAGAGAGAGGCGCGTCCCAGCGATGGAGAAGTTTTGACCATGCGTTTGGTTGACAGGGTTTTGAGGCCCTTGTTCCCCAAGGATTACCACTCGGAAACCCAGGTGATGATCCAATTGATGTCCCATGACGAAAACGTAATGCCGGATGCTATGGCAGGTTTGGCAGCTTCTGCTGCTATTCAGTTATCTGATTTCCCTTTTGAATGCCCAATTTCCGAAGTACGTGTAGGTAGGGTCAACGGTGAATTCGTAATCAACCCTACGTTAGCTCAATTGGCGGAATCCGATATCGATATGATTATTGGCGCATCTGCCGATTCTGTAATGATGGTGGAAGGGGAAATGGATGAAATTTCCGAAGAGGAAATGACCGAGGCCATTAAATTTGCCCACGAAGCCATAAAGGTACAGTGTGCGGCCCAGGTTCGGTTGGCAGAGGCATTCGGAAAAAAAGAAACCCGTGAGTACGAACCGGAAGCAGAGGATGAATCGTTGGCGAAAAAAGTGCACGATCTTACTTACAGTAAGGTGTATGAAATAGCGAAAGCCGGTTCTGCTAAACATGAAAGAAGCGCAGCTTTTGAGGCAATAAAAGAGGAGGTGAAAGCCTCTTTCAGCGAAGAGGAGCAGGAAGAATTTGGTGGATTGATCTCCAAATATTTCTATAAGGCCGAAAAAGCAGCAGTAAGAGACCTTACTTTGAACGAAGGTCTTCGATTGGACGGTCGTAAAACTACGGACATACGGCCTATTTGGTGCGAAGTGGATTATTTACCATCCACACATGGTTCTGCTATATTCACCAGAGGAGAGACACAGGCATTGGCTACGGTCACCTTGGGTACTTCTAGGGATTCCAATCAAATAGACATGCCATCTTTTGAAGGCGAGGAGCGTTTTTACCTACATTATAATTTCCCTCCTTTTTCAACGGGAGAGGCTAGACCAATCCGTGGCACTTCCAGAAGGGAAGTCGGTCATGGCAACTTGGCACAAAGAGCCCTAAAAGGCATGGTTCCTGAGGATTGTCCATATACAGTAAGGGTAGTATCCGAAGTGTTGGAGTCCAACGGTTCTTCATCCATGGCAACAGTTTGTTCGGGAACTATGGCACTAATGGATGCCGGTGTCCAATTGAAAAAACCCGTTTCAGGTATTGCCATGGGATTGATTACCGATACGGAATCAGGTAAATATGCCGTGCTTTCCGATATTTTGGGAGATGAGGATCACTTAGGGGATATGGACTTTAAGGTAACCGGTACGGCCGATGGTATCACTGCTTGCCAGATGGATATCAAAGTAAAGGGACTTTCTTATGAAATCTTGGTCAAGGCCTTGAAACAAGCCCGTGACGGACGTTTACATATATTGGAAAAATTGGTGGAAACTATTGAGGCACCAAGAGCGGATGTGAAACCGCATGCACCTAAAATGGTTACACGAATCATCCCGAACGAGTACATAGGTGCCTTGATCGGACCCGGTGGAAAAGTAATCCAAGAGCTTCAAAAAGAGACCAAAACGACGATCGTTATCAACGAAGATCCGGTTACAGAAGAAGGTATCGTGGAAATTCTGGGTACGGACCAGGCGGGAATCGACGCAGTAATTGCAAAAATCGATTCTTTGATGTTCAAACCTGAAGTGGGTAGCGTTTATGAAGTGAAGGTCATTAAAATGTTAGATTTTGGTGCCGTTGTGGAATATATGGAAGCACCGGGCAACGAAGTATTGTTACACGTTTCGGAATTGGCATGGGAGCGTACTGAAAATGTATCTGATGTGGTAAACATGGGCGATGTGTTTGATGTGAAATACTTCGGTATTGATCCAAGAACTAAAAAGGATAAGGTTTCCCGTAAGGCTCTTTTGCCAAAACCTGAAGGTTTTAAGGAAAGGCCTCCACGCGATAACAATCGTAGGGACGACCGTCGTGGAAACGACAGAAACCGCGATCGCGATAGAAAACCAAGAAGGGATTAAAAATCCTTAAAATTTAGAGCCCCGACCATTTGTTGGGGCTTTTTTATTCACTTAATCGATTATTTGAAGTTTTTTATACCCAATTGTAACATTCTGGAAAAATCTACGTATAAGTATATGCAGTCTATGCAAATTGAACTTAATTTACTTTAATGAGACAGCTTAAGATTACAAAACAGGTCACCAATAGGGAGACCGCATCCTTGGACAAGTACTTGCAAGAAATTGGAAAAGTGGACTTGATTACCGCTGATGAAGAAGTAGAGTTGGCACAACGCATCAAGGCAGGCGACCAGATCGCTCTTGAAAAACTAACAAAGGCCAACCTCAGATTCGTGGTATCGGTTGCGAAGCAATACCAAAACCAAGGGCTTACTTTACCGGATTTGATCAACGAGGGAAACCTTGGTCTGATCAAAGCTGCACAGCGTTTTGACGAAACGCGGGGATTTAAGTTTATCTCCTACGCCGTATGGTGGATCCGTCAATCTATATTACAGGCATTGGCGGAACAGTCTCGTATCGTTCGTTTGCCTTTGAATAAAATTGGTTCTATTAACAAAATTAACAAGACGTTTGCCTTCTTGGAGCAAGCGCATGAACGGGTACCCTCTGCAGAAGAAATTGCCAAGGAATTGGATATGACCGTTGAGGACGTAAAACAATCCCTGAAGAACTCTGGTCGTCACGTATCCATGGACGCCCCTTTAATCGATGGAGAGGATTCCAACCTGTACGATGTTTTACGTAGTGGTGAGTCCCCAAATCCGGACAAGGAATTGCTACATGAGTCGCTTCGTACAGAAATTGAACGCGCATTGGAAACCTTGACTCCAAGGGAAGCGGATGTTATTAGACTTTATTTTGGCCTTGCAGGGCAACACTCCATGACCTTGGAGGAAATTGGTGAAACTTTTGACCTTACTAGGGAAAGGGTACGACAAATCAAGGAAAAAGCCATTCGTAGGTTAAAACACACCTCTAGAAGTAAGATTTTAAAGACCTATCTAGGTTAAACGTAAAAATTACACGTGAAACTTATGTTAAATTGCAAATTTGGCATATAAGTTGTAATTTTAAGGTTACAAACAGTTTATCATGACTGTTCGTTTTTTGATTGATGAATAAACTCCGGCTGATTACCGGAGTTTTTTCATTTTAGACACTTTCCTTAATAGTGTAACCCTACTATATATTTTCTATCTTGTTAAAAAGAATTCTCTTAATGAAATACGTTTTTATCCCTACCATTTTGATGTTATTGACCACTTCTTGCCGCAAGGGTTTTGATAAATCCCACTACCACGCCTACCCTACCGCCCAAAATGCAAACCTTTGGACACAGTATACCAAGGAAGCTACGGAATTTACTTTATGGGCGCCGACAGCAAAGGGGGTAAAAGTCAATCTCTACGAAAACGGCAACGACTCCCAAATAAAGGAGAGCCACTTGATGGAAAGTTCAGAGAATGGCGTTTGGATAAAAAAACTAACAGGAAACCTGAACGGCACGTATTATACCTTTCAGGTTAAAACAGATTCGGGATGGTTGTTCGAAACCCCAGGTATTTATGCCCAAGCGGTTGGGGTCAACGGTAACAGGGCCATGGTATTAGATTTGGCAACTACCAACCCTCAAGGCTGGGAAATGGACAAAGGGCCCAAACTTGAAGTGCCCAATAAAGCGATAATCTACGAGCTGCATCTGCGGGACATGACCCTACATCCGCAGTCGGGTGCTGAGCAAAAAGGAAAATATCTTGGTTTGGTGGAACAGGGCACCATGGGGCCAGGGAATATAAAAACGGGTATCGATCATCTAAAGGAACTTGGCATCACCCATGTGCATTTACTGCCTTCCTTTGACCATTACTCCATTGATGAAACTCGGTTGGAGACACCTCAATTTAATTGGGGCTACGATCCCAAAAATTACAATGTACCGGAAGGTTCTTATTCGACCGACCCTTATGACGCATCGGTGCGAATCAAGGAATTCAAACAAATGGTGAAATCCTTTCATGACAACGGTATCGGGGTGATTCTGGATGTTGTTTACAACCACACGGGCAAGACGGAGGAATCGCTGTTCAATCAGGAAGTACCCGGCTATTATTACCGTCATAACGAAGATGGCAGCTATTCAGATGCGGCCGCCTGTGGGAATGAAACGGCATCGGAAAGAATCATGATGCGAAAATTCATGCTGGAATCCCTTTTATATTGGACAAAGGAATACCATATCGATGGTTTTCGGTTCGATTTAATGGGCATCCATGATATTGAGACCATGAACGAAATTGCGTCGGCCCTAAAAAAAGTAAACCCAGATGCGCTCCTCTATGGCGAAGGCTGGACCGCCAAGGACTCCCCGCTCCCAGAAGAAAAGAGGTCCCTAAAAAAACACATGCAACAACTGCCGCAAATTGCGGCCTTTAGCGATGATATTCGGGACGGTTTAAAGGGTTCCGTCTTTGAAGATTTGGACACCGGTTTCGTAAACGGGGGAACCAAAAAGGAGGAATCCATAAAGTTTGGACTTGTGGGCGGCATCCAACATCCTCAAATCGATTATGAGGGTGTCAATTACTCCAAGGCCCCATGGACAAAAGCCCCTTGGCAATCCATATCCTACATCTCCTGCCACGATAACCACACCTTATTTGATAAACTGCAAATTTCGAATCCTGCCGCTGGTCAAGAGGAATTGATCGCCATGCACAAACTGGCCAATGCCATTGTTTTGACTTCGCAGGGCACCCCGTTTTTACACGCTGGTGTTGAATTTTTGAGGTCCAAACAAGGTGAACACAATTCCTACAACCTTCCGGATAGTATCAATCAGATAGATTGGGGACTCAAGGACAGGCATAAGGATGTTTTTACGTATTATCAAAATCTGATTCGTTTACGCAAGTCGCACCCAGCCTTCTCCATGTCCAATACCAAAGCGGTCAATGAACACCTAAACTTTCAGATGGTGGAAGAAGGCCTCATTTCATATACCTTAGAGAATTCCGCCAACGGCGACTCTTGGAAAGAGATTCTGGTCATTTATAATGCCAAAAAAGAAGCTTTTCGGTATCCGTTAAATGAGGCCTACAAATTGGCAGTATATAATGATATGTTTGATTTCAGCGGCTCCAAAACCATTCAGGAATACATCGATGTTCCTCCCATATCCATGTTGGTAGCCTTTAAATATTAAAAAATAATGGAACAAAAAAACAACCCACTACATGGTGTAAAATTGGTCGATATCCTAGAACACCTTACACAAATTTACACTTGGGAAGAATTATCGAAAGAAATAAATATCAACTGCTTCAAGAATAATCCATCCATAAAGTCGAGCTTAGTTTTTCTAAGGAGAACGCCGTGGGCCAGAGAAAAAGTAGAAGCTCTTTACTTAAAGAGTCTGGCCTAGATACTGCAATTTTTTAGGCCCTTTTAAGGTGGGCCCAAATGTGGGCAACATTGTGGTAAATATTCTTTAGTAAAATGGGCAGTTCAAAAAAATAACTATTGAATTCTTTAGTGCAAGTTTTGTATCTTTTACCTATTCGTAAAACCAACTTTTTCATCCATGAACAGAACTTTCTTCAGATATATCGTGATGGCCCTTAGTATCACGATATTAATTGCTTGTAAGGACGATACCCAAAACGAAACAACGACACAAGATTCCGAAATCAAGTTCAACATTCCCGATGGCTTCTCATTGGAGGAAATCTATCATCCCAGTGCCAATGAACAAGGGTCTTGGGTGGCTTTGGCCCAGGGACCCAATGGCATTATTTATTCCTGTGATCAGTACGGCAAAATTTATTCCTTTACCCCACCTAAAAAAGGGGAAGAACTTTCCAAAGTGGATGTTACACCGTTGGATATTGAAATAGGACAGGCTCACGGCCTACTTTGGGCTTTCAATAGCCTGTATGTTTCCGTGAATAAAAGATGGGAGGAAGATTCGGACTATGGAAGCGGTATTTACAAAATTGAGGATACCAATAGTGACGGAGTTCTGGACCAAAGCACCATGCTTTTAAAATTGCAGGGCAATGGGGAACACGGGCCCCACAGTCTGGTTCTTTCGCCCGATGGAAATGAAATTTATTTCATCGCGGGCAACCATACCTTGGTTCCAGATGTTTTAAAGAACAACAGCAGGTTGCCCAACAACTGGAACGAGGACAACCTGTTACCTACCTATTTGGATGCCAGGGGCCATGCAAACGATATCAAGGCGCCAGGGGGTTGGGTCGCTAAGTTTAATCCGGAAGGAACGGAATGGGAATTGCTGTCCGCCGGTTACAGAAACCCCTTTGATATTGCCTTTAACAACGATGGAGAATTGTTTACCTACGATTCAGACATGGAATGGGACATAGGTATGCCTTGGTACAGGCCCACCCGCATTTGTCATGTAGTCCCTGGAAGTGAGTATGGATGGCGTACCGGTTCGGGTAAATGGCCGGCCTATTATCCCGATAATTTACCGGCCGTTCATAACTTGGAGCAAGGTTCGCCGACGGCCGTCCTTTCCGCCGCTTCCCTAAATTTTCCATCGAAATACAAAAACGGGCTTTTGGTCATGGATTGGAGCTTTGGGACGGTGTATTTTATCGATTTGGTTCCCAAAGGCAGTAGCTACGAAGCCACGAGGGAACAGTTTTTTTCAGGGACCCCGTTGCCGCTAACGGATATGATTTCCGGCTCTGACGGTAACCTCTACTTTGCTACTGGAGGCAGAAATTTGGATTCCCATTTTTACCGGTTGACCTATACCGGTGATGCTACTGCCAAAGCGGATACTGTCGAAAATGCCGAAAACAAACAATTGAGGGAGCTGAGACGCACCTTGGAATCCTTCCAGAAAAGCTCACTGGAAGAAGGTCTTTCCCTTGCGTGGGAAAATTTGGACCATGAGGACCGATTTATTCGTTATGCTGCGCGTATGGTCTTGGAGCATGCCGAATTCGATACTTGGAAAGACCGATTTTCTTCAGAAACCGAGGCTACAAAACTTATCAATGCCAGTATTGCACTTGCCAGAACGGATGACCCACAGCACCAACAACTGCTTTATAAAAAATTGGAGCCCATTCAACTAGAAACACTTACCAAAGAAAACCAGTTGGCCCTCTTGCGCGCCTATTCCCTATCCTTCATCAGGATGGGCAAACCAGCAAATGCTGCCGGAAATGTGATAGCCAAAAAACTGAACAATTCTTTCCCCCATGCCAACAACAGCGTAAACAAGGAATTGGGTCAGATTCTACTGTATTTGGAAGCGGATGGCATAACGGAAGGTTTGGTCAACCAATTGGTAAAACATACTGAAGAAAGGACGGTTTCGGAAGGGGTTGGACTTTTAGATGAGGAAACCACCCTTAGGAGCGAACAATATGGAGAAATCATACGGGAAGTGCTGGCAAAAATGCCGCCAAGTGAGGCCATTTATTACGGGATGCTTTTGAGCAATGCCGAAAAAGGATGGAACAAAGAATTAAGGGAAACCTATTTCTCGTGGTTCTATGATGTGCTGGGAAGCAAGGGCGGAATGAGCTTTAAAGCCTATATGGAAAACGTACGCCAAAGGGCCATGACGCATGTTCCCGAAGCAGAAAAGGCCTATTTCAAGGAAATTTCGGGCGAATATTCCCCAACCGATGCCGTAGCGGATCTTCCCCAGCCCCAGGGACCTGGAGGCATCTATACCGCGGGAGATATTCAGAATATTGTTTGGAACGAAGAAATGAATGGGGGTGATTTTGAAGCAGGAAAGCGAGCCTTTGAAGCGGCCATGTGCGTTTTATGCCACAGAATTCGGGGCGAAGGAGGGGCCGCAGGACCGGACCTTACTCAAGCCCATACGAAATTTGGTACTTATGACCTCATCCATGCAGTTCTCAGTCCCAATGATGAAATATCGGATCAGTATGCCCACACCTTGTTGGAGCTGGCGGATGGCAAAAATCTGGCGGGTAGGATACAATCAGAAAACGAGGAAGAAATTGTATTAATGCCCAATCCCTACAACGAAACGTACACGGTAACTATCAAAAAAGAAACGGTAGTCCAACGCGGACCTTCGCCCATTTCACCAATGCCCGGAGGTTTGTTGAACCGACTCAATCCGCAAGAAATTAAGGACCTGTTCAAATATTTACAATCGGGTGGGGATGAAAACCATGAATCCTATAATGAAAATGAAAGTCAGGATTAAGTGGCCTTTCTTAAAATTCAAGCAATATCTTAGTCAATGTCTACTCACATAATTTAAAACTATACCAAAAATGAAAACCAACACACTAATGAATCTGAAGTATAAATTTCCGTTGCTCTTTATTTTCATTTTATGTTTTACGCTGGGTTTTTCACAAACGGAGGAGCTTCCCATCGATCCATCGTTTTACGAAAAACTGGAATGGCGCAATATTGGCCCTTCACGCGGAGGAAGGTCTTTAGGTGCCGCTGGAAGCCCTTCCAGAGCCAATGAATACTACTTTGGGGCCACCGGTGGTGGCTTATGGAAAACTACGGACGGAGGCAATGAATGGAAACCCGTTACGGATGGGCAGGTTACTAGTTCTTCCGTAGGTGCCGTGGCCGTTGCGGAAACCAACCCGGATATTGTGTACATAGGCATGGGCGAAGTACAGTTACGGGGAAGCATTACACAGGGAGATGGTGTGTATAAATCTACGGATGCCGGAGAGACATGGAAACATCTAGGACTTAAGGAAACCCAAGCGGTTGCCCGTATCAGAATACATCCTACGAATCCTGATGTGGTTTACGTGGCCGCCCTGGGCCATCCCTATGGCGATAATGAGGAACGAGGGGTCTTCCGCAGTAAAAACGGTGGCGAAACCTGGGAAAAAGTATTGTACGTAAGCCCCAAAGCAGGTGCTGTGGACTTGATTATCGACCGCAATAATCCAACTGTGCTGTATGCCAGCACTTGGGAAGTACAACGAAAAGCTTGGAAAATGTGGGGCGGTGGTGGCGATTCCAAATTATGGAAATCCACGGATGGAGGAGATACCTGGTCCGATCTTACCAGCAACGAGGGAATGCCCGCACCACCGATCGGAAAAATAGGTGTTACCGTTTCCCCTGTGGATTCCAACAGGGTTTGGGCCATCGTAGAGGCCAATGAAGGCGGTGTTTTTAGGTCCGATGATGGTGGAAAAACATGGGAGAGAACCAACGACGAGCGAAAATTACGGCAACGTGCCTTTTACTACTCTAGAATTTATGCCGATCCGCTGGATAAGGAAACGGTATATTGCCTAAATGTCGATTTTTGGAAATCTACTGATGGTGGAAAAACCTTCGACACCGAAATAAAAGTGCCACACGGGGATAACCATGACCTATGGATCGATCCAAAGAATCCGGACCGAATGATTTCTTCCAACGATGGTGGGGGAATCGTAAGTATTAACGGTGGAAAGACCTGGACGGAAGAAGATTATGTTACTACACAGTTTTATCATGTTATGGCCACAAGCGATGTCCCCTATCATGTAGCAGGCGCGCAACAGGATAATAGTACCTTGGCCATGCCCAGCGATGGCTGGGACCACATGCAGGCAAGAGGCCCTAACCATGGCTGGTATTATGCAGTTGGCGGTGGTGAAAGTGGTTGGATAACCCAACATCCAACCGATCCGGATATTTTTTATGCAGGTAGCCAAGGTGCCCTTTTGACCCGCTACGATCGCAGCAACGGACAGATACGCGATATACAGGTGTATCCAAGGTTTTTTTCGGGCGAACCTGCAAGTGCCCTGCCCGAACGTTGGCAATGGACCTTCCCTATTATGTTTGCCCCACAAGATCCCACTGTTATGTATACCTGTTCCCAACATGTTTGGAAAACGACGGATGACGGCCAGTCCTGGGAGAAGATAAGCCCGGATCTAACCTATGCCGACCCATCCACTTTGGGAAAAACGGGCGGAGTCATTACCATGGATATGAACGGGCCCGAAATTTATGCCACGGTTTTCGCCCTTGCACCTTCAACCCATGACATCAATACCATTTGGGCCGGTTCGGACGATGGTAAAATTCATATTACTAGGGATGGCGGAAAAAATTGGGAGGATATCACGCCGGAAGGCCTCCCCAAATTCTCAAGGGTCAGCATTATTGACGAGTCAGTTCACAACCCCGGCACCTTGTATGTTGCGGCAAACCGATATCAGGTGGATGACAGGCAACCTTATGTTTTCAAGACCCATGATTATGGAAAAACATGGAAGAAGATCATCAACGGAATTTCGGACGGACATTTTGCAAGGGCGGTACGGGAAGATCCGGTTCGGGAAGGGCTTTTGTTCCTTGCCACGGAACATGGCGTCTACTTCTCAATGAACGATGGGGAATTATGGCAAAGTCTACAGTTAAAACTGCCTGACACCCCTGTAAGGGATTTGGTCATTAAGGACAATGATGTAGTACTTGGAACCCACGGGCGTGGATTTTGGATATTGGACGACATACAACCTTTGCGACAGTACACGCCTGAAATGAAGGATCAAGATGCCGTTCTCTTTAAGCCAAGAAACGCCATTCGTGGCATTTCCGATGCAACAATCCAATATTATCTCAAATCTGAACAGGACACGATTACTTTCGAAATATTGGACGCAGCTAACAAGGTTATCGACACATTTACAGGTAGTATGCCTAAATATGAAAAAGACCCGGACGCACCTTGGTGGGAACGAGGGGGCTCCTCAAAACCCACAACGGCAAAAGGCCTGAATACGTTCACATGGGACTTGCGCTACCCTGGTGCAACCGTTTTCGACGGGATGATCATTTGGAGCGGACGCCCCCAACGTGGTCCTAAAGCTCCTTTAGGAACATACAAGGTGAAAATGAAAACAGGAGATTATGAAGAAACATATACTTTCGATATAGAAATGGACCCCAATTTAAAGGGCATTACCAAGGCCAATCTTCAAGAACAATTTGAACTGGCCAACAAGATTATGAACAAGACCAGTGCCGCCAATGAAGCTGTCATTAAAATACGAAAGGTTAGAGAACAGTTGAACGCGCATAAAGAGGCCCTTTCGGGTTCCACTTACAAGCGGAAAGTCGCTCCGTTTTTGGATAAGTTGACAGCCATTGAGGAAGAACTATATCAGGTAAGGAACCAGTCCCCACAGGATCCCTTGAATTTTCCGATCAAGTTAAACAACCGTTTGGCCTCCTTACGTAGAAGTGTTGAGACCGGTGATGCAAAACCCACTGACGGGGCCTATAAAGTTTTTGAGGAGCTTTCTGCCGAACTTCAAACCCACTTGTCTAATTTGAATAAAGTAATGGATTCTCAATTGCCCGAGATAAACGCCATTTTAGAAAAAGCCGGGAAAAACGCTGTTCAAATTGGGGAATGAACATGAGTAAATTCAGAATAACAGTAGGCCAGATATTTTTTCTATTGGGTTTTTTGATGGTTTTTTCCGGTTGCCAAGAAATCAAAAAGGAAAAAACAGAAACTCTAGAGACGGTATCCAATTCCTTGCGAACACCTCGTAGATTCACAACGCCCTTGGGAAAGGAATTCAGTATACCTGAACCTTCCGAAAAAATGATAGCCCAGTACGAAGAGGCCAAACAAACGTATGAAAGCAATCCAGATAGCGCCAATGCCCTGATTTGGTACGGGAGGCGGACCGCCTATCTTGGAAAGTATCAAGATGCGATCGATTTGTACTCCAGAGGAATCGAGAAATTCCCTGAGGACGCCCGTTTTTATCGCCATCGCGGACATCGGTACATCTCTATCCGGGAATTCGAAAAGGCAATCTCAGATTTGGAGTTTGCGACAAAACTCATTGAAGGAAAGCCCAATGAAATAGAACCCGATGGAATGCCAAATGCCATGAACATTCCGGTAAGCACACTACACGGAAATATTTGGTATCATTTGGGTTTGGCGTATTATCTGGAACACGACTATGAAAAAGCATTTGATGCGTATCTAAACTGCAGGAAATCAGGAGAGCTGGATGACAATATTGTTTCAAGTACACATTGGCTCTATATGATTCAACGTAGGCTTGGAAACGAAACAATGGCAAATGAAATGCTGGATCCAATTACCCAAAAAATGGATGTTATTGAAAACCAAAGTTATTATGAACTTTGTAAACTGTACAAAGGTTTGATTCCCATAGATTCCCTCCTTCGAACTAAATCTGGTAATCCATCAAACGATGCAGTGGCCTATGGACTTTCTAACTGGTATTTTTATAACAACGATAAAGAAAAAGCCAAAGAGATAATGTTGGATTTAGTGGATAGCCCTTCATGGAGTTCTTTTGGATATATAGCGGCGGAAAGTGATTTGATACATTACTTTGACAAAATGAAACCGTAAAGCGAATCACATTGGGTTATGCAAAACTCAAATCACTATTTTTGCATGATCATTTAGCAGTTACAAAATGCAAAAAACAAAAATAGCCCCATCACTACTTGCAGCGGATTTCGGAAACTTGCAACGTGATGTTGAAATGGTGAACAACAGTGTTGCCGATTGGCACCATATCGATGTCATGGACGGCGTTTTTGTTCCCAACATTTCCTACGGAATGCCCGTTATCAAGGCTATTCAAGGACATGCCACTAAACCCTTGGACGTACATTTGATGATAATTGATCCGGACAGATATATTGGCACCTTTGCCGAACTTGGTGCCACCGTTCTAACGGTTCATTACGAAGCTTGTACCCATTTGCACAGAACAGTACAGGCTATCAAGGCCGCAGGGATGAAAGCTGGGGTTGCCTTAAATCCTCATACCAATATCAGTCTGTTGGAGGACACTATCAGTGATCTAGATTTGGTATTGATCATGAGCGTGAACCCGGGTTTTGGGGGACAATCCTTCATTGAAAACACCTATGAAAAAATTAAGGCCCTAAAGGAGCTTATCCAGCGAAAAAATGCTTCGGCCTTAATTGAAATAGACGGCGGCGTATCCACGGAAAATGCCAAAAAATTGACCGATGCCGGTGCGGATGTATTGGTAGCGGGCAGCTTTGTCTTCAAAAGTGAAAAACCTTTGCAAACAATTTTGGAACTTAAATCGGTAGCAGACGGAAAATAAAAAACGAAAGGTGGCCAATGCATCACAATGATTTTGACCACCCTTTGCGTAACCTAAAACTAATATTGCTCCAAAAGGTATTTTATCAAATCTGTAGTGGTAACAATCCCTACCAATTTTTCATCATCAACGACCGGAAGGGCGTGAAATTCCTTATTTGCTAAAATTTCCGCCACTTCTTTGATCGTTGTATTTGAGGAAATACTCTTCAGGTTTTTGGCCATCACTTGTGAGATGGTGAACATATTATAGACAATGGTTTCCACATCGGAATCCTCTTCGTAAGCGCCATCGGCAAAACTGATACGAAGTAAATCCGTCAAGCTCAACATTCCAATGATGGCATCACCTTCCACAACGGGAATATGGCGAATATGGTGCTCCTTAAAAAGGCGTTCCGCGGTTTCCAATTGATCGTTACTGTTTAAGGTGATGATCTTTTTTGTCATAATGGTGGATACGGGTACTCTATGTCTTAGACTCATAACTTTGATTTTTAATGATATTTAAAGTTCGGGTAAACAAAGGGCATAAAGCATGATATAAATCATAGACAACAATAAATTGCGTCCCTTTGTCAATTTATTTACGGCCTTTATTTCTAACTAAAATGGCTAATTTTGCAAAACGGTATTTCGAAGTCTAATTCAGTAAACTACCTCTGGGCAAGCCCACAAGGTATTCTTTGAAAACGAATTTTTAATTTCGAGGCCTGCCCAACAAGCGTTCAGGCGGGCAAGCAAGGGGTATTAAACCCTTTGACGGTGCCAATAAAATATAGAAAATGGGATTATTGGATATTGCAATCATAGGAGGAGGGCCAATTGGTATCGCCTGTGGACTGGAAGCACAAAAGAAAGGACTTTCCTATGTTATACTGGAAAAAGGGCCCATTGTGAATTCCTTGTTCAACTACCCAGCAAACATGCAGTTCTTTTCCTCCTCGGAGCGATTGGAAATAGACGAAATACCGTTTATAAGCAAAGAGGCCAAACCGAAGCGGGACGAGGCCCTTGAATACTACAGAAGGATCGTAACTACCAACAAACTCAATATCCATCTTTTTGAACGGGTAGAAAGTGTTAAAAAATTGGACGGGATTTTTAAATTGCGCTCTAGCAAGGGAAATTATGAGTCCAAAAATTGTATCGTAGCCACGGGTTTTTATGATATTCCCAACCTACTGAACGTACCTGGGGAGGATTTGCCAAAAGTATCCCATTACTACGATAATCCCCATTATTATGCCGGTCAAAAAGTAGCGGTCGTAGGCGCCAGCAACAGTGCCATAGATGCGGCTTTGGAATGTTGGAGAAAGGGTGCGGAAGTTACGTTGATTATTAGGGGTACGGAAGTCGGTCAGCGCGTAAAGTATTGGGTACGGCCGGATATCATCAACAGAATTGAGGAAGGCAGCATTACCGCCTTCTACAATAGCACTGTAAAGGCCATTCACGAAGACACCTTGGAAATTACAAATGAAAAGGGAGAGACCAAAACGATTCCCAATGATTTTGTACTGGCCCTTACAGGCTATAAGCCCAATTTTCAGTTCTTGGAAATGCTGGGTATACATATTACCAAAGATGAAAAGCGATTACCGGAATACGACCCGGAAACCATGGAAACCAATGTAGAAAATCTTTATTTGGCAGGGGTAATCTGTGGCGGTATGGAAACCCACAAATGGTTTATAGAAAATTCAAGGATCCATGCAAAAATGATTGTTGCACATATTCTGGACAAAAACCATAAAAGACATCCTTAATTCCAGCCTCCACCCAAAGCAAGGTATAAGTTTACCACGGCTTGTAACTTATTGTTTTTGGTAGAGATAAGGTCCAAATTTGTATTCAGCGCATTTTGTCTTGCGTTCAATACTTCCAGATAATTAGCCAAACCATTATCCAATAGTTCTTGGGAATATTCCCGAGCCATTGTATAAGCTTCATATTCCTTTTTCTTCACTTCAATTTTTTTCATGGCCGCATGGTAGGAATAAAGTGCATCGGATACTTCCTTAGAGGCGTTCAGCAAGGCAAATTTAAAATCCAACATAGACTGTTCTTTTTGGGCCTGACTTACTTCATATTGTGTTCGTATTCTCCTACCATTGAACAATGGCTGTGTAAGACCCCCAACTACGGATGCAAATAAGGAATTTGTATCAAACAATGTATTAAAATCCAAACTTTGAAGTCCTCCATTGGCGGTTAGGGTAATGGATGGATAAAAATTACTTCGGGCTACATTGGTAAGTTCAAAAGCATTTACCAGGCCATACTCGGCGGAGATAACATCGGGCCGGTTTGCCAAGAGTTGGGTGGGTACCCCAATACTCAGTGGTGTATTTATTTTTTGCTCTTCCAAGGTACTTCTTACAATTTCCTTTGGTTCATCACCCAAAATCAAGGACATGGAATTTTCCAAAAGCTTTACTGAATTTTCCAAGTCGATCAACAAGGCTTGGGCCGTATACAATTGGGCCTCCGTTTGTTTTACGGCGACCTCAGTAACATTTCCCGACTCTTTTAAAGCTTTGGTAGTCTCCAATCCGCTGGAACGGGTTTCTATGGTTAATTTCGTAATCTGGATTTGCTCGTCCAAAGACAATAGTTGATAATAGAGAGAAGCTATATTTCCCACCAAGGTACTTTTTACTGCTTTATGGGCGGCGACTGATTGTAGGTAACTCGCCTCGAAAGCCCTTTTATTACTTCTGATTTTACCCCAAATATCTGCCTCCCAAGACAGTCCACCACTTACCTCGTATTGATCCAACCTACTAAAAAGACCTCCAAACTGACTATTCCCGGAAATCTCCGTATGGGTATATTTTGGGTTGAGATTCAGGGTAGGAAAATAGCCGGCCTTTCCCTGTTTCAGATAAGCTTCAGAAATCAAAATGCGTTGAATGGCCTTTCTAATGTCAATATTATTTTGAAGACCTTCTTCTATATAACCTTGAAGATATGAGTCTGTAAACAATTCCTTCCATGAAATTGTTGCCAGGGAAACACTATCCCTCTGTAAGGAATCAGTTCTAAAATATTGTGACTCCAATACCACATCCTTTGGTCTTTCATACATTTTGGCAGAAAAGCATGAAACCAAGATTATTGGCAAAAGTACCGTACAACCAATTTTTATATATTTTGACAATCGCATACTATATTAGTTATTCTATTTTTCTACCGTTTCGAATTTTGGCCCTCCGGATACTTTTTCCTGTAACCACTGAAAGAAAATGAACAAGGTGGGAATAACGAAGACACCCACTACGGTACCAATGAACAAACCTCCTACGGCACCAGTACCAATAGACCTATTTCCTTCTGCCCCTACTCCACCTGCGAGCGCCAAAGGCATTAATCCCAGTATGAAAGCAAAGGAGGTCATCAAAATTGGACGCAGTCTTGATTCTGCACCTTCCACGGCAGCGTTTAGGATAGATAACCCATGCTTTCTTCGCTGCAGGGCAAATTCCACAATTAAAATCGCGTTCTTGGCAAGAAGTCCTACTAACATGATTAAGGCGATTTGGAAGTATATATTATTTTGCAGTCCCGCCAATTGTGTAGTGAAATAGGCACCAAAAACACCTAAGGGCAACGAAAGCAATACAGAAAAAGGTATTAGATAACTTTCATATTGCGCCGCAAGCAGGAAATACACGAAGACCAGTGACAATAAAAAGATGGTCGTGGTCTGGTCTCCGGCATTCACTTCTTCACGTGTCAGGCCAGAATACGCAATTGAAAACGTTGTTGGTAGGGATTGGGCCACTTCTTCCACGGCCTTTATAGCATCTCCCGAGCTATATCCGGGATTCGTGGCCGCCGTAATCTTCGTGGAGTTAAAAAGATTAAACCGTGTTACGGATTGTGGTCCATACACCCTTTCCAAACTGATAAATTCCGTAATGGGGGTCATGACACCTTCGGAAGTTCTAACGAACATTTGGTTCAGATTGTCGCGATCGGCCCTATCCTCTGGAAGCGCCTGAACATACACACGGTACTGTTTACCAAAACGGGAAAAATCCGCAGCAAAGATACTCCCGATATACCCCTGTAGGGTAGCAAAAATACTACTTATGGATACCCCAAGTTCCTTGGCCCTTGGCACGTTTATTTCCAGCTCATACTGTGGATATCCCGTATCAAATGAGGATTGTGCATATTGAATCTCCGGCCTTTGGGTCAAGTTGGCAATAAATTCCTTGTTCACTTTATCCAAATCCGTAAAAGTACCACTGGCGCGATCTAATAAATTTACCTCTACACCTGAGGAACGTCCAAAACCTGGAATACTTGGAGGGGCAAAGAATACTATATTGGCTTCAGGAATCGTTGCTGCCGCTCCAAACATTTTTGCGGTTATGGCTTCCATAGACAACGAATCTGCTCCCCGCTCGTCCCAATCCCTAAGACGAACAAAACCTAGACCGTAATTACTGCCTGCACCACCCAAAAAGCTACGCCCCTCAATAACGGACCCATCCAAAACCCCTGGTATCTGCTTGATTTTAGAATACAACTCTTCGTTGACCTCATGGGTTCTGTCAATGGAGGAACCCGGGGGAAGCTCAATGTTCATAAATACGATACCACGATCTTCATCGGGAACAAAACCAGTCCTGACCATACTTGATGACCACCAGATACCAACAAAGGCCAGGACAAGAATAAATACGGTTACCCACTTATGTTTGTACAGAAAATGAACGGAACGGCCATATTTCTGGGTAGTAGCCCTAAAAGCGCTATTAAACGCATCGAAGAATCGCTCCTTAAAATTTTTCTTTTTTCCTTCATCCTTCTCCGTATGCGGCTTTAAGAACAATGCACAAAGCGCCGGGCTCAAGGTAAGCGCATTAATTGCAGAAATAATGATAGCCACAATCAAGGTTACACCAAATTGTTCATAAAATACCCCTGTAGGTCCCGTAACAAACGTTACTGGTATAAATACGGCCGCCATGACCAGAGTGATGGATATAATCGCTCCCGATATTTCGTTCATAGCCGTTAATGTTGCCTGCTTGGCATCCTTGGCTCCCTTATCCAATTTGGCGTGTACTGCTTCCACAACAACAATGGCGTCATCCACCACAATACCAATTGCCAATACCAAGGCAAACAAAGTCAACAAGTTGATGGAATAACCAAAAAGATTCAAGAAGAAAAATGTTCCAATTATGGAAACAGGAACGGCTATGGCAGGAATGAGGGTAGACCTAAAGTCCTGTAGAAAAATAAAAACGACGAGGAATACCAACAAAAAGGCCTCTACCAAGGTACTGGCCACCTTTTTTATAGAAGCGTTCAAGAAATTGTTGGTGTTATACGGAACAAAAACGTTGATACCAGCCGGGAGGTCTTCCTTAATTAGTTCTAGCCTATTTTCAATTTCAAGAATTATTTCCCTGGCATTAGATCCTTTGGTTTGATAGATTCCCATATTTACTGCCGGATAGCCAGACGTCATGGAGCTTGCCGCATACGATTGGGCACCTAATTCTATTTCGGCAATATCTTCAAGCCTCAGAAAACGTCCATTATCCAAAGCCTTTACCACAATATTACTGTACTGTTCCTGCGTTTTAAACCTTCCTCCATATTTTATTACATAGCTAAAGGCCTCACCGTCGTTTTCACCTAGGGAGCCTGCTGCAGCTTCTAAACTCTGTTCGTTCAAGACGGTTACCACATCCGAAGGTATTAATCCATAGGCCGCTAATTTTTCGGGCTGCAACCAAATTCGCATGGCATAATCCTTGGAGCCAAATACATTGACATTACCAACACCATTTACCCTCTGAATCTCAGGAATTACATTTATTTTAAGGTAATTCTGCACAAAGGTTTCATCATAATCCGGATTGGTACTATAAAAAGACATAAACATCAGTGCACTGGTCTGTTGTTTTTGTGTAGTAACACCTGTCTGTATAACGGCCTGTGGTAGAAGTGAATTGGCCCTAGCTACCCGGTTTTGTACGTTTACCGCCGCGATATCGGGACTTACATCTTGGTCAAAAAATACGTCAATAGTGGCAGTACCGCTATTGGTGGCCGTGGATGTAAGATAGGTCATCCCTTCCACACCGTTAATTTGTTCCTCCAAGGGAATAATTACACTTTCCAAAATAGTCTCGGCATTCGCACCGGGATAGTTGGCACTCACGCTAATAGTAGGAGGCGCAATATCCGGATATTGGGTAATGGGCAGTGAAGTAAGACCCAGTAATCCCAAGATGACGATTATAATCGAAATTACGGTTGAAAGTACTGGCCGTTCAATAAACTTTTTTAGCATATTCTAATGTGTTATCCGCAGTTCTACTATTATCTGAATAAAATTTTAATGGGCTTTGCAACGCTATCGAAGGCAACGGATTTTGGAATAATTTTGGTATCCCCCCTTAATTTATCAATCCCTAGACCCACAATTTTATCACCTTCTTCGATACCGCTTTCCACCATGTAGAGATTATCCACCTCGTTAATAACAGCAATACTTTTGGATACGGCCATACTATCTGAATGGACCTGGTATACATATACACCGCCCTGTCTGTCAAAAGTGCTTTCCTTGGGAACTACCACAACATTCTCAAACTTTTTGGGTATTCTGATCTTAGCGCTGTTACCATTGGTCAAAATCCTTGAAGGGTTGTCAAATTTGGCCCTAAAGGTGATAGCACCCGTAGCGGCGTCCACTTGTGAATTTATGGTCTCGATTTTCCCTTTTTGATCATATACCCTTCCATTGGCGAGAATTAATTCAACTTCGGGTAAGTTCTGTATCTTTTCGTTTATGGTATTGCCTTTCGTATCTTGAATAAAATTCAGATAATCCTTTTCGTTCATGGAGAAATAAGCATACACTTTACTGATATCCGCAACAATAGTAAGAGGCTGGGCGTTGTTTGGACTGACCAAAGCTCCTCTTCTAAATCTGATGGACCCTACAAAACCATCAACTGGACTTTTAATACTCCCGTAGTTGATGTTGGCATTGATAGAATTATACGTGCTCTTTGCCTGTTGCAACTTTGCCTTTGCAGTTTCCAGCTGCACACTGCTGATAATATTCTTTTCAACCAAAGGTTTTAATTTATCCACTTCCACTTGAGCGGCATTGACGTTTGCCAAAGCAGCAGCGGCATCCTGACTTAGGGATTGGGTTTCCAATTTAAAAAGGGTCTCTCCTTTTTTTACCTGTTCCCCCTCATCCACCAAAACATCCGTAATATAACCTGAGATTTTGGCCCTAACCTCACTATTAACAATGCCCTCAATACTTGCCGGATAGGTAGTAAAAGAAGTGACATCCTTGGTGGGTATTTCTATTACCTGAAATGAAGGGGCTGCGGATTGATTACCCGAATTTTCATTGGTTTTACCTCCACAGGAAATTAAGATCAGAGTTGAAATTACAAATAGGAGAGTGTAGATTTTCTTCATTTTGAATAACTAAATAGTTTTTAATTTTGTTCTTTGAAATCCCTTATTCGTTGTAAGGTCTGTTCAATATTCAATTTTTCCTGCTCTAGGAAGTCGTGGAATATATTTCCGATATACCCCTTTTTTCTATAATTTTCAGGATTGTTCTCCTGATTGAACTTATTTACTTTTTGGGTAAGTTCTAGATCAGAAATTATCGTTTCAAACCGCTCTTTTAGCATGTTTTGCAAAAAACTACCAGAACTCCTAAAATATCTTTTCCGCTTACCGGGCCGTGTATAGTATTCCAAGTACTTTAATTGCAACAGGAGATTTAAATTTGTGGAAACAGAACTTTTACTGGCCTGGGTAATCTCCATGAGCTCTTCAAAAGAAAAGCCCTCTTGAGAGGATAAAACCATTATCGCATAGATTCGGGCGGCCAATGGCGGCAAATTGTGGCGCCTTTCAAAATAAAGCCCCAATTCCTCTATCAACATTCGTTTATGTTCTGAGCATAGCCCCATAGTACAAATTCTGTAACAAAGCTACCTTACAGTTCGTTTTGTTCCGAACTAACTATAATAAAATTTCGTTAATTTTTTAAAAATAGAATCGAGAGAATTGAATGATATTTGTGGAATACCAACAAAAAATCCAGATACATTTAAATGAATCTGGATTTAATTAGTGACCGCGGAGGGATTGGCTGCGCCTTTCCCTCAAAGCTCCGCTTTGAAAATAGTCCAAACAAAAAAACGCTCAAGCAAGCTTGGCGTTTTTTCTTTTTGAACTATTTATTCGTGACCGCGGAGGGATTCAAACCCCCAACCCTCAGAGCCGAAATCTGATGCGCTATTCAGTTGCGCCACGCGGCCTTATTTAACAATATGAGTAAAAAACTCAAATTTACCGTTACAATATTCAATTCACAAATCCGATGCTGGATTCTCCCGGTAGCTATCGGGAGTGCCACTCGGTCATTATATTATAAACTAAGAACTTAATTTTTGTTTTACGATGGCTGATATGGTCTTACCATCCGCCTGACCGGCCAACTCCTTGGACACGATTCCCATTACCTTGCCCATGTCCTTCATGCCAGAAGCACCCGTGGCATCAATGGTTTGGACCACAACTTTTTCAATTTCTTCCTCAGTAAGCTGTTCTGGCAAGAACTGCTCGATTACGGCAGCCTGGGCCAACTCCGGTTCCGCCAAATCCTGTCTTCCTTGTTCCACAAAAATAGCGGCACTGTCCTTCCGTTGCTTAACCAATTTCTGCACCAGCTTTATTTCATCCTCTTCGCTTAATTCCTTTCCTGAGCCGCTGGTACTTTCCAACAAAAGAGCGGATTTGATGGCCCTTAAAGACTCCAAGGCCACCGTGTCCTTGGCCTTCATAGCGACCTTCATTTGCTCCATTACTTTTGCCTGTAAACTCATCGTTTGTGGTTTTTGGATTGCAAAGATAAATAATAAACCCGAAAACAAAATTTGTTTTCGGGTTCAAATAGATATCGAAATAACACTAATCTACATTATCGTGCAAGAACGAATTATTGGACCGCAATTGAATCTCATCGTTACTATCGTCACTTAAGGTCGTTCTTGAAATTTTTTTTTCCCTAGGGTTTTCGTTCAAATTAACGCCCTGCCTCTTATAGGCAGGCTCTTTCTCAATTTCATCAATATTGCTCAAGCTGTTTTTGAACTTGTAATTGAAATCCTTTAACTTTCTCCTTCGTTCGTCCGCACGCTGTCTAAGCAATTCCTCAATTGGGGTCTCCATGGGATCTATAGAGGTTTCATCCCTATTATGTTCCTTTGGGGCAACTGTTCTTTTTTCAAAAACCAGTTCGTCCTCTATAATTTTGGGTTCAAATTCCTCTGCTTTGGATTTGGCCCCGGTTAACCTATTCTCCAATTCCATATAATCGTCCAAACTGTATCGAGTCTCTCCTTTTTTATTGTACTCCAAAACAGGGATTATCTCCACGCTATCGTTTACGTCCAAATCCTTGATTTCATCATCCAAGTTAAAGACTACAACATTGTCCTTTTCATCATCCTCCAAGGGCATTTCAAAACTCATGGCAAATTGGTCCTCTTCTTCCCTTTCGTACCTTAAAACTTCAGGCTCTACCACTTCGATATCCCTAATTTTGGCCGTTGCATCTATAATTACAAAATCATCCTCGGACACACATTCGGCAATTACCTCGTCATAGAAGACGTTAAAATTCCGGATATAATTGGTAGTAGGAATCAAGTCAAAATCGCCCGAATCCAAAAACTGATAGCGCTCCTGGGGTTTTTCAATCTCCTCCTCTTCCTCTTCAACTTCCAAGGTATGGACAGTACGTTTTGTAGTTAAGAGTTCAGCTTCCGCCTTTTGGTTGTCCTCCAATGTATGGATGATTTTTTTTGACTCGGTGTTTACGATATCATCCTGTTGTTCCACGTTAAATCCCGTGGCGATAACGGTAACCGCGATAGATTCGCCCAAGGACTCGTCCTCACCAACACCCATAATGATATTGGCACCATAACCCGCTTCAATTTGAATGTGATCGTTGATTTCCCCAATTTCGTCAATCGTAATTTCCTGCGCCCCGGAAACAATAAGCAACAATACGTTCTTGGCACCGGTAATCTTGTTATCGTTCAATAATGGGGAATCCAATGCCTTCATAATGGCCTCGTTCGCCCTTGAGGAACCTGAAGCTATGGCTGAACCCATGATTGCTGTTCCGCTATTGGAAAGAACGGTCTTGGCATCGCGCAAGTCGATGTTTTGTGTATAATGATGTGTTATCACCTCTGCAATTCCCCTAGCAGCGGTTGCCAAAACCTCATCGGCCTTTGAAAAACCTGCCTTAAACCCAAGGTTTCCATAGACCTCCCGTAATTTATTATTGTTGATAACAATCAAGGAATCTACATTCTTCCGCAACTTTTCTATACCCTGATGGGCTTGATCACAACGCATTTTACCTTCAAACTGGAACGGCATGGTAACAATACCCACCGTTAGAATATCCATTTCCTTGGCAAACTTGGCAATTACGGGAGCAGCACCAGTTCCTGTTCCCCCGCCCATACCAGCGGTAATGAAAATCATTTTTGTCGTACGGTCCAGCATTCCTTTGATATCTTCCATGCTCTCCATAGCGGCCTGCTCACCGATTTCCGGATTGGCACCAGCTCCCAATCCCTCCGTCAATGATACGCCCAATTGAATCTTGTTGGGTACCGGACTATTGTCCAAGGCCTGTGCATCCGTATTGCAGATGACGAAATCTACCCCGTTGATACCGGCCTGGAACATGTGGTTTATGGCATTACTGCCCCCGCCACCCACTCCAATGACCTTTATGACATTGCTTTGATTTTTTGGAAGATCAAAAGAGATACTATCAAATTCGTTGTGATTACTCATACTATTATTATTACTGGTTATTATGCGCTTATTCTAGTTCTTATTCGGCGTTATCCAAAAAATCCTTCAACTTTTCGGACCATCGGTCAAAAACGGATTTCCGCTCCTTCATAGGTTGATTCACCTTAACCTCTTCTTCAAAACCAGCCATGACAGGTTCCTCCTCCTTCTTGATCTTATTTTTATTGATGGCCGACTTCCTTTCTTCCTTCCTAATGGCGTTCATTAACAAACCTACGGCCGTGGCGTAAAGTGGACTGGCCACTTCCTCGTCTGAATCCCCTGCCAAATGCTCGTTGGGGTAGCCTATACGGGTATCCATTCCCGTAATATATTCCACCAACTGCTTTAAGTGCTTCAATTGACTTCCACCTCCAGTGAGTACGATGCCCGCAATCAATTTCTTCTTTTGTTCGTCATGTCCATAGTTCTTGATCTCTACATATACCTGCTCTATAATTTCGACCACTCTGGCATGTATGATTTTGGAAAGGTTCTTTAAGGTGATTTCCTTAGGTTCACGGCCCCTCAAACCTTGTATGGATACGATTTCATTGTCCTTGTTCTCTCCGGGCCAAGCGGAACCAAAACGTACCTTAAGACTTTCGGCCTGTTTCTCTATGATGGAGCAGCCTTCCTTAATATCCTCGGTTATAACGCCGCCACCAAAAGGAATTACGGCCGTATGACGGATAATGCCATCTTTAAAAATGGCCAGATCTGTAGTTCCGCCCCCTATATCGATCAAAGCGACTCCCGCTTCCTTCTCTTCCATGCTCAACACGGCATCGGCAGATGCCAGTGGCTCCAGGGTAATGTTCCCCAAGTCCAATCCGGCACTTTTGATACAACGGCCTACATTCTTGATAGAGGAAACCTGGCCCACCACAACATGGAAATTGGCCTCCAGCCTGCCCCCGTACATTCCGATAGGCTCCTTTATTTCGGCCTGGCCATCCACCTTATACTCCTGTGGCAATACATGAATGATTTCTTCCCCGGGGAGCATGATCAGTTTATAGACCTGATTGACCAAGGAATCCAAATCGTCCTCATTGATAACTTCCTCTGAATCCTTTCTGGTAATATAGTCACTGTGCTGCAGGCTTCTGATGTGCTGACCAGCAATCCCTACCACAACGGAACCTATTTTTAGTCCGGAATTGGTTTCGGCCTGTTCCACGGCCTGCTGTATGGATTTTATCGTTTGCGTGATATTGTTAACAACGCCCCTGTGCACGCCGAGACTTTTGGATTTACCGATTCCCAAAATCTCGATTTTGCCGTACTCATTCTTTTTTCCGATGATGGCCACGATCTTAGTGGTCCCTATGTCCAATCCTACCGAATAATTTCCTTGTTCCATGTTGTTATATTTTAGTGCACACTACCTGGTTATTGAATTCCAAACTTACTTCCGCAAAATCCTCCAAGGTATTATCCTTGTTCGCCTTGGCATAAAAGGCCTTAAAATTGCTGAACTTCCCTTCCAAATTTTCAATACCCCCTAAATTCACCACAAACTGGTTCAGCCTAAACTTCAATTGGTAATCATCCTCCGCCTTTATATGAATACCAATCACGTTCTTTCGTAAAAAATCGTCCTTGTTTATAAACTCCAAAATCCTGTACACGTCCTCAAGGCTCTTACCCGTTATATTGCCTGTTATAATAGGCACCCTAGCCGAATAATTGGATGAAAACGGCATACGTTTTCCTTCATCATCCAGATAGTACTTTGAATCCCCCTCAATGCGTCCAATGGGTTTGCGTTGAACAATTTTAGACGTTAGCTCACCGTCTATAGTGACATAGACTTGGGCACTTTTCACCATTTCATTGGCCTCAAGGGCCTTTTCTATAGTATTCAAAACTATATTTTCTTTAGGCACATTTTCGAGCCGCCCATAATTTTGTATTAACAATTTATTAACCGCTCCCTCAGTAATATAGAGGTTTTGGTCACCCAGAAATTCCACTCTGGAACGGACTACGTTCTTCTTATTGCTCCTATTGTTAGAAAACGCGTAAAGCGCCATTATTACGAACAATAGCGCAACTATTTTCAATAAGTTCCAATCAATGCGCATACTCCAATTCTTTTGTTACTTTCATTATTTCCAACCCAATATCACCTGCACCCATCATGACGAGCACTTCTGGATTTTGGGCTTTTATTTCCGATACCAAATCCCCTTTTTCCACAACTTTTGTTTGGGCGTTGGTCATCTTTCCCATCAACCAAGCAGCATCAATTCCCTCCATGGGCTCTTCCCTGGCCGGATAAATTTCCAATAGCAAAACACTCGGAAATTTTGATAGACTTTTTGCAAAATCATCCCCAAAATCCTTGGTCCGACTGAACAAATGTGGCTGAAAAATGGCCAAAATCCTTTTGTTGGGATGCATTTCAACAATGGCATCATACACGGCATCTATTTCAGTGGGGTGATGGGCATAGTCATCGATGAGGACAAAATCCTCGTTCTTGATACGGTAGGAAAATCGTCTCTGAACACCCTTGAAAGATGCCAAAGCTTCGGCCAGGCGATACGGTGGGGAACCTGCTTGTATCGCCATGGCAAAAGCGACCAAACCGTTCAACAGGTTGTGTCTTCCCGGTTTGTTGAATCGAACCCCGATAAATGTTCCTTCCGGAGTTCCCAAATCAAAAATGTAGGTACCATGTTCTATTTTTAAATTCCGGATGCAATAATCCGAATCATCCTCTATCCCATAGGTTATGCCGTTTAAAGGCAAACCCTTACGAACAAAAAGCTTTCCTCCAGGCTTTATTCGGGCCACAAAGTCAAGAAACGACTTTTGTAGTTCCTGGGCATTCCCGTAAATATCCAAATGGTCCGCATCCATAGAGGTTATACAGGCCACATTGGGCGACAATCTCAAAAAGGACCGATCGAACTCATCCGCTTCCACCACGGAATACTCGGTTCCCTCTAAAAGAAAATTGCTGTTAAAATCCTCCGAAATACCGCCCAAAAATGCCGTTAACGGAGTTCCCGTTTCACGAAGCAAATGAGCAAGAATGCTTGATGTGGTCGTCTTTCCATGGGTGCCCGCAACGGCGAAACAGAAGGAATCCTTGGTAATCAAACCCAAGACTTCAGAGCGCTTTTTGATAACAAAATCGTTCCTTAGAAAATATTGATATTCTGAATGTGTACTTTTTACCGCCGGCGTATACACCACCAAGGTTTCCTCTGGGTTTAGAAACGGTTTGGGAACCAATTCCAAATCATCCTTATAATGCACGGAAATATCATGGTCGGATAGTTCAATGGTCAGAGGAGTTTCGGTCTTATCGTAACCAGCCACTTCCTTCCCGATAAACTTGAAATACCGGGCCAATGCGGACATACCTATACCTCCGATACCAATGAAGTAAACCCTATGTATATCCTTTATTTTCATGTTGGCTAATTCAACAATTTTTCAATTTCATCACAAATGTCCTTCGTGGCATTGGGCAGTGCCAAAGCCTCTATATTTTTAGAAAGTCGTTCCCGTTTTTCTTCCGATTCGAAGACCGACAAAAACTCTTCTTTAAACTTTTCTTCCAAATCACTTTCCTTAATCATGACGGCGGCATCTTCGGCCACCAAGGCTTGTGCATTTTTTGTCTGATGGTCCTCCGCCACCACAGGTGATGGAATAAAGATGGTAGGCTTTCCTACCAAACATAACTCCGAAACCGCTCCCGCTCCAGATCTGGAAATGATCATATCCGCCGCGGCATAGGCCTTTGCCATATCGTTCAAAAAGGCATGTACCTTTACATAATCCGAATTTTCACCTTCGTACATCTTTACATACCCCTTTCCACATTGCCAGATCAACTGAAGGTTCAAGGATTTGAAAAACTCCAGGTTATCCGCAATCAAGGCATTGATTCGCTTGGAACCCAAACTGCCCCCTAGCACCAAAAGGGTTTTCTTTTGCGTGTTCAAACCAAAAAATCGTAACGCATCAGACCTATCCTCCTGTAAGGAAATTAAATCGGCCCTTACGGGATTTCCGGTTTTCACGATTTTATCGGCAGGAAAAAATCGTTCCATACCATCGTAGGCCACACAAATCTTGGCCACCTTGTCCTTAAGTAGTTTGTTCGTGATTCCGGCAAAGGAGTTTTGTTCCTGTAGTACACAAGGTATTCCGCTGCTTGTAGCCACTTTCAATAAAGGACCACTGGCAAAACCGCCCGTACCCACTACGGCGTGGGGCTTAAATTTGCTTACTATTTTATGTGCCTTTATCAAACTACTTATCAGTTTCAATGGAAACATTACATTTTTTAGGGTCAGTTTCCGTTGTATCCCCGTTATCCACAATCCCTCAATTTTGTATCCCGCTTGTGGGACCTTCTCCATTTCCATTCGGTCTTTTGCCCCAACAAAAAGGAACTCCGCATTGGGATGTCTTCTTTTAAGTTCGTCGGCAATTGAAATCGCCGGATAAATATGTCCCCCCGTTCCGCCACCGGATATGATAAACCTATAACTGCCCACTCAATACTTCTAAAGGGTTGCTTTCATCAATATCCACGGTACTTTCCGTCGTCTGCTGCATGCTTTTGTTACTGGCACTTAGAATGATGCCTATCGCCAGACAGGTCATCCAACTGGAAGTTCCCCCACTACTGATCAATGGTAAATTTTGACCCGTTACGGGAAACAGCTCCACGGCCACTGCCATATTGATCAAAGCCTGAAAAACTATGGGCAAACCAACACCTAGCACCAACAATTTGCTAAAAATGGTGGTGCAGCCATTGGCGACCACCACGATCCTGAACAACAAAAACAGGTAAAAAAACATAAGGGCAAATCCGCCCAATAGCCCATATTCCTCTACAATAATGGCATAGATAAAATCCGACGAACTCTGGGGAAGGAAATTTTTCTGTACGCTTTTCCCAGCACCTTTGCCCATAACACCGCCCGTAGCGATGGCTATTTTGGCCTTTTCTATCTGATAGTTGGCCTCGGTATCCTCCGGATTGCTAAAACTATCGATACGGCTCATCCAGGTATCGACCCTATTTGGGAACAAATCGGGTGCCGCCTTGGCCACCAAAATGAACAGGGCCAAACAGGCGATGCCCGTTCCAACGATACCCAGTAAATATTTTATGGGATATCCCCCCAAAAAGCAAAGCATCAAGACCATAGAAAAAATAATCCCGGCCGTAGAAAAATTTGCGGGCAGGATCAACACCACTACCAAAAAGACGGGCAACCATAAGGGTACAATACTTTCAGAAAAGGTAACCTTTACATCCCGAACCTTGGAAAGATACCGGGCAACATAGATCATCAAAACTACGGCTGCCAAGTTGGAAGGCTGAAACCCGAATCCTACCAAGGGTAAACGAATCCAACGGCTTGCATTGGTTTCCCCCGCAGTAGTCCCCTGGGCCAGCACAAAGATCAAGAGCACGATGACAATTGGCATGGCTATTAAGGAAAGACCCTTGAAAAAATGGGTGGGTATTTTATGTACCCCGTAAATGATACCGAAACCTAAGAACAATAACAAGGCATGCTTCACTAGATGGCCAACCGTTGTGCCATTACCCACTACATAGACCAAATTACTACTGGCACTGTAAACGGGCAAAAACGAAAACAACGCCAAAAGTGCCGCAATGGCCCAAATGGCTTTGTCACCGTTGATATTTTGCAATAGGTTTCGCACGGATTATAGGTTTTTTACACAGTTTTTGAATTGATTGCCCCGATCTTCATAGTTCTGAAAAAGGTCAAAGCTTGCACAGGCTGGGGACAACAATACCGTATCGCCCCTTTCCGCGATTTTATAAGCGACCTTTACAGCTTCCTCCATGGCAAAAGTTTCCACCAATAGGTCCACTACGTTACCAAAGGTTTCCTTTATTTTTTCATTATCGACACCAAGACAGATAATGGCCTTAACCTTCTCCCTCACCAAGGGCATCAACTCCTTGTACTCGTTGCCCTTATCAACACCACCAACAATCCAGACAACGGGAGTTTTTACGCTCTCCAAAGCATAGTAAGTGGCATTTACATTGGTGGCCTTGGAATCATTGATATACTGTACATGGTGTATTTTCAATACCTTCTCCAACCTATGGGGAGCTCCCTGAAAATTGGAAATGCATTCCCGAATGGTTTCTTTACGGATACCCACCAATTTTGCTACCATAGCGGCTGCCATGGTATTCTTTAAGTTATGCTGGCCTTCCAATGCTAAGCTGTCTGTCATCATTTTTATCGTGTATTCTTGAGTTGTTATTTTAATTTCATTTTTATCTAAACTGGCCCCTTCCTTCAATGTTCGCTTCACCGAAAAAGGGAGTAATTTGGATTTGATCGGGTGCTCGCTCAGCCAACTGCCAATAACTTCATCATCTTGGTCATAGATGAAATAATCGGCCGAATCCTGGTTTTTTGTTATCAGGAATTTGGAGGCTATGTAGTTCTCGAATTTGTACTCATAGCGATCCAAATGGTCTGGGGTAATGTTCGTTAGGACGGAAATATGCGGTCTAAAATCTTGGATTCCATCCAACTGAAAACTGCTGATTTCCAATACATAGTAATCAAAGCTTTTCTCAGCGACCATTTTTGCAAAGCTGTCACCTATGTTACCCGCCATTCCTACGTTTAGTCCACCATTTTTCAAAATGTGGTAGGTAAGCATCGTGGTGGTAGTCTTGCCGTTACTTCCGGTAATCCCTATGATTTTTGCATCGGTATATCTGGATGCAAATTCGATTTCGGATATTACTGGAATTCCCTTTTCGACCATGGTTTTTACCAATGGAACGGTATCCGATATTCCCGGACTCTTCATGACCAAATCGGCCTTTAATAGTTTGTCCTCAGTATGCTTGGATTCTTCCCAATCGATTCCAAAATGTTCAAGAACGTTCTTATACTTTTCCTTTATTTTCCCTTTATCGGAAACAAAAACCTCATAGCCTTTTTGCTTCCCTAAGATGGCCGTACCCACGCCACTTTCTCCACCGCCAAGCACCACCAAAAATGCCATCTATCGTATTTTTAAGGTAACGATTGTGGCCACGGCCAGCATAATCCCAACAATCCAAAAACGGGTCACGATCTTGCTTTCATGGTAGCCTTTCTTCTGGTAATGATGATGCAAAGGGGACATCAAAAAAATACGTCTTCCTTCCCCAAATTTCTTTTTGGTATACTTGAAATAGGCCACCTGCGTCATTACCGATAGGGACTCCGCGAAAAAAATACCGCATAAGACGGGAATCAAGAGTTCCTTTCTAACGATGATGGCGATAACCGCAATCACCCCGCCTATTGTCAAACTTCCCGTATCACCCATAAAAACTTGGGCGGGATAGGTATTGTACCAAAGAAAGCCTACCAAGGCACCAACAAATGCTGTGATGAATATTAGCAACTCTCCTACCCTTGGGATATACATGATATCCAGGTATTCTGAAAAAATGATGTTACCGGAAACCAGGGCGAATACCCCCAATGTAAATACAATAATGGCGGAAGTCCCTGCTGCCAGACCGTCAATACCGTCGGTTAAATTGGCACCGTTTGAAACGGCCGTAACGATCAAGATGATAATAGGAATGAAAATCAACCAGGCGTACTCCTTGGCGCCTTCTCCCATCCAACCAATAAAACTGCCGTAATCGAATTCATTGTTCTTGAAGAAGGGAACCGTGGTCATGGTCGATTTGATTTCCTCACCTCGTACCTCTTCAACCGTAAATTGCTCCGTAATAATGGTCTTATTATGGTCTCGCATGGTAACTTCTGGATGAAAGTATAGTACCGCACCCACAATGAGGCCCAAAACGACCTGACCCATTACCTTAAACCTACCTTTTAAACCTTCCTTGTTCTTTTTGAAAACCTTGATATAGTCATCGATAAAACCGATAACCCCCATCCATACAGTTGTAAAAATCAATAAAATGATGTAGATATTCTCCAATCTGGCAAAAAGTAGCACAGGGATCAAAGTGGCCATGATGATGATGATTCCCCCCATTGTAGGAGTTCCTGCTTTTTGCTTTTGCCCTTCCAGACCTAGGTCTCGGATGGTCTCGCCCACCTGTTGTTTTTGAAGAAAAAGTATGATTTTTTTACCGTAAGCTGTAGCGATTATCAGCGAAAACAAAATGGCCATACCCGCACGAAACGTACTGAACTGGAACAGGCTCGCCCCAGGTAGCTGGTATTGTTTCTCCAAATATTCGAACAGGTAGGTTAACATAATTTATTTAAGTTCAAGCGCAAGTGTCAAGTTCAAAAAGTATCGAATCAACGCTTAACCATTCATTTTCGTTTTCTTATTTATCCAAGCTTTGCAACAGTTCCTTAACTATTTTAAAATCATCGAAATCAATGCGTGTACCATTGGTTTCTTGATAGGTTTCATGCCCCTTTCCGGCAATCAAAATGATATCATTGGCATTTGCCAGTTGGCAGGCGGTCTTAATGGCCTGCTCCCGATTCTCAATAGATAAAATTTTTTTGGTGTTCTGCGGCTCAACCCCTGCTTCCATTTCGGCGATAATGGCGCTTGGCGATTCCGTCCTTGGATTGTCCGAAGTGAAAATTGCCGTGTTGCTCATTTCCGAAGCGATATTGCCCATTACCGGACGCTTTGATCTGTCTCTGTCGCCACCACACCCCACAACGGTGATGACGTTTTCATTTCCAGTCCTCAACGTGCCGATTGTCTCGAGCACATTTTTTAAAGCATCCGGCGTATGGGCATAATCAACTATAGCCGTTATTTTATCCTTTGATATATAATATTGAAATCTTCCATCCACATTTTCCAATTCGCTCATCAAACGCAGGCATTCCAACTTTTCAAGCCCCAACAAATCAGCCGCAGCGTAAATGGCCAAGATGTTATAGGCGTTGAAATGACCTATTAGCTTTGTCCACAATTCGTTATCGTCTATTTTGAGCAATTGCCCGTCGAATTGGTTTTCCAAAATCTGCGCCCTGTAATCGGCATAATTTTTTAAGGCATAAGTAAACTTTCTTGCCTTTGTATTTTGGAGCATTACCAAGCCGTTCTTATCGTCAATATTCGTTAGTGCGAAAGCCTTTTTGGAAAGGTTGTCAAACAATTTCTTTTTGGTATCCCGATATTCCGCAAAGGTCTTGTGGTAATCCAGGTGATCATGGGATAGGTTCGTAAAAATGGCCCCTTCAAATACCAATCCCTCCGTTCTCTTCTGATGGATTCCATGGGAACTTACCTCCATAAAACAGTACTCTACGCCGGCATCGTTCATCAACTTAAGATGCTTATTGATGACCAGGGCATCTGGAGTGGTATGGCTAGTTGGGTATTCCGTGTCATCGATCATAATCTTAATAGTCGATAGCAAGCCCACTTTAAAGCCGGCCTTTTTGAACAGTTGGTACAAAAGGCTGGAAACGGTCGTTTTTCCATTGGTCCCCGTTACCCCTACCAGTTTTAAGTTTTTGGATGGCGTATCGTAATAATTGGAAGCCATAATGGCCAAGGCTTGTTGGCCGTTTTCGACGGCAACATAGGTAACGCCATCCACCATTTTCTTGGGTAGTTCCTCACAAATAATGGCCCTCGCCCCAAGCGATACGGCCTTGTCCATAAATTTATGTCCATCTGTGACCGTACCCCTAGTGGCAACAAAGGCATCCCCATTCTGTACCTTTCTGGAGTCAAAGCATACCGAGGCCACTTCACAGTTTGTGGTACCACTCACCGCGGAAATATGCACACTGTACAATATGTCCTTCAATACCTTCACGATAGTTCCAATACTATTTTTCTCACCTTTTTTAAATCGGTTCCTTTGGATATGGACTGATTTTTCACTTTTCCGTTCCCTTTCACCTCAACTTCCAATCCCAGATTTTCCAAAATGGAAATCGCATCCATTCCGCTCATACCACGTACGTTGGGCACTTCCTTATATTCCTTTTGAATATTGGCAAAATACCCCTGATAGGCATCCTCTAACCTCGTTTCCAACACCTCCTTAACATCAACTTCATCGATCAATGGGGAGGTGGCATATATTTTTTGAGCGATGGACTTAAAGACAGGACCGGATACATCGGCCCCATAATAGCCAACACTTTTATCTGGCTCGTGTATAACCACGATACAAGAGTATTTTGGGTCATCCGCTGGAAAATAACCTGCAAACGAAGAGATGTATTTTAGCTTGTCCGGATCTTTGCTCACGTAATTTTTCTGGCAAGTGCCAGTTTTTCCCGCCATTGAGAAATTGGGAGAATACAGCCCATGGCCGGTTCCATGCTTCTTCTCTACCACATCCTTTAATAGCTGTTGTACCTTTTTGGCAGTTTCCATGGAGCAGATGGACGGGTTCAACACTTCCTTATCAAATTTCTTGACAGTTTTGTTCCATTCTTTTACCTCCTTGATCAAGCGAGGCTTTATCAATTCCCCATCATTGGCGATGGCATTGTAGAAAGCCAAGGTTTGTAAAGGGGTCATGGCCACTTCATATCCGTAGGCCATTTGCGCCAAGGATAGTCCGGACCATCCTTTGTCCCCAGGATATCTCAATACAGGCTTGCCCTCACCTTTTACTGGGAGGCCCAACTCTTTATGGATATCCATGCTCATGAGTCGGTTTACATATTTCTCCGGGTCTTCCTTGTAATTGTTATGTATAATTTTGGCAAAGGCCGTGTTGGATGATACCTCGAAAGCTTCCGCTACGGAAATTTCACCATACCCGCCATTTTTTGAGTCCCTTACATAATGGTTATAAATTTTCCATCTTCCTTTTTCCGTATCTACCACGGTACTGGTATCGACAACCTTATCCTCCAAGGCAGCCACCAGATTCACCAATTTAAAAGTAGAACCTGGTTCATGGGATTCTCCAATGGCATAATTAAGACGCTCATAATACTTACCCTCTGAAGTCCTGCCCAAGTTGGAAATGGCCTTTACCTCTCCTGTTTTGGTTTCCATAACTATTACAGTTCCATGGTCTGCCTTGTACTTTTCCAGTTGCTTCAAAAGTGCATGGTGCGCAATATCCTGGATATTGATATCAATGGTGGAATAGACATCGTAGCCATCCTTTGGTTCTACTATATTATCATAACCAATGGGTTTCCATTGGTTTTTCGCAATCTTTACTTTAGACCTTTTCCCTTCAATACCACTTAAGTAATCGCTAAAGGCGCCTTCCATTCCCACCCGGGTTCTGTAACCGTTTTCGTCCACGCGTTCGTAGCCTACGCTTCTCTCCGCAATTTTCCCAAGTGGGTGTTCCCGTTTTGTGTTTTGGTCGATAACGATACCACCTTTAAAGGGGCCTTTGTTGAAGAGCGGAAAACTTTTCACCGCCATGTATTCGGAATAATCCAAATTTCTGGCGATCAAGGCGTACCTATTTTGATTCTGCCTGGCCTTTCTTAGAATTTGTTGGTAATAGGAAGACTCTTTGTTGAATAGTTTTGCCAATGCATCGGACAAGGGCTTAACATTTTCCTGAAAATCCTTTTCACTTACGGTAACCGCATCGAAATGTATGTTGTACTTTGACACGGAGGTAGCCAGGAGACTGCCATCATCGGAATAGAGATTACCCCTGTTGGGGGCAATGGTGAACATTTTTGTGGTTCTGGTTTCGGCCAAAGCCATATATTTCTCCCCATCCACCACTTGTATGGAAACCAATTTGAACAACACCGCACCTGCAAAAACCACAAGGCATGCCGCAACGATATACAATCTGGACAATATGGATTTTTCAGTTACCGGCATTGGCTAATTAGAAGCTTTTAATGATTTTACCTTTATTTTTTTTGGAGGTGTTTCCGATGGATACAAACCCTTTTCTTCCACCGTACTTGTTATGGTGGATTCCAACTTTAACTTTTGCAGGTCTGACCGAGCGTCCACAAACTCATTTTTCAATTCTTTGACACTTTCGTTCAGAGCGGCGATTTTATGCACTTTCTTGTCCGCACTATGCGAACTGCTTATCATGATTGCCGCTAAAAAGGAAGTGAAAATGATGAACCTCCAGTTTTTAAGCGAATCCCCGTCCACTAAAAACTTTCCCTTCAAAATGTCCAGTATACCTTTTTTTACTTTCATCAATCCGTAATTATATACGTTCGGCGATTCTAAGCTTTGCGCTTCTTGCCCTGTTATTATTCGCTATTTCCTCCTTTTTGGGGACGATCAGCGGTCCTACTTTTTTCAATGGCACGTTGGTGTTGCCGTAAAAATCCTTTTCGGGCTCTCCCTCAAACTGCCCGGCCCTTATGAACCTCTTCACCAAACGGTCTTCCAGTGAATGGTAGCTGATCACACTCAACCTACCCCCTATATTCAAAAGATCCGGCACTTGCTCCAAAAACTCTTTGATGACCGCCACCTCTTGGTTCACCTCAATACGAATCGCCTGGTAGACCTGTGCCAAAATTTTGTGCCTTTTGTGCTCCGGCAAAAACTTCTTTAGCACCTCCTTCAATTGTTCCGTAGTACTTATAGGTTCACGCTCCCTTTCTAACAGTATGGTGTTCGCCATGGCATTTGCATTTCTCAAATCCCCGTACTCAAAAAGCACGCGCCTCAACTCATCATAGGAATAACCGTTAACCACTTCTTTAGCGGATAGGGCGTTGCGCTTGCTCATCCTCATATCCAAGGCCGCGTCAAACCTGGTGGAAAAACCCCTTTCCGCTTCATCGAACTGGTGTGAGGATACCCCGAAATCCGCCAGGATCCCATCTACTTTCCGTATGCCATAGAACTTTAAAAACTGGGTCAGATACCTGAAATTTTCACTGATCAACACGAATCTACCGTCATCCAACCGATTCAATTGCGCATCCTCATCTTGATCAAAAGCAAACAACTTTCCTGTTTCGCCCAATCTTTTCAATATTTCACTTGAATGCCCACCACCGCCAAAAGTCACATCCACATACACGCCACCTTCCTTGATTGCCAGCCCATCCACGGATTCTTTTAGCAAAACTGGATTATGATACATCCCCTTCCGGCTTTTCTGCATATTTCACCTGGTAGGCCAACTGCTCCCTTTCCTCTGGGGAAGATTCCACATCCCCGTCATAAGTGGCCTTGTCCCAAATCTCCAAGTGCCGGTCCATTGGGGACAACACCACGTCCTTTTTTATATCCACAAGACCTATTACATCCTTGGGAATCAACAATCTACCCGCCGAATCTATTTCCACCTGCCTTAATCCCGAAGTAAATTTTCGCTTAAACTCACGGTCCTTCCTGCTGTCCCCTAGCTTTTCATTGAGCTTTTTGACCTCAGATTCCCACTCGTGCTTTGGATACAGTTCCAAACACTCATCGTAATAGGACTTTTTAATAAAAAAGCCATTTCCCAACATTGGAGCCATTTGATTCCTAAGGGATATAGGTAGCATTACCCTTCCCTTGGCATCCGCCTTGCAGTTGTAAACACCTGAAAAATAGATTTCCAAAATTGTTGGCCTTTCTTATATAACTCAAATATATAAATATTATTACCACATTTTACCACAAAAAACCACTTTGTTAATAAAATAGCTAATTTTTGCGGCATTTTTGACACAAGTTGATTCCAAATCACCACTAATGACATTTTCCAACAAAACTTTAATCGCATGAACTGGCCGTGACCCTGCATTTTTGGATGGTATATTAATACCACGCTATTCTATCTAAATACCTATATTTGCCCAAATGTCAGAACCCTAGTAGATGGATGACGAAATAATCAAAGACGGGAAGTTCAGGTATATTGAAAAAGGGGAAGGAACTCCCATCATTATCCTGCACGGTCTCATGGGCGGCCTGAGCAATTTTCACGGTGTTACGGATCATTTCCCTAAAAAAGGGTATAAAGTTCTGGTTCCAGAACTTCCAATATATGATATGCCCATGCTCAAGACCAATGTAAAGAACTTTGCCAAATACTTGGAAAAGTTCATTGAATTCAAAGGCCTTAAAGACGTTATTTTATTGGGAAATTCCTTGGGGGGCCATATTGGTCTGCTACATACCAAATTATATCCGGAAATGGTAAAGGCCTTGGTCATTACCGGTAGTTCTGGGCTCTATGAAAGTGCCATGGGCGACGGATATCCCAAAAGGGGCGATTATGAATTCATCAAAAAAAAGGCGCAGGATGTTTTCTACGACCCGGAAGTAGCTACCAAGGAAATCGTGGACGAGGTCTATGCAACGGTTAACGACCGCATGAAATTGGTCAAAACACTTGCCATCGCCAAGAGTGCCATTAGGCACAACATGAGTACTGATTTACCCACAATGCATACTCCCACGTGTATTATATGGGGCGAAAACGATACGGTAACCCCACCCGATGTTGCTGAACTCTTCCACGAGCTGCTACCGGATTCCAATTTGTTTTGGATCAAGGAATGTGGCCATGCACCTATGATGGAACATCCGGAGGAGTTCAATTCCATATTGGAAAAGTGGTTACAGGAGCGTAATTTTTAGACCAAACCAAATGAAAATTTCATCGGCGGAATTTGTGATGAGCAATTCAGAGGTTGCCAAATGCCCCAATGAACCCCTGCCCGAATACGCCTTTATTGGAAGGTCCAACGTTGGAAAATCGTCCCTGATCAATATGTTGACGGACCGAAAAAACCTGGCCAAGACATCCGGCAGGCCTGGAAAGACCCAATTGATAAACCATTTTAAGATCAACAATAATTGGTTTTTGGTGGATCTTCCCGGTTACGGTTATGCCCAGGTTTCCAAAAAGGACAAAAAGACCTTTCAAAAATATATCACCAACTATTTTCTAGAGCGCCAACAACTGGTATGCTCCTTTGTCTTGATCGATATCAGGCATAAACCACAGACCATTGATTTGGAATTTATGCAGTGGATGGGCGAAAACGGAATTCCCTTTTCAATCATTTTTACAAAAGCCGACAAGTTAAGGCCGATGGCCATTCAAAGACAGGTCGCGGACTATATAAATTATTTACAAAAGGATATGTGGGAAGAGGCACCGCACTATTTCATTACATCATCTAGCAAGAAAGCAGGAAGGGATGAGGTTCTGGCGTATATCGACACCATAAACCTAGAATATTTTGAGGCGCAGAAAAACAGGCCGATTTAGTAAATCCTAATAACAACTATTTTTTGAGTTCCAATTTTTCCGCAAAATAATCGCAGAAATCCTTCATGGTGGCCGTCATTTTCTCATCCTGGGTGGCCCTCATAAATGTATCCGATAATGAAACCAAGGTCTGATGAAAAAATACTTTCATTTCATCTACAGGCATGTCCTTGGTCCAAAGGTCAATTTTAAGGGATTCCTGGTTTTTACTGTCCCAAACGGAAAGTAACATGGCTTTGGCTTCCTCATTATCTATGCCTCCGTCCTGGGCGGACCATGAAAGTGTTTCTGGTACTCGGTTTTCGTCAAGCCCCACTTTCAGGGTAATTTCCGACTCATGTAAATCTGCCATCTAACTTCTTGGTTTATAATTCGATTTCTTGAAAATTTCCTCTGCCGGCATGGTCAGCAATTGTTTCAAATTGACCTCGTTGTTTTCCATGAAAGCCCGCACGATCTGCCAACCAATATATCTACCTAAGCGTCCAGGGGACTCATTGTCCAGTTCCAGACCAAATTTTGAAAAAGGAGCCGGATCCAAAAATCGTTGGTTCAATCGGGTTTCCGTACTATATAGGTATTCGTTCTCAATAAAATTTCTCCAGATGGGTTCTTCATTGGCCACGGCCCAATCCATTTCATCTGCTGTATATCCGATTTTGAGCTCGTCCTTGGCATAAGGCATCAATTTGTCCTTTAAATAAAGTTCCTTCCCAAAATAAATCATTCGGGCCAAATAAGTCCGGTCCCTAGGTCTGGGAACCACTTTTTTGGCAAAGGCACTTGCTACATCGCTCACCATGAACTTTCGGTCCAAAATTTTTGCAACATACCGTTGAAAACCACCGTAATATTTATGTTGGGAACCTAGATAATTGTCCAAGCCAATAAACAATAAGGTATCTGCCAAGATGATCCGGTTATCGTAGTCAACGTCATTGGTAACGGTGATGATTTTAGGGGTTTGCTGTTCGGGAAAATAATACTTGATATGTCTGAAAAGATCCGCCAGCCCTTCTTCCTCGTCCTCAAAACTATTGAAGGTATTACCTACCTGTTGAAACAGCTCAATTTGTAGTGAATCCTTCATCTTGGCCACCCAAACACTGTCAGGGGCAGGGAAAAGGTAAGGATACATTTTGCGCAATTTAAGGAGGCCTTCTTCCCCGGCATCGGCAAACAATCGATCAAACCTTTCTATTTTAAGGTCCATAGGAACTTTTGAAATTTCCTCTTCGACCTTATCGCTGTCATTACATCCAATAAAAATCAGTAAAATTGATAAAACGATAAAAATGGGTTTTCTCATACCAAGTATTTCCGAATACATTTTATTTTTAAATAAGGACAACTTATTTTTAGGCAAAGTTAATCGATCCAAACAAATTTAATACGGGTATGCAAACGGAAAAAGTTATCGATCACATAGTAGGTTGGCTGAAGGATTACGCAACGAATGCAAACCAAAAAGGGTTTGTAATAGGTGTTTCCGGGGGGATAGATTCTGCAGTCACTTCGACCTTATGCGCCAAAACGGGTCTGGACCTTCTTTGCCTAGAGATGCCCATACACCAAGCGGCCAATCAAGTGGACAGGGCTTCCAACCACATCGATTGGTTGCAAAGGAATTTCCCCAACGTGAGCAGACAACCCGTGAACCTCACCCCTGTTTTTGATAGCCTCGTAGCAGCATTTCCCAAAGTGGAGAACGAGGAGGAGCGCTTTATGTCCTTGGCAAATACCCGGGCCAGGTTACGTATGACCAGTCTTTATTATTTCGCCGCATTGCATAAGTATCTGGTGGCCGGAACGGGCAACAAGGTGGAAGACTTTGGTGTTGGATTCTACACAAAATACGGGGATGGCGGTGTCGATTTAAGTCCGATTGCCGACTTGTTAAAGACCGAAGTCTATGAGATTGCAAAAAAAATGGGCGTTAACGAAGAAATTATTAAGGCGGCTCCCACCGATGGCCTTTGGGGCGATGACAGAACGGACGAAGACCAGATTGGGGCGTCCTACCCAGAACTGGAATGGGCCATGCGGATGAAGAACGAAGGCAAAACCCTGGACGATTTCACGGGAAGGGACAAAGAAGTTTTTGCTATCTTCACAAGATTCAATACCATGAACCGTCATAAAATGGAACCCATCCCAGTTTGTATAATTCCAGAATCCATTAAATAACCACTCACCTATTAATCAGGTTAATAAATCGAATAATAATTCGATTTTGATCACGTTTTAGAAAAATAGTACATCTTTGCTTTCTAAATTTGATATTTTAGTCCTACATTGCATGTACTCTTTTTCCTTAAAAAGCTAAACCGACTAAACTATCTTGAAAAAACAACATAATGATAAAAGTTTTAATTGCGGACAACCATCCTATCATCCGAATGGGAGTAAGGGCGGTTCTGGATTCCGCTAATGGTTTTGAAATGGTGGACGATGTTTCCACCACTGAAGAGCTTTTCCAAAAACTACAGATTGTAACCCCCGATGTTGTAATGCTTGAAATGGACATTCCGGAGATGAACGGAATTGCCGCTTTAAGAAAAATTAAAAAAGATTATCCCAACGTAAAAGTACTTATGTACAGTGGACAATCTGAGGATGTCTACGCACTTAGTGCCATTAGGGCAGGAGCTTTTGGATATCTATCCAAGGCCTCTGATGTGGATTATATCATCTCGGCGGTGAAAAAAGTTAGTGAAGGTAGTATGTTCATAACCAATGAGTTGGCCCAAAGATTGGCCTTTGATGAAGGAACCAAAAAACCAAGAAGGTTCTTCCGTAAACTATCCACAAGGGAAATTGAGGTGCTTAAATTGTTGGCCAGTGGAAAAAGAAACAAAGAGGTTGCCCAAGGTTTAAATCTAAACGAAAAAACCGTAAGTACCTACAAAGCTCGTTTAATGAAAAAATTGAACGTAGACAATATGGTAGATTTGCTTCAGCAAGCCAAAGCCTTGGAACTCTATTAAAAAATAGTTTGACATTATAAAGAAGACCCGCCATTAATGTGGGTCTTTTTCGTTGAGTACCTTACGATAGTACCCTATTGAGCTTTTGGTTCAACAGCTTATTTAACTGTAGGTAGTTCATGATTTCCTCCAAAATTTCCTTATTGTCCTGCTCCGGGGTTTCGGTTTCATTTTGCAGGGCCTGCATCCTTTTTTTTATCAAGAAACAACGTAGGGTAAGGATGGTCTCACTGACCAATTGGGCGATACCACTCCCCTTTTCCTTTGGGTAGATATCCTTACGTTCCCAATTATGTAGGGCATATTTTTCCTCTTCCATGAGAATGGACGATACTTCATTGGCCATTTCCTGTTCCAAGGCGGCGATAAAATCACTGACCTTAAAATCCTCATTTTCATTCAGTGCGGCAATCAACTTGTAATATACGTCCCTAAATGTTGGGTTTGCCAACTCTATCTCATCTTCCTGTAAATCCAAGTACACTTTTTCGTAGACTTTGATCTCAAGCGATTCCGGTTCCAAAACCAAGTCTCCGCTTTCGTTTTCCTTTAAAACCAGGTCTTCAAACTCCTCTTTCCTATTCCCATATAACAAAAGGCTTTCAATAATCTTGCGTTCCAGTTCATATTGCACATCCAATTTTTCACCAACCGGCTCACTCCGCACCACATCAAAGGCCTTCTGCTTCTGTTTTTCCTGCTTTAGGGCATCGGCTTGGTCCTTTTTTCCAATTTGCGCCAAGGTACTGAAGAGCACACTTTCTGAAATGTTCATGATCTGTGCACATTCCTGCACATAGATTTCCTTTTTGATCCGGTCCGGAATCTTCGAAATACTGTTTACGATATCGCGTACGGTATCGGCCCTTTTTATGGGGTCATCCAATGCTTCCTTAACTAGCAATGAGGCCTTGAACCTTATAAAATCCTTGGAATTGTCCTTTAAAAACTGTTCTACCTCGTCCAATTCATTGTTCTTGGCAAAACTATCCGGATCCTCACCTTCTGGAAACGTACAGATACGCACGTTCATTCCCTGTTCCAAGATCAAATCCACACCCCTCAACGAAGCCCGTAAACCGGCGGCATCCCCATCAAAAAGTACGGTAACGTTTTTCGTCAACCGGTTTATCAATCGGATTTGCTCTGGGGTCAAAGCCGTACCACTGGACGAAACCACGTTGTGGATTCCACGTTGGTAAAACTGGATAACATCGGTATAACCCTCCACCAAAAAACAATTGTCCTCCTTGGCAATGGCCTGTTTGGCATGGTAAATACCATAGAGCACCTTGCTTTTGTGATAGATATCGCTCTCCGGCGAATTAAGATATTTGGCCGCTTTTTTGTCATTGGTCAGGATACGTCCGCCAAAACCCAAGACCCGGCCACTTAGGGAATGAATGGGAAACATGACCCTTCCTTTGAACCGATCGAACTTTTTGGGGTTGTTTGGGTTATTGGTATCCTCTTTGACTATGGTAAGTCCCGTTTTTTCCAGGTATTCCAATTTGTAACCTTGATCGAGTGCCGCCGTGGTAAATCCGTCCCATTGGTCCAGACAGTATCCCAAACCGAATTTTTTAATGGTTTCCTCCGTAAAGCCTCGCTCCTTGAAATAGCTAAGTCCTATGGCCTTTCCCAATTCCGACTCCCAAAGTATGTTCTGGAAGTAGGTACTTGCATATTCTGAAACCAAATACATACTCTCACGTTCATTCGCCTGCTCCTTCTCCTCGTTGGACTGTTCCGTCTCCTCAACCTCTATATTGTATTTTTTTGCCAGATATTTTATAGCTTCCGGATAGGTAAAATGTTCGTGTTCCATTAAAAAGGCCACCACGTTACCTCCCTTTCCGCTACTGAAATCCTTCCATATCTGTTTGACCGGGGAAACCATGAAACTCGGGGTACGTTCATCGGTAAATGGGCTGAGTCCCTTAAAATTGGAACCGGATTTTTTCAATTGCACAAAATCTCCGATCACTTCCTCCAAACGGGCCGTCTCATAAACTTGATCAATCGTGGTTTTGGAAATCATCTAGAATCAGTGTTTTTGCTCCTTGAGTTTAAATGGGAATATCAAATGTATCAAAATGAAGTGAATATTCTTCCCTTCGAGGGTAATGGGAACTACTACAATTTTAAAAATTACGCCTATTCCAAAAAATGGAAACTAGTAGTACCTTAGTACTATCTCTGAAAATAAAAAAACATGAAAAAATCATTTTTGCTTCTTCTGTCCTTTTGCTTTATTAACACAATTCTAGCACAGGAAACCCCAAACTCCATTAACGTCAATGGAGCCTTCGAATACGAAATTGAACCTACCTATACCAGTAGCATGATCGTAAGCCTCAATAACGTCTACTACGACACACAAACGGTTAGCCTTGAAGAGTTAATAAAAACTTATAAGGACAAACTGGGGCAGGCAGGTTTGGACGTGTCAAAACTGAAAAATGACCCTTTGTCCTACGCATTGATGGGATATGAAAAAGATGGAGTAATCTTGACCTTCACTACGGATTCTTTGGAAGAGATGCAGAATTTTCTTCAAGTTAGGGCCTTGGGCGTATCCCGTTCCGAAACGTCCATGAAAGCGACTTTGACCGATAGCCAAATGGCCGACTATGCACAGAGAGCCTATGAGAACGCAAAACAGAAAGCAGAGGCCATCGCCAAAAAGATAGGACGATCCATAGGAAAGGCTGTCTATATAAGCGACGGAAACAATCAGGAAATAAACGAATCGCTTTATTACGGCAACACGCTGAAGAAACGCACGTACTTTCTTCATGCCTCTTTTGAACTGCTTTAGATACCTTTGACATGATTCTTTTCTTTGGTACACGGCCCGGAAAAACAGAAATCAAAAACCTGGATAACCTAACCTGCCCTTATTGCAATCAAATAGGGACCTTAACCGCTTATATTTCAGGAAATTACTTTCATTTTTTTTGGATAAAACTTTTCAAGATTTCGGCATCGAAAATGTTGGAATGTAGCCATTGCAAACGAGTGTACTACCCAGATGAATTTTCAGAGGAAATGAAAAGGCTCACAAATTAAAAAAGGGCATACCGTACAGGTATGCCCTCACCAATTCAAATAATCATATAATTTAGAGATCGAAACGCAGACCCAAGGACACGTTTCTTTGTTCAATGGCCGCATTCTTGAAAATTGGATTAAGGTCATATTTGAGATATAGCAACACACCGTCAAAGCCCGCGTAGGCACTTATACCATAAATAAGGTTGTTGGTATTGTAATCCCTTTTCAATTTATCTTTCACACTGCTGCCATCTTGGTCGTATTTCAGTTTTTGCCTTGTACCGATGTTAAAACCTCCATAACCCCCTATTCCCAAACGAAACTGATTGCGAAGGGAATATCTTATGGTTTTCTCCGTTTGTTTTAATTTTGAGGGACCGAATTCAAAATGAACGGGAAATACAAGGTTGTCCATCCTAAATTTGGATTTGTCAAGATCAAACTGAAACGGTTGAAGCTCGGCAACACCTTGGTCGTTTAGAACAAGATACTGATTGTCCTTCATCTTAAGACCGTTGAACTGGAATGAAAACCCATAGTTCAACCTTAGAAAATTGGTATTGTCAAACACCCTGGTCCGCCACTGCCAACCCATTTCAAAAAACCGACTCCCTCCTAACTGATATGGAGAATCGTTCAGGGATTGACCGTCGATAATGGCATTGTTAAAGCCTGCTGCAAGAACAAAATCAGAATACGTACGTCTATCATATCTCAAATCCCGTTTCCAATAATTGGTGTTAAAAACGTAGCTTTCCGCAGGCTTTCCCCCAATATCAATACCTATTCGTATTTGACCCTCGGGTACGGAATCTACTTGGATATCGTTGAACAAAATCCCTTCATTACGTTGCAGTAAGGAAATCTGATTATCGATAATCGCGAGCCTGTTTTCTATATTCAAAGCACGCTTTTCTGCCGCTTCCTCTTTTAGTTTTTGGGCATCCTCCTCAGAAATTATTCCATCCTCAAGTCGCTTGTTTATTTCCGAAACCTCTACTTTCAAGGCCTCCTTTTCCTGTTCGGTTACTTTTTCTTTTTGACTCTTCAGGGCTTTGACCTTTTTTTCATAATCTTCCTGTGCGGAGATTGATTGAACCACAAACAAGGTGATACATAGCAAGACAAATGTTGTAATTGTTCTCATTTCTTTTTTCGATTTTGATTTTGATTGTTGATGAATAAAACTCCAGTCCCTGTAGTAAAATACAGAGCTCAATAAATAATAAATGATTAAATGATTTAGTCGTTCCTGTCGGCCACGGCCGTTCTAACCTTCAGAAAACCGGCCTTTAAGGTTTCAAATAGTTGATCTCGGAAGGATTGATCAAGTTCTTCCTCCACCTCGGTCAACAAGGCTATTGCATTGACCGTAGTATTGTTTTCAACTAATTTTTGTCTCAGGATTTCCTTTTGTGCGTTCATTAAAAGAGAATCTACTTCCGCATCTGTTATATTTCCATTTAGTTCCATGACGTTTACTTGAGCGATGACCTCAGCGATTTTTGCATCCAGAATTTCTACGGGGACCGTTGGAACAGTTTCATCCTCCAAAGGTGCCTTAGACGTATTTGAAACTAGCATCTCCATATCTTTAGCCGATTCCTGTTGGCTTTTAGACGTTGACCGTAGGATTTCATCCTGATTCCCTTTTGTTTCCTCATTTTTAGTTACTATAATGGCTTCGGGCGGTGTAACTTCAAAAACAGTGGAGTCCTTGAATTCCGAGTTTTGTTCAATGATTTTGGGCTGTTCTACATCGACCACTATATTCGGGGATATCCCTTCAATTTCTTCAGATCGGGTAAAGAAAAAAAGCGAGGCTCCTAAAAGTAGGATAAAACTTGCCGCTATTCCCATCCAGAAATAACCGTTTTTTGGTTGCTCCTTTGAGCTTTCCAATTGACCTGAAATCCTTTCCCAAGCCCCATCCGAAGGAGCGATTCTCCTTTCTTCCAACTTGCTTTTAATATACTTTTCAAACTTATCTGGTTCCATATCCAATGATATTTTGTTCCTGTAATTGCTCTTGGAGCATTTTCCGGGCCTTAAAAAGTTGGGATTTGGAGGTGCTTTCCGTAATATCCAACATTTTGGCAATCTCTTGATGTTTGTATCCTTCTATGGTATACAGTACAAAGACCATTTTATAGCCTTGTGGAAGGGCGTCTATAAGTCTTTGGATGTGTTCCGTATCCAAATCGGAAACGAGTTCGGACGAATTGGATTGATTCTCCACATACACTTCATCGTCATACACTACAAATTGCTGTTTTCTAAGGAAGGAAATACTCTCCCGAATCATGATTCTCCGCACCCAACCTTCAAAGCTTCCCTCAAATTTAAAGGTGTCCAATTGTTTGAACATCTTTACAAAACCTTGAATCATCACATCCTCAGCAAAATGTATATCCTTTATATATTGTCTACAGACACTAAGCATCTTTGGGGCATGATGGGTATACAAAACCTTTTGGGCTTCCCTATTCCCATTAATGGCCTTTTGTATCAGTTGCCGTTCGTTTCTATAAAAGGGTATAATTTTCAAATCCTTTATGGTCTTCTATTTACATAGACGCTTACCAAGTCTATTTGGTTGCCCAGAAATCAAAAAAAAAATTAAATAAATCGATAACTATCGTTTAAAATAAACCTTGATGGGCTATCACACCTTTGTTGTCTAAACCTGACAGGTTTTCATTCTCAATGGAGCATGCCAACCATTATAATTCTTATTAAGTAGTACTAAAATTAAAATAGGGTCTCAACTACCTGTCCAAAAGAAAATTTGATTCATGTAGAGGTACGGTACTTTAATGGTTCATTAATTTGTACGGGAGTCTTGTTGTTAATGGATATCCAGATTACAAAGTAGCCAAAATAGAAATTACTTTTTACGCTCTACCACATAATTTACCATCAGTTCCAAGGAATCCCGGTAATCTGATTTTGGATATTGATGCAGCAAGGAAAGGGCTTCGTCTTTAAATTGGAGCATTTTGGCAACCGCATATTCCAAGCCGCCCACTTGTTTGACAAAGGCGATGACCTCCTTTACCCGCTTTTTGTTTTTATTGTGGTTCTTGACCGAATTTATCAACCAGCCCTTTTCCTTTTTAGAACAGTTGTTCAAGGCATAGATCAACGGAAGGGTCATTTTTTGCTCCTTGATATCGATTCCGGTCGGTTTCCCTATTTTCTCCTCCCCGTAGTCAAAAAGGTCATCTTTTATCTGAAAAGCCATACCACATAATTCCCCGAATTTCCTGAAAGTTTCCACATCGGCACTATCGGGTTTTACGGAACAGGCACCAAGGCTGCAACAGGCTGCGATCAATGTGGCCGTTTTTTGCCGTATGATATCGTAATAAATATCCTCCGTAATATCCAATCTACGGGCCTTCTCTATTTGAAGCAGTTCTCCTTCGCTCATTTCCCTTACGGCAACGGAAATAATTCGGAGCAAATCAAAATCCCCATGGTCAATAGAAAGCAACAGTCCTTTGGAGAGGAGATAATCTCCCACCAAAACGGCAATTTTGTTTTTCCAAAGGGCGTTGATGGAGAAAAAACCGCGTCGCTTGTCGCTTTCGTCCACCACATCATCGTGGACCAAAGTAGCCGTGTGTATCAATTCGATCACGGATGCCCCTCTATACGTACGCTCGTTTACCTCCCCTTGGTTCAATAATTTGGCGGTAAGGAAAACGAACATTGGTCGCATCTGTTTGCCCTTCCTGTTTACAATGTAATACGTAATTCTATTGAGTAGGGCAACCTTTGAGGTCATGGAGTCCCGGAATTTGGTTTCAAAGAGATCCATTTCCCGGTTGATCGGTTCCTTTATTTGAGATACGATTTTCAAGCAGTCTGGCTTAGAATGTCAAAATTAGGGAAAAGAGAGGATTAAGCAGTAATTAGGGGTTAGGAATTAGGGGTTAGCTGTTAGCTATTGGTTGTTGGTTAAAAAAATAACTTTTAACTTTTAACTTTCCGACTTATTGGCCAACTGCCCGCAAGCCGCATCAATATCCTTACCCCGAGACCTTCTAACCGTCACCGTGATCCCGTTTTTCTCCAAAGTTTCTACGTACATCTCAATGGCTATATTGGAGGCCTGTTGAAAATCACCGTCATCAATAGGATTATACTCGATCAGGTTGACTTTGGACGGGGCAAATCGGCAAAATTCGACCAGTGCATCCACATCCTTTCGCTGATCGTTTATGCCTTCCCAGACCACATATTCATAAGTAATCCTGCTTTTGGTCTTTTGGTACCAATAGACCAGCGCCTCCCTCAGGTCGGCCAAAGTAAATGTCGCATTAAAGGGCATTATGGACGTTCTGGTTTCGTCAATGGCGGAATGCAGTGAAACCGCCAATTTAAACTTCACGGCATCATCGGCCATTTTTTTGATGAGCTTTGGAACGCCTGAAGTAGAAACGGTAATCCGCTTTGGGGACATGCCCAATCCTTCTGGAGACGTTATTTTTTCAATGGCCTTCAATACATTGTTGTAGTTCATCAACGGCTCTCCCATTCCCATGAATACGATGTTGCTCAAGGGCCTGTCAAAATACAATCGGCTTTCATTATCTATGGCCACTACCTGATCGTAGATTTCGTCCGGATTCAGGTTTCGCATCCGTTTTAAACGGGCCGTAGCGCAAAATTTACAGTCCAGACTACAGCCTACCTGACTGGATACACAGGCCGTAGTCCTTGTTTTGGTAGGAATCAAAACCGACTCCACTACCAAATCGTCATGCAACCGAACCGCGTTTTTTATGGTACCATCCGCACTTCGCTGCATTTGATCTACCTGAATATGGTTGATTACAAAGTTCTCCTCCAACATATCCCTTGTCGCCTTGGACAAGTTGGTCATTACATCAAAGGAGTAGGCGGATTTCTGCCAAAGCCATTCATACACTTGATTGCCCCGGAACGCCTTGTCTCCTTGGGATACAAAAAAATCCCGAAGCTGTTCCCGGGTCAATGCCCTTATGTCCCTTTTCTTGCTTTCCATATGAAAGTTGTAATGCCTATCGACAAAAATCCCGCTTTTCAACATACGGATAAAGCGGGACTTACATCTTCGGTCTACACTATTTAATACCAATTCAATTTTTAAAACCTGCCAAAGAAAATGGAATATTTTTTTGGATTACAATAAAGAAAAACGTTGCGCAGCCTTAGTTGCGGAACTTTTTTATTTTGAAGTAATGCGAGAAAAGAAACATTTTATTGGATGGGATTGAATGTTGAATTGGTATAAGGCCTATTACCGTAAAATGAGCATGGCATCGCCATAGGAATAAAACCTATAGCTTTCCATAATCGCCTCTTTGTAAGCTTTTTTCATTAAATCATGGCCCATAAAAGCCGATATCATCATCAGCAACGTAGATTTTGGCAAATGAAAATTGGTGATCATCGAATTGGCAATGCTGAACTCGTACGGAGGAAAAATGAATTTATTGGTCCACCCTTCAAACGTATTCAAGGTGCGATTGGAAGAAACTGCGCTTTCCAATCCTCGCATGGCAGTGGTTCCCACGGCACAGATTCGTTTTTTCTTGGCAATGGCATTATTGACGACTTCCGTGGCCTTTTCATCAATGATCAACTCCTCGCTATCCATTTTGTGTTTGGATAGATCTTCTACCTCAACCGGGTTAAATGTTCCAAGTCCAACATGTAAGGTTAGTTCGGCAAAATTTATGCCCTTGATTTCCAACCTTTTCAACAAGTGTTTTGAAAAATGAAGTCCCGCCGTTGGGGCAGCTACCGCACCTTCATGCTTGGCATAAATGGTCTGGTACCTTTCCTCGTCCTCAGGCTCCACGTTCCTTTTTATGTATTTGGGTAATGGGGTTTCCCCCAGTTCCCTAAGTTTTCTTCTAAAATCCAAATAAGCACCATCGTAAAGGAACCTCAATGTCCTACCGCGGGATGTGGTGTTGTCGATAACCTCGGCGACCAAGGTTTCATCATCACCAAAATACAGTTTGTTTCCAATTCTGATTTTTCTGGCAGGATCTACCAAAACGTCCCAAAGGCGCTGCTCCTCGTTGAGCTCGCGCAAAAGAAATACCTCGATACGGGCCCCTGTTTTTTCTTTGTTACCGTACAATCTAGCCGGAAAAACTTTCGTGTTGTTGAGTACCATTACATCGCCCTCATCAAAATAATCGATCATATCCTTGAACATTTTATGCTCAATTTTACCAGTTTTGGTATCTATGACCATTAATTTGGATTCATCCCTGTTCTCGGACGGATGTTCCGCCAATAGCTCCTTGGGAAGCTCAAAATTAAAATTGGATAATTTCATTCGTTTAAAATTGGATTAATAGCTTGGTATTTAAACATTTCCTTTTGTAAAGGCATTCAAACTAATTATAAAAATCCCTCGATGAGGGTTTCATTCGTTTAATATTAGGTCAATAGCTTGATATTTAAACATTTCCTTTTGTAGAGGTATTTAACGTATCATAACAAATCCCTCGATGAGGGTTTCATTTAGCTATTTTTTGTATAGCATTTTGCGGCTGCAAATATACGACCCATAACAGGGGGTTGTCAAGTAAAAGACAAATTATAATTCCCGTACCTTAAAATGCAGTTTTTGAAGATCGTTCCAAAAATCGGGATAGGACTTTGTAACCACCATGGCATCATTGATGACCAATGAAGTTCTTAAGGCCAAGGGAGCAAAGGCCATGGCCATTCTATGGTCATTGTAGGTATCTATGGCAACGTCCTTGTTCATTAAGGTTGAAGTCCCTAGGGTAAGCGTTTTGTCCGTTACGGAAATATCCGCTCCCAGTTTTGTAAGCTCGGTGTTCAGGGCTTCCAATCTATCGGTTTCCTTGATTTTTAGGGTGTGAAGTCCCGTCAGGTGGCAACCGATTCCCATTCCAAAACACGTAACAGCGATGGTCTGGGCGATATCCGGGGCATTTGCCAAATCACGTTCAATAAAGGAGGTTGGATTATTGGGAACCTTTTTTAGTGTAATCCGGTTTTCTCCGAAGGAGGTCTCCACACCAAAAACGGTATAAATTTCCTTAAGGACACTATCTCCCTGAAGACTATTTTCCTTGTAGGCCGAAAGCGTAATTTCCGTCCCCACCTCCGATAATGCCACGATACTATAAAAATAAGATGCTGAGCTCCAATCGGATTCCACTACCAAGGTAACAGGGTTGACCGATGCTTTGGGTTTAACCGAAATGGTATTTCCCCTAAAATCACTATCTATACCCAGTTCCGTCAACAAACCCAATGTCATTTGTATATAAGGTACCGAGGTAATTTTCCCAACAAGTTCCAGTTCAAGACCATTCTCCAAACTAGGGGCTATCAACAATAGTGAAGAAATATATTGGCTACTAATATTGGCCGGTAGACGTACCCGGTTTTTGGATAGCTTTTTCCCTTTGATGCGAAGGGGCGGATACCCTTCTTCCTTCTCATACGAAATGTTGGCCCCGAGTTCGTTCAAGGCATCGACCAAAATTTTAATAGGTCGTTCCGTCATTCTTTTAGAACCGGTCAGCAAAACATCGCTCCCTTCAAGGGCCGCAAAATACCCGGTCAAAAAGCGCATGGCGGTACCGGCATGGTGAATGTCCACCGTACCTTCGCGTTGCTTCAGTCCAGCAGCCATTACCTGGGCATCATCAGAATTTGAAAGATTCTCTATTTTGATACCGGGATATAGTGCCGATAGTAAAAGTGAACGGTTTGATTCGCTCTTTGAACCCGTTATTTTAATCGTATCCTTAAGTAGTGTATTCTCTGGACCGGAAAGATGGAGTTTCAAGATAAATGAAATTAAAAACGAAGGCCAAAGATAGTATTATTTCAACTTTTTGTTGTTGTGGTGGCGGTCATGATCACGCTTCGTTTTCAAATCTAACTTTTTGTCAAAAGACTGTTGTAAATCTATTCCGGTTTGGTTGGCCAAACATAACAGTACAAAAAGTACATCTGCCAATTCCTCACCCAAATCCTTTGATTTATCCGATTCCTTTTCGCTTTGCTCACCGTACCTACGAGCAATAATCCGGGCCACTTCACCTACCTCTTCGGTCAATTGGGCCATATTGGTAAGTTCGTTGAAGTAACGGACCCCGTGATGCTTTATCCAATCGTCTACCGCCTTTTGTGCGTTCTCTATGTTCATTATTCCTTGTTTTTTGTATCGATGATTATTGTCACGGGACCATCATTTAAAAGGTCTACCTTCATGTCCGCACCAAAAATGCCCGTTCCTACTTTTTTACCAATTTCCAACTCCAATTTGTGAACGAATTTTTCATAAAGTGGGATGGCGGTTTCTGGTTTTGCAGCCTTAAGGTAAGAAGGTCGATTGCCTTTTTTGGTCGATGCGTGCAAGGTAAACTGACTTACCACAATACTCTCCCCGTCAATATCCAATATGGATTTGTTCATCACCCCGGACTCATCATTGAAAATCCGAAGATTTAGAACCTTTTTAACCAGCCAATCGATATCCTCCTCGGTATCCTCGGCAACAATACCAAGTAATAAAAGAAGGCCATGTCCAATTGACGAAATGACTTTTCCCTCAACGGTTACGCTTGCCTTGGCTACTCTCTGTATGACCGTTCTCATTTTTTCTCCCCGTACATATCTATCCTATAAGTATCCTCCTCACCATTGACCATTTGCAAATAGCTTTTATAGCGGCTCCAGGAAACCTTCCCCGCTTCCAATGCCCTCTTTACCGCACAATGGGGCTCATCCACATGAATACAATTGTTGAACTTGCAGTCCTGCTTTAGCTCAAATAGTTCCGGAAAGTAGTCCCCAATTTCTTCCTTTTCCATATCCACGATACCAAATCCTTTGATACCGGGCGTATCTATGATCTGGGCCCCAAAACTTAAATCGAACATTTCGGCAAAAGTGGTTGTATGCTGTCCCTGTAAATGTTGTTGGGAAATCTCCGCGGTTTTTATTTCCAAATTGGGTTCTATGGCATTGATCAAGGTTGATTTTCCAACACCAGAATGTCCGGAAAACATGGAGGTTTTTCCTTTCATCATTTCCTTGATTTTGTCTACGTTCTTTCCGGTCTTCGCCGATATTCCTATACAGGTGTACCCAATTTCCCGATATAGGGTCGCCAAAAACTTTATTTCGTTCTTCTCTTCCTCCGTATAGGTATCGATTTTATTGAATACCAAAACTACTGGAACATCATACGCTTCAGCGGTTACCAAAAACCGGTCAATGAATATCGTGTAGGTGATCGGGTTGTTCAATGTAATCAACAAAAAGACCTGGTCAAGGTTGGCTGCGATGATATGGGTCTGTTTGGATAGATTGACGGATTTACGGATGATATAGTTTTTTCGGTCTTCAATACTATGGATGACACCTACCTTTTCATCACCCTTCTCATCCAATTCAAAATGGACATGGTCACCAACTGCAATGGGATTGGTACTTTTTATACCCTTAATCCTAAATTTTCCCTTTATTCGGCATTCATAGAAAGTACCGTCCGCACCTTTTACGGTATACCAACTTCCTGTTGATTTATAGACTTTACCTTCCATTTTGTTCATGTTTCCAGCTACAAAGAAACGACAATACTTTTAGAATCCATTCGCATACACCTTTTAACCCATTCTAGTAATTTATTAAGCCACCTAAAAGTAGTTTACAGTAAATTTGGCGTATATGAAAACTAATTATTCATCCATTTAAAAACCAAAATCATGAAAAAATCATTATTTACCCTATTATTTACTGTTTTAGCGGCAACCGCTGCCCAAGCCCAAGAATTTAAAATCATAACGACCGTTGAGTCCATAGTACCCAGTGGGTTGGGAAGGTCTAGGATCATTGATGGGAACGCGGACCGGGATTATAAGGAATTTGCAACCGTACAAACAGAAGAGGACAATTCAAGGAACAAAGCGGACCGCTCCGATATTCGGGTAAAGGATTTTGAGGAAACCAAATTGCTAAATTTTTACAATATCGCCGGAATCAGGTTCCAGAACATTGCCGCAAACGATGCGCTCATTTCTTCCAAACTAACCGCCATGGCCGCCGAAGGTTGGGAACTGGTTTTTGTAACCAGTGGTGTAGAGGCCGATGCCGGTGATAAGGACGGACAGGGTATTTTTATAACCCGATATGTATTTAAAAAAGTAAACTAGCCCATGAGGTCTGTGCAGAAAACAAACCTTTAATTTCAAGGAAGGCCTCTGGGTGTTATACCCTTTGTTGGTGCCAATAAAAAAGCCCCGATGAAACGGGGCTTTTTTTAGTTCTATCCATTTACAATCTTTTCCTGATGGTTGATGGACTCTTGGTGAATCGCCTTGAACATTCTCAAAATAAACTCCTCACTAAGACCTTTACTTTCGCCTTCCAAAATCATGGCACCCAAGATTTGGTTCCAACGGTTGGATTGTAGCACGGCAACGTTACGCTCCTTTTTCAATGCCCCGATACTATCGGAAATCTTCATACGCTTTCCTAGGATATCTATCAATTGATTATCTATTACGTCAATTTGGGCGCGTAGATTGCTTAATTTAGAATTATACTCCGCCTCAACATCAGTCTCCTTTCTAATCTTCAGATCTTTCATAATCTGGATTAGCCTTTTTGGTGTTACCTGCTGGGCGGCATCGCTCCAAGCGTTATCGGGATCGTGGTGCGTTTCGATCATCAAACCATCAAAATTAAGATCTAGGGCGGTTTGGGATACATCAAAGATCATATCCCTTTTTCCTGTAATATGCGATGGATCGTTAATCAATGGTAAATCTGGAAACTTGTCCTGAAACTCGACCGCCATTTGCCACTCCGGGATATTCCTATATTTGCTTTTCTCGTACGTGGAAAAGCCACGGTGAATGGCGCCCAATTTTTTGACTCCAGCGGTATACAATCTTTCTATACCTCCCAACCAGAGGGCCAAATCCGGATTTACAGGATTTTTTACCAAAACGATTTTGTCGGTTCCCTCCAAGGCATCGGCCAATTCTTGCATGATAAATGGACTTACAGTGGAACGGGCCCCTATCCACAACAAATCCACATCATACTCCAGCGCCAATTCCACATGCGCCCTATTGGCAACTTCGGTGGCCGTTTTTAATCCGGTTTCCTCACGTACTTTCTGTAACCATTTAAGGCCCAGGGCACCTACTCCCTCAAAGTTCCCAGGACGTGTTCTTGGTTTCCAAATACCTGCACGGTAATAATTTACATCGGTATCCTTTAATTCATGTGCGATTTTTAAAACCTGCTCTTCTGTTTCAGCACTACACGGTCCTGCAATTACCAGCGGATGGCTCAAGTTCATATCATCCAACCAGGATCTCATTTCTTTCTTGTTCTCCATTACTTCTTATTTATCGGTATTCCTTTTAAAATTGATTTTATTTTGTTCGTATTGTTCATTTCATTGTAAATACCCTCAAAATCATCCTCTTTCAACAATTCCCTAAATTCCATCAGGTTTTGAATGTATTCGTTTAAGGTCTCTATGACGTTTTCCTTGTTCTGCTCAAAAATGGGCGTCCACATGGCAGGTGAACTTTTTGCCAAACGCACGGTGCTTTCAAATCCACTGCCTGCCATGTCAAAAATATCGCGTTCATTTTTCTCTTTTTCAATTACCGTCTTTCCTAACATAAATGAGCTTATGTGTGACAAATGGGAGACATAGGCGATATGCTTGTCGTGGGCCTTTGGGTTCATATACCGAATCCTCATTCCCAACAGCTGAAAAATCTCCAAGGCCCTTTCCTGCAATTTAAAGGCGGTCTTTTCCACTTCACAGATAATATTGGTTTTGCCCTCGTACAAGCCCTGTACGGCTGCGGATGGCCCTGAAAACTCAGTACCCGCTATGGGATGACAGGCCAAAAAATTTCGTCTTTTGGGATGGTTGGCCAAGGCCTTGCAAATGAGTTCCTTGGTGGAACCAGCATCGCATACCACACAATCATCATCAACAACATCCAAGATTCTTGGCAATTCCTTCACCATTTCGTTCACAGGAATGCTTACCAGAACAAAATCCGCTTTGGGCAAATCCCCATAGTTGGCCTTATGCTCTATTAGCCCCAGAGACAGGGCCTCCTCCAAATGGTCCGGATTCGCATCTATACCAAATACGATAGCATCGGGCATTATTGCCTTAATATCCTTTACAAAGGAACCTCCAATTAGACCTATTCCAATTACAAAAACGTTCATAGGTCTCCCTTTGCCCCTCCCAAGGAGGGGAATTTTGATGTTATTATCATGTTTTCTAACCTGTACATCTACTATCTATTCAAATCTTGAAATAGCCTCCTGAATCTTCTCTTTTGATACGCAAAGGGAAAATCGGATATACCCTTCCCCGTTACTTCCAAAAATGGTTCCCGGTGTGATGAAGATATCCCTATCATATAAAATATTGTCTATAAATGCTTCTGCCGAGGTAATACTCATGGGCAATTTGGCCCACACGAACATACCCACGGCATCCTCATCATAACTGCAGCCCAATTTTTTCACCAATTGGAAAATAAGTTGCCTGCGCTCCCTGTAGAGCTCATTGAGGTCACTATACCACGCATCCGTGCTTTCCAAAGCGGTTATGGCTCCTTTTTGAATACCATAAAACATTCCGGAATCCATGTTGCTCTTCACCTTTAGCACGGCCTCCAAAAATTCTGCATTTCCCAAAACAAAACCAACGCGCCATCCGGCCATATTGAATGTCTTGCTTAACGAATTCAGTTCCAAACAGACCTCTTTGGCTCCATCTATCGAGAGCATACTTTGCGGATTATCGTTCAGTACAAAACTGTAGGGGTTATCGTTCACTAAAAGAATATCGTTTCTTTTGGCAAAGGCGATCAATTTTGAAAATTGTTCCTTAGTCGCGGTTGCCCCAGTGGGCATGTGCGGATAGCTTACCCACATCAGTTTTACTTTTGAAAGGTCTTGGGCCTCCAAAATATCCAAATCAGGGAACCAACCGTTACCTTCCGTGAGATCGTAATAAACCGGCACCGCCTCCACCAAGTTCGTAACGGATGTATAGGTAGGATACCCCGGATTGGGCACCAATACTTCATCGCCCTTGTTCAAAAAGGCCATGCTTATGTGCATGATTCCTTCCTTGGAACCCATTAAAGGTAGTATTTCGTTTCCAGCATCGACCGTTACCCCGAATTTCCTTTTGTAGAACGCGGCAATGGCATTTCTAAATTCGGGCAAGCCCTGATAGCTTTGATATTGATGTGCACCATCGTCCAGAATGGCCTTTTGAACGGTTTGTATAACTGCTTCGGAAGGGGCCAGATCCGGACTTCCAATACCCATGTTTATAATGGGCCTACCTTTGGCCATAAGCCCTCTTACCTCCCTCAATTTCTTGGAGAAATAATATTCCTGAACCGATTCCAATCGTTTGGCAGTTCGTATCATAACATGGCGTTTTTATATTCTCCCAATATCTTTACCTCCTCCAACATGATATTCAAGAGTGATTTTGCTTTATCAAAATCCTCGTATTTGTTAAATGTCACATCCACAAAAAAAGAATATTTCCAAGGTGTTTCGATTACGGGGAGGGACTGAATTTTGGTCAGGTTTAAATTGCAGTCGCTCATAACGTTCAGCACTGTGGCCAAACTACCGCGTTTGTGGTCCGTTAAAAACCGTAATGACGCCTTGTTTATCTCTTCCTTGGATAGTTCCTTGTTTTTTGTTTTGACAATGATAAAACGGGTAGAATTATTTTTGATGGTCTGTATATCGTCCGCTACGATGTCCAAATCGTATAATTCTGCCGCGACCTTGGGAGCGATGGCCGCAATATGCCTTAATTTTTTATCGTGGATGCGCTTTGCCGTTTCTGCCGTATCCACATCCTCCACCAGTTTAATATTGGGATAATCCTTAAAGAACTCCTTGCACTGCAATAATGCCATGGGGTGGGAACTTACCTCCCTAATATCCTTGAATTTCTGACCTTTCAACACCATGAGATTATGATGGATATTCAGATAATATTCCCCTATGATATGAAGGTTGTTCCTATGCACCAAGGCATAGTTTGGAATGATGGACCCGGCGATGGAGTTTTCAATGGCCATGATACCCTTGTCCGCATTCTTTCTAAGTAATTCATCCACTACGGCATCAAACGAAAGACATTCTACCAAATCCACTTGCTCATCAAAATAATCCTTGGCTACTTGATGGTGGTTAGACCCTTTAATTCCTTGTATGGCTACTCTTATTGGCACGACTTTTTTCTAAAAAAAAAGTCCCGTTTTTCACGGGACCTTTCGTATTATTTTGTTTGCAACATACTACAACAGTCCCGTACTTCTCTTAAAAAAGAAGTAAAAATAAAAACCATTCCAGAAATATTGCTTTGTCATAATCTTTAAAACCGGGGCTAAAGTAATAATTATATTCAAATCTCCAAGTGAAGTCCCCAGACTTTTTTAAAAAATTAGATAAAACATTGAAAAAGTGATGCCTAAAACTTCAACGCCAACCCAACGCCTCTATCCGAGGGCACCAACCTATAAGTCGTTTTTCCCAGACTGTCGTTGAATTCCAATATGGCATCTTTCTTATTCTTATTGGCAAGGCAATAGAAGATGGATCCCACGACCGCCGTACCTGCAAAGCCAATTATTGGCGCTGTGGTGTCATTGTCATTGTTCTCATTGACCAAGTACCAAATCCCAAAACCTAGGTTGGCGGTCGCTGCCGCGAAGGTAACGCCGAATTGCTTTTTGGCCTTGGACCAATATACTTCTGAAGCGGGATTTGAATCCATGGCCATACCAAATTCCTTCCAAGTCATTTTATCCTTGTCCTGATAAAACTGATCTCCCCACATTCCTTGAAAAACGGTTATCTCTTGGGCAACGGAATTTTGCAGGGCGAACATGAGCGTCACAAAAGTTACAAACTGAAATATTTTTGATGAAATCATAGTATTTTTTTGTTTAAAGATAAATAAGAAATATTGAACAAGAATAAGTCGTGTATCCTTTAACATGTTTTTAATATGCAGATAGCGTACATCGGTTGGAAACGGGTTCCAAAACTAGTCCCTAAAGACCAACTTTCCGTTGAAGATTACAGATACGTCCACAGTGTTAGGTCGGTTATAGGAAATAACATCCCCGTACCCTCTTATGACCCCGGAAATGGATTCCTGCGGATTGACCAAGATATCATTACTTCCCCTATGATTTATGGAAACGTTTTGGGAGACCAATGCTTGCGCTTCCACCCTGGAATCCCCTGCAGCTATGTTCACATTCAAATTTTGGGTGTTTCCCCTTAATTTAAAATAGGCTATCCCGTTTACGACAATGCTGAGGTCTCCCGTATTTAGGTCTAGGTAGAATTCGCCGTCCGTAGTTTCCGCTTCAGGAACCAAAAAACTTTCAGAAAGCAACGTAAGGCTTGGATAGGAGAGCACACCATCGCTCGTTATGGCCAATCCCGTGCTACTTCTGATTTCACTGATATTGGGCGAAGTTACATATACGGTGGTTAGCCCGTACTCCCTAAAAAAATTACACCCATTTTCATTTCTAAGTATGAGTCGGTCACCCTCAACCGCAACAGATAATTCTTCCCACAAATTCTCCCCTGTCGCTACCTCCACCTTCTGGGAATCTCCTTGTTTCAAAACCAAGGCAATTTTTTCAAAAACGGTTATCTTATCGAATTCAGGCACTTCAACTTCCTCGCGTATGATTTCACCTGAAGTTTGTAAGCAATCGGGTGCATTTTCGTTACTACAAGACGTAGGCACTAAACAAATAATGAAAATATCACAAAGCAATGATGCAACCATTGCTTACATTTATTTTTTTGATAATTTTTGTTCCTAAACATTTTCTATAATCGTATTCCCATTCCAAATTCGACGGCTTCGGCAGCGGCACCATGCGATTTCAATGTAATGGCACCAAACCATTGCTTTCCAAAATAGCGTTTTAAACCAACTCTATTATACACACGTCCTTCAAAATCAAAGGGATAATACACATAATAGCCCAGCTGCGTGATAACAGACACTTTATTGATGAACAGTTCATGACCCAAGAAAACGCCAATTCGTTTGTAATCATCATCGGGCTGGACATCCATTTCGGGAAATGACGTGGCCTGAAACCGAATCAGTTCCTTCAAAAAATTCGAAAAAAACACATCGGCCCCTACCTGAATGGCACTTTTCCTTCCCAATCTTTTATCGGCATATCCAGAAAAAATAAAAAACCCATATTGTCCGGAACCTATTACATCGCTTTCGTTGAGTCCCCCGCGCAATATCAGATTATAACGGACCGGTTCCGTCACTTTTTCACGGTCGGGAGTCCTTATATAGGCCAATTCCTCACCACCGTCCAAATCATAGGTCAGCCCCAAATTGAGCGCAAAGGTATTGGTGGACGTATTGGGTGCCCTAAAATTTCCATTGGAATAATGGATGACAGAAACCCCAGTCTTCAAACCCAATCCAGAAATAATATTCTCCTTGTGATAATTGAGCATCAAGAAGGTGGAACTCAGAAAATCCGACCCATATGCGTTGTTCCTAAAGTTTTCCTCCCTGTCGTACGGTTTGGTGGTATACGCAATCCCTTGCCCGATCCTAAATTGGATGTTCCTTTTTAAGAAATAGAAATTGTAATGCGCGTATAGCCCGTAGTTCTGTCCCAAGGTTGGATTGTTCATGTCCTGATATATGAAGGAAGCCCCATAATCCGGATAATTATAGAGTTCCTCCCATTCTTTGGAACCGTATGTTTTTCGGTTATAACCTAAGATAAATCCCCCAGGGTGATTGGTAATTAAATGGGAAATGTCGGTGTTATGAAGCATAACCGAGCCATAGAACTGACTTAGGTCCAAGGTATGCTTTTTGACCTCCGCATCTTGGGAAAAACATAAAGTTCCCAAAAGGGATAAAAACAAAAAACATTTCCAATTCATGAATGGCAAAGGTAGTGAAGTTGGGGGATAGTTTTTTTTGGTTGTTCGTTAATCGTTGTTCGTTACTTGGGGTTGGATATAGGTTTCAATACGATCAATTATTGATTATTGAGCGGTAAGCGCTAAACGGTCAGTAGCTTTTTTTTGTTGGCTGTTACTAATAAAACATTTTCTACACATTACGTTTGGTATTCACCGTTTAGCGTAAAGCGCCCAGCGCTAGGCCAAACTAAAAAACCTCCCGGGCAATGGCCTTGATATTATCCGATTTTCCCATGGAATAATAGTGCAAAACGGGTACACCGGCCGACTTCAATTCCTTCGATTGTTGAATGGCCCATTCTATACCCACTTGTCGTACATCTTTGTTGTTCTGACAAGCTTCCACCGCATCAATTAAATCCTGGGGAATATCGATCCGAAACACCTGCGGCAACAATTGCAGATGTCTTTTTACCGCAATGGGCTTGATTCCCGGAATAATGGGCACGGTAATACCTAAATTTTTGGCAGCTTCCACAAATTCAAAGAATTTTTGATTGTCGAAGAACATCTGCGTCACCACATAGTCCGCCCCGGCATCCACTTTTTCCTTTAATCGTTTTAAATCGGTTTGCAAAGAAGGAGCTTCCAAATGCTTTTCGGGATATCCGGCCACGCCTATACAGAAATCAGCATTATCATCAGAGTCAATGGTTTCATGCAAATATTCCCCACGACTCAGATTCCGTATTTGGGAAACCAATTCCTTGGCATAGCAATGGCCCCCTTCCGTAGGCACAAAATATCGTTCCTCTTTCATGGAATCCCCCCGGAGCGCCATTACATTATCAATACCCAGATAATGACAATCCACCAACACATATTCCGTTTCCTCCTTGGTAAAACCGCCGCACAACAGATGCGGAACCGTATCCACATGATATTTGTGCTGGATGGAGGAACAAATCCCCACCGTACCGGGCCGCATTCGGGTCACCTTTTTCTCCAAAAGTCCGCCTTTGTCTATATATACATATTCCTCCCTGGAGGTGGTCACATCGATAAATGGCGGTTTGAACTCCATCAGCGGATCTATATTATCATACAGTTCCTGAATGCTTTTGCCCTTCACGGGCGGTATCAGCTCGAATGAGAACAAGGTTTTACCCTTGGCTTGTTTTATATGTTCCGTTACTTTCATGGGCCTCTCCCCCGCCCTCTCCCAAGGAGAGGGAGCTTAATCGGGGACTCTATTTATTATTTTAAAATTTCAACCTTCCACAATTAATATGACCGATACTTTTATTCCCTCTCTGGGGGCTAGGTGGCCTTTCATTTTTTGGGCGTTCGGGCGGGCTTTCAGCTATATATTTATAAATCTACAATTTATAAAAGATGCCGCTTCAATCCCTAACGCATATCAATCATCGGCAATATTTGGCGCGAGCCATTTTTTGGCCTTTTCCAAACTGATTCCTTTTCTTTGGGCAAAATCTGCTACTTGGTCTTCCTTAATTTTTCCCAGTCCAAAATATTTCGCTTCCGCATTGGCAAAATAATACCCTGAAACCGATGCTGCCGGCCACATGGCCAGACTGTCCGTTAGCTTTACCCCTATTCTTTCCTCTACTTGAAGTAATTCCCAAATGGTCAGTTTTTCCAAATGATCAGGACATGCTGGGTATCCCGGGGCCGGGCGTATTCCTTTGTACGATTCCTTGATCAATTCCTCATTACTTAAATTTTCATCCTTGGCATAGCCCCAATAGTTGATTCTCACCTCCTTATGCAAATATTCCGCAAAGGCCTCGGCCAAACGGTCCGCCAATGCCTTGACCATAATTGAACTGTAATCATCCAAATTCTTTTCAAATTCCGCAGCCAATTCAGCGGTACCAAAACCTGTGGAAACACAGAAAGTCCCAATATAATCCTGGACACCGCTTTCCTTTGGTGCAATAAAATCGGCCAGGGCATAATCTGCAACGCCTTCCCTGCGCTGTAACTGTTGTCTTAGTGTCCTAAACTCATAGGTATTTCCATCATCAGGATTCCTGACCTCGATATCATCAGCATTTACGGTATTTGCCGGAAACAATCCAAATACAGCTTTTGCTTTTAGCTGTTTCTTGTCTAATATATCCTTGAGCATTTTTTGCGCATCAGAAAATAAATCTCTTGCTTGTTCCCCAACCACTTCGTCGGTCAATATATCGGGATATTTCCCATGCAATTCCCAACTTCTAAAGAAAGGGGTCCAATCAATATAGGAGACTAATTTATCCAGCTCTTGATTTTCTATCACCTGTATCCCCATCATATGAGGTTCCTTTATTTTAGCGTTGCCCCAGTCGATTTGAAACTTATTCTCACGGGCCTGCACTATGGTTTTATATTCCTTCTTTACGGAACGCTTTAAAAATTTGTCCCTAAAGTCATCATAGTCTTCCTTAATTCTGATTTTGTAAGCCGCCGAAGTTTCTTTCTGTAGAAGATCGCCAACGACGGTTACGGCCCTGGAAGCATCGTTTACATGGACCACGGCCTCCGTATATTGGGGATCAATTTTGACCGCGGTATGGGCCTTGCTCGTCGTTGCCCCTCCAATCAGTAATGGGATATTAAAATTGTTTCGTTGCATCTCCTTCGCAAGATGTACCATTTCATCCAAGGAAGGGGTGATCAATCCGCTCAGGCCTATGATATCCACATTATGGTTTATGGCTTCCTGTATTATTTTTTCCGGAGGTACCATTACCCCCAAATCAATAATCTCATAATTGTTACACGCCAGCACCACACTGACAATATTTTTTCCAATATCGTGGACATCCCCCTTCACGGTCGCCATCAATATTTTTCCATTACCTTCGGAGTCCCCTTCCTGCGGATTGGCCAATTTCTCCTCTTCAATATAGGGCAACAAATAGGCAACGGCTTTTTTCATGACCCGCGCCGATTTCACTACTTGGGGCAGGAACATTTTACCGCTCCCGAATAAATCCCCTACCACGTTCATCCCGGTCATCAAATGTCCTTCAATGACTTCAATAGGTTTGTCAGATGCCTTTCTGGCTTCTTCCACATCCACTTCAATATACTGATCGATTCCTTTGACCAATGCCCTTGTAATTCGTTCCTGCAAGGGTTCCTCTCTCCAAGAATTATCCACCTTGCTTTCCTTGGCCTTACCTACAATGGATTCCGAAAATTCCAGGAGCCGCTCCGTTGCATCTTCTCGACGGTTTAACATTACGTCCTCTACGTGCTCCAGAAGGTCCTTGGGAATATCGTCATATACCTCCAACATCGTTGGGTTTACGATACCCATGTTCATTCCGGCCTTTATCGCATGATACAAAAACACCGAATGCATGGCCTCCCGAACTGGATTATTACCACGAAATGAAAAAGAAACATTACTTACACCACCACTAACACTGCAATAGGGTAAGTTTTCCCTAACCCATTTCGTAGCTTTTATGAAATCGAGCGCATTCAATTTGTGTTCGTCCATCCCCGTAGCTACTGGAAATATATTCAGGTCAAAAATGATGTCCTCTGGAGGAAAGCCCACTTGGTTAACCAGAATATCGTAAGAACGTCGGGCGATTTCAATACGTCTTTCGTAATTGTCCGCCTGACCAACTTCATCAAAAGCCATAACGATGACCGCAGCCCCATATCGCTTTATCAATTTGGCGTGATGTATGAATTCCGCTTCGCCCTCTTTTAGACTAATGGAATTAACAACACATTTACCTTGAACCACTTGCAGACCTGCTTCGATAATCTCCCATTTGGAACTATCGATCATGATGGGGACACGCGCAATATCTGGTTCGGCAATGACCAAATTCAAAAACTTGACCATGGCTGCTTTACCATCGATCAGTCCATCGTCCATGTTGATATCGATTATCTGGGCTCCTCCTTCTACCTGTTCCCTAGCAACATCCAATGCTTCTTCAAATTTTTCCTCTTTTATCAGTCGCAGAAATCTTTTGGAACCAGCTACGTTGGTCCTTTCTCCTACGTTAATAAAATTACTTTCTGGTGTAACCACTAAAGGTTCCAGACCGCTTAGTTTAAGGTATTTTTTTTGTTTGCTTTCCATATCTATACCTGCTCTACCATTAATGGCCTTGGCTTGTAATCCTTAACCAAATCAGCAATTGCTTTAATATGGGCGGGCGTAGTTCCACAACAACCCCCAATAATATTAATCAACCCTTTATCCAAATACTCCTTAATTTGACTCGCCATTTGTTCCGGATTTTGGTCGTATTCCCCAAAAGCATTGGGCAGTCCGGCATTGGGATGGGCCGAGATTCCGAACTCACTCTTCTTGGAAAGGACCTCTAAATGGGGCACTAAGTCCTTAGCTCCCAAGGCACAGTTGAGTCCTACAGTTAACAAAGGAATATGGGATACGCTAATAAGAAATGCCTCCGCGGTTTGACCCGTTAACGTTCTGCCAGATGCATCCGTAATGGTCCCGCTTATCATGATTGGAACGTCTATATTTCGTTCTTCCTTTACTTCTTCTATTGCAAATAAAGCGGCCTTACAATTTAAGGTGTCCGTTATGGTTTCTATCAACAAAACATCCACACCACCATCCAAAAGGGCTTCTACTTGTTGTTTATACGCTATGCGTAATTCCTCAAAAGTAATGGCCCTGTAACCTGAATCATTTACATCTGGGGACATACTGGCTGTTTTATTCGTTGGTCCCATACTACCTGCTACAAAGCGTGGTTTTTCTGGTGTTGTCAATGTGTATTCTTCGGCAACTTTTTTGGCGATGACGGCCGATTCATAATTAAAATCATAGACAAAATCCTCCATCTCATAATCTGCCATAGCTATGGTGGTGCTGGAAAAAGTATTGGTCTCAATGATATCCGCCCCAGCCTCTAGATATTTACGATGTACCTCCGCCAAAGCTTCTGGCTGCGTAAGGGCCAACATATCGTTATTTCCTTTAACATCTATGTGCCAATCCTTAAATCGTTCACCACGAAAATCCGTCTCTGTAAACTTGTATTGCTGCAACATAGTGCCCATCGCACCATCCAATACCAAAATTCTTTTTTGAATTTCCTCTTTTATATTGCTCATTTCTGTTTCATATTGGACGTTATAACCTCCTATTTTAAATCATTTAAATGTAACGTAAGGAATCAAGAATAGGAATTTGGGCTAGGCCTTTTGGGGTTATCTTTCCCGATGGCATTCGGGATAGAACGTAGCACCTACTTACCTACTGACCAAATCAGACTAGTCCAAGGGTTGCCAAGGCTTCAATGGGTCTATTCCCTCCACCTTTCTTGATAACAATACAGTTTTTAATAGAACTGGGGCAAAGTAACGGCTCTACCCGTTCAAAACCAAATAATCATTTTTGTAAAGACTTTTCCATAACAAAAAACCCTTCAATTAGTATTCTTGAAGGGTTCCTTAGTCGTTTCAAAAATTACTATGCTATACTTTGTACCACTTCTTTTTTAGCCTCTTTTTTGGAGCCATCAAATCCTTCTACCCCACCAACCGTAGTATATTTCATCACATATCGTTTGCCGGGATTGATGATTTGATAAGCATACTGACACATTACCGCCGCTTCATGAAAACCGGAAAGAATCAATTTCAACTTGCCCTCATAGGTATTGACATCTCCAATGGCAAAAACTCCCGGTATATTTGTCTGATAGTCCTTGGCATTGTTCACCTTTATAGCATTCTTCTCAATTTCCAATCCCCAATTTCCGATAGGACCCAATTTCGGTGAAAGTCCAAAAAGCGGAATAAAATTATCCACTTCTAGGTAGGTTTCACCCTTTTCGGTGTCGTTATGTTTGATGACAACGGCTTCCAACTTCTCATCGCCATATAATTTTTTAACCTCGGCTTCCGTGAATAATTTTATTTTACCCAATTTGGCCAATTCCGATGCTCTCTCAACAGAGTCCAAGGCTCCTCGAAATTCATTTCTACGGTGAACCAAGGATACTTCCGAAGCGACATCGGCCAAGAAAATGGCCCAGTCTAGGGCAGAATCTCCTCCACCGGCAATAACCACCTTTTTACCACGATAGACCTCCGGGTCCTTAACCATATAGGCCACGCCTTTATCCTCAAAATCCACAATATTGGAAATGGGAGGCTTTCTTGGCTCGAAAGAGCCCAAACCGCCTGCAATCACCACAACGGGTGCATGGTGCTGTGTACCTTTGTTCGTGGTAACTATATAGGAGCCATCTTCTTGTTTGTCCAAGGTTTCCGCCCGTTCTCCCAAGGTAAATCCGGCTTCAAATGGCTTTATCTGTTCCATAAGATTATCCACTAATGTACCCGCCAATATTTCCGGAAAAGCTGGAATATCATAAATCGGTTTTTTGGGATAAATCTCCGAGCACTGACCACCAGGCTGTGGCAATGCATCGATAAGATGGCATTTTAATTTTAGCAGTCCTGCTTCAAATACGGTGAATAATCCTGTTGGGCCTGCACCTATGATTACAATATCTGTTTTTATCATACTTCTTAATTAGGATTTAGTGGTTAGGAGTTAGCTGTTTAGGCAAAAAAATCTTTTATCTATTCACTTAGAACTTTTAACTCTTTACTATCTACATATCGTTTTTTTATTTCGATAAGCTTTTGCCGATGTCCAACCACTTCACCAATAATAATGATGGCAGGATTGGACAACCTATTCTTCTTTACTTCGTCTTCTATATTGGAAATAGTCCCTACCGCTATTTTCTCTTCCTTCCAAGTACCATTTTGGATAATGGCAATAGCTGTTTCGTCCTTCCCTTCCTTTTTAAAAAAAGAAACAATTTCGGGTAACTTGGACATTCCCATGAGAATGACAACCGTAGCATTACTTTTAGCTGCCAAGGCTACGTCTCCTGATAATTTATGCTGTTTTGTAGTTCCCGTAATGACCCAAAAACTCTCCGAAGCCCCTCTTTTAGTAACTGGGATATTTTGATAGGCCGGCACACTTAAACTGGACGAAATTCCGGGAACCATTGCCGTTTCCAGACCGTGGAAAGCTGCAAATTCCATTTCCTCGGCCCCTCGTCCAAAAACAAAGGGATCACCCCCTTTTAACCGGACTACGTGTCCGTGGGATTTTGCTCTGGAAACAATCAACTCATTTATTTGGTCCTGTTGATAGGTGTAACAACCTTTTATTTTTCCAACGAATATCCTTTCTGCCTTTGGGGCATATTTTAAAAGCTCTTCGTTAACAAGAGCATCATACAAAACTACATCGGCGCTTTGAAGGGCATTTATTGCCTTTACGGTAATCAATTCAGGGTCACCTGGTCCTGCTCCCACAACAGTTAACCTCCCCCCCGTTTGGAAGGGAGTGTTTACTGCCGCTGCGATTGTTTTTTGATTGGGTTGTTTGTTAAACTGCATTTTAAACTTGCGCTAATTCTCGTTCCCTATACTTTTCAACGGTTTCTAAAAACAATCTTGCATTTTTCAAATAGGAAGTCGCAAATTCTTTCGTGGGCTCATTTTTGTTGATTTGCAAAACCATGTTCTCAAAACCACCCGAAACCTCGATTCTACCATTGGCAACAAACTTCTCATCGAAATCCTTGATAATACTGGCGTGGGTGTTCACTTTGGTATTTTCTGACGTCAATAAGGCCTTGGCCGAATTAACCATAGAGGAATAAGCATAATAAATACTGGCCGCCCATTTTTCCTCCTCAAATTTCTCCTGGGCATTCTGAATCTTTTCCTTACTTTCAAAAAGCAATGTCGCAATCAAATCGATGACTACCCCGGCACATTCTCCCACACCGATAGCTTTCTCATATCTTTCGGTATTTCCCCAATCAACAAAATCATCGGCAGTTAGATCATCGACATTGGATAAATGGGTCAAGAAATCGTAGAAATACATTTGTCCTTTTCCGGCATAATAATCGGGAAAGGATTTTCCATTGCCGTTAGCATCAAAATCGTCCAATATCAATCGTAAGGCTTCAGGTCCTCGCTTACTAGGCACCTTAACTACTTTATCCGCAAACCGTCCATTTCCATTTCCATCGTTTCCACCTCCCAATAATACCTGTAAGGCAGGGGCCACCAATTTATCTTTAGTTCTAACGGACATACCCTGGAAACCAATATTGGCCATATTGTGCTGTCCACAGGCGTTCATACATCCGCTTATTTTAATGACCACATCTGGATTTTCAATATATTGTGGATATTCTGCTTTTATTACCCGTTCCAACTCCTCCGCTATTCCCGTACTACTCGCAATACCCAGATTGCAGGTATCCGTTCCGGGACAGGCGGTAATATCCAAGGCCTTATTATAACCGGCTTCAGCAAAGCCTAGTTTTTTTAGTTCCGCGAAGAAAAATGGAATGGCATCCTCTCTTACATAGGGAATCAATATATTTTGGCGCAAAGTCAACCGGAATTCACCCGCAGCATAGTTCTGTACCAAATCCGCTAACAATCTGGCCTTTTCCGTATAAAAGTCTCCCAAAAGAACCTTAATTCCTATCGCCACAAAACCATCTTGTTTCTGTGGTAGGATGTTGGTAGACTTCCATTTTTCAAATTCCTTGATATCGTCAATTTCTACTTTTGGAGCTTCGAGCTCGGAAACTTTTATTTTAGGGTATTCCAAGGCATCAATGGGATAGGTTTTAAAGGGAATTGCCTTGCATTCTTCATCGATCAGTTTTCTAAAACCATCCAAGCCTACATCTTTTAATAAGAACTTCATTCTGGCTTTTGCCCTGCTTTTTCGTTCTCCAAAGCGGTCAAAAACACGGACCACTACTTCCATCAGAGGAATTATTTTATCCGAAGGCAAAAACTCATATAAAACATCTGCATGCCTCGGTTGTGACCCCAATCCCCCACCAAGCATCACTTTAAAACCTTTAATACCTTCTTTGATTTTGGCAATAAAACCAAGGTCATGCATGTAGGAAAGTCCGGTATCTTCATCCGAAGCGGAAAAGGAAACCTTAAACTTTCGTCCCATTTCCTGACTCACGGGATTTCTCAAAAAATATTGAAAAAGGGCGTGGGCATAGGGCGATACATCAAAAGGCTCGTTTATATCGATGCCTGCGGTTTCACTGGCCGTTACATTGCGTACCGTATTACCACAGGCTTCCCTGAGGGTAATATCATCCTTTTCCAACTCCGCCCAGAGTTCAGGAGTCCTGTTCAAATCCACATAATGAATTTGGATATCCTGTCTGGTCGTAATATGGAGCCTACCTCTGGAATACTCGTCCGAAACCTCACAAATACGATGCAATTGTTTAGATGTTACCTTTCCGTAAGGCAACTTAATCCTGATCATTTGAACCCCTGGTTGACGCTGTCCATAAACTCCCCTGGCCAAACGAAGACTTCGAAATTTCTCCTCATCCAACTTACCGCCGTGGAACTCATGAATCTTTCGTTCCAACTCTAGGATGTCCTTTTCAACAATCGGATTTTCTATTTCTGTTCTAAAACTTTGCATTGCTATTTTTTATATGATCTTGTCCTGCTGCTTTAATAATAATATAAATCCTATCGGATTAATATGTTTTAATTTAAAATTATATTCAACATTTAATTCAGGATTACGACTAACTTATAAACCCGGCTCCTACCGTATTATTTGATTGTGTATCGATAAGAATAAAGGAACCATTGGTCCTATGATTTTTGAACTTATCGTAAAAAATAGGTTTGTTTAACCTAAAACTCACCTCCGCAATATCGTTCATACCCAACGACTGGGCTTCGGCATCCACTCCGGAATAATCCGGTGCAATTTTATGATGCACCTGATCAACCTTGGCCAATACCTTATTGACCCCATGCTGAACCACATATTTGTTCCCTGCCGCCAACGGCTTGGAATCCATCCAGGAAATGGTAGCTGTAAATTGCTTTTCTATGGTTGGGAGGTCATTGGCCTTGACCAACATATCACCCCGGCTCAGATTAATTTCGTCTTCCAAGGTAATGGTCACAGATGACCTTCTAGAAGCCGTTTTATATTTTTTATCGTAAACATAAATGTCCTTGATTTTAGACCTTGTCTGTGAAGGTAGGGCAACTACCTCATCACCCACACTCAACTCACCTCCGTAGACCTTACCTGCAAAGCCCCTAAAATCATGATGCTCCTCTGTTTTTGGACGGATAACATACTGCACGGGAAAACGAGGCGTGCCCACATTGGAAACCGCTGCAAGATCCAAAGCTTCCAAATGCTCCAATAAAGTTTCCCCCTTATACCAAGATGTATTTTCGGATTTATTTACGACATTATCACCCTTAAGGGCACTGACCGGAACAAACGTGATTTTTTGATCGGCATAATCCCGTTTCTCCATCAGTTTTTCAAAATCGGCCTTAATTTCATTGTATCGTTCCTCCGAAAAATCGACCAGATCCATTTTATTGATGGCCACCACTACTTCCTTTATACGTAGAAGATTATTGATGAAAAAATGCCTGTTGGTTTGCTCAATGACCCCTTTGCGGGCATCAATCAAAATGATGGCCGCCTGAGAGGTAGAGGCACCCGTTACCATGTTTCGGGTATATTCAACATGTCCTGGGGTATCGGCAATAATGTAGCTTTTCTTAGCCGTGGAAAAATAGATATGGGCTACATCTATGGTAATTCCCTGTTCTCTTTCAGCCACTAAACCATCCGTAGCCAAGGAAAAATCCAAATAATCGTATCCTTTTTGCTTACTGGTCCTTTCTATGGCTTCGAGTTTATCCGAAGTCAAGGATTTGGTATCGTAAAGTATCCTTCCAATCAAGGTACTTTTACCATCATCCACACTACCTGCCGTTGCTATTTTTAGTACTTCCATTTTTATGCGGTTAGCCATTAGGTTTTAGCTGCTGGCCATTAATTATTATTTGATTTATATCCGATAGCTAATAGCCAACGGCAGAATTTTCAAAAGAAAATTCTAAAAATATCCTTGTTGTTTTCTTTTTTCCATGGCCGCTTCGGAACGTTTGTCGTCTATACGGGCACCTCGTTCTGAAATGGAAGAATCCCTAATTTCGGCTACCACCTTATCTATACTAATGGCATCCGAAAGAACGGCCGCCGTACAGGACATATCACCTACCGTTCTAAAACGAACCATCCGTTCTTCCACAACCTCATCCTCGTCCCTGAATACAATTCCATCTTCGGCCGACCATATCATACCGTCCCTAAGAAAGGTCTTGCGCTTATGTGCAAAATAGATGGAAGGAATCTCTATTCCTTCATCCTTTATATAGGACCAAACATCCAGCTCTGTCCAATTGGAAATAGGGAACACGCGTACGTTCTGACCCAACTCGATCTGACCGTTCAACATATCGAACAATTCCGGTCTTTGGTTTCTTTCGTCCCATTGTCCAAAATCGTCACGAACAGAAAATATCCTTTCCTTGGCCCTTGCTTTTTCCTCATCCCTACGGGCACCTCCAATACAAGCATCGAACTTAAACTCTTCAATAGCATCCAACAGCGTCGTTGTCTGCAAACTGTTTCTACTGGAATATCTTCCAGACTCTTCCTTGACCTTTCCTTGGTCAATGGAGTCCTGGACATTTCTAACAATAAGTTCCAATCCCAGTTCCTTAACCAAACGATCTCTAAATTCTATGGTCTCGGGAAAATTATGTCCGGTATCAATATGCATCAAGGGAAAAGGAATTTTAGCGGGCCAGAAGGCCTTTTGGGCCAACCTTACCAAAGTAATCGAGTCCTTTCCTCCCGAAAACAATAAAACCGGTTTTTCAAATTGTGCCGCTACCTCCCTCAAAATATAAATGGCCTCATTTTCTAGGGCATTGATATGGGCGGTATTCTCACCGATTTCAACTGGCACTTCCAATTCTTTTACTTCCATAGGTATTCTTTATGTATGTAATCCGCACTCCCTATTGGCCAAAACCTTGGTGGGATCAAAATAGTTATGTTCATTGGGAAGATCGAACTTCCTTAAATAGGTGTCTAATTGGGTGTCATTATAATGATAGAAAGGACTCACTTTTAGCACCCCGTCCTTGCTCAAACTTAATATATCCAAACTATCACGCAAAGCTGTCTGACCTTTGCGCAAGTTCGTAAACCAAACATCTGGTTTAAAGTCGGCCATGGCCCTGGCGAAAGGTTCCAATTTCACTTGCTTGGTAAATTCCTCATGTCGTGGATCATCTATTTGTGGAATTCCCATTATGGCATCCCTATGGGCAGAGGTCTGTCTGGGAACATATAATTTGATGTTCAATTGTAACCTTTCAATTAGCTCCTCCGCGTGTTTGTAAGTCTTTGGGGTATTGTACCCCGTATCACACCAAATCACGGGAATGTCCTGACTTACTTGGGATACCGCATGTAAAATAGCGACTTCATAAGGCCGAAAATTGGTAGTAACCACCGGGGTATTACCGTGTTTCACGGCCCAAGAGATTATTTCCTCTGGTGGTATACCCTTGAATTGGGCGTTCAATTGTTGAATTTGAGATGTTGATAATGCCATACCTTTTTTATTTGCCCCATTTTATTAAGTTCCACAACCTTTCATGAAAAAAATAGAGAATCATTTTCGTGACAAAATCTATTGACGCTATGGATGCCGCAATTGAAATCTTACCGGTAAGAATGTACGAAATAACAAGTGTGTCCAGAGTTCCTATGATACGCCAGCTAAATGCCTTGGCAATACTTCGTATAGGCTTTTCGGATTTTTTATCCTCCGCGTAGGTCGTTTTTGTGGTTTTCTTATCTAAAACAAGTTGATCTGCAATCATCTTAAATTGTAAATTTTATTACCCTACTTAATTAGTAGAGTTTTCAAAAATAGAATTTAATTTTTACCTATCACCAATGAAATCCTTAAAATTTATAATTACCCTATAGAATTAGTAGATTATTAACAAAACAGGGGTTAAATTGAGATATTTCCAACAAGAGTTTTAGATGGGCAAGCTTATTTCTCGTCTTTGGGTTGATTGCAAAGAATATCCTGTAAGGTATTGTTTCGGTATACCGCCAAGGCACTGTCCCTAACTTGGAGCATCAATTTGTGGACGGAGCATGTCCTTTCGTCCGGGCAATCGTCACAGCTTTCGTAAAAATTAAGGCTTACACAAGGTACCATGGCAATAGGCCCTTCCAGTACCCGCATAACATCGGTCATATATATTTGGTCTGGGTCCTTCAAGAGGTAATATCCACCACCCTTACCTTTTTTGGAACTCAAAAATCCAGATTTACGTAGGCTTAGGAGAATACTTTCCAAAAACTTTTGGGATATATTCTCATGCTCCGCTATTTCGGAAATCTGGACGGGTTTTCGATTTTTTTGGTTTCCCAAATATGCAAGGGCCTTTAATCCGTATTTTGTCTTCTTGGAAAGCATATTTCAAAGATAATTAAAATTAAGGTTGAGAAATTTGGTGTAGCGATTTAGTCGATAGAAACGTAAACTGAAATAACACTGATAGCCAGTTACGTGTGAGTTCAGTTAACAGACTCTTTCTATGGCCAATATCAAAATAAAAAAATGTTAATCTAAGACAATACTTGTTCCATTACATATAAATATTTAGTAACTTGAAGCATCCGATTCAAAACAAACTCACTATGTCAAAATTCAGCTTAAAGATAAATGGAAAGACCCTAGAGGTCGATGTAGACGATAGTACACCCATGTTATGGGTGCTCAGGGACCATCTTAAATTGGTGGGAACAAAATATGGTTGCGGCATTGCCCAGTGTGGTGCCTGCACCGTTCACTTGGGAGATAACGCGATTCGTTCGTGCCAATTACCTGTTTCCTCTGTTGGCAACCAAGAAATTACAACCATAGAAGGACTTTCTGAAAACGGCGATCATCCAGTACAAAAAGCATGGCTAGAGATAGATGTTCCACAATGTGGCTACTGTCAAGCCGGTCAAATCATGAGTGCAACGGCCCTACTAAAGCGAAATCCTTCCCCCAGCGATGAAGAAATAGAAACGGCTATGAACGGAAACATTTGTAGATGTGGAACTTATGTACGCATCAAGAAAGCCATAAAAATGGCAGTCTCAGAGACTCAGAATGCATGACTCGTACAAAGCACCAAAAAAATCAAAAAAAATGACACTCGTAAAAACAAAAATAGGAAGACGATCTTTTATAAGAACTTCGGCACTTGCCGGTGGTGGTATGATGGTGGGTTTTAGTTGGCTCGCCTCTTGTAAAATGACCCCCGAAGAAGTGAACAGCCTTCCAAAAGAATGGTTTGACATCAATGGTTTTCTAAAAATTGGTGATAATGGATTGGTAACAATCATGTCTCCCAATCCAGAAATCGGACAGAACGTAAAAACGGCCATGCCTATGATTGTGGCCGATGAATTGGACGTAGATTGGAAAAACGTCATTGTGGAACAGGCGCCGCTAAATTTGGATGTTTTCCAGAGACAGTTGGCCGGCGGAAGCCAATCCATCCGAGCAGGATGGGAAGGGTTGCGTATGGCTGGTGCTACAGCGAGAAAAATGTTGAGACAGGCTGCTGCCAAAGCTTGGGAGGTCCCCTTGGAAGAGGTGACCACATCCAACGGAACGCTCTACCACAAAGCTAGCAACAAGTCCGCGGGATATGGGGAAATGGCATCTGCCGCTGTGGGCGTAGCTTCTCCCAATGACCCACCAGAAAATATTGAAGTTCCGGAAGAAGTGGAATTAAAGGACATAAATGATTTTACGATAATAGGTACGGACAGATTAAATGTTGACGGACCAAAAATAGTTACAGGAAAACCATTGTTCGGAATCGATGTCCAAGAGGAAGGTATGCTTACAGCCATGATAGTGCATCCTGAGGCTTTTGGGCAAACCTTTAAATCAATGGATGCCGAATCAATCAAATCCATGCCGGGAATTATAGATGTTTTCCCTGTTGATGTATATCCAGAAGGGGTTGAAAAACAGTGGTCCGATGGAGGTGGAATACCACAACTAGTTGCAATTGTGGGTGAAAGTACGTGGCAGTGCATGCAGGCCAAAAAAGCTTTAAAAGTGGAATGGGAAAGCCCATCTAACTTGGAAAGTACCGAAAGCTATGAGGACGATTTAGCAAAATTGTTGGATGCTCCCGCAAAAGAACCAGCTCGTAGCGATGGGGATTTTAACAAGGCCATTAAAGGTGCGGCCAAAGTCATCGAGCGAACCTATAGTGCTCCATTTTTGGCCCACAATACAATGGAGCCCATGAACTTTTTTGCTAACGTAACTGCGGATAAGGCCGAAGTCAAAGGTCCTATACAGACTCCTGAGTTTTTGGAAAAGACCTTATCCTCTGTGTTAGGATTGCCCATTGATAAAATAGATGTTGGCATGACTCGTATGGGTGGTGGATTTGGACGTAGGCTCTACGGACACTTTGGTGTAGAGGCAGCCGTTATTTCCAAAAAAGTACAGGCTCCGATCAAATTGGTGTATACCCGAGAGGACGACATGACCCAAGGAACCTACCGCCCTGCCTACAAAGTGAGGTTCAAGGCAGGATTGGACAAGGATAACAATCTAATAGCTTGGTCTGTGAAGGGAGTTGGAACTAATGATGATTTAGTTTTTGAAAATAGATTCCCTGCGGGAGCGGTAGATAATTATTTAGCTGAAAAGACAAGCCTACAGACCAAAATTACGACAGGGGCATGGAGAGCACCTAGGTCTAACTTTATGGCCGGTGCAGAGCAGTCCTTTATGGACGAGGTAGCCGAATTGGCCGGTAAAGACCCTATCGAATTCCGTTTGGAATTGTTCGACAGGGCGATAAAAGACCCCGTTGGACCACCTGAGAAAAATGATTACGACCCCGAACGCTATGCCGGTGTTTTAAAATTAGTTAAGGAAAAAGCCAATTGGGACGGTTTGGATAATGGTAAAGCCAGGGGAGTATCCGCCTATTACTGCCACAATTCCTATGTAGCCCAAGTATTGGATCTTACCATGGACGGTAACAAACCTATGGTAGAAAAGGTTGTTTGTGCCGTGGATTGTGGAATCGTAATCAATCCAATCAGTGCCAAAAATCAGATTGAAGGGGGTATCATAGACGGTATTGGACATGCTACTTATTCTCAAATGACCTTTGAGAACGGGGTTCCGCAGCAGCAGAACTTCGACTCCTATCATTTAATTAGAAATAGCGAGGCGCCCAAACAGATAGAGTCCTATTTTGTTGATAACGGTATAGACCCTACCGGACTTGGAGAACCTTCGTTGCCACCTGTTATCGGGGCATTGGCGAATGCCATGTATAAGGCAACCGGAAAACGCGTCTACAATCAACCCTTTATTCTTGAAAAGGAAATAGTGGGATAGTATATTGCTTAGCCTATAATTGCTAGGTATTACCGTTACGACCCCACGGCCGTAAATTTGAAAAGTGTTATCGAAGTTTTTTTCGGCAACACTTTTTTAATTCCACGCCAACCAAAGCTAAAAGTCATATAACCTTCTTTATTTTGAACTTCCCTACCTTAGTTTTCCCTTTGTATATCAATATTTTGTAATTTCAACAAGAACAACAACTTATCAAAAATTATGGCAGCATTCTCATTAAAAATCAACGGTACGTCTCAGCAAGTAGATGTAGACCCATCAACACCCATGCTTTGGGTCCTTCGCGATCATTTGCAAATGGTAGGAACCAAATACGGCTGTGGTATTGCCCAATGTGGGGCCTGTACCATTCACCTAGGCGACAACGCGGTAAGGTCATGCCAATTACCCGTATCCTCTGTTGGTGACCAAGAAATCACCACCATAGAAGGGCTCTCAGAAAATGGAGACCATCCGGTACAGGAAGCTTGGTTGGAAGTGGATGTTCCCCAATGTGGGTATTGTCAGGCAGGTCAGATTATGACAGCTTCTGCCTTGCTCAAGAGAAATCCTAACCCTTCGGACGTAGAAATTGAAAATGCCATGAACGGAAACATCTGCCGCTGCGGCACGTATACACGAATTAAGAAAGCCGTTAAAATGGCTGCCAATAGCACTCAAACTTCATAGGACCATGACACACATAAAAACAACATTGGGAAGACGCGCATTTATTAGGAATACCAGCGTCGCTGGAGGCGGCCTTATCCTTGGATTCAGTTGGTTGAATTCCTGTAAACCAAAAGGAGCTGAGGCCGTGGCCATGGCCATCGAACCTGAAATGCCAAAGGAATGGTATGAAATCAATGGCTACTTAAAAATTGGGGACAACGGGGTAGTTACCATCATGTCTCCCAATCCCGAAATTGGTCAGAACGTAAGAACATCCATGCCCATGATCGTGGCGGATGAACTGGAGGTTGACTGGAAAAATGTGGTCGTTGAGCAAGCACCCTTAAATACAAATCTGTATAGTTGGCAGGTGGCCGGCGGCAGTAGATCGATAAGCAGTTCTTGGCAAAACCTACGTATGGCGGGAGCCACCGCCAGACAGATGCTTAAAAATGCAGCGGCACAGGCGTGGCAGGTGCCCGCTGGAGAAATTGCCGCTATTGCAGGTGTTCTATCACACGAAGCAAGCGGCAATTCCGCCGGATATGGCGAAATGGCTTCATCTGCGGCGAGCTTGGAAGTGCCCGAAGAAATAGAATTAAAGGAGATTGCAGATTTTTCCATTATCGGAACATCACGTAAAAATGTGGATGGCAAAAAAATAGTAACGGGCCAACCCCTATTTGGATTGGACGTACAGCGGGAAGGTATGTTGATCGCCTCATTGGTTCATCCGCCTGCCTTTGGCATGAAACTAAAATCCTTTGATGCGGAGTCTGCCAAGCAGATGCCAGGAATTCATGATATTTTTTCCATCAAACTATACGATGAAGATTACAAAAAAAATACCTTTCACTTTACGGCCTTCAATGAGTTGATCGCTGTGGTAGGGGAAAGCACTTGGCAGGTATTTCAGGCCAAGAAAGCTTTGAATATCGAATGGGAAAACGCTTCCGATATTACAGAAACCGTAACCATGTTCGGCAATGATATGGAAGTTAACTTTCCCGCCGGTATGGAAGATTCGGAGACCCATACCACCAAATTAAAGGAATTGGTGACTTCCAAAGGAAAGGTAACACGCAAAGATGGCGATCCTGAAACCGCCTTTAAAAATGCCGCCAAAATTATTGAGCGGAGTTATAGTTGTCCGTTTTTGGCACACAATACCATGGAACCCATGAATTTCTTTGCACATGTAACGGAAGACCATGCGGAGTTATTAGGTCCTACACAAACCCCAGAATGGATGGAACCCGCCGTTTCCGAAGTTTTAGGATTACCCTTGGAAAGCATTGATATTCAAATGACGCGACAAGGAGGTGGTTTTGGTAGGAGGCTTTATGGCCATTTTATGGTGGAGACCGCCTTGATATCCAAAAAAATGAAAGCTCCCGTGAAATTGGTCTATAGTCGGGAAGATGATATGACGCAAGGGATTTATCGCCCAGCGTATTATGCCACCTATCGTGCGGCCTTGGACGCAGATAATAAATTGATAGCCTTTCATGTAAAGGGAGGTGGAATTCCGGAAAGCCCAGTATTCGCCAATCGATTCCCTGCCGGAGCCATTGACAATTATTTAGCTGAAGACTTTACCCTTAATTCCAACATTACCACCGGTGCATTTAGAGCGCCACGCTCCAATTTTATCGCCGGGGCGGAACAGTCCTTTTTGGATGAACTGGCCGAGGAAATGGGCAAGGATCCCATCGATTTCAGATTGGAACTACTAAAACGAGCCCAAGAGAACCCGGTCGGGGAAAAGGAATCCAACGATTATGACGCGGCCCGATATGCAGGGGTGCTGGAATTGGTAAAAGAAAAAGCGAATTGGGGCCAATCCGAAGCGGGAGTTCACAGAGGGGTTTCAGCCTATTTCTGCCACGACAGTTACGTTGCCCAGGTATTGGATATGGTCATGGAAAATAACAAACCCGTCGTTCAAAAAGTTACGGCTGCCATCGATTGTGGTATTGTGGTAAACCCCGATGCGGCATCGAACCTATCCGAAGGGGGAGCTATTGACGGAATTGGCCATGCTATGTACAGTGGCCTTACCTTTAAGGACGGTACTCCAGAACAGAACAACTTTGACCGTTATCGATTGATTCGACATAGCGAAGCACCAAAATCCATTGAAACGCACTTTGTGAAAAATGACATAGACCCAACAGGCATGGGCGAACCGCCATTTCCTCCCATTATGGGGGCCTTGGCGAATGCATTGTATAAGGCTACGGGCAGAAGACATTATCATCAACCCTTTATAACGGACAAACCGCCATTAGTAGGATAATGCTCAAAACGAATCTAAAATATCTGAATAAGTGACCATCGTTAAAACCAAAATTGGACGTCGATCATTTATAAAAAGTAGTGCCTTGGCCGGTGGTGGAATGGTACTGGGCTTTAGCTGGTTAGCATCCTGCAAAATGTCAGCGGAAGAAGTGAACCAACTACCAAAGGAATGGTTTAAAATCAACGGATATTTAAGAATAGCGGACAATGGTCAGGTGACCATTCTATCACCTAATCCGGAGGGAGGTCAAAATGTAAAGACCTCCATGCCCATGATTGTTGCGGATGAGCTGGGCGTGGATTGGAAGGATGTAATCGTGGAGCAGGCACCCTTGGATACGGCGGCTTTTACACTTCAATTTTTGGGTGGAAGCCAATCCATTCGCAGGGGTTGGGAAGGGCTGCGTATGGCCGGTGCCTCCGCTAAGGCCATGTTGATTGCTGCGGCGGCCCAAGATTGGCAAGTACCATCAGAAGAAATCAGTGCACGTAATGGCATTTTAACACATACCGAAAGTGACAAAAGTGCTTCCTATGGCGAAATGGCATCCGCTGCGGCAACTATGAATGTGCCCGAAGAAGTGCAATTAAAGGAAATCAAGGATTTCACCATTATTGGTACATCCCAAAAAAATGTGGACGGCCACAAAATCGTTACGGGTAAACCTTTATTTGGAGTAGACACCTATAAAGAGGGCATGCTGACCGCCATGATCGTAACGCCAACGGCATTTGGGCTCAAACTAAAATCCATTGATGACAGCGAGGCAAAAAACATGCCCGGTATCAAATCCATCTTTACCATCAAGGTATTTAATGACGACTATGAGAAAGCCTTCTTCGATACGCGAACGTTCAACGAGGTAGCGGTTGTTGTTGGAAACTCTACTTGGGAGGTGATGCAGGCCAAAAAAGCACTGAAAATTGAATGTGAACCCATTGAAGGTATTACGGAGACCCGAAACCGGTTTGGCAGAAAATGGGAGGAATACACCCCGGGCGGACTGGAAAGCACAGCCAAACACTATGCTGAGATGGAAGCCATCGCTTCCAAAAAAGCGACGGTGAAACGTAGGGACGGAAATCCCGAAAATGCCTTTAAGAATGCAGCCAAGGTTATCGAAGCAACCTATACGGCCCCTTTCTTGGCGCACAATTGCATGGAGCCCATGAACTTTTTTGCAGATGTTTCCGATAATAAAGCCTTGCTCATTGGTCCGTTGCAAAAACCTGAACTAACGGAACAGACCCTTTCGGCCCGATTGGGCATGCCCATTGAAAATATAGAGATACAGATGACCCGTTTGGGCGGTGGGTATGGCCGAAGGTCCTATGCACATTGGCTCGTGGAAGCGGCCCTTATTTCCCAGAAAATGAAGGCCCCTGTAAAATTGGTGTATTCCCGCGAGGACGATATGACCAATGGTATTTACCGACCCTCCTACAGGGCTACCTTTCGGGCGGCACTGGATGCCGATAACAACCTCATTGGCTTTCACGTAAAAACGGGTGGAATTCCTCAGAGTCCCCTGCATGAAAACCGTTTTCCCGCAGGAGCCGTTGAAAATTACCTGGCGGAAGATTGGACCATTGACACCAACCTGACCGTAGGTTCCTTTAGGGCGCCCAGCTCCAATTTTATCGCCTGTGCAGAACAGTCCTTTCTGGATGAAGTGGCCGAAGCCGCTGGTAAGGACCCCATAGACTTTCGGTTGGAACTATTGGAACGCGCCCAGCACAATCCCGTTGGGGAAAATAATGATTATAAGGCCCACCGCTATGCCGGCGTATTGAAACTCGTAAAGGAAAAGTCCAATTGGTCCAATAGGGACGGCGTGGCCCGAGGCGTGGCCGCCTATTTCTGCCATAATTCCTATGCGGCCCAGGTATTGGACCTGACGTGGGAAAACAATGAACCGGTCGTTCAAAAGGTAACCTGCGCAATCGATTGTGGAATCGTGGTCAACCCGGATGCCGCAACGAATCTGGCCGAGGGCGGTATCGTGGACGGAATAGGCAATGCCCTCTACGGGGAAATTTCCTTTAAGGACGGTGTGCCGTACCAACGGAACTTTGATACCTATCGCATAATCCGCATGCGCGAGGCGCCCAAGGAAATCGATGTGCACTTTGTGGAAAGTGACATCCATCCTACGGGATTGGGGGAACCTTCCTTCCCTCCTATTTTTGCCGCCTTGGCGAATGCCATGTACAAGGCGACCGGAAAACGCTCGTACAAACAGCCCTTTTTAAAGCAACGGGAACTGCTGGGGTAATTAGCGGATTACCTCCTAGGGATTGGAATACAATCGAAAAGGCGTTTCTTTGTTCGAAGGCTGCACGGTGCCGATCTCCGAAAAACCCAGTTTTGACAGCAGTTTTTGGGAGCGTACATTATTGGATGTTGTCACCGCCAGCACTTTTGGGAAGTTCAGTGCCGATACACCATAGTCCATGACGGAGCGGCACGCTTCCAACATATAGCCAAAGCCTTCAAATTGGGGTAATTGGGCAAAGCCGATATCGGGTGCATCGAGATAATCCCTTTTTAAAAATCCGCAGATACCCAAAGGCACATTGGTATCCTTTACAGAAACCTTCCAAAGTCCGAAGCCATAATCCCGATAGGATGCCAACAAGCTATTTTGAATATACGCCTCCGCATCGGCAGAAGTCCGTATCCCCCGATTGCCAATGTGTTCCAACCACGTTGGACTGTTCAAAAGTTCATAAATGAAATCGGCATCGGTTAGGGTTGCCTCTTGGATATGGAGTCTTTGGGTTTCGATGGGTATCATGTACATCAACTTCTAAAACGCTCATAAGCCGCGCGTTCCAGTTCCTCCCTATGGTCCGGATGTGCAATTGCTATGAGCGACTTTGCCCTTTCCTTCAGGTTTTTCCCGAAGAGATTGGTGGTACCATATTCCGTCACTACATAATGCACGTGGGCGCGGGTGGTGGTAACGCCGGCCCCTTGCTTCAAATACGGGGTGATTTTGGAAATTCCCTTGGCCGTCACGGAGGGCATCGCAAAAATGGGTTTCCCTCCTTTGGAAAGGGAAGCGCCCCTAATGAAATCCATTTGTCCCCCTACCCCGGAAAATTGTCGGTTTCCTATGGTATCGGCGCAAATCTGTCCGGTCAAATCGATTTCGATGGCACTATTGATGGCCGTTACTTTTGGGTTTTTTCGGATAATCGCCGTATAGTTGGTATACGCCGCTTCCTTAAAATGTACCAATGGATTGTCGTCCACAAAATCATACAGTTTTTGCGAGCCTACGGCAAAACAGGTGACGATCTTGCCCGTTTTTACTTTCTTTTTTTCACCTGTAACCACGCCCGATGCTATCAAGGGAAGAATCCCGTCCGTAAACATTTCCGTATGGATGCCCAGATGTTTGTGGTTCCCCAAATTGTTGAGAACCGCATTGGGAATACTCCCGATGCCCATCTGTAAGGTGGCCCCGTCTTCGATAAGGTCGGCCACATGTTTTCCTATTTCAGCCTCCACGGGGGAAACCTCGGTGACCCCATGAATATGTATGGGACTTTCCACGGCAATGGCACAATCGATGTCCTTGATATGGATAATACCGTCGCCATGCGTCCTGGGTACGAAAGGGTTTATCTGGGCGATTACCTTTTTGGCCGTTTCAATGGCCGGGAGGGCCACATCGACCGAAACCCCTAGAGAACAATAACCATGTACATCCGGGGGGGAAACCTGCACAATCGCCACATCCAAGGGCAAAATTCCCTGACGAAAGAGCAGATGGATTTCGCTCAAAAAAATGGGGATATAATCGCCCAAGCTACTGTTTACGGCGGTGCGCACATTGCGACCCACAAAACAACTGTTCATCTTAAAACTTTGATTGTAGGGCTCCACGGTATATTTGGCATCCCCTTCCGTATGAATGGAAATTATCTCTACGTCTTTAAGTTCCAGGTACCTGTCGCACAGGGCATCGATAAGGGTATTGGGTGTCATGGCGGCACCCTGGATAAAGACTCGGTCTCCAGATTTTACGATTCCAACGGCTTCTTCCTTACTTACTATGTTCATGGGTTCTATTTTAAGGGCGCAAAGATGGCCCTGATACGGGGTTTAAAACATGAGAAAAATCATGCCATTAGAATTTATCGGTCTGGGTTTGGACCTAAAATAAAGCTTTAGTTTCGATCAAAGACAATTGCATTCAATCTGTCATTGTAATAAATAAAAAGCTTACCGTTTTTAATTTCAAACTCTTGTGCTGCACTAATGTTGTACAAGGATGTCCATTCCGGTTCAGTGGCAAGCGTAGAAGCAATGAAACCAATGGTCAGCTCACCATTACCTTTCGCCGTATAACTTCCAGTATAGGAGTTACTTACCGAGGTCCCCGATAATGTTCCCTTTCCATTTCCATCAGGCTCACCGAATGTTGCAGTGATTTCTCCATCATTAACTTCTGGCCAAGTGGGATTATCATCCTTGGTGATTTTAAGGTCACCGTCAGTTATAAAGTACGCAACCGTCCAATTGCCTACCAATGCATCGGAACTGTTGTCATCGTCTTTGGAACAACCTAGGAAAAACAAAAATGAAAGAATAATAAGGATGTGGTTCTTTAGAAAATAGCGGATTGGCATCATAATGGTTCTTTTCAATTTAGATTTGCTTTTCTTTAAATGGTTGCGTCAGAGTTCTATGGAAAAAAAGATTCTATATGCAATTGTCCCATCTATATTTTGTTCCAATTTAAAGCTCCAGGACAGCAGTAAGGTCTGAAGAACGTACCGGGGCCGAAATATGTTGGTGGACTACCTTCCAATCGCCATTTTCCTTGGTAAAACCGACCGAAATCCTATTGGTCATTTCCCGCAAAACCCTTCCATCCGGTGCAATAGCCTTGAAGGAAATATACCCACTGACAAAGCCAAGGGCATCCGACTCATGAAGCCTGATACGGTCAAAATCCACTTGAACCCTTTCCTCACCAAGGGAACCCAACCAATGCTCCATTTCTGGAATCCACTCCTTCAATGAACCATAAAAACCTTGGTCCCACATATCAAAGGCCACCATTTCTGGGCTATATAGGTTTATCAATGCCTTGGCGTCCTTCTTCCAAACGGCATCCTTATAAGTGGTGAAAAAGTTCTTGGTTTCGGTCATAATTTTCAACGGATTGAATTTCGCATTCTAAGATAAAGATACGTCTTCCAAAGAAGATAAACATGCAGTGACCACCACTATAAATGAATAAAATACGTAAGCACAAAGGTTACACCAGTTATGGTTTGAAAACAGGCCAAAATTAGCGTCGTTGCCATCTTCTGCGCCGAATCTGTTGAAATAAAAATTAAAACAATTAATAGTAAAAAACAAGGAACTAGTCCCCTAATCCCCTCAAATACTGCTCAATATACGCCTCCTTTTGTTTGAGTTTATACTGAACAATGTACCTTGGATGGTCAAAGACCACAAAAGAATCGAACAGCTTGGCCTCATCATTGATCTTCTTGAAAAATTTGGCATTCTTCTTTCCCAGAATGTAACAGACCGAGGTATCGATACCAAAGGCAATCTGTTCCTTTAGGGTGGTGATGATAAAATCTTTGGTGGCTTCAAACAGTTCCGGGTAATCGTAATAATTGCAATTGACCCAATTCCCTTTTTTATTTTTCTCGATAAAGCCCAAGGGGCAAACGGAATTGATATAAAATTGGCTATAAAATTTTTCGCTACCGCCATAGGCATTGATCATATCGTAGACAAAAACGGAGGAAGGCTCGTGTGTTTGGATGGCGGTTGTTTCAATGCCACAATCCTCCGCTAAGCGTTTGGTGTCCGTAAAGGGAATGCCCGTGGCCCCGGCTCCCAGCCTACCCGGGTTGATTCCCAAGACGATACGTCGAGACAGAGTATCCCTAAAAAATTGGGTATAGAATTGCTCCAATATGTGGAGCACCGCTTCATTTTCCGAAAAGGGGTTCATCACCTGGATGTTTTCCCCCAGGGGCGCGTCAAAGCATAGATATTTATGAAAGGAGATTACTTTCTCCGCAAACGTGGTCATGTTAGGATGATTTTAGCCGACAAACTACAAAACGATCCGCAGTTCCCCAAAGCAACTCGGAATTTGAGATTTTAGTCTGCCTAAAAAAAATGAAAATACCCGTGGAACAATTATTTCCATAATTCAAAACCATGGCCTACGAACCAGTAGTTACCTTGTTTCTTTATTAATGGTCTCTTTTAAGACCATACGATTGGAATCGTGAGGGAGCGAGAGCTATTGGCTGGGGATAGAATCCGTTGCCTGCATAAGCATGGGTACGGAACTTACCGGGGCATCCCACAGAACCTTCCAATCATCATCGATTTTTTCCCAAAGCACCACATAATTCCCCATGTCCTCCATGGCCGGAATGGGAGAATTCTCGTTAGGACTAAAGGTCAGGGAATAGGAGCCGTATTCCGTAGCTAAATCACCACTGGCTTTTACCTTTTCGGTGTTCAGGTCAAATTCCCAAGTACCGAATTGCATGTTCTGCTTCCAAGCCGCTTTATAATTTTCATTTCCAATGATAGCCGGTTGGTTGGGCGGTAACTGGATACAATCCTCGGCAAAATGGGTCGCCGCCGAGTCGATCATTCCCTCCGCATACAACTTTTCTATTTCGGCGTTCTTCGCCATGATGATTTCCTTGATTTCCTCCGAATATTCTTTTCCAGATTGCATTTCCATTTCTTGGGATTCCTTACAACTCCAGCATTGGGAAATTGCACATAGAACGACGATTGCGTGCACGAATTGCTTTTTCATGGTTACATGTATTTAGTTTAGTATTGGTTACTTCTTTACGTTAAAACCTTTGGAATAGGATTAACCATCAGACCATGACAAGTATACAGATTTGTCAATGCTTTTTGAATCCAAAGTTTAAAACAGGGGGAATCCTTAAATATAGTTTTTTTACCAAAAAAAAGTAACCATTTATCCTGAAAAAAAGGAAAATTATAGGCTGTGGTTCAAGCCTCTGGTGTTCTCCAAACGCACTTCCTTCACCACCCCAGAACCCTCAAAATGAATGGCAAGACACTTTTATCACTACGAGTGAAATCGCATTGTAATTTTGTATCGAGAAGGACACGTTTAAATCAAAATGTTCTCGATACTATTTTCTAGTGAAAATCACTCGAACTGACAATTTTGAAGAATTTGTAATTACCCCAACGCCTGGGAAATATCGGCAATTATATCATCAATATGCTCCAGACCTACAGAAATACGGACCATACCTTCGGTAATACCACTGGCGGCACGCTCGGCCACGGACAGCTTGCTGTGGGTAGTCGAGGCCGGATGGGTCACGATACTACGGGAATCCCCCAAATTGGCGGAGAGGGACAACAGTTTTATGGAATCGAAGAATTTTCGGCCAGCTTCCAGTCCGCCCTTTACCTCAAAGGCGACCACACAGCCACCGGCCTTCATCTGCTTTTTTGCGACATCGTATTTTGGGTGCGACTTTAAGAAGGGATATTTTACCCAGTTTACCCGGTCGTGCGTTCCCAAAAATTCGGCCAATTTAAGGGCATTGGCACAATGCCGATCTACCCTTACTGCCAGGGTCTCCAAGCTCTTGCTCAATACCCAGGCGTTAAACGGGGAAAGGGCAGGACCCGTAATACGGGAGAAGCGGTAGACCTTGTCCATCAGTTCCGCCTTACCCACGGTAATACCTGCCAAGACGCGTCCCTGACCATCCATTAGTTTGGTACCGGAATGAATGACCAAATCCGCGCCAAACTTAATAGGTTGCTGCAAATAGGGCGAGGCAAAACAGTTATCGATCACCAACAAAACGTTATGTTTTTTCGAAATCTGGCCCAACACTTCCAAATCCAGCACATCCACACCTGGATTGGTAGGAGTTTCGGCATAGATCAATTTGGTATTCGGTTGAATGAGTCCTTCTATGGAATCCAAATCATGTACATCAAAATAACTGTGGGAAATATTCCACTTTGGAAAAAAGTTGTTGAACAGGGAATGGGTAGACCCAAAAATACTGGCTGCCGAAACCACATGGTCGCCACTCTCCAACAAGGCCGCCAATGTCGAGAATACGGCCGCCATACCCGAGGCAAAGGCAAAGCCCTGCTCCGCCCCTTCCATTTGGCAAACCTTATCCACAAACTCATTGGTATTGGGATTGGAATAGCGGGAATAGATGTTACGCTCCTTCTCCTCGGCAAACGAGGCGCGCATGTCCTCTGCATCCTCAAAGACAAAACTGGACGTTAAGTACATAGGTACGGAATGCTCCAGGTTTTCCGTGCGTTTCAACTGATTCCGTATGGCGTTTGTTTCGAATTTTTTGTTCATTGGTTGTTGGCTTTTAGCGATTAGCGATTAGCAATTAGCAATTAGCAATTAGCAATTAGCAATTAGCAATTAGCAATTAGCAATTAGCAATTAGCAATTAGCAATTAGCA
>NZ_VBUK01000010.1:0-147984 GCF_005780245.1 Maribacter aurantiacus | reverse complement strand
CTGGAAGCGGAACATCGGGCGACCCTTATGTGGTAAGCAACACCTTCACGGAAGTAGACGGTAGCGTCACGAACGAGATACAGGATTTGAGCATCAGTGGTAATACACTTAGTTTAAGCAGTGATGCTACAACGGTTGATTTAAGCGGCTATTTGGACAATACCGATGACCAAACTGCGTCTGAGGTGACTATCTCGGACGCTGGGGGCAATTTTACTGCAACAGACGTAGAAGGAGCCTTATCGGAATTGGCGGCAGCCAGCACCGATGACCAATTAGCTTCGGAAGTGGATTCTGATGCGCCAGTGGATGTAGATGGAGACGGTGTGACAGATGATACAGTTGAAGATGTAATACAAGCAATCGCACCTATTACATCGAAGGCAGCACGGATTTTCTATCCCCCTTCTATAGCAATTGATGCTTCTGTATTAGTGAATAATGCAACAGTAGACCTTTATCAGGAATATCTAGATCAATACGGTGGTTCGGCAGCAAACTTTACCGCGAGCGCAGGTGCACCAGGAACTGTTCCTACCTACGGAAGAACAGAACTATATTACTATGTAACCTTTGCAGATCCGGCAGTCCTCAACATCGATCTTATTGATGCAAACGGTAACATGCAATACGATGTAATTGGTACACCTCCGGATTACAACTCCTTGATCAATGTGGTATTCGTAGTAAAGTAATCCGCTAAAGACCCAAATCGGTTTGAAAATAATCAATCAACATACAGCCATATTCCTGGGCATTGTTTTTACAATGTTCGGGATGTTGGTGTCCAATGCCCAGTTTTTGCTACAGGCACCCAACTCCACCGATGAGAACAATTATCGCTGGTACGAGGCCTCGGATACCGGTACCGTTTTGGGTACTGATTTTTTCTACGAAGTAACCGCACCGGGTATTTACTTTGCCACCTATGATGGAACGCTTTGCGGCTCCAATGCCACTGGCTATTTCATCGTTACGGATTGTAACAATCCAGATAATCAGGTAACCCTGGATATCACCAATAACGTAAGTGGAGGGGCTACGGTAAGCTGGTCGCCTGCGGTCAGTGGAGACCCCACAAGGCCCATCGTTACGGCTACGGATGCCGTGGTGAAATATACGGCTACGGTGACCAAGGCCGGTAATGATTTTGCCTTGCCCAACTTTACCGTTGTTTGTCTGCCCCAGGCCGCAAACTTGGTAGATGATGTCGTTTCCTTGGACGAGGATACATCGGTAATAGTGGATATCTATGCCAATGATTCGGATTTACCCAATCCGGGTACTTTGACCACGACGTCGCCATCCAATGGTACGGTCACTATAGATGACAATGGCACACCCAATAATCCTTTGGACGATGTGCTAACCTATACGCCGAACCCAGATTTTAATGGTGCGGACAATTTTGATTACACCGTCTGCAATAGTTTTGGCGATTGTAGTATGGCGACCGTGACTATAGATGTGCTCCCTATTGTGGATACTTTTGATGATACTATCGCCATTTTGGTGAACGAAATTAGGGTCATCGATGAGTGGGCATTGAACGACAACGATATTCCAACGCTAGGAACCTTCAGTATTACACAGCCTACAAACGGATCTGCGACTATTGATGATAATGGTACGCCCAATGATCCATCGGACGATACCATTACTTATTTCCCCAACAATGATTTTGTAGGATCGGATGCTTTCGAATATACATTATGCGACGATGCAGGAAACTGCAGTACGTCAACGATTACTATAATCGTAAGTCCGTCCAATACCGATTTGGATAGTGACAACGACGGCATACTCGATAGTTTTGAGGACCTTAACTTGGACGCCGATAATGATCCCGCTACCAATCCAACGGATACCGATTTGGACGGCTACCCCGATTATCTGGACATCGATAGTGACAATGATGGTATCCCGGACAATGTGGAAGCACAGACAACTTCAGGATACATCGCCCCAAGTGGTACCGATGCCAATGGAAATGGTGTGGACGATGCCTATGAGACTGGTGGAAACCTAGGATTGTTCCCAATAGATACCGATGGGGATAGCCTGCCCGATTACTTGGACGATGACAGTGATAATGACAACGTACCTGATAGTATCGAAGCACACGACCAAAACCATGACGGTATAGCCGATCTAACCTTGTTCGGGTCCGATCAGGATGGAGACGGTCTGGACGATGGTTACGAAGGAAGCAATGTCAATGATATAGACGTGAACGATGAGTTGGACGATCCTTATGGACAATTACCAAATACGGATAGTGATTTGGAATCCGACTATCGTGACACCGATGATGATGACGATGGCATCGAAACCATCGACGAGGATTTGAATGGTGACGGTGATTATAGCAACGATGATTCGGACGGTGACGGTACGCCAAACTATTTGGATAGTGATTTGGGCGAATTATCGGAACAGATAGAAGTATTCAACGTTATCACACCCAATGGTGATGGTGTACACGATGTGCTTCGTATAGATGGTCTAGAAAATTTCCCCAACAATACCATCAGAATTTACAATAGATGGGGCGTATCCGTCTTTACCACAAGGGCTTACAACACGGAGGGTAATGTTTTTGACGGAACTTCCCAGGGTAGGGTTACTGTTGATCAAAGTAACAGGTTACCAGTAGGAACGTATTTCTACATCTTGGATTACGAAGAGCCTAACGGTACCATGAAACAGCTCTCAGGCTACATATATATTAATAGATAGAAGGATGTTGGACATTAAATTTTTAAAACCTAAGCGTGGCTTTTTACCAAAAGGTCTTTTAATCCTAGTATTTATTTGGAGCGGGAACTCCTTGTTCGCACAACAGGATGCCCAGTATACCCAATATATGTACAACACGGTAAGTGTGAATCCTGGTTACGCCGGGTCTAGGGGTCAAATAAGTATTGCCGCCTTGCACCGCTCCCAATGGTTGGGATTGGAGGGGGCTCCCACAACACAAACTTTCAACATTCATTCTCCTATTGGTTACAATGGATTGGGCTTGGGACTATCCATCGTTAACGATAGAATTGGCCCCACCTCAGAAACTAATTTTGATATCGATTTTAGTTATACGCTCACATTGGCCGAGGAAAGTAGATTAAGTTTCGGATTGAAGGCAAGTGCCAATTTATTGGATATTCGTTTTTCGGAACTCAACCAGTTTACGACGGACCAGACACTTCAGCAAGATATAGACAATCGACTTTCGCCAAACGTTGGAGCCGGTATTTATTATCACACGGAAAAATTCTACGCTGGACTTTCCGTTCCCAGAATTTTGGAAACATCCCATTTTCAGGAATCATCTTTGAGTACTGCCAAAGAGCAAATGAACTTTTACTTTATTACGGGGTACGTCTGGGATTTAAACCCCATGTTGAAATTTAAGCCCACGTTACTTACCAAGGTCGTTCAAGGAGCGCCGTTACAGGTAGACCTTTCGGCCAATTTCATGTTGAATGAACGGTTCATTTTAGGAGGTGCCTATCGATGGGATGCCGCTTTCAGTGGTATGGTGGGATTTAATATAAATGGCAATTTTTTAATAGGTCTAGCCTATGACCGCGAAACTACGGAACTTGGAAATGCGGCGTTCAATGACGGTTCATTCGAAGTAATCCTTAGATATGATTTCATTTCAAGTAAGAACAACCTTAAATCTCCAAGGTTCTTCTAAAACCGAATTTTTCGCGCTTTCTTGCATCTGATTATTTTTTTATAGGCCATGCTTCGGCTATGGTCAACACAGGATTGTAATTATTCAAATCAATTCTATTTTATTTACATGGGTGTTCATGAATCTTCGATTTCGTCAATAGCCATCTCGGCGTGCATTAAGACTTTTTAAGTCTCATTTCTTATTTTTTTCCTAAAGCCTTCGAACAGTATAGCGCAAAGGGCTTATTTTTACTGAATGAAGGAAGAAGAAGTAATTCTAGTTGATAAAGACGATAATCCAAGGGGAACCATGCCAAAAATGGAAGCCCATGAAAAAGCCGAGTTACACCGGGCTTTCTCCGTTTTTGTTCTCAATGACAAAAATGAAATTATGTTGCAGCAAAGGGCGGCCCATAAATACCATTCCCCATTGTTATGGACCAATACCTGTTGCAGCCACCAAAGGGTAGGGGAGTCTAATTTGCAAGCGGGAAAGCGAAGGCTCCAAGAGGAAATGGGGTTTGAAACCAATTTAAAGGAACTTTTTTCTTTTATCTATAAAGCACCTTTTGATAATGGATTGACGGAGCACGAACTTGATCATGTCATGATCGGATATTTTAATGATGTTCCAAATATCAATAAAGATGAAGTCGCGGATTGGAAATGGATGACGCCCAAAGCGATTAAATTGGATATGGTGGAGCACCCGGAAATCTACACGGCTTGGTTTAAGATAATTTTCGAGAAATTTTATCAGCATTTAATCGATAATCTAGTTGAAAATGAAAGTTAAGGTAAGCCGAAAAGCACATTTTAATGCGGCCCATAGGCTTTATAGGCCGGATTGGGAAGATTCCAAAAATTGGGAAGTGTTTGGAAAATGCAATAATCCCAGCTTTCACGGGCACAACTATGAATTGATTGTTAGCGTTACCGGGGAAATCGACCCAGAAACTGGTTTTGTAATGGATATGAAGGAGTTGAAAGACCTTATAAAGGAAAAAATCGAAGATGCTTTCGACCACAAGAATCTGAACGTGGAAGTGCCTGATTTCAGGGAATTAAATCCTACCGCAGAAAATATTGCCGTTGTTATATGGAACAGGTTGCGACCCAGTATAAAAGACAACAAGGAATTGGAGGTTGTTCTCTATGAGACGCCCAGAAATTTTGTCACATACACCGGATAATGGCTTGCCTTCAAAACGTAATCCATAATACAGTATTGAATTATTAAGTTTTTTCCTACTTCTTCAAATAATTTAGTTGTTCCCTTCGTTACGATAATGGAAACTTTTTAATCAAAAAATGAATTTATACCCCTTAAAATTTAATCCCATACTCAAAGAAAGGCTTTGGGGAGGAACCAAATTAAAAGAGCTCTTTGGGAAACCCAGTACAAGTGAAATTACAGGGGAAAGTTGGGAGCTTTCCACTGTTTCCGGAGATGTTTCGGTTGTATCAAACGGTGATTTTGCAGGTACTTCCTTACAGGAATTGATCGATACATATCCCACAGAGCTTTTAGGGAAAAGTGTTGTGGAACGTTTTGGAACGGATTTTCCTATACTGATCAAATTCATAGATGCCAAACAGGACCTTTCCATTCAGTTGCACCCCAACGACGCATTGGCAAAGGAACGGCATAACTCTTTTGGCAAAACGGAAATGTGGTACATTATGGATGCCGATCCCGGAGCCGAATTGATCGTAGGCTTTAATAAGGACGTGTCAAAGCAGGAATATGAAAATAGTCTGGAAAATGACACTTTGTTGGATTTGTTGAACTATGAAAAAGTCCGGGAAGGAGATACGTTTTTCATAAATACCGGTAAAATCCACGCGATTGGCGCAGGGGTTCTTTTGGCCGAAATCCAGCAGACATCTGATGTTACCTATCGTGTTTTCGATTTTAATAGAAAGGACAAAGAAGGCAACTTACGGGAATTACATACGGAACTGGCCTTTGATGCCATCGATTATGAAAAGAAGGACGACTTTAAGGTGTCCTACCCAAAGGAAAGGAATGCGGTGAACGCAATGGTTGACTGTCCGTACTTTAAGACCAACTTTTTGGATTTGGACAAGGATATTGTTTTTGATATAAAGCATCGGGATACCTTTACCATTTTCATGTGCGTAGCGGGTACGGCCACGATTGGGAACGCGTTTGGTAAAGTAACTATTCAAAAAGGGGAAACTACTTTGCTACCGGCCAATTCGGATCAAATCGAAATACGTACCAAAGGCACCAAACTATTGGAAGTTACAATTTAGGCAAATACAATTATTCAACGGTTTAATTGTACTTTTGTATAAAATTATAAGATATGGCAAGTATTAAAAATTTGAAAAAAGATATAAATAACGTCCTTGGGGATATTATTGAAGGGGTTTATATAGTGGAAGCAACGAACGGTGGTGGACCTTCAAAAGAGGGAACTGCCATTATCGATGGTGCCATTAGCACTTTTGATGAACTGATATCCAAGGTAAATCAAGCCGATATTGAGAACAAAAAGGTACATTTTAATGGTATCAGAACAGAATTGGAAACTAAGGCAAATAAATTGGTCGACCAATTGAACAGCATGGCTGAATAGATTCCTTCTAACTTAAATAAAAAAGCATCCTTAAGGGATGCTTTTTTATTATTGATCCGATTCCAATAATTGCTTCAAGTCCTTGCCGTATTTGGAATTGGCCACTTCGGGAGGAAGACTTCTATAAATGGAATCCAGATATTTTATGTTTGCATCGGGAATTTCTTTTGCCGCAATATATGGGGCAATGTAGGAATCCGTATTGTTCAAAGCATAGTTTATGGAATAGGCATACGCGCGCTGAGTGTTTCTGGTACCTACGCGTTCTAAGGAATCAATGGTATTTTGGTCTGCATTTGCCTGTAATTGGGATGCCTTCAGCATAATCTCCATATTCCTTAAATTAAGGTTGGATAGTGCCTTTTGATATTCCTCGAGTTTTTCGTGCGTTGGAGATCCCTTTATTTCGGCCGTAGTGTCAAAAGTATTCCAGTCCGTATTAATGGTAATGGTACCTGGTTCGGCAAAAAAAGTTATCCGGTCGTTGATCACATTGTTATCCTTCTTATTTAGATACAGATAATAGATTTCCGGACTTTCCAATTCCGCTGAAAGACTGAAAGTTCCTTCACCATCAATTTCAAGGGAATCCACCGTTACAAGCGTTGTATCTATCAGGTGCTGCAAATAAAGCGTTCCCTTTTTTAAACCTCGAACCTTTCCATTTACCACAAGGTTGGCTTCCGTATCGCTTCCGCAGGAAACAAAAAATACAGCAATGAAGATATAGGCTAATTTTTTCACGTGTTATTTTATTCTTTTTAGGTTAGTTGAAACATCCATAACTATCGATTCCAATTCTTGGACATGGATGTTCCGTTCAAAATGATTCAGGGGGCAAATATCATTAAATTTTCAAAGAAAATACAATTCAAAAAGTAAATACTACAAACTGGAAGCTACCTCCATAAGATAGGCACATAACAGTGCGCCTGCCGTACCTACCACATAGCCCAAAACGGCCAATAAAACCCCCACCGACGTTAAGGACGGATGGAATTCCGCTGCAACAACCGGTGCAGAAGCAGCGCCTCCCACATTGGCCTGGCTACCTACCGCCAAGAAAAAGTAAGGGGCCTTTATAAGTTTGGCCACTAAAATTAGCAATAAGGCATGGATAGCTATCCAAACAAAGCCGATGGCGATAAGGCCGGGGTTTTCCAAAACCTTACCCAAGTCCATTTTCATGCCAATCGTTGCCACTAGAATATAGATAAACATACCACCAATTTTACTCGCTCCGGCACCTTCATAGTTCTTAGCTTTTGTAAATGACATGGCAATTCCCGCACAGGTAGATAGTACTACCATCCAAAAGAATCCCGATCCCAAAAAGGAAAGAAAACTTTTTTTGTCGCTTATAGCCTCAAAATTTGATGTTAGGAATTCGCTAATATGGTCTCCAAAAAAATGGGAAATTCCCACAGCTGTAAATGCTATACATAACATAATCATATAATCCTGTAGTGTTGGTACAAGGGTAATTTTTTCCGTAAACTCCGTTACCTTTAGCTTTAAGGTCTCAATGGCCGATGTATCGGCCTTAAGCCACTTGTCGATACTTTTCGTTTTGCCCACACCTAAAAGAATGACCGCCATCCAGATATTGGCGACTACGATATCGATTAGAACCATTCCCCCATATTTTTCTGGGTTGTACTTAAAAATTTCAAGCATAGCGGCCTGATTGGCCCCGCCTCCTATCCAGCTTCCGGCGATAGTAGCTAGCCCCCTCCAAACGGCGTCAAAATCGTTTCCGCCCACCGTTTCCGGAGAAAATATGGAAACCAGCAAAATAGCCAATGGACCGCCTACTACAATGCCCAAACTCCCCGTTAAAAACATGATCATTGCCTTTGAACCCAAATTACTGATGGCCTTAAGGTCGATACTTAAGGTCATCAATACCAGGGCAGCGGGTAAAAGATACCTACTGGCCATGAAATAAAGATTGGAAATATCGTCCGAAATCAATCCCGCACTGGCCATAAGTGCCGGTAAAAGGTAGCACATAAGCACGGCCGGGACGACGGAATAGAATTTTTGCCAAAATCCGGTCTTGATGCCTGAAGTATAAAATATAAATCCAAGCGCAAGGGCCAAAAGACCAAAAACTACGGTATCGTTCACGATCAAGGGCTGGGGTATGGGGTTTTCCATAATACTATTCCTTCAGCACCAAATATACTTAAATTAGTAGATGTTGTTCAATGTATTTGGCGACCCCATCATCGGTATTGCTGGCGGTAACAAACTTTGCGATTTGTTTTACTTCCTCCCTTCCATTGGATACGGCAACGCCCCACCCCACGTTGCTCAACATTTCCAAATCATTATAATTGTCGCCAAATGCAATGACATCCTCCAAAAGCTCCCCGTTACGCAACAGTTTTTGTATGGCCGTTAGTTTGGATACGGATTTAGGTGAAATTTCGATAAGGGTATCGTTAGATCGGTATACATTAATTTCTTTACCAAAATCTTCTTGTAGTATTGGCATTAATGCATCAGAGGTGGGTTTTGTACCCATCAACATGATTTTATGTACCCCACTTTTTTGGGTGGTCCATTGTTCCAGAGTGGCTTGGGTCGGTTGAAATACCGGGCTCGTCTTGGTATATTTTATTTCTTTTTCGACCCTTTCAGACATTCTGGGTACATGCCATTCGTCAAAGGCATATAGGCCCAGTTCCGTCCTGTTCGCTTCACAAACTTCATGGATTTTACCTACCATATCCATTGGAATGGTTACCGAGAGCAGTTCCTCATCCCCATCCAGCACCAGTGCGCCGTTGAAACAGACAATGGGCTGTTCCAAGATGCCCAGGTCTTTTTGGATGTAGTACATGCCATTGGGCATTCTTGCCGAGACCAAAATGATTCTGGCTATTTCCTTGATTCTACTGAATTGGGAAATGGTGTATTTTGAAACATCGCTTTTAGTGGACAATAAGGTTCCGTCCAGATCAGAGCAAAGCAATTTGAAATTCATATCAAATATTTAACCAGTAAGATAATTTTAAATTTACAGACCTGAATTTTGGCTCGAATTGACTTACGGCATAGTTATCATTGTATACTATAAACAAGTCTGAAAGGGGTGCGAATCGCCATTGTAACCGGGAATTGATGCCCAAGTTATCCCGCTGATTACTATACTGAACCAAGGTTGACCAGAATATGGATTTACTAAAGGTAAGGTCCATCCGTGGACTAACCAGCCAAATATTGGCACTTGAATAGGGCAGCGGCAGATTTATTTGGTCATAATTGAATTGAAGAGAAATGGATGCCTTTGGTTGAAACCGCATGGTCATGGAGCCTTCCATGGAAAATCGGTTTCCATTAAAAAACCGGCCTATGGTAGATTGTAAGTCGTAGGAGAAAAGCTTTCGCTGATCGGATTGATAGCCGGCCTGGACACTATTGTAATGATAGTTTTGATTGGCCGGGAGCGGTATGGCACCTTCGGTCCGCGTTGGATCAAAAGTATCAAAAAGGAAGGTGAACGTGTTTGTGTATTCTATCTGTGCCTGCGATTGATTATTGAATTGGACTTGATAGCTATATTGAAGGTCATAATCCGTATTTTTAAAATCCATACTGGGGCTCCAACGTATATTTGTAAATGACCGTAGCGTATGGTTCTGGACAATACCTTTTCTTGGCCAGAATACCCGCTCTAAACTAAAGAGCGTCTTAAAAAGATCGGTTCTTCGCACAAAACCCAGATCTGAACGAAAGTCCTCATCTATAAAAGTACCTTTGGCGAATACATTTAATTTTCTGGTATTATATCGAATTAGAGCACTAGAAGCAAAGTTTCCCACATTATCATCAGGTTGAAAGGATTTATGGGTTATGAATGATCCATTCCAAGTATTATCCTTGGATGCCAGATTATAATCCACTCCTAAAACACGATTGTATTCATCTTCCCGTTCTACAAAATCATAATTTTTGAACGATTCCTTATTTATAAAAAATACTCCTATGTTAGACCGTGAGAAAACACGCTGTTGCAATGCCAGCATCGTATTATTGTTCGATGGGATCCTGTTTTCCAGATCTTCCGCCGTCTGTATGTTCAATACCCCAACCCTGAGATCGTTGGTCAGCTTTCCACTCAGCCGAACGCCGCCAATTATATTGTTCTCAATGGTATTCCCAACGGTATCCCTAGCGATACCAATACGTCTTGAAAAAAACGGACTAAAATCAAAACCGTTTCCAAAACTTGCAAAGAGATCATTGTTGTCTATGAAAAATTGACGACGTTCCGGTAACGCAATTTCAAAACGGGTAAGGTTGGTAATAAAATTATCCACCTCTACGGTAGAAAAGTCGGGGTTTATAGTGAGGTCTAGATTTAAGCTGTTCCCAATGGATACTTTGGCATCTGCACCTACCTTAAAATTGTCCAGGTTTTCACCATTGTCAAAGTCCCTGGCACTAATTCCGTTTACATAGGGTATAATCGCAAAAGGAGTCCTGGATTTGCCAAGAGGCTTCTCAAAAAGGATTTCTCCCATAAAGGCAAGATTATAAATAAGTTGGTTCTGGGGAATCCTTGTCCAGGTGCTGCGTTCGTTGGATTGCGTTTCAATGCGGTACGAATTGAAACGCCATTTGGTAGCACCTTCCTCAAACTTTAGAGAGGTGAGGGGAATGACCATTTCTGCCGTGAAGTAATCATCATATATCTTGGCATTGCCTTTCCACTTTACGTCCCAGGAAAGATTAAAATCGTCCTGCGAAGCGCCCCCGTTTGCAATGAGACCTTCACGGCGTACGCCATAAGGGTTGATTCCAAATGAAAAAGCGTTGGTGCCATCATTGAAGGTATCAAAAACAAGCGTAAAGCTATCACTTCCACTTCCTCTAAAATCTCGCTGCAATGATTGCGTGGCGTAGTTTTTTCCGCTGGAATAGGCCTTGATTCCTACGTATAAATTCCTTTCGTCATACAGAATCTTTATTTGCGATTGCTTTTTGGCCTGAATGGAATCCAAAGGAAAATACTCCCAAAAATCTTCCGCCGCATCGGCCATGGCCCATATGGGTTCTTCCAATAGGCCATCAGGAGTGATTTCCTCGGTAATGAACTTGACGGTGATCTGTTTCGTATGGTCTTGACCTAAGACATACATCGAAATGATACATACAAGAAAGTTTAGCGTAAATTTTTTGGTAGAATTTTTGGACATTCTTCGGTTTTTAATCGGTTTGGAGAAAATACTGGGCACGACCCGTTATATGTTCAACCAATAGGTGAGTTTTAAGTTTATGGACCTGTATTTTGGTTCGATGATATTTACCGAGTAGTTGTCGTTATAAACAATGAACAAGTCTGAAAGCGGTGCAAAACGCCATTGTAGCCTTGAATTTATGCCCAAATTGTCCCGTTGGTTGCTGTACTGAAATAGCGTAGTCCAGAAAACCGACTTACTGAACGTAAATCCAAACCTAGGGCTTACCAACCATAGGTCCGCACTGGGATAGGGATTGGGCAAGGTGATTTTGTCATAATTCACGTTCAACCCAATTCTTACTTTGGGCTGGATACGTAAGGTAGCCTCCCCGCCAATGGAAAACCGTTCCCCGTTGAAAAAATTCCCTAAGGAGGATTCTCCCTGAAAGGCAAAAACATTTGCCTCATTGGATTGGTAGCCTACCGTAAAGGTTCCAAACCTATATTCTTGGTTGCCTGGAAGTTCTACGGCACCTTTGGTCCCTGTTGGGTCGAACGGTTCAAATAGATATATGTAACTGGAGGTATAGCCCGCACCAAACTCCGTGAAATTCTTCAATACGAAATTGTAATTGGCCTGTAGATCATAATCGGCCAGTTGGTAATCCAGGGAGGTGCGCCAGTTGGAAATGGCAAAAAGTTCCAGTCCATGGTTGTTGATAGTACCCGTTTTGGGCCAATATAGGCGTTCAAGACCGGAAACGGCCTTTATGATATCCGTTCTGGGAATAAAACCCAAATCGGATCTGAAATCGGCATCGATATAGGCCAGATCTACAAACGAGTTCCAATATCTTGAATTATAGCTCAGAAGGGCTCCGGCGGAAATGTTACCTTCATTATCCCCAGGTTGAAAGGATTTATGGAGGTAATATTTTCCAGACCATACATTGTCCGCACTGGCCAAGTTATAATCCACTCCAAGGACCCTGTTATAGGCATCATCCGGCGATAAAAAAGGTTCATCCCCAAAGGCCTGCCTATTAAGAAAGAACATGCCTATGTTAGATCGCGCGAACACTTTCTGTTGTAGCGCTAGCATCATATTATTATTGGATGCCACTTCCTGTTCCTCGTTTCTGGCCGTTTGGATGTTCAATAGGCCTAGGCGCAAGTTCTTGTTCAGTTTACCACTGAGCCGAACGCCACCTAAAATGTCGTTCTGCACCGAATTTCCCAAGCGGTCCGTGGCGATACCGATACGTCGGGAAAAAAATGCGTTGGAATGCCTTCTACTGCCAAAATCCCCAAAAAGATCATTATTATCTATAAAAAACTGACGCCGTTCTGGCAGGGATACCTCAAAACGGGTGAGGTTGGTGATGATGGCATCTACCTCCACATTGGAGAAATCCGGATTTACGGTAACATCCAGGTTCATTCCGTTCCCTATGGCTATTTTGGCATCGCCGCCAACTTTCAACGTTGTATTACTGACATCTGAATTGAAATCCTTATCTGACAAGAGGTTCACATAGGGAATCAATGCCAATGGGGTCCTGGATTTTCCCAAGGGCTTTTCAAAATACATATCGCCCATAAAGGCCAAGTTGATAACACTTTGGTTCTGTGGGATGACGTACCAATTGCTGCGCTCGTTGGACTGCATATCAAAGCGATAACTTTGGAAACGCCACTTGGTCTCACCCTCGGCAAATTTTAGGGAGGTCAAGGGAATGGCCATTTCGGCGGTGTAATAGTTATCGTATATTTTTGTTTCAGCCTTCCATTTTACGTCCCAGGAAGTCGTAAAGCCGCTTAGGTCCTGCCCACCTCCCGAAATAAGGACTTCGCGACGAACACCATAAGGGTTTATTCCAAAAAGAAAGGCGTTTGTTCCATCATTGAAGGTATCAAAGACCAAGCTTATATTGTCATTTCCACCTGCCCTAAAATCACGTTCCAGGGAGGGTATTACGTAATTTGAGCCCGGGGTGTGAACGGTCATACCTATATAGAGGGTCGTGTCATCCGTTAGCATACGGATATCTGTTTGGTATTGGGCCGGTACATCATCCGATGGGAAATACTGTTGAAATTCGCCCGCGCTTTGCGCAAAGGTCCATACAGGCTCGTCCAAAATACCATCCAATTGTATTTTTTCGTTCGTGTACTTTACAGTGAAGGATTTTTCTGGAGTTTGGGCGTAAAGTGAAGCGCCTGTAAGCAACAGTGCTACTATACTTTTTAATTTGGTCATTTTGGTTTGGAAACTTTGGCTAACAAAGTTAAAGGTTTGTACCGTTAAAAAAACCCTAAAAAACTATTCCTTTTTTTTCTTGGGTTCTCTTTTCGCATCTTTTAGGCATTGCATCAACATCCACTCAATTTGACCATTGGTACTACGGAACTCGTCCGCGGCCCATTTTTCGATGGCGTTGAGCATGTCCTCGTTTACCCGCAATGCAAATGCTTTTTTCTTACTCATATTCCTGTTTACTGTCCATCAGCAAATAAAATGACCCTTGGGATATTCAAATTCTTGATTCAAACTTAATGCGTTCAAAATTAAGTCAATAGCTTAATCTTTACACATTTACTATTATAGAGGTATTTGACTTACCATGACAAATCCCTCGATGAGGGTTTCATCGGTTTTTGTCCCTTTCAAATACGATACGGCTCCGGTCATGGTCCAAATCTACGACCCTCCATCCCTGTCTGCCATATTCGTTTAGGGTGTCCTCCAAACGTTGGTTATTATTGGCTAGGCCTACGGACCAGCTTATTACTTTATATTCTTTCACAAATTTAAATTTTAGTAATTCCCTGATTAATATTATAAATTGACTATTAGTTATAAATCACAACCTTGTTTGGCCTCGAGCCTTTCGTTTTGCTGCGCAAGGTGCGTTCAAAGAAAACATGTTTTCTTTTCACCCAATGCTCAGGATAAACAAAAGTCAAGAGGTAATTAACCTATTGCTCCAATATGAGGTCTCAACTGCGCTCGACCAGACATTATAGTGTGTATATGATTAGTTGGTTACATCCAATTATAACTATAAAATTAATATTCATTAGCTATCGGGAATACACAATAATATTCAGGAAAAACACATGTCAGTGATTTAACGTACCAGCATTTACGATGGGTGATGCATCCTTGTCGGAACATAGGACTACCATCAAATTGCTGACCATAGCGGCTTTGCGTTCCTCGTCCAAATCTACCAATTCCTTTTTACTCAGTTCATGCAGCGCCATTTCTACCATACTTACGGCACCTTCCACAATTTTATGCCTTGCCGCCACAATGGCCGTGGCCTGTTGTCTTTTTAGCATGGCATTGGCTATTTCCTGGGCGTAGGCCAAATAACCTATACGTGCTTCCAACACCTCGATACCGGCCATGGCCAACCGCTCCTGTACCTCCGTTTCCAAAGCTTCGCTCACTTCGTTGACACTGGAGCGTAAGGTGATATCCTCATCCAAACCTTCGTCCGCAAAGTTGTCATACGGATACATACTTGCCAATTTTCGTACGGCGGCATCGGTCTGTACCCTCACAAAATTCTGATAGTCGTCCACATCAAAAGCGGCTTTGTAGGTATTCGTTACCCTCCAGACCAAAATGGTACTGATCATTACGGGGTTCCCCAATTTGTCATTCACCTTCAATCGTTCGCTATCGAAATTGCTGGCGCGTAAGGAAATCTTCTTTTTGGTGAAAAAGGGGTTTACCCAAAAGAATCCGTTCTTCTTGATGGTGCCCACGTATTTCCCAAACAACAACAGGACCCTGGAACCATTGGGGTTCACCAAAACAAATCCACCAAGACTTAGGACTGCTAGTACAATTAGAAAAATACCCAAGTAAATTCTCAATAGAGCAATGCCCCCAATGATAAGCCCTAGAACAACTAAAATCATTACATAGCCATTGATAGGGCTATAGTTTTTTTCGTTTGACATGGTATATGATATTAAAATGATATCATAAATATATCAAAAAAAATTAAAGTCGGCCTTTTTTTTCCAATTAATCTTGCCCTTTAAATTTCCGGGTCTTTTTCTTATTCGGGTTTTTAAAGAGTCTTTTGAAGAAGCCATCCCGTTTTATTGGTTCACAATCCAACATTTCTTGAACGCGCCCGCTTGGTGCGGGAAATCTTGCTCGGGTTATGTGGTTGAATTGTTCGTCCTTGTTCATTTTTTGCAATAATAGGGCGTACATTGGCAATGCCGCATTGGCACCTTGGCCGATAGATGTATTCCTAAATCCAATTTCATGATGGTCCAGACCTACCCATGTTACATGCAAAAGGTTTGGTGAAAGGGCAACAAACCAGGCATCCTTATTATTTTGCGTGGTTCCCGTTTTTCCTGCTATATCGTTTGATAGTTTATACGTAGACCGAATCCGTGAAGCGGTTCCAGAATTTATAGTCGATTTCATCATTTCCATCATAATTTGTCCGTTTTCGGCCGAAAAGGCGGCATTTTCACTTTTTTTCGGTTCAAAGCTTGCCAGAAGGGAATCCTGTTGGGTAGTGATGGTTTTTATCAATAAAGGTTTCACAGATCTACCCTCATTCATATAACTGGTATAGGCTTTTGCCAATTCAATCAATTTGATTTCTCCCGTACCAAGGGCGATGGAGGGTTCGCTCGGTAGTCTTTCTTCGATTCCCATTTTTTTCGCAAGGGCAAGTACTTCATCGACACCTGTTTTTTCCATAACCTTCACGGCAATCGTGTTAACGGATTTGCTAAGTCCCTCCTCCATGGAATAATTGAGGTAGGCCTCATCGATGTCTCCGGAATTACTTGGGGACCAACCTTTTAAATTTTCATATTCTACTTCCTGAGCTGAAAAATAAGTGCAGGGTTCTATCCCCTGTTCTAGAGCCGCGGTGTAAACGAACGGTTTGAACGTGGAACCGACTTGGCGTTTGCTCTGGGAAATATGGTCGTACTTAAACTGCTTGAAATCCACCCCGCCGATCCATGTGAGCACTTCACCGGTTTTGGGATTAAGGGATATGGAGCCTGTGTTCAAAAACTTCATGTAGTGCTGTATGCTGTCCATGACACTTAATTCCTTTTCCGTTTCTTCCTCCCAGGAGGTTATCGTCATTTTTCGTTTGCTATGTTGCAGGCTGTCAAAAATTTCATCATCGGTGAAGCCTTCTTTTTTTAGGTTTTTATAAGCTGTACTTCTTCGGGCTACCGTTTTTATGAGGTTTTTATCCGTTAACCATGGGGCATTTTTTCCGTAACTTTTTTCAAAATCGCTTTGCAATCGGCCCATATGCTCCACCATACTTTGCTCCGCCAGTTGTTGCATTTTATAATTTAGGGTGGTATACACTTTTAGGCCCGATGTATAAATGTTGTATTCCTTTCCTTCCTCATTTTGTGTTTTGGTCCACTCCAGTAATTGCTTGCGTACTTCTTCCCGAAAATAAGGTGCCAAGCCCGAACTATAATCGTAATCCCTATAATCCAAACCGATATCCAGTTGTTTGAGGGCATCATATTCCGTTTTCGAAATAAAATTGTTCTTGACCATCGTGGATAAGACCAGATTTCTGCGTTCCCTGCTTTTTTCCGGGAATATTCTTGGATTGTAACCGTAGGTAGCCTTCAGCATGCCTACGAGCGTAGCTGCTTGTTCCACCGATAGGTTTTTTGTTCGGGTATTGAAAAATTTTAAAGCGGCACTTTCAATGCCAAAGGTGTTGTCGCCAAAGGAAACGGTATTTAGGTAATGGGTAAGGATTTCATTTTTATCGTAGATATCCTCCAATCTGCCGGCAATGATCATTTCCTTGATCTTATCGACCACGATATTTGTTTGCTTCCTGTCCCTCCTAGGATACAGGTTTTTTGCCAATTGCTGACTGATGGTACTTCCTCCTCCAGACGATTCGTCACCCAAAAGTATGGTCTTTATACCTACCCTGAACAGACTTGGGTAATCCACTCCGGAATGTTCATAAAAGCGCTCGTCTTCAATGGAAATGAGGGCCTGTAAAAGGTGTTCCGGGAATTCATCAAAAGTAATGGGCTGTCTGTCGTTGAGGTAATATTTTCCGATCAAGACGCTATCCGCCGTAAATACCTCTGAAGCCACTTGGTACTGAAAATTGGAGAGTTCCTTTTTATTGGGGACACTTCCCCAAGCTCCCAAATAGATGCTACCCACAAAAATTACCGTCAATACCAGGAATCCCGCGATTCCTACAAAAAAATACCTGAGAAACGGCGGTTTGATTTTACTTAGTATCTTTTTTATTCCCTGCATGGGTGCAAGTTCCCACTTAAATTTAAGCTGACCTGACTTTTAACAATACCTTAAAACTTGTTGCCCTATTTTTGCCAAAACCGAATTCCATGAAGAAGTTCACGTTCATTTTACTGGTCGTTATACAATCCGCTTTCGCCAATGACGCAATCTGGTCCAAAACCGGGCATCGGGTGGTGGGCGATGTGGCCCAGGACTATTTGAGTAGAAAGGCAAGAAAGGCCATTGATGCCCTACTGGATGGCCAAAATTTGGCAGCCGTTTCCAATTTTGCCGATGAGATCAAGGCCGATAGAAAATACAGTGAATACAGTGCCTGGCATTATGTCAACTTCCCAGCGGACAAGGAATACAGGGACGTTGAACCCAGTGAATATGGGGATTTGGTCATAGGAATCAACAAGTGCATTGAAATATTGACTTCGCAGGAAAGTTCCAAGGAGGACAAGGCTTTTTACTTGAAATTTCTGGTGCACCTTATTGGGGATTTGCACCAACCGATGCATATTGGTAGGCTAGAGGACAAAGGAGGAAACGACATCCAGTTGCAATGGTTTGGAAGGGGCAGTAACCTACATCGGGTATGGGATTCCAATATGATTGACGACTATGGAATGAGTTTTACGGAGCTTTCAAACTCCTTACCAAAGCTTACCAAGCAGCAGGTGAAGCAAATTCAGCAGGGCGATACCTATGATTGGATCGAGGAGACCCAGGAAATTACGAACGAAGTCTATGATTCCGTAGCAGTGGGTGAGAAATTGGGGTATCAATATAGTTACCGATGGTGGGGCACTGTTGAAAACCAATTGTTAAAAGGGGGCATACGATTGGCGGCGGTCCTGAATGATATTTTCAAATAGAACTAAACTATCTTTTTGAAATTTTGTTTCCGCTAATGTTCTTCTGACGGGAGCTCTTGAATCGTCCGGACACATTTTCGCGTAAATTTCGGTGTTTGGTGGCCCTTCCCTGAACCCTTTTACGCCACATGCGAAAACTACTGGGTTTCATTTCCCTGCGCATGATCTCTATGGTTTCCTGTTCACTTATACCAAACTGGAAGGTGATGGCCTCAAACGGAGTACGGTCCTCCCAGGCCATTTCTATGATTCGGTCCAATTCCCTTTCTGTAAATTCCTTTGACATAACAATACAAATATACAAAGCCTAAGGCAAAAAGGGTTTGGCATGACCTTTGAAAATATGTTGCTTAGGTAGAAACCCCAACGAGCAGATTAGTATTGGTATGCCCTGGTATTAAAGATGGTCGGTCTACAAAAAGGCATAAAAAATAGGTCCTCTGGGCCGATTTTTTTATTTGATTATCCTAAACGTCAGGTTTATCCGTTCCCCAATAGGTTTGGCCGTTTTTGGAATCTGATGCTTCCAAGTATGTTGGGTCTCACCCTGCATCACCAACAAACTGCCATGCTCCAATATCATTTTGTGCTTTGCAGAAGGGTCTATGTTGTGTTTTAGATGGAACATGCGTTCCGCACCTAGACTCACTGATGCAATTACAGGGTTTTTACCCAGTTCCTTTTCATTATCGGCGTGCCAACCGTTACTATCCTTGCCATCCCTATATAGATTTAGTAAACAAGTAGTAAATTCTGGGGAAACATACTTTTCTATTTCCGATTTTATTTCCAATAAAACTTTACTGAAACGATGGGGTTTCATGGTAATGTTGGAATAGGAGTAGGGCCTTCCATTATTTCCATACAATGCGGTAAGTCTTGGCTGGGCGTAAAACTTTCCGAATACTTTAATATCATCCTGTTGCCAGGGTGTTTCAGACCTTAACTTTTTGAAATAGGTATCCGCAATTTTACTAGGAATAAAATTTGGGTAATATCGTATATCACAATCGGGCAAATCCAATTGTGAGTTTTCCTTGTTTTCTGGCATCAGACCAAAACGGCTTTTAGCTCATTCCTATATTCACTGGGATTCTGTCCCGTAAATGCTTTGAACGACTTATTAAAGTGGGAAAAGTTGTTGAATCCACATTCAAAACAGACTTCCGTGATGCTCATGGGTTTTTCCGCCAATAATTTAGAGGCATGCACCAAGCGGTATTCATTTACAAATTGTACAAAGGTTTTATTTGTAAGCTTTTTAAAGTATCTGCAGAAAGACGGAATGGTCATGCTCACCATGGAAGATATTTCCTCCAGCGTTATTTCTTCCTTGAAGTTGTTCTTTACATGATTGAAAACGATGTTGATGCGGTCATTGTCCTTGACATCGGTTGCCAAGGAAAAACCATCCGCATTCAGGAGTTTCATTTCTTGTGAACCGCCCAATTCGTTCAGAATGTTCAGAATACTCAAAAGACGTTGGAAATCGGTCTGATATTCCAGCACCTCCATTTTATCGCCTATTTTTCTTTTGGTCTTCCCATAAAAGGCGATTCCTCCACTCGCTATTTCAAACAACTTTTTGATTTTCTTCATTTCGGGAATGGTAAAAAAGTCGGTACCCAAAAAATCGAGCTTCATCTGTACGACGGTTTCACTGGTATTGCCCGTGAGTGCATCGGTAAAACCGCAATGGGGAAGATTACTGCCTATCAATATAAGATCGCCATCGGTATAATAGGAAACATGGCTACCTATTTGGCGCTTACCGGAACCGCCGTTTACATAGACCAGTTCCAATTCTGGATGGTAATGCCAAACATTGTTCTTGTTCACCCGGTGCTCATCGAACCTTTGATAGGTAAACGAATGCCCAAAATCTGGTTCAATAGCCTCAAACGTAGGTTTTTGTGTAATCATCTATTTGGTGTTTACTAATGTAAAGTTAGATAACCTTTTTTGCAGGTCACTTTGCAAAATTAACCCAAATATGTGGAAAATTAACATTACTATATTAAAAGTGTGTTAAGGTTGGTAAAATAGCACATAAATCGGAAAAATCCGCTGTAGTGGCAACGACATATCGGGTGTATGTTTGTATCGTAAATTATTAATTAATCCTTTAAAGTAATTTATTATGAAAACAATTGTAAAAATCACAACCGTAGTTGCCTTTATGTTCGCTACAGTAGCGGGTATGGCAAGAGAGCCCAAATTGGACGTTGTTACCCTAAGTAACTCCAAAAGTGTCCTATTGACCTTGGACGCACTGGACCAAAGTGTCACTGTTAGGCTTTTGGATTCGGATTCTAATAGTATCTATTTCGAAAAACTTTCAAAAGGTCGTTTCAGTAAAAAACTGAATTTGAAAGATTTGGTAGATGGGTATTATTATTTGGTAGCCGAAAGCGGACTAAAAAGCAACATGTACACCATTTCCTTGAAGGATGGTATCATCGAGATCATCGACTCTGAGGTAGATGCCAAACCTTTTTTTAGAAAAACAGAAAATAGGGTCTTCATGAACTTTTTGAACTTGGATAAATCTGAGATTTCCTTAAAAGTTTATGACCAAAACTATAGATTGGTGTTCTCCGAAACCGTATCTGATAAACTTATTGTAGAAAAGGCCTTTAACTTTCAAGGAGCCTATCCGGGAAGTTATATGGTAGTAGTATCCGATGATACCAAAACTTACAGTGAAGAATTTGTTGTTAATTAAGTTGGTTTAAGTTAATTTCAAGAAAAGGGGGCTGGAGAGCCCTCTTTTTGTTTTTATACGTTTAGGTAAGCGTACGCCCAGTACATCAAAAGGAATTGCAACGGAATGCGCAGTAATAATAACCATTTTGGAAATCCGGCCGATTCCTTTTCGCCCTTGAGCATATAAAAGTGGACCAACAAAAAAACCGATAACATGGCCATAATTCCATAAATAGCTAAATCTTTGGTTTCCTGAAAGCATAGTCCAATGCCCAAAAGGATTTCAAATACGCCACTTAGGAGTACCAAAAATTTTGGAGAGGGTAGATAGTTGGGCATGACCCGCAAGTATATTTTGGGCCGTATAAAATGCATGAGGCCTGCGAACACATATAGCGCGGCCATCAAGTACAAGTGCCAAGGAAAATGAAGTTCCATTAAAGGTATTTTTGCATTCTTTCCTTTTTATACAGGGGTACTGCCGGATTGTCCATAAACCTTTGCAGCAAGTCCTTCGGCTTTTCTTTTAGGAACATCAGTTCATAGAATTCCTGGACCGTTAAGGTGTTCTCCGATTGTTGAATCAATTTCAGTTCATCGCCCATACGTACTTCCCCTTCCTCCAGAATTTTCACATACGTTCCGGGGTGATTCTGATCGATGAATTCTTTCAGGATTTGTTGGGTGCCAAAGCGGATTCCCAACTTGTAACATGGTTCCCTGGGCTGGGAAACCTGAACCAGGGCACTACCCATTTTATAAACGTTCCCTATACGTATTTGGGACTCATCCAATCCGGTAATCGTCAAGTTTTCCCCGAACATCCCCCAATTCCATTCATGGTTAGGGTATTTTACCTTCCAAAAAGGGTACTGATCCGCGGAAAAAAGATAACAGGCCTTGTTCTCCCCCCCATGGTTTACCCTATTGATAATCGTATCCTTCTGAACATCGCTTTTGGTCAAGAACAATTTTTCAGATGTGGGAAATTTAAAAATGCCCGTCTGTTCTTCGGTGCCGTTCCAAACAAAGGTTCTAGGCTCGTTGCAGATATTGGTGGAGATTATCTTCATTGTGTGAAGATAAAAAAAACCACCAGAAGAAATCTGGTGGTTTACAATTTTACTGGATAGTTGCTATACTTCCTTTTCCAACTTTTTGGTAAGATAGAAACCTAACAATAATCCAATTCCGGCCATTAAAAATATGGATCCGGGATAGGCAACACTCTCTTCGACTCCCAAACTGTAGACCATAATCGAAGCTAAAAAGATTGCACAACCAATTCCTATGAGCAGAAGGGAAAGGTTTAAGATTAGGATTTTCCAAAAGGGCGCGGCATGTTCCTTTTTTGTTTTTACAAAAATACTGGCATCGGCACCTTTTTCTATAAGAGCCATGCGTTCTTTGTTTCTAGTTGAAAAGAATAAATAGGCTATTCCAAAAATAACCCCAAAGATTAACGTGAAAATAATTACTTCTCCTCCCATTGATTTGTTTTTTAATTGATAAATAAACTGTTTACTTCTTTGACGACGATAAATTTCCATAGGTTACAATTTTTTTAGTTTTTCTTTAAAACTGTAACCTTTGCCTAAAGCAGTTCGTCCAATAAATGTAAATGAACAAGCCTAGCGACCAACTATTGATAGAACGTGCCCAAAAAAGGGATATATCCGCTTATGAAAAATTAGTGGATAGATATAAGCATATGGTCTTTACTTTGGCGCTAAGGTTGGTTGGAAATAGGGAGGATGCGGAAGAGGTAGCACAAGATACCTTTATAAAGGTATATAGTGCATTGACTACATTTAAAGGAGAGAGCAAGTTCTCTACCTGGTTATATAAAATAGCCTATAGAAAGGGTCTTGATTGTCTTAAAAAACATAAATCGCAGCCCCAAACGAAAGGTTTTGATATGCAAGATACATCTGCCTTGTACCTATCTCCGGAAATATGGAATAAAATAGAAATAAAAGAAAGAAGAAAGACAATAAAAAGGGCTATAGAGGAACTGGATAATGAAGATAGTGTATTAATAACCCTATTTTATTATCAGGAGCTTTCCCTTGTTGAAATTTCCGAAATAATAGGTATTGAAGCCAACACCGTAAAGGTGAAAATACATAGGGCCAGAAAAAAATTGGCATTAATTTTAAGAAATTCACTAGAACCGGAAACAATTCATAGCTATGAAAGAACAAGAAGATAAAGTATTGGATTTATTCCTAAAAAACGCAATCAAAGAGCTAAGACATGAAGAAGTTTCTGAAAATTTTAATGAAAGACTGTTTCAAAGGATAGCACAATTAAATACAAAAGAATTAAAATACAAGCCTTTAATATCCAAAACAGTGTGGTTCTCACTTGCGCTTGTACTCATAGGCCTTTTAGGATTTGGATTCATTATGGAGCCAAATACCAACTTTTGGCTTTTTTCTTTAAAATACAATACAATTGGTAATCTAGATTTTTTTGATGTCCGATTGAGAGAAATCAAGTGGAATTCGTCCAGTTATGCTGTGCTAGGATTCGTCATTTTTATCTTGTTTCAAATTCTTTTTTTAAAGCATTATTTTTCTAAACACAGGGTGATAATCTAAATATGGGGATTTAAAATTTATTACTACATTTAAATCCATGACCTTCCTATCCTTTTTACTCTTCACCGGTTTTGTCGCTTTCTATGCGACCTACCAACTTCGTAAGGATAAACTAAATACCAAGGACGGTTATTTTTTGGGAGGTAGGTCCTTAACAGGCATCGTAATTGCGGGCTCTTTGTTATTGACCAACATTTCTACGGAGCATTTGGTGGGTATGAACGGTTCCTCTTATAGAAATGGGGCCATAATCATCGCCTGGGAGGTAACCTCAGCACTCGCATTGGTCATTGGGGCGCTCTATTTTGCTCCTCGGTATTTGAAAATGGGACTTACGACCATCCCAGAATTTTTGGAAAAACGGTTTGACGGCCTAACTCGGACCATCGTGGCCATGCTCCTCATTATTTCTTTTGTCGCTACGTTATTGCCCATAGTTCTATACACAGGTGCGCTGAACATTGAGGCTATTTTTGATATTTCCAACCTATTGAACCTAAGTAAGTCGCAAGGTATTTGGGTGACCATTTTAATAGTGGGCACTATTGGGGCCATCTATGCCATTTTTGGGGGACTCAAGATGGTAGCATATACGGATACCATCAACGGCTTTGGTTTGTTGGTCGCTGGTCTGTTGGTTCCCATTTTGGCACTCTTGGCCATTGGCGAAGGAAATTTATTCCATGGTTTGGGTGAGGTTTTCAACAATAGCCCGGAGAAGTTCAATGTAATCAGCACGGAATCCGGAGTTGGGGAAGGGGCAAGGTCTGCCATTCTACCTTTTGAAGTACTGTTTACGGGACTGATGGTCAACCAAATCTATTTCTGGACCATGCACCAGTCGATAATTCAACGGGTGTTAGGGGCCGTTAGCTTAAAGGAAGCACAAAAAGGATTGCTTTATACGGGATTGTTAAAAATATTGGTACCGCTGATCATTGTATTGCCAGGGCTGATTGCCTTTTATTATTTTGGGGATTCGTACTATGACAATCCGGATAGCGTATATCCCATACTTGTAAAAAAAGTGATGCCCCTTTGGCTGACCGGTTTCTTTGTGGCGGTCATGATGGGCGCTATTTTGAGTACCTTCAACAGTGCCTTGAACAGTGCGGCTACCGTTTTTAGTTTGGGAATTTATAAACGTTACATTTTTAAGGAATCCAGCGACCAAAAGTTGGTAGGCATCGGGAAGTGGACCTCCTTGCTGCTGGCCGTTTTCGCAATTGGAATTGCTCCATTTGTGGCCAATGCACCTGACGGTCTGTACCAGCTCCTACAGCAACTGAACGGAATTTTCTTTATTCCCATTGCCAGCGTCATTACGGCCGGCTTTCTTTTTCCGCGGGTTTCAGCGTTTGGGGCCAAGGTGGGACTCTGTTTCGGACTTGTTTTCTATGTCCTCATGTACTTCATTTTGGAGGTGAACCTACATTTCGTTCATATTTGGGGCATTGAGTTTGTACTCAATATCGGCATTATGCATTTGGCTTCTCTGTATCGGCCTACAAAAGAACGATTTTCAATACAGGATGCCAACGTCTTGGATTTAAAACCATGGAAATATGCCAAACCTTTCAGCCTTTTTCTTGTCCTAGTAACGGTTCTTATTTATTTTTTATTGGGAAATGTCTAGAATTCAGTAATTTGTTGTATCAAATTTAATAATCTCGAAAAAAAACGGTACAACCGGTTGAGCTGTTATATCGAGTGGAGTCGAGATGCGAGATCTAATTTATAAGTGATATTATGGAAGAAAAAACATTCAGGAATTACGATGCGCCCGATGTCTCCGTGGCCGTAAAAGAACATTATAGAAAAATGCGTCAAAACCAGACCTACGATTATGTGAAGCGCATGCATAAAAAATACCTCACTTTTGATAAGCCGATGGACCTTTGGGAAGCCATGGGACACTTGAACAGTTTGATAGATGTGAGCGATCCCGATCTCGATCTTCCCAATGTACAGCACCTGATTCAGAGTGCGGAGGCCATTAGGGCGGATAATAGACCCGATTGGATGCAGCTTACCGGACTTATCCACGATCTAGGTAAGATCATGTTCATGTGGGGCAGTGATGCCGATGGGACAAGTCAGGCCGAGCAATGGGGCATGGTGGGCGATGTATTCGTTGTGGGATGCAAGTTGCCTTCTTCCTGCGTATATCCCGAATTCAATGCCTTAAACCCTGATATGACCGATGCACGTTACAATACAACTACCGGTATCTATGAAGAAGGCTGTGGGTTGGACAATCTGGAACTTGCTTGGGGACATGATGAGTACCTGTATCAGGTACTAAACAACCACAAGGAGAATTCATTACCCGACGAGGCAATGGTGATGATCAGATATCATTCTTTTTATCCGTGGCATAGTGGCGGTAGTTACAAGGAATTGACCAATGAAAAGGACAAGGAATATCTTGAGATCATCAAGGATTTCAATAAATATGATTTGTATACAAAAAGTCAAAAGATATATGATCTAGAGGATGTGCGGGAGTACTACCAGCCCATTGCCGAAAAATATTTGGGTAAAGGGCCTATTTATTGGTAATTATAATTGAAAAATTAAAAAGGGCCTCATCATTGAGGCCCTTTTTTATAGCTATGTTTCCTACTTTACCTCTCCTTTAGAGAGGTCAAAACTGCAGAGCAGTTTTGGGAGAGGCTCCTATTTCACCATTTCATAACTCCGCTTGATAAAGTTCGTTAAGTCCGCACCCTTTAAAAGGCCCTTGGAAAGTTTGGCCAAATCCAAGGATTGATTGATCAAACGCTCTTTTTTCTTGGCGGTCTTGGTATTCAGGATTTCGCCTATCAATTCATGATTGGTGTTTACGATGAGGTTGTACATCTCCGGCATATGCCCCATCCCGAACATTCCGCCTCCGGTCTGTTGCATTTCCTTCATACGGCGCAGGAATTCCGGCTCCGTGATCACGAATGGGGAAGCATCGCTATCCATGGCCTCCAATTGTATGGTATAATTGCTTTTTTCACCAAAAACAGCCTCCAAGTCAGCTTTTAGCTTTTCCTTCTCCTCATCGGATAATTTGGAGATTTGGGTATCCTCTTTTTGGATCAGCTTGTCTATATGGTCCGCATCTACCCTGGCAAAGGATATTTTCTCTTTGGTGGTTTCTAGTTTTTGCATCAGATGGCCGATAATGGGCGAATCCAACAACAATACCTCGTAACCCTTGGACTTGGCGGTCTCAATGTAACTATGCTGCGCCTCTTTATCGGAAGCATACAGAATGACCAATTTATCGTCCTTGTCCGTTTGGTTGGCCTTGATTTTCTCCTGAAGCTCCTCAAACGTATAATAAGCACCGTCTATAGTCGGGTAGAGCGCAAACTTGTCCGCTTTTTCAAAGAACTTGTCTTCGGACAACATACCGTATTCAATGACGATTTTTATATCGTTCCATTTCTTTTCAAAATCCTCACGGTTGTTCTTGAAAAGGGAATTAAGCTTATCAGCAACCTTTCTTGTAATGTAAGAGGATATTTTCTTAACGGCACCATCAGCCTGTAGATAGGACCTTGAGACATTCAAAGGAATATCCGGTGAATCGATGACACCACGCAGCATGGTCAAGAATTCCGGTACAATACCTTCCACATTGTCAGTAACGAAGACTTGGTTCTGGTACAATTGAATCTTATCTTTTTGTATGTTCAGGTCGTTCGTAAGCTTCGGAAAATATAGGATTCCCGTCAAGTTAAAGGGATAATCCACATTCAAATGAATGTGGAACAGCGGTTCCTCGAACTGCATGGGGTACAGCTCTCTATAAAAACTCTTATAATCTTCGTCCTTTAAATCCGTTGGCTGTTTGGTCCACGCCGGATTTGGATTGTTGATGATATTGTCCACTTCCTTGGTAGGGGCGGGATCGTCCTCTTTGGCACCTTCGGGTTTGGGCAAGGTCTCCGTTTTGGTCCCAAATTTAATGGGGACCGGCATAAACTTATTGTATTTTCTTAATAGCTCACGAATCCTACTGTCTTCCAAAAACTCGGTGGAATCGTCGGCTATATGAAGTACGATTTCCGTTCCGCGTTCTTTCTTATCCGATGGTTCAATGGTAAAGTTGGGTGAACCGTCGCAGGACCAATGCACTGCCGGTTCGTCCTGATAGCTTTTCGTGATGATCTCCACTTTATGGGCAACCATAAAGGCGGAATAGAACCCAAGGCCAAAGTGCCCGATAATACCGGCATCCTTGGCGGAATCCTCATACTTGTTGATGAACTCCTCGGCACCGGAAAAGGCAACCTCGTTGATGTATTTTTTAACTTCTTCCTCGGTCATACCCAGACCTTGGTCAATGACGTGAAGTTTTTTTCCTTTTTTGTCGACCTTAATTTCGATCAACGGATTGCCATACTCCACTTTTGCCTCTCCAATAGCGGTTAAATGCTTTAGTTTAAGGGTAGCATCCGTAGCATTGGATACCAATTCCCGAAGAAAGATTTCATGATCGGAATACAAAAACTTCTTTATGAGCGGAAATATATTGTCTACCGAAACATTGATTTTACCTGTAGCCATTATTTTGAATTTTTATATTAGTTGCAAACACCTTTAGACAAAAAAAATACCATACTTAAAGAAGGTGACAAACTGACACCCTGGTATAGCACAAAACTTTAACAAAACTTTTGTTTAATTATTTTTCATAAACATTAAACATTATTTAATTTTACTCGTGATTAGGAAAGAAAATGCTATGAAAAAGTTTTAATCATAATCACGTTTGATTATTTATTGGTTAGGTTGTTTGAAAACGTGCTTTCCCCCCGAAGGCACGTTTTTTAGTCTAACATCAATACATTTTTTGCTATAAATCTTTACACGCAATACTACATATTATGGCTACCAAGAATAAAAAGATTACCAAGGAAGAAATTATTTCAAAGTACATGGACTATGTTTTGGAACATGAAAAGGAGCCCAAAACGGTCTATAAATTCTGTAAGCAGCATGAAATTCCGGAAGCGGATTTCTACAAATTCTTTGCCTCCATTCCCGCTATCAAGAAGGGTATTTGGGACACCTTTTTCACCAATACGCTTGCATTGATGCAAAAGAACAATGACTATGAATCCTTTGCAAACAGGGACAAATTGTTGACGTTTTTCTACACATTTTTCGAGATGTTGACCCTCAACAGAAGTTATGCCCTCTTTACATTGAACCAAGGCGGCAACCAGCTTAAGAACATGGAGCAACTAAAGGGATTGCGTAAGAACCTGAAGGAGTTTGCCAAAGAGTTGATCGCAGATGGTAATAAGCAAAAAACGTATAAAATAACCAAGCACAATCCTTCTATTTTTTCGGAGGGGGCTTGGGTCCAATTCCTTTTTCTGTTAAGATTTTGGATGAACGATGAATCCCAAGGATTCGAAAAAACTGATTTGGCCATTGAAAAATCCGTAAATACGGTATTTGACCTTTTTGACAATACTCCATTGGACAACATCGTAGATTTTGGGAAATTTCTTTACAAGGAAACATTTGCTTAACCTAATTTCATTTAAAATTGAAGACTCTCGATAAAATCCCTACCGGAAAAATTGAACGTGCCAGCAAACTGATCAAGACCGGTGTAAAAATTGGCGGGAATTATGCCAAATATTATGGCAAGAAAATCGTAAATCCAGATTTGACTAGGGATGAACTCGACAACGATAATGCCGGGGACATCTACGACGGACTCAAAAGTCTAAAGGGTAGTGCCCTAAAAGTCGCCCAAATGTTGAGCATGGAGAAAAACCTGCTTCCCAATGCCTATGTAGAAAAATTTTCACTTTCACAGTTTTCCGTACCACCTTTATCTGCGCCACTGGTGCGAAAAACGTTTAAAAAATACCTGGATAAATATCCGGAGGAAGTATTCGATTCCTTTGAAAAGGATTCCGTCAACGCGGCGAGTATCGGGCAGGTGCACAGAGCCAAAAAGGACGGGAAGGACTTGGCAGTTAAAATACAATATCCCGGAGTGGCTCAAAGCATAAGTAGTGATTTGGCCTTGGTAAAGCCAGTGGCTTTGCGAATGTTCAACCTTCAGGGAAAGGATTCGGATAAATACTTCAAAGAGGTAGAGGATAAATTACTCGAAGAGACCAATTATCTTTTGGAAATTGCGCAAAGCAAGGAAATTACCAAGAAGTGTAGCCATATAGAAAACTTACGATTTCCCAACTATTACGAGGCACTTTCCAGCGAGCGTATCATCACAATGGATTGGATGACGGGTACCCATTTAGGGGAATTCACAAAGACCAATTTTTCTCAAGAAATGGGTAACAAATTGGGCCAGACCCTTTGGGATTTCTATATGTTTCAAATTCACGGTTTGCGCAAAGTGCATGCGGACCCACATCCAGGTAATTTTTTGGTAAATGCCAATGGGGAGTTGGTCGTCATCGATTTTGGTTGTATCAAAGAAGTGCCGGACGATTTCTATAATCCCTATTTTGAATTGGCCAAGAAGGAGAATATTTCAAACGACGCCATTTTCACTCAAAAGCTCTATGAACTCGAAATTTTGACCCCTTCCGATACCGATACCGAAATAACCTTTTTCAAGAACCTTTTTCACGAAATGTTGAGCCTCTTCACATCGCCGTTCCATGAGGAGACCTTTGACTTTGGCAGTGCCGATTTCTGGGGGAAAATTGCGGCACTTAGTGAGCAATATGCATCAGATAAACAGATACGTAAAATGAACGGAAACCGGGGTTCCAAGCACTTTTTATATATGAACCGGACCTTCTTTGGACTCTATAATCTCCTCAATGACCTAAAGGCTGAAATTCAGGTAAATCATTTTCAAAAGTATTTATAGTGTAACAAGCTTTTCCAAAATGAATGCGAAATTCGGAATTGTTGTTATATTGCACTGCCTGAACAGCAGTGAATTCGGCTAAATTTTACACTATGTACAATTCAAAAATTACAGGTCTAGGATATTATGTTCCTGAAAATGTGGTAACCAACGACGATTTATCCAAAATAATGGATACCAATGATGCTTGGATTCAGGAACGGACCGGAATCAAGGAACGAAGGCATGTCATAAAAGGCGAGGATACCACTACGACCATGGGCGTAAAAGCCGCCAAAATTGCAATTGAACGTGCCGGAATCGATAAGGACGAAATTGATTTTATTGTATTCGCCACCTTGAGTCCGGATTATTATTTTCCCGGGCCCGGAGTTTTGGTACAGCGAGATTTGGGGATAAAGACCGTTGGTGCCTTGGACATAAGAAACCAATGTTCAGGATTTGTCTATGCCCTATCAGTGGCAGATCAGTACATAAAAACCGGAATGTACAAGAATATTCTTGTTATTGGTTCAGAACTTCATTCCCACGGATTGGATATGACGACACGTGGTAGGGCTGTTTCCGTAATTTTTGGCGACGGTGCCGGTGCCGCCGTTTTGAGTAGGGCAGAAGGTCAGGATGAGGGAATACTTTCGACCCACTTGCATTCAGAAGGACAACACGCAGAAGAACTCTCACTAATTGCGCCCGGAATGGGAAAAAGATGGGTTTCTGACATAATTGCCGATAACGACCCCAACGATGAGTCTTATTTCCCCTATATGAACGGACAATTCGTATTTAAAAATGCAGTGGTGCGTTTTAGCGAAGTTATCATGGAGGGCCTTAAGAAAAATGGATTGCAACCAACGGATATAAATTTATTGGTTCCGCATCAGGCGAATCTTAGGATATCACAGTTTATCCAAAATAAATTTGGCCTTACCGATGATCAGGTGTTCAACAACATTATGCGTTACGGAAACACAACAGCTGCTTCTATACCCATCGCGATGACCGAAGCTTGGGAAGCTGGAAAGGTAAAGTCTGGAGACTTGGTGGTATTGGCCGCATTTGGAAGCGGCTTTACGTGGGGCAGTGTCATTATCAGATGGTAGATAAGCCACTTCTAACAACTTCTTGGCTTGTGTAGTTGAAGACCAAGATATTTTTCCTCGGATTAAGCTGGGAAGGCTTGTAAACACTGAATATAGAATAAAAAACCCGCAACCTAGGCCACGGGTTTTCCTCAGGATAAACCCTTGGGGGAAAACCAACCAATTCCCTATCTAAGAGTATTTCCTTATACTAATAGACTTGTAAACTGGTTTAATGTTACAGGTACTTATATAAATTAATAATCGGGTTTTTCGTAAAAATGCGAAACCCGGACAAAAGCCCGGGTTTCTTGCTGATAAGCTATACTAAACACTAACCATTAACTATAAATATATAGCAATATCAACGTCTTGAATATTTTGCTACAAATAAATGTAAACCTTCTTGTAAGAAGTATAACAATTTAAGGACTATTATTCCTTTAAAAAGTTACAGAACTTATAAAATTTAACACCCTGATAAAAATGGATACAACATTGGTATTTGGTGCATCCTTAAAACCAAACCGTTACAGTAATTTGGCAATTCATAGATTGGTCGGTCATGGAATAAAAACCGAAGCTTTCGGTTTAAAATCTGGAATTATCGGGGGAGTGCAAGTTAAAACCAAAATAGAAGATTTCCAAAATATTCATACCATAACACTCTATTTAAATCCGTACAATCAAAAGGGGTATTACGATGCTATTATCGGGTTACGCCCAAGGCGTGTCATTTTTAATCCGGGAACGGAAAACCCAGAATTCCAGAACCATTTGGAATCCAAGGGTATAGAGGCCCAAGTTGCCTGTACCTTGGTTTTGTTGGCAATCGGTCAATATTGAATTCTATCTAATTGTTTATGGTTTCTGTTTCGGGATTTTTTCTGATAAGCCAAAGACCGATGAAGGTTATAAGCCCGTTCAAGGGCAGTAGCTCATATCCAAATTCGTAGCCACCCAAATAGTGGGTCGGTATTTTTGCCAAACCGATAATTATCAATACCGAAACCAAGGCCACTACCCAGGCAAAATTGTCCCTTATTTGATGTTTGGTGAAAATCCCAAAGGCGAATAATCCCAGAAGCGGTCCGTACGTGTAAGAAGCAACCGTCAATAATCCGTCGATAACGTTTCTATCCAATACGTATTTAAAGGTAATTACCACCAAAATCAACAAGATGCTCATGCCAATATGTGTTCGCCTGCGAATTTTCCTTGCCGCTACTTCAGATTTTTTTGCCGTCCCCAGAAAATCTACACAAAAGGAGGTGGTCAATGAAGTCAGGGCACTGTCAGCACTACTATAGGCCGCAGCTATAAGGCCTAGCATAAAAGTAATGGCCACGGTAATTCCCAATCCGCTGTTCAGGGCAATTTCAGGAAAAAGTAGGTCGGTCTTTTGTTGACCGTCCATTAGAGGCATTTCAATTTGATATTTATCGGCGTAGATAAACAAAAGGGCTCCCAAGAGCATAAATAGAAAGGTCACAAAAACAAGGACAAAACTAAAGGACACCATGTTTTTTTGAGCCTCCTTCAAATTTCTACAGGTGAGATTTTTTTGCATCATGTCCTGATCCAATCCGGTCATACAAATAGTCACGAACATCCCCCCGATAAAGGATTTTAGAAAGTGGTTTTTGGCAAAGAGATCATCCAAGACAAAGGTCTGGCTGTATTTGGCAAGTTCTTCGGATTGTAGAAAATCCCCTAAACTCCATTCTAGTTTGTTTAGGATAAAGTAGATGGAAAGCCCAACGGAAACCAACATGAACAAGGTCTGCAAGGTATCCGTCCAAACGATGGTTTTTATACCCCCTTTAAAAGTATAGATCCAGATCAATAGGATGGAAAGAGTAACCGTGATTTCAAACGGCACGTTCCATGCGTCGAATACGAATTGCTGCAAAACGATGGCGACCAGAAAGAGTCGAAAGGCGGCACCCAAAACTCGGGATACAAAAAAGGAAATCGCCCCAACTTTATAACTTACAAAACCGAACCGGCTATCCAGATATTCGTAAATGGAGGTCAAATTTTGCCTGTAGTAGATGGGAAGCAGCACATATGCCGTTACAAAGTACCCCACCAAATAACCAAAAACCACTTGTAGGTAACTGAATTTGGATGCGTCCACCCACCCTGGAACGGATATAAAGGTAACCCCCGATAACGAAGCGCCCACCATTCCAAATGCAACCAAATACCAAGGGGATTGCTTTCCTGCCTTGAAGAAATCCTCATTGGAATCGTTCTTTCCCGTAAAGTAGGAAATAAGGAGTAGTAATGCAAAATAGCTTCCTATAAGAAGCAGAATATGGGATGCAGTCATGGGAATTTATTTGTGGTCAAAGTACAAAAAGTAAAAATAGTGCGTAATTTTACCGGAAACTCAAAGCAATGGATTTTTCTTCCAAATTACTGGAAAATGCCGTCTATGAAATGTCACAATTGCCTGGAATTGGTAAGCGAACTGCGCTACGATTGGTGTTGCACTTGCTAAAGCAGCCGGAGCGCCAGACAGAAAATCTATCCAATGCTTTGACGAAATTGAGAACTATGGTGCAGTTCTGTAAGAAGTGCCATAACATTAGTGATACGGCACTTTGTGAAATTTGTTCCAATCCAAAAAGGGATGCCTCCCTAGTCTGTGTGGTAGAAGATATAAGGGATGTAATGGCCATTGAAAATACTGGCCAGTATAGGGGATTGTATCATGTGTTGGGCGGTAAGATTTCACCCATAGAAGGCATGGGCCCCCAGGATTTGACCATATCCTCTTTGATAAATAAGGTGAAAGAAGGGGAAGTACAAGAGTTGATTCTTGCGTTGAGCTCTACTATGGAAGGGGACACTACCAATTTCTATATCTTTAAACAACTGGAAGGTACAGGGGTCAAAACCTCTACCATTGCCCGAGGGATTGCCGTAGGGGACGAGTTGGAATATGCTGATGAGGTTACCTTGGGGCGAAGTATTTTAAATAGGATTCCGTTTGAAGGAAGTTTTAGTAACAAGTAATCCACTTAAATCTGATATAAATTCAGTAAAGGGTGTTGTATTTTATTATTTTTGCAAAAACAGTATAAAAAATAGACCTTAGATTATTGATATGTCAAAATTCGAATTGAAATTGCCAAGAATGGGTGAAAGTGTTGCCGAGGCTACATTGACCTCTTGGTTAAAGGAAGTAGGCGAAAAGGTTGAAATGGATGAGGCCATCTTTGAAATAGCAACGGATAAAGTGGATAGTGAGGTTCCCAGTGAGGTGGATGGTGTGCTTATCGAAAAAAGATTTGAAGTTGATGATATTGTCAAAGTAGGGCAGGTAGTCGCTATAATCGAAATTGCAGGGGAAGCAGACGGATTAGTTGAAGATACGGACAATACGGAGGAAACGTCAGATGAGAAACTGGCCTCCGTGGCCGAAGAGGCCGTTGTGAAGGCCCGCGAAACGGTTGGGAGTCCCGTTCCCGACTATACTTCTTCAGAGCGATTTTATTCACCGCTGGTAAAGAACATTGCCAAAGAGGAAGGGGTTTCCCTTACCGAACTGGAGGCCATATCCGGTACCGGGAAAGAGGGAAGGGTAACAAAGAATGACATCTTGGATTATATTTCGGGAAGAAGCAATGGGGCCCAGGTCGCGACCCAACCCAAGAAAACTCCCGAAGCCCCCCAGCCCGTCCAAACCAAAAAGGAAGAGGTATCGGCACCACCAAAAATTGTGGAAAAGGAGGAATCACAGATAAAAGTTGGGGCAGGCGACGAGATTATTCCCATGTCAAGAATGGGCAAATTGATTGCCAAGCATATGTCTGACAGCGTCTCCAATTCGGCGCACGTTCAAAGTTTTATAGAGGTAGACGTAACAAATATCGTAAACTGGAGAAACAAGGTGAAGGATGCCTTTGAAAAGCAGGAAGGTGAAAAACTGACCTTTACGCCTATTTTCATGGAAGCCGTAGCCAAGGCCTTGAAGAAATACCCCATGATGAATATTTCAGTGGATGGGGACAATGTGATTAAAAAGAAAAACATCAATATAGGGATGGCGGCCGCCCTGCCGGATGGCAACTTGATAGTGCCCGTAATCAAAAATGCGGACCAATTAAACCTTGTAGGTATGGCCAGGGTAGTCAATGATTTGGCGGAGCGGTCTAGAAAAAATGCCTTAAAACCGGATGAGGTGCAGGACGGTACCTATACCGTGACCAATGTAGGTACCTTTGGAAGTGTTTTTGGGACGCCCATAATCAATCAGCCGCAAGTAGGAATCATGGCCCTGGGTGCAATACGAAAGATTCCTTCAGTAATAGAAACGAAGGAAGGTGATTTCATTGGCGTAAGAAGTAAGATGTTTTTGTCTCACAGCTATGATCATAGGGTGGTAAACGGAGCTTTGGGCAGTATGTTCGCCAAGGCAGTTGCGGATTACCTCGAGGCTTGGGACGTAGACAGGGAAATCTGAAAGTAATTAGTATTTTAAATAAAATGTTAGGATTAACACAAAACTAACATCTTTTTCATTCATTAGATTTTAGCTTTGTGTCTTACCAAGCCCACAAATGTTAAGACCATTATCCTTATTTTTCAAACATCATTTTGAAATCCTAGTTTATTTATTTATTTATTTTCTGATTCCATTTTCTACAATTGCTCAAGAAATCAAGAAGGAAGAGACTCAAATGAGGCTTTTCATTGATTGTAATTGTGATAGAAACTATGTAAGGCAGGAAATTCCATTCGTTGACCATGTCAGGGATCAATCCTTGGCAAACGTACAATTGTTTATCTATGATGTTGGCAACGGAAGCGGAGGGCGGACTTATTTATTGGATTTTAAAGGAGCACAAAACTATACCGAAATTCAAGGTGAGATTTCTTATGAAACCACTCCCAATATGACCCCGGATGAGATAAGGAAAGGTTTGGTAGCCAAAATAAAACTGGGTTTGCTTAAATATCTTCTAGAATCTGATTTGGCCTATGAAATTACATATTCCATAAATAGCAAGGGTAACAGTACAATAGAGCAGATGAGTGTTGAAGATCCATGGAACAATTGGATTTTTGAAATTTATGGTGAAGCTGAGCTCTCTAAGGAGTCCAGTAGGAATGAGTTCGAATATGAAGTCGGATTTGAGAGTGATAGGGTAACTGAAAAATGGAGAATTCGTGCGGATTTGGAACTAAACCAGGCCACGAGCAAGTTTGAGCAGAATAATGAAACGTTCACTAGTGATAGGCTTCGTTATTCTGCAGATGGTAGTATAGTTAGAAGCTTGACAGATCACTGGTCGGCGGGTATTTTCGCAGGTGCACGTCACAATACTTTTACGAATCAAAATCTTTTTACTTATATACGCCCGGCAATAGAGTATAATATTTTTCCTTATCGTGAGGTTTTACAACGGGAACTGGTTTTCGCATATCGTATCGGCTACTTTTACAATAACTATATTGATACAACTATTTTTGAGAAAGATAGCGAAGGTGTATTAGACCACTCTTTGGATGTTCAACTTAGATATCGTCAACCATGGGGTAATATTTTCACAAGATTAAGGGGTTCGACTTTCATAAAGGATTTTAATAAAAATAGAATTCAATTATTTTCAAGACTTTCCGTTCGTATATTCAAAGGTCTAGGTGTCACCTTTTCTGGTAATTTTGAAGTAATCCGTGATCAAATCAATTTGCCTGCAGGCGATGCTTCCATTGAGGATGTTTTACTACAACAAAAACAGATTGCTACGGATTTTGAACTTGGTTTTAGGGTGGGAATAAGCTATACTTTCGGTTCTGCGTTCAATAATATTATCAACAATAGACTATAAATTTTATAAAAAAGAGGTGACGGGCATTCTAGGGCCTAACTCTTAAAACCTATATTTGCCATAAATTGGAATTCATGGAGCTAAAGCTTACCAGACCTATTTGTTTTTTTGATTTGGAAACTACCGGAACCAATGTGGCCAAGGATCGGATCGTGGAGATATCCATACTGAAGGTTTTTCCCAATGGCAATAAGGAAAGCAGGACCTGGTTGGTAAATCCGGAAATGGAAATTCCTGAAGATGTAGTAGCCATCCATGGCATTTCAAACGAAAAGGTGGCCAATGAACCTACATTTAAACAATTGTCCAAGGATATTCATCGCATGATAAAGGACAGTGATCTGGCCGGTTTTAATTCCGATAGATTCGATATTCCCTTATTGGCAGAGGAGCTTTTGAGGGCCGATATCGATTTTGATATGAAGAACACCGTTTCGGTAGATGTGCAGACTATATTCCACAAAAAGGAGAAAAGGACCTTGGAGGCAGCTTATAAGTTCTATTGCGATAAGGACCTTACCGATGCCCATAGTGCGGAGGCCGATACAACCGCAACCTATGAAGTATTGCTTTCCCAACTGGAGCGTTACCCAGATCTTGAAAACAACATTAAAAAGCTTTCTGAATTCTCCAAAAGGAAGCAGTTCGTGGACTTTGCCGGTTTTATTGCGTTGGACGAGGAAGGCGATGAAATTTTTTCCTTTGGAAAGCATAAGGGAAGAAAAGTCCATGATGTGCTCGATAAGGAGCCAGGATATTTCGGGTGGATTCTAAATGCCGATTTTCCCCTGTACACCAAAAAGATTCTTACCCAGATAAAGTTGAGCAAACTCAACAATAAGCTTAGTTAGTAGAATAATTATGAAGATAATCTGTATCGGTAGAAATTACACCGAGCACATCGAGGAACTCAAAAACGAAAAACCTACGGAGCCCGTCATTTTTATTAAACCGGATTCCGCAGTACTTCCCAAAGAGCAGGACTTTTATATACCGGAATTTTCAGACGATGTACATTACGAAGTGGAGGTGTTGGTCAAGATAAAGCGCGTAGGGAAACATATCAAGGAGGAATTCGCGGGAACCTATTACGATGAAATAGGTTTAGGAATCGATTTTACCGCAAGGGACCTACAGTCAAAATTGAAGGATAAAGGCTTGCCCTGGGAAAAGGCCAAAGGTTTTGATGGTGCTGCCGTCATTGGTGAATGGATGCCAAAATCCAACTTTAAGGACCTGAACAACCTAAATTTTAGTTTGTTGAAGAACGGGGAGGCCGTTCAAAAGGGAAATACCTCGCTGATGTTGTGGAAAATAGACGAAATAATATCCTATGTGTCCACGTTCTTTATGCTGAAAAAGGGAGATGTTATTTTCACGGGAACACCTGCCGGAGTTGGCAAAGTAAGTGCAAATGACTACCTTACAGGTTACTTGGAAGAAGCGGAACTTTTTAACGTCAAAATAAGATAATGATATATAGTTTGGACAAGATCAACGAGATGGCAGATGGGGACCAGGAATTTATACTATCCGTCATTTCTGTTTTTTTGGACGAGGTCCCCGAGGATTTGGAGGGACTTGAAGCCGCTATACAGGAGCGGGATTATGAAAGGACCTACCAACTGGCCCATAAGATAAAGCCCAATGTGGATTTGTTGGGTATGGAGCAGACTAGGGCCGCAGCTCTGGAAGTGGAGACCCTAGCGAAACAAAGTGCTCCATGGGAAGCTATTGAAAAAACCTTTCCTATTCTTAAAACCGATATCCATCAGGTCATCGGGGAGTTAAAAAACGACTTTGAGCTCTAATGTTCGCTGATATCATTACCATTGGCGATGAAATACTCATTGGTCAGATTATTGATACCAATTCGGCGTTCATTGCCAAGGAACTCAATAAAATTGGTATTTCCGTATACCAGATTACTTCGGTTCAGGATGATCGCGAACACATACTACAGGCTTTGGTGGAATCCAAGGCCCATGCGGACATCGTCATCGTTACCGGGGGGTTGGGCCCTACCAAAGACGATATCACCAAGCATACCTTCTGTGAATTTTTCAATGACGAACTTGTAGAGGACAAAAAGGTTCTGGCACATGTTGAAAACCTGTTCGCCAAGTATATTTCCAATACCCCAATTTCAGATTTGAACAGAAAGCAGGCCTGGGTTCCCAGCAAGGCAAAAGTTTTGCACAATGAAAACGGAACGGCTCCCGGCATGTGGTTCTATGAGGATGGGACTACCTTTATTTCGCTGCCAGGGGTTCCTTTTGAGATGAAACACCTCATAAAGGAAGTAGTGGTTCCAGAGTTGGTCAGGTTCTACGATAGACCGCATATCATCCATAAAACCATTCATACCTACGGAATGGGAGAGAGCGCCATTGCCCAAATAATAGAGGAATGGGAAAATAACCTTCCAAATTTCGTCAAATTGGCCTACTTGCCCAGTTTGGGTAAGGTACGGTTGCGGCTTACCGCCAAAGGGACGGACTATTCAATCCTTTCAAGTGCCATAGAATTGGAATCACAGAAACTATTTCCATTGATAGGAGATATCATTCTAGGCTCTGAAGAGGACGAGGAGCTGGAAGAGACAATTTCTAAACTGTTGATCGAGAAAGGATTGACTTTGTCCACTGCCGAAAGTTTTACAGGAGGGACCATCGCCAGTCATCTTACGGCCATACCGGGAGCTTCGGCCTATTTTAAAGGGAGCGTGGTCAGTTATGCCACGGAGACAAAAGTGAACGTATTAGGCGTACCCCAAGCATTGGTGGATACCTATTCCGTCGTGAGCGAGCAAGTGGCCATGGCCATGGCGCAAGGCGTTAAAAAGTTGTTGGATACTGATTTTGCTATTGCAACTACGGGCAATGCCGGTCCCACAAAAGGTGACTCAGATGCCAATGTTGGAACAGTCTACATTGGTATTGCATCGCCCACCCATGTTTTTGCCCTTAAATTCACCATGGGAAGCCAACGGGAAAGGATAGTGCAAAAGTCTGTAAACAAAGCACTTGAGTTGCTTCAAAAAGAAATTATAAAAATGTGAGTTGTATTGTTGGCTGAAAGATAAAAATGATATAAATTTGCACCCTGTTTAAAAGAAAAAATTCGGCATAATGTCAAAAGTTTGTGAAATTACGGGAAAGAAGGCGATGGTAGGTAATAATGTTTCCTTCTCCATCAATAAGACGAAAAGAAGGTTTGATGTAAATCTTTCCAAAAAAAGATTTTACATTCCGGAGGAAGACCGATGGGTTACTTTGAAAGTTTCCGCAAGAGCGGTAAAACTTATCAACAAGAAAGGTATCTCTGCCGTTTTGAAGGATGCAAAAGCTAATGGGTTGGTAAAGTAACCTATAATTATAGAGTATAATGGCAAAGAAAGGTAATAGAATACAGGTAATTTTAGAGTGCACCGAGCACAAGGAGTCCGGAAAACCTGGAACTTCTAGATATGTTACTACAAAAAACAAAAAAAATACTCCTGAGAGATTAGAGATTAAAAAATTCAATCCTATCTTGAAGCGTATGACAGTTCATAAAGAAATTAAATAAGTAGGCCATGGCAAAGAAGACGGTAGCAAGTTTACAGACAAGTTCAAAAAGATTGACAAAAGCCATTAAAATGGTTAAGTCACCAAAAAGTGGTGCCTACGTTTTTGTTGAATCGGTTATGGCCCCTGAAATGGTCAATGAGTGGTTGGATAAAAAATAACCAACTTTTGAAAAGTTTTAAAAGCCCCTTTCCCTACGAAAGGGGCTTTTTAATTTTTATATTTGATAATCTATTGCATACAAGATGAGCTTATTTAAAAAGATTTTTTCTTCCGAAAAGAAGGAAACCTTGGACAAGGGACTGGAAAAGACAAAAACCAGTTTCTTTACCAAATTAGGAAAGGCCGTTGCAGGTAAATCCAGGGTAGATGATGACGTATTGGACAATCTTGAGGAAGTGTTGGTGACTTCGGATGTGGGGGTAAATACAACCTTAAAAATTATTGAACGAATCGAGGCCCGGGTCGCCAAGGATAAATACATGGGCACTGATGAACTTAATACGATTTTAAGGGAGGAAATTGCCGGATTGCTTTCTGAGACACATTCCGGTGAGGACTCTGAAGTTCATATTCCATCGGATAAAAAACCTTATGTGATCATGGTCGTGGGCGTCAATGGGGTTGGTAAGACCACTACCATTGGAAAATTGGCCTATCAATTTAAAAAACAGGGACTTAAGGTAGTGTTGGGTGCGGCAGATACATTCAGGGCGGCCGCTATAGACCAATTGCAGGTTTGGGCCGATCGCGTAGAGGTACCCATTGTAAAACAACAAATGGGAAGTGACCCCGCATCGGTCGCTTTTGACACCCTTAGCTCTGCCGTAAAGCAGGATGCGGACGTCGTCATCATCGATACGGCAGGAAGGTTGCACAACAAGGTCAATTTGATGAACGAACTTAGCAAGGTAAAAAGGGTCATGCAAAAAGTGGTGGAGAATACCCCGCATGAAGTACTCTTGGTATTGGACGGTTCCACCGGCCAAAATGCGTTTGAGCAGGCCAAGCAATTTACAAAAGCTACCGAAGTAACTTCTTTGGCCGTCACAAAATTGGATGGTACGGCAAAAGGAGGTGTCGTCATTGGTATTTCGGACCAATTTAAGATTCCCGTAAAATATATTGGGGTAGGAGAGGGCATGGAAGATCTTCAGGTTTTCAACAAATATGAATTTGTGGACTCCTTTTTTAATATCAATAATTGAAAGTAGTAGGGTTATTTGTTCTTATATCGCTATGGACCACGATTACTTGGTCACAGATGCCACACCCTAAAGCAAGTCCATTTACCAAAACAGAACAGGTAGTGGGCCTCTCAAAGATTTCTTTGGAATACTCCAGACCGGCTGCCAGAAATAGAAAAGTCTTTGGTATTCAGGCGGATGGAATACCAGCTTTGGTTCCCTTTGGTCGAATTTGGCGCGTGGGTGCCAATGAATCCACAAAAATAAGTTTTGATTCCGATGTCAAAATAGAAGGTAAACACTTGTCCAAAGGAACCTATGCGCTTTATATCTTCCCCTATGAAGACCAATGGGAAATCGTTTTCCATAAAAACACCTCACATTGGGGGGACGGAAGGGATAATTATAATCCGGAGGAAGATGCATTGAGGGTTTCTGTTATTCCCCTTAAAACCTTGGCTTTTCAGGAAAATCTATTGCTATATTTTGATGAACTTCAGCATGACGCTGCCCAATTGATAATTCACTGGGCCAGCACAAAAGTTCAAGTTTCCATTTCCTTTGATACCATGTCCATGATGGAAAAGCAAATTCAGCAGAAGTTACAGGACAATCCATCTGCCCAAACCTATTATGAGATTGCCCGCTATTACCAGGAGCAAGGAATACGCCTTTTTGATGCTTTAACCTATTTGGAAAAGGCCTTGCAAATGCATGGGGAAACCTATTATTTTTATAGGGTAAAGGCCCTGGTTGAAGGTGATTTGGGCGATTATGCGGCCGCCATTGAATCCACCAAAAAATCAATTCAATTAGCCGAAAAGGAAAATAAGGATGAATTTGTGCGGCTCAATGAGAAGGATATCAAGGTCTGGCAAGAAGAACTGAAGAATAATTGAAAAGTAATGTTATGAAGAAATTAAGTATGCTCTTTGTTATTGGACTTCTCTTATCGTGTAAAAATGAGTCGGTACAGAAGGATATAGTACTGTGGGAGCCCTACAATGATTCCGCCGAAGTGGCTGCAAATGCGGACCATGGGATATCCAGAATGCGCTACAAACTCATCCAATCCAAAGTGCTGGACAAGAACGATGTTTTTCTACCCCTATATCATGAGGTTTCCAAAATGACGGAAACCGAGTATGGGGCCTTGAAGCCTTTGATATTGGAGCAGGATATTTTCAGTATCCAGAAACACATTGATGCCAATGCCCTGTCTTACGAAAAGCTGGTGTTGTTCTATCTCTATCGGATTTATAAATACGAGTTGAACAATGAAACAACCCTGAACACGGTAATTGCACTGAATAAAGAGGTTGTGGCGGAAGCTCGAAAATTGGACGAACAAAAGAAAAAGGGGACTCTCCCCGTAGTTCGACATCCTATTTTCGGGATGCCCATCCTGTTAAAGGACAACATCAATACGACCGGGATGAAAACCACTGCGGGCAGTATCGCGCTGATGGATAATGAGGTAGCTGATTCGTTTATAGTTCAACGTTTAAAGGAAAACGGTGCCTTGATTTTAGGGAAAGTAAATCTCAGTGAATGGGCCTATTTCCTGTGTAGCGGCTGTCCCGTGGGGTATAGTGCCGTGGGTGGGCAGACCTTGAACCCGTATGGAAGAAGGATATTTGAAACAGGTGGTTCCAGCTCGGGAAGTGGTACTTCGGTGGCCGCAAATTATGCGGTTGCAGCCGTAGGAACGGAAACTTCGGGCTCTATCCTCTCGCCAAGCAGTCAAAATTCGGTCGTCGGTTTAAAACCTACGATCGGACTTTTAAGCAGATCCGGAATTGTTCCTATCTCAAGTACCTTGGATACCCCGGGTCCCATGACCAAAAATGTAGTCGATAATTGGATATTGTTATCGGCCATGTTGGGATTTGATACATCGGATACAAAATCTGTCAGAGAAGAATTTCCCGGGATACTTTCGGCCGGTCTACAGCCGGAAGATTTTTCCGTTATGCGTCTTGGCGCCATGGTACCTTTGATGGAACGGGACAGCATTTATAAGGAAACTATTGAAGCGTTAAAATCGGCTGGGGCCCATATTGTTGAATTTACGCCGCCTGAGGTGGATATGGATGGTTTTTTGAGCATTCTTAACATTGACATGCGTAATGACTTACCTGAATACTTAAAGGCGTATTCGAACCCTGAATCTGTAAAAATATCTTCCGTTGCCGATGCAGTTGTTTTTAACAATACCGATTCCCTGACCCGAATTCCCTACGGTCAGGAGCTGTTTGAGGGTATTTTGGCCGACTCCACCACGGCGGAAGGTTTGGAGGAAATTAAGGCCAAATTGGAAAATAGTGGACGGACTTTTTTTGACATGGCGATGGATGCACATAATCTTGATGCTATTTTATCCATCAACAATTACCACGCGGGATATGCGGCCGTGGCAAAATACCCGGCCTTGACCATACCCATGGGGTATAAATCAAGTGGGGAACCCATTGGCCTTACCTTTATTGGTAAGCCTTTCTCAGAGGCACATTTGCTGCGGATTGGAAAAGCTTTTGAAACATCGTTTCCAAAAAGGAAAATGCCCAAGGATTATCAATAAACAGGCGTTTTATGAACCTCAGGATTTTTATACTACTTTTTCTAATTCAAGTCGGCATCATGAATGGACAGAAACGAATACGGGATTACGGAATCTATATCGGGGTCTTGAAAACCGGAAAATTCAATGCCATTACGGATGTTGAAGGAGTTTCAGTGGGGCACGAAACCCTGGTGGAAGGTGAAAATATAAGGACCGGAGTTACGGCCATTCTACCCCATTCCGGGAGCATCTTCCAATCAAAGGTTCCCGCGGCGATTTACATTGGCAATGGTTTTGGAAAATTGGCAGGCTATACTCAGGTAAAGGAATTGGGGACTATTGAAACCCCGATCATCTTGACCAATACGTTGAGCGTTCCTACAGCCTCCGAGACCTTGATTTCCTATACCTTGGATTTACCCGGCAATGAAGACGTGCGCTCCGTAAATTCGGTAGTAGGGGAAACAAATGACGGTTGGCTGAACGACATTCGAGGCAGACATGTACAACGGGAACACGTAATGAGTGCCATAAGAAACGCATCTTCCGGCCCGGTTAAGGAGGGAAATGTGGGTGCCGGCACAGGAACGATTTGTTTTGGATATAAAGGCGGAATTGGGACTTCTTCAAGGGTACTTCCAAAATCCTTGGGCGGATTCACCGTTGGGGTTTTGGTGCAAACGAATTTTGGCGGCGTGTTGGAAATCAATGGCGCACCTGTTGGGAAGGAACTGAATACATATCCATATCGGGACAAAATTATGAACGATGCCGATGGTTCCTGTATGATTGTCATTATGACCGATGCCCCACTCGACGCCAGAAACCTGGAGCGTTTGGCCAAAAGAGGTATGATGGGATTGGCGAAAACCGGTGGTATCGCCTCCAATGGAAGTGGGGATTATGTCATGGCGGTTTCCACCAATGAGGCTGTGAGGATAGCCCATACCAGTAATCGTAGGTTTAATACCATGGAATTGTTGCGAAACGATGAAATGTCACCCTTGTTTTTGGCCGCCATCGAGGCAACGGAAGAAGCCATACTGAATTCCTTATTTTTGGCCAGTACCATGACCGGAAGGGACGGACATCAAATAGAAGCCTTGCCGTTGGGTGAGGTGTTGCCAATACTTAAGAAGTATCGGAAAATTGAGTAATAGGAAAAGTTGCCATTCAATTTTTTCACGGACTTTGGGTACATCTAAAATCCGAAGAAATAGTTGGTTAAAGCCCATTTTTAACATTCCAAATCGTACTTTTGCACCCGCCTTGTAAAAAAGGGATAAAGTAAGATAGGTCATGCGGACAAAGACGCTAAAGAAGCATAAAATCAATGTAGTAACTTTGGGATGTAGCAAAAATGTCTACGATTCTGAGGTACTTATGGGCCAATTACGTGCCAATGACAAAGAAGTGGTACACGAGGAGGAAGGCAATGTGGTGGTCATTAATACCTGCGGATTCATCGCCAATGCCAAACAGGAAAGCGTAAATACCATTTTGGAATACGTCCAAAAAAAGGAAGAAGGCTTGGTAGACAAGGTTTTTGTGACCGGATGCTTGAGCGAACGTTACAAGCCAGATTTACAGGAGGAAATACCCAATGTGGACGAATACTTTGGAACCAGTGAACTTCCCAATCTTTTAAAGGCTTTGGGGGCGGACTATAAGCACGAGCTTATTGGCGAACGTTTGACCACAACGCCTAAAAATTATGCTTATTTAAAAATTGCGGAAGGGTGCGATAGGCCCTGTTCCTTTTGTGCCATACCCCTAATGCGCGGCAAACATAAAAGCAAACCGATCGAGGAACTCGTCACGGAAGCGGAAAAACTTGCCAGTAAAGGCGTAAAGGAATTGATTCTTATAGCCCAGGACCTTACCTATTATGGGTTAGACCTCTACAAGAAAAGAAACCTGGCAGAACTATTGCGGCAGTTGGTCAAGGTTGAAGGTATTGAATGGATACGGTTACACTATGCCTTTCCAACGGGATTTCCCATGGATGTTCTGGAGGTGATGCGAGAGGAACCCAAGATCTGCAACTATTTGGATATTCCGTTGCAGCATATTTCCGATAGCATCCTTAAAAGTATGCGCAGGGGAACTACCAAGGAAAAAACCACACAATTACTAAAGGATTTTAGGGAAGCGGTACCCGAAATGGCCATCCGTACTACGTTGATCGTTGGGTATCCAGGCGAGACGGAAGCCGATTTTGAAACCCTAAAGTCATGGGTCGAGGAAATGAGGTTCGAGCGGTTGGGCTGTTTTACCTATAGCCATGAGGAAAATACCCATGCCTACAATTTGGTGGATGATGTTCCCGAAGAAGTGAAGCAGGAACGTGCCAATACAATTATGGAGATACAGTCCCAAATCTCGTGGGAATTGAACCAGGAAAAAATAGGACGGACCTTCCGATGCATTATCGACAGAAAGGAAGGCAACTATTTTGTGGGCAGGACCGAGTTCGATTCACCGGATGTGGATAACGAAGTCTTGGTAGATGCTACTAAACACTATCTAAAACAAGGTGAATTCGTAGACCTTAAAATAACCGATGCGGCCGATTTTGATCTGTACGGGGAGCTCGCTTGACAATAGAAAATAGATATTGACATATTTTAATTTATTTCCATTCCCTGTTTCTTCGAGCGCAATCGAGAGGTTAACTGGTAAGAAGTATATTATTTCTCGAAATACAGATAAATATAAATCGCCGCCCCAAAACTAACGGCATCCGTGGAGGTCAACTTCCAACCGTCTTTTGAATAGGCATCCAGTTTTTCCTGGATTTCCTTTTGGGAGGATTTTACGATGTGTTTCGTATCCAGTGTAATTTTGCTGTAATAGATGAGGGTCTCTACCTTATAATCGGCCATAACAGTATTGATTTTAGACTAATTGACCATAAAGAGGGCATTGGCGAAAAATAATTTACCGTTTTCCCAAAAACCTCGGAACAGCGGGTTGTCTATCATGTAGATTACATGACCCCTTCCCATTCGTTCCGTTCCAAAAATCAGGGTTTCGGCAATTTTCTTCTTGGCCTCGCTACCTGCAAAACCGGAAACTGGTACGTTCTGGCCTTCGGCTAGATACACGGCGTTTCCACCATCCAGATACTCGTATGAGCGATCACCAAGCTTTAGTGTGAAATAAGGTTCCTCATATCCATAGGCCAAAGGGTTCGTCGTATCGACCGTAGTCTTAAAAATAGCGCCCGAAATGGTGGATTTGATATACTCCCGCTCCGAAGTGTCGAATGCCTGAAGGTTCACGGTACTGTCCCGTTGGTATTCCTTTTCCTTGACCCCAAATCCTTTTTGTTTTGCCAGTCCGTCCACAGCACCGCCCATGGCAATCAATTTTCCACCGTTGCTTACCCAGTCCTTGATTTTTTGGGCCACTTTCTCGGTAATAAAGCTATAGTACCCCCAGCCGTCGGGTAAAATGAGTATGTCATATTTAGATATGTCCACCCGGTTAAAATAGCTTTCGTCCAATACGGTAATGGGATAATTGAGCTGTTGCTCAAAAAAGTGCCAGATTTCTCCAAACCGAAGGGTGGATGTTGGCTCACCGGACAAAACGGCAATTTTTAGTTCTTGTAGCACTTCAACATAACTTGATCCAAAATCCTTTCCAGTTTCCACAAATCCTGTATTGGCGGGGGTTAGACTTTTTGCAAATTTTTTGGAGGCTCGGTCTAGTATTTGTGTAAAATCCGGAACATTCTTATTATCGGCACTTATTATGATCAAACTTCCACGGTCATAATTTACTCCATCCAAACTAAAGGGTTTTTGGGCATATCGTACCCGTATTTTATGGTTTAGAAGTTCCGCCAGGAATTTCGCATCCTTCATACTGTTCCAATCCGCTAGATACCCATAGCTATTGGTATCGCTTATTCCATAGGTGCTGTTGGATGGTTGGTAGGCAGTTTTCTGAACATTGCCTTCCGTAGCAAGGGCATCCAGACCATATGCATAGGGCAAGGACCACGCGGTAATGTCATAGGTTACGGAGTCGCTCAATTTTGCGTTGGGCTCGAACAGGACCTTGGCCAAGGTTCCCCTGGTCTGGTCCGTTGAAACTATTAGGCTGTTTTCCGATGCCCTAAGGGTGCCGGATTTAGAGGTGGCATAATGGAATCCCTTGTAGCTTGAATTGGTCCCTTTATCGTATTTTATTTGGTGATGATCTAATAAATTGGTCAGTGCTTCCAGCTTATCCGGATTTCCATTGAGAATAAAATTCTGATGGGTAAAATTCTTTTGGCTATAAAACTTTCTGAATTCCGTGTTCAACTTTTCCACATTTTTGCTGGCTACCTCCACAGTCGATAGTCCGGTAGTGTGGTGATGTGCAATACGGTCCTTGAGCGTAAGTGTGTCGCCAATTCGATTGATGATTCCCAGACCGGCCCTGCCGCTTCCGCCTTGTTCATAGGTCATTCCAATACCGCCATTGTAGGTTGGGTACGTATCTCCATAACTAGGGTAGAGGAGGTCAAACCTTTCTTTGGTGAAATAGAACCACCCGTTGGCATCAAAATACTTGGCGTGGTTTTTCCCTATGGTTTCCTGAAAATCGCGTTGGAAATCGGTAATGACCTCATGATAGGGTTCCGCTGCCGGGGCAAAGTAATAGGGATTGTCCACGCCCTGTTCGTGAAAATCGACATGTACGTGGGGCAGCCATTTATTGTACTGTTTTAATCGATGCCGACTCTCCACTTGGGTAAGCCAGGCCCAATCACGGTTGAGGTCGAACATATAGTGATTGCTTCGGCCACTCCACCAACCTTCATGGTGTTCCTTACTGTTTGGGTCCACATTGAAGGGCGAATTTTTATATTGGTTGTACCAGTTTACGTATCGGTCCCTACCATCTGGATTGATACACGGGTCCATGATGATCACAAGGTCTTCCAGATAATCCTTCTTACTGGTCAATAGTTCATAAATGGTCTGCATAGAGGCCTCCGTACTTACACTTTCGTTCCCATGAACATTGTAACTTAACCAGACAATGGCCTTGTTGGGTGATGCTTCCCCATGAATATTGTTCAGGTGCGCTTTCCTGATTTCCTCTAAATTCTTCATATTGGGTTCCGTAGAAATGTAGGCCAATAGTAAGGGCCTTCTTTCGTTGGTCTCACCATACTGCATCAATTGCATCCGCTTGGGTTCCTGTTGGGCCAGATATTGATAATAGTCCACAACTTGATGGTGCCTGGTGAATTGGGTGCCCAATTCATAACCTAAAAATTCCGAGGGTGATTTCAGCTGGCCAATTAACGCCAAGGGCAAGATAAAGAGAAGAGCGTGTACTAATTTTTTCATATAGTATTTCTAAAGTGTCCAAAAGTCTCAAAGCTACCAAATTATTGATAATTTTTATCATGTGAAATGGGGTTTTCGACGATTATATGGGCTATTCCAAGCCTTTAAATTTAGGTCAATAGTTAGATTTTTAAACATTTCTTTTTGTAGAGTTATTTAACTTACCATTGCAAATCCCTCTATGAGGATTTCATTTGGGCTAATTAACGTATTTTTTGGAACTCTAAAGTAGGAACGTTTTATATTTACGCGTACTAAGCATTTTATATGGAAATTGATTGTTTGCCTTTTCGAAAGACCGGTTATTTTTCTAAACTGATTTGTGATTATATAGAGGAAAAAGAAACACTTACATCCCTTTACGGTCAATTTCCAAAACTGGAAAATTTTGAAAGGCAGATACGGGAGAAAAACGCAAATTTTTCGGTTTCCGGAAGGAAGACTTTGGTAAAGAGCCTGAAAGCACAATACGTGGACGTTAAAACTTCCAGTTTGACATCGGAAAACATTCAATCCTTACATGCTGAAAATACCTTTACGGTAACCACAGGGCATCAACTTAATCTCTTCACGGGACCTTTGTATTTTCTGTATAAAATCGTTTCGACAATCAACCTTGCCAAGGTTTTAAAGGAGACCTATGGCGATTATAATTTTGTTCCCGTGTATTGGATGGCGGCAGAAGACCACGATTTTGAGGAGATCAACTATTTCAATTTTAAAGGGAAGAAGATACAGTGGAACAAAAATGCATCGGGGGCGGTTGGTCATCTTTCCACGGAAGGTCTCGATGAAGTCTTCGAGATATTTTCAAATACCATCGGAGGAAGTAAAAATGCCGATTACCTAAAAAATCTTTTCACGGAAGCCTACCTGAAACATAAAAATCTGACAAGGGCCACACGCTATTTGGCAAATGAATTGTTCAAGGAGCAGGGGCTGGTAATAGTAGATGGTGACGATCATCATTTGAAGAAATTATTGGTTCCCTATATTAAAAAGGACCTATTCGAACAAGTCTCCTTTACATCGGTATCAAAAAAAATATCGGAAATACAGCAAATGGACCCAGATTATGGTATCCAGGTGAACCCCAGGGAAATCAACTACTTCTACCTTAAGGATGGCATTAGGGAGCGCATTGTGGAAAGGGATGGCAAATTTTATATCAACGATACCCAATTGTCTTTTACAAAAGAGGAATTACTGGAAGAGCTCCAAACGTATCCAGAACGATTTTCGCCCAATGTGGTGGCAAGACCTTTGTATCAGGAAGTAATATTGCCCAATTTGTGCTATATAGGCGGGGGCGGTGAACTGGCGTATTGGTTACAGTTAAAGGCCTCGTTCCAAGCCATGGAAGTACCGTTTCCTATACTATTATTGCGAAATTCGGTCTTGATAATTACCGAAAAACAGAATGAAAAGCTGGACAAATTGAACATAAGCCATGAAGACATTTTTTTAAAACTGCACAGTTTGATCAATAAGAAAATCAGGGAGGTATCGAACATAGACATAGATTTTTCACCGCAGAAAAAGTTTTTGGAAGAACAGTTCAAGGGGATGTACGATTTGGCCGAACAGACGGACAAGTCCTTTTTGGGAGCGGTAAAGGCCCAGGAAGTAAAACAGAAGAAAGGCCTTGATAAATTGGAAAAACGACTGTTAAAGGCCCAAAAAAGAAAATTGGAGGACCATGTGGTTCGGTTGACGGATATTCAGAACCAACTCTTTCCAGGACAGTCCCTTCAGGAACGCCAATTGAACTTTTCAGAACTGTATTTGGAACATGGTGAGGAATTGATACCAATGCTTCTAAAACACTTAAATCCATTGGATTTGAATTTTTTGGTACTCTCCATAAAGTAATTCTTAGCTTCCAAAGGCTGTAAAATAAATTAACTTCCCGGGTCGAATCGGGAAATTCAAAACATAATAATGCACGATATAGATATAGACATGGTCGAAATGACCTTGGACGTGGTCAAGTATGCCATTAACAGAATTACCCAGACCAATCCAGAACTAGGGAAACCAAAAACCGAATCCGAACTCAGAAAACTGGTAGGGGAGACGGTCACCAATTCTGGTATTGGAGGCGAAAAGGCCTTTGAACTCTTTCGGCAAGTACTTGTCAAGGCAACGGTACCTATTGATCATCCCAGGCATTTGGCCTTTGTACCTGCGGCCCCCACTAGAGCTGCCATTCTTTTTGATCTGGTGACTTCCGCCTCCAGTATCCACGGTGCGTATTGGATGGAAGGGGCAGGGGGCATATTTTGTGAGAACGAGGCCATGAAATGGTTGGTTTCACTGACAGGGATGCCAGAACCTGCCTTTGGCGTATTCACCAGTGGGGGAACGGCCGCAAATCTATCGGCTATTGTCACCGCTAGGGAAAAATGGAGAAAAAACCCAAAAAATATAAATCAGAAAGGCTTGTTGATAACCTCCATAGGCGCGCATTCGTCTATCAAGGCCATGGCCAAGGTAATTGATGCGGATGTGGTTTTGGTTCCCTCCGAAAATGCCATGAACGGGCCCCAATTGGAACACTTTTATCAAAACCTTACGGCCTCCCAAAAAAATCGGGTTTTTGCGGTGGTTGGTACAGGAGGTACCACCAATGCGGGTATTATTGATGATTTGGAAGGAATAGCCAATTTCTGCAGCTCCCATTCGATTTGGTTTCACGTGGATGCGGCCTATGGCGGCGGTGCTTTGGCATCCAAGTCGGTCAGACATCTTTTTAAAGGGATAGAAAGGGCTGATAGTGTTACCATCGACCCGCACAAATGGTTGTTTTCACCTTACGATTGTGGTGCTGTGCTTTATAAGAATCCAGAAGAGGCCAAGGAAGCCCATGCCCAAGAAGGCAGCTATTTGGAAATTTTTAAGGATGAAGGCGCCCATGGCTTTAATCCGTCTGACTACCAAATACAACTCACCAGAAGACTTAGGGGACTCCCATTGTGGTTTTCCTTGGCCACCCATGGTACCGAAAAATACGAGTGGGCCGTAGAGCAGGGGATAAAACTGGCAAAAATAGCTGGCGAGCTCATCGAACAAAATCCTGTCACGGAATTGGTGCGGGAACCAAGTCTTTCCTGTGTGCTTTATCGCAGGATTGGATGGTCTGCCGAGGATTATAGAAATTGGACCTATAGGAACCATGAAACTGGCTTTGCATTGGTAACGCCTACCAAATGGAAATCCGGCGATGGCTATGAAACGGTGTCCCGCTTCTGCTTTATAAATCCTGATACGACGAAAAACGATATTGAGGAAATTCTAAAAAGTATGGAATAAGTTGCCACTAAGGAACCAAGAACTCACCTTTCCAATTGTCTTCCTTCGCATAGGCTATTCGAATATGGTTAGGTCTTTTTAACTTTAAGTATTCGATTCTAAAAGGTTCAATTTCAATCATGGAGAAAAAATGGTCTCCGGTAAGGTATTCCAAGTTATCCGGATTTTTTAAAGTGCTACCCGGTGCAGTATCGGTCGTGTAATCCTTTTTATTGCTTTCGGGGATGTCCTTCCACATGATCTGAAGTTTGTTTTCATCGGTGACTACGGAAGCTAGTCCCTCGATCTTTACCTGTAAAAGTTTTTCGGGATGATAAAAAAGAAGGCTAACGTTCGGGTTTTCCGTAATATGGATGACTTTTTTGGAACGCTTATCGGTATAAAAACAAAGATGCCCGTTTTCATAGACGTGCCTTAGAACTATGGTGCGCAATCTTGGCAATTTGTCCACGCCCACGGTTGCAAATGTCCCAAATCTAAAGGGGTGTCCTTTTTCCTCAACGCCCTTTTTAAGTTCGTCCTGAAGTTCGTTCCAAAAGTAATCCATCATTTTTTTAATAAAAATACAAAATCAGGGTAGGGTTTTTTATGCCTTGGTTGTTATAAATACAAATTGCTATGAAAAAGAAGATTTAGTTAATGATTCATTTTTAGGTTGGTTTTTGATTTTAATTAGTAAGCTCGGGGTGGTTCCCGAGCTTTTCTTTTTTTAAAATGTAAGGTTTGTGAATTTTTGACGACTAAAAATGCGGAATACAAAGTGCTATGAAAGAGAAATTTTTCAGTATTGTATTCCAATTAGGTTGGTTGAGAAAGCCCGGTATTGGCCGGGCTTTTGTTTTTCCATAATTATTTTAAGTGGGAAATTCAATTTGTAGGAATTGATTCAACTATTTTATTTCCAGTTGATTGTATCTTATTATTTGAATTGATAAATAAACTACTTGACCTTGTAGTCCAGTCGCATGGTAATGGAGGCCGTTTTGTTTTTTGAATCGGTATTATAGGCCCCGCCCCAAGAATAATCCTCTCCGGAATTCTGACCTGTGATTTGAAAAACGCCCATTTTAGCGGAAACCAATTCACCTAAGTCACTACCTGAATTTTCAGCAATTTTTTCGGCTCTCAACCGGGCATCTTCGGTGGCCTTGGAAATCATTTCTATTTTAAGGTCGGCCAACTTTGTGTAATAATACCTTGGCGGATAGGAATTGAATTGAACCCCTTTGTTTAAAAGTTCCGTAATTTCCCTAGAGACGCTTTCTATCAGACTTACATCTTGTGACTCTATTTTTACGGTCTGCATAAGTTGGTACCCCCTAAAGATGCTGCCAACATATTTTCCGTTTTCGTATTTGTTGTCCCTTTGCTCAATGGTTTGCACGCTATTGAAAATAATCTGGTCGTCCTTGATGCCCTTGGAGGTCAAATAGTCCCGTACGATACTTTTATCGTTGTTCAATTGGTCAAAGGCCGATTTAAGATCCGTACTGTTGGCCGAAAACTGGCCTTCCCAGACAATTAGATCTGATGTAAAGTTTTCATTGCCCAACCCCGTAACCGAAATTATCTGTGGCGGATTGGCCCTTTTTACGTACGCATTGCCCAAGAAAAATGCTGCTATTACGATGGCGGCCGCAAAGATTATCGCTGAAATATGTTTCAAAACAATTGTCTTTAAATTCTGATAAATATACCAAAAGATAGTTTTCAAAAAACTTCAAATTGCTATTTTTGCCCATGCAAAATAATGTTCTTATACTGGATTTTGGTTCCCAATACACACAACTCATTGCTAGACGGGTTAGGGAATTGAATATTTTCTGTGAAATAAAACCGTACAATAAGCTGCCGGATGATTTAACCGAGTTCAAGGCCGTTATCCTTTCCGGGTCGCCACACTCCGTTAGGGCAGAAGATGCTCCGCATCCTGATTTAAGTAATATTAAGGGCAAGAAACCACTTTTGGGAGTTTGTTACGGAGCCCAGTATCTGGCACATTTTAATGGCGGTAACGTTGAAAAATCCAATACCAGGGAATACGGGAGGGCCAAGTTGGCTAAATTGTACGAACAAGACCCCTTTTTAAAGCATATTGAGGTAGGTAGCCAGGTGTGGATGAGCCATGCAGATACCATAAAAAATCTCCCTGAAAAATCAATTTTATTGGCCAGTACACACGATGTTGAAAATGCTGCGTTTAAGTTTATAGGGGAGGATACTTACGGAATACAATTTCACCCAGAAGTATATCACTCAACGGATGGAAAACAGATTTTGGAAAACTTTTTGGTACACATAGCCAAAGTAGCGCAAACTTGGACACCTGCCGCTTTTGTGGAAACCACGGTGGCCGAACTGAAGGCTAAGATCGGTGATGAGAAAGTAATCCTTGGACTATCCGGTGGGGTAGATTCTTCCGTGGCCGCCGTTCTTTTGAACAAGGCCATAGGCGATAATTTGCACTGTATTTTTGTAAATAACGGCCTGCTCAGGAAGAACGAATTTGAAGATGTACTGCATCAGTATAAGGACATGGGGCTGAATGTTAAGGGAGTGGATGCTTCGGCACGCTTTTTGGACGCGTTGGAAGGGGAAAGTGACCCGGAAAAGAAACGAAAGACCATTGGTAGGGTTTTTATAGAAGTTTTTGATGACGAGGCACATAAGGTTGAAAATGCAAAGTGGTTGGCACAAGGAACTATTTATCCAGATGTTATAGAATCGGTTTCCGCAACGGGAGGCCCATCGGCTACTATAAAAAGTCATCATAACGTAGGTGGTTTGCCAGATTTTATGAAGCTTAAGGTAGTGGAGCCACTAAAAATGCTTTTTAAGGACGAAGTGAGAAGAGTTGGTAAAAGTATGGGATTGGAACCAAACCTGTTGGGAAGGCACCCCTTCCCCGGGCCCGGTTTGGCAATACGAATTTTGGGAGATATAACTCGGGAAAAAGTTGCCATATTACAGGAAGTAGACCATATTTTTATACAAGGTTTGAAGGATTGGGGTCTTTATGATCAGGTTTGGCAGGCCGGAGCCATGCTTTTGCCCGTAAATAGTGTAGGGGTGATGGGCGATGAGCGTACCTATGAAAAGTGTGTCGCTTTGAGAGCCGTAGAAAGTACGGATGGTATGACCGCGGATTGGGTAAATTTACCGTACGAGTTTTTGCAAAAAACTTCAAACGATATAATCAACAAAGTGCCCGGCGTAAATAGGGTCGTATATGACATTAGCTCCAAACCGCCCGCAACCATAGAATGGGAATAATTATGAGAGGATTTATTAAGGTTTTTCTAACTGTTTGCTTTTGCACGTTTTTGGGATGTAAGGCCCTTGGCCAAAAATTTACGACCCATTCGGTAAAACAAAATGAAACTTTATACAGTATAGCCAAACAATACGGTGTTTCACAGGAAGAAATCCTAAAATATAACAAAGAGCTTAAAAACGGAGCGTCCTTGAGCATCAATACCATATTGGTAATTCCCAGTTCAAAGGGTGCCGTAACCAATACCAGGCCAAACCAAAAGGAAAAGGGCCAGGTCGCGAACGGGGAAGTGGCGGAACTGGTCAATCGAATAATGAACGATTCCGTTGCCAAAAGGGAACCCATAGGTTTTGTGGAACATAAGGTCAAGAAAAAAGAAACTTTATATGGTATTGCAAAGGAGTATGGGGTAACGGAAGAGGAAATCAAAAAGTACAACACCCAATTGTATGCCGCCCAATTGGATCGTAAAATGGTGATAAAAATCCCAAAATACAGAACACCAACGGCACCTCAAAATACTATTGATATAGGGGATTTTGAGAAATACATCGTGGCCCCAAAGGAGACAAGGTGGAGTATTGCCCATAAGTACGGAATTACCATAGATAGTATGTTGGTGCTGAACCCCTCGCTGTCCAAAACATCCAACTACTTACAGGAAGGTTACGAACTGTTGCTTCCGCGAATAGCCGGCTCCACGGTGGAGAATCAGGAAACGCAACTGTTTACTTCCTACACGGTGCCACCAAAAATGAACTTTTACAGGCTTGAAAAGGAATTTGGGGTGAAATCCGATGAAGTCGTGCGCCTAAATCCCGAGATTACGGAGCGTGGAGGGCTTAAAGAAGGTATGGTAATCCGTTTGCCAGAAAGAAGATTGGATCCAGGTGAAATCAATACGGATAATTATATTTTTTACGAAGTTAAACCCAAGCAGAACGAATTTCGATTGACCCGAAAGTTTGGAATGAGCTGGGAAGAGTTGATTCAGCTGAACCCAGAACTTAGGGATGGGCTTAAGGCAGGAATGGTACTCAAATTGCCCAAAAACCAAGTGGGCGATTTTGAGGTACGAAACTCCCTTGTATTGGATAAGATAAATCTTCTGGATAGTATCAATGTGGAAAACAGGCCCAAAATCATGTTCCTATTGCCATTTAGATTGGATAAATTGGATTTGAACGATACCGAAACAGTTGAGTGGACCATACAAAACAGGAATAGTCTAAAATACAGTCTTGGTCTCTATTCAGGTGCTTTGGTAGCGCTGGATTCCATAAAATCCCTTGGGGTATCGGTTGATGTGAAGACCTTTGACAATCGGCTGGACCTTCAAAGGACCAAGGAAATTCTACAGCGCGAAAATTTAGGGTCCTACAATGCCATTTTTGGTCCTTTGGATGTTCTGTCCCTAAAAGAGGCCTCAACGCAGGCGGCCAGTTACAATTTGCCCGTTATCGCACCTGTACCCGCCAAAAGCGATATAAGTCTAGGCAATGTATTTTTCTCCTACACGCCAGAGGAGACCTTACGGGAGCACCTGTTGAAATTTATATCGGATAAACGGGAGGACGAGAATATTATCATTATCGCAGATGCCAAACACAGGGTCGTAAAGGATTCTATTTTAAGCAAATTTCCATCGGCGAAATTGGTCACCGTAAAGGAAGAGGAGGAAAACATCGGTATCAACCGTGATAAATTGGAACAGCAATTGTCCAATGAAACAGAGAACTGGGTTTTTGTGGAGTCGGATAATTTTAAACTGATTTCCAGTGTGGTTTCTATTTTGAATTCCTTCCATAATTCCGTTTTGGAGATGGAGGACCCCAAGGCGAAAAAAATCCGTGTTCGCATGTTTACGACCGATAAAAACAATGCCTTTGACAACGACGTAATCTCAAGTACCCATTTGTCCAATCTACGATTTACATATCCATCCGTCTACAGGGAAGCCCCTTCAGATGCCTTTGAGCGAAGATATAAGGCAAAATACGGGGTCGTGCCGGACAGATTTGCGGTGCGAGGTTTCGATGTTACCTTTGATCTCCTATTAAAACTGGCATATAAGAACGATTTGTTGGATGTTTCAAAATTCATAGGGGAGACCCAATATAGTGGAAGTAAATTTGACTATGAAAAGGATATCTCTTCTGGATATTTCAACAAGGCTTCCTACATCATGGGGTATGACAATATGTATATCAAGGAATTGGAGTAAAAAACCATTTCAATTCTTAGTCATTTTACCAAGATAAATCGCCAAATCCCAGTAATTAGGATGAGATGCATATCGGTATTCATACTACTTTTTACAATGTCATGCTCCCTTATTAGGGCTCAGGAAGAGGTTCCATGGTCTCCCCAAGGTAAATTGGAATGGAAGGACTTTAAAGGGGATGTTCCCTTAGGCGCCAAAGCAGCGGCCACTACGGCTAGCGGGATCAGTTACAGTTTTTCCACTTTTTATGAAAAGGGCGAGATGAAAGTGGATTACCAAGTGCAGGCATTTTTTTATCCCGCCAAATCTTGGTACAGGCCCCAAATTTGCAACGATATAACCCTGCTCCACGAACAGTTGCATTTTGATATTTCCGAAGTATTTGCCAGAAAAATGCATCGTGAAATGTCCGAAACAAAATTTACAAAAAACATCAAACAGGAAGTACGCGTGCTTTACAAACGTATTTTAAAGGAGTTGGATGTATTCCAGCGGCGCTACGATTTGGAAACCGATTTTTCCCGAAATATCGAGAAACAAAAACTATGGCAAAGGCAAATAAACAGTCTTTTAAAAGGGGAAAGCAGTTCTTGAAGTATGCGGGCTTTTAATGGTTGTCAAATCGGTCCAAATAAAAAATCCCTTTTCAAAGAAAAGGGATTTTAAGTAATGATCCAAAGATATTAAACGTCGCAGATGGTCACACCTTGTTTCAAAGCGGCTATTTTATCTTCCCAACTGGGCACAAACTCCTGCGCTACATGTCCGGTATATCCGGTTTCCAAAATAGCTTTCATGACCGCTGGGTAGAATATCTCCTGTGTTTCGTCAATCTCGTGCCTGCCCGGGTTTCCTCCCGTGTGATAGTGACCGTAATATTGATGGTAGTCCTGTATGTTCCTAATTATATCACCCTCCATGATTTGCATGTGGTAGATATCGTACAATAATTTAAAGTTGTCCGAACCAATGGTCTCGCAAAGGGATACCCCCCATTGGGTGGTATCGCACATGTAATCCTTATGGTTTACCTTACTGTTCAAAAGCTCCATCTGAATGACAACGCCGTGCTCTTCGGCCATCGGTATTATTTCCTTAAGCCCTTTGGCGCAATTGCGTAGGCCCACCATGTCGTTCATACCGTTTCTATTCCCACTAAAACAAATCAGGTTGGTATAGCCACCCTCGGCTACCAAAGGAATGACCCTTTTGTAATCTTCAATGAGTTCTTTATGATATTGTGGGTCGTTCCACCCCTTTTCGATACCAAGACCGGCTCCCCAACACATGGAGGCGTGTATGTTATATTTTTTTAACAAAGGAAACTGTTCCGCGTCCACCAAATCGATGGCCCTAATGTCCAATTTATTCAGTTCCTGCAAAAACGTTTCAAAGGGAATGGAACCATAACACCAATAACAAGCGCTATGGTTGATATTATGCTTTAATTTAAATGGTTTCTCAGTAAGGTTTGCGCCCGTACCTGTACTAGCGGAAGCCATAAAACCTACGGATGCCACCGCAGAAGTACCTATAAAGTCCCGTCGTTTCATAATGGTTTTTAATTGTTGATTTCCTAAAGATAATTTTTTTAGATTTAAAAATGGAATTAAAGCCCGATAACCGAAAATTAATAGAATTGGCGCATTACAGGATGCCTTTTGGAAAATACAAGGGCCGCTATTTGGTGGATTTGCCAGAGGCTTATTTGGTCTGGTTCCAGCAAAAGGGTTTTCCAAATGGAAAATTGGGTGAATTATTGCGTTCTATGCTTGAAATAAAGACAAATAATTTGGAATCCCTAATTCGGGGAATTCAAAAACATTTTCCAAAGTAAAGTCGGTTAGTTCTGTTCTCAATTTGTACCTTTGTGTCCCGTAACATAGAAATCGAAAAATGGCACAAACCAAATACATCTTCGTTACGGGAGGCGTTACTTCATCCCTTGGAAAGGGTATCATTGCCGCATCATTGGCAAAATTACTTCAGTCAAGAGGTTACAAGACTACCATACAAAAATTAGATCCCTACATCAATGTAGACCCTGGTACACTCAACCCTTACGAACATGGTGAATGTTATGTTACCGATGATGGTGCGGAAACCGATTTGGACCTTGGACACTATGAACGTTTTTTAAACGTCCGTACCTCCCAAGCGAACAATGTTACCACGGGCAGGATTTATCAAAGTGTCATCGATAAGGAACGAAGAGGCGAGTTTTTGGGAAAGACCGTTCAGGTAGTTCCCCACATCACCAATGAAATCAAGGAACGGGTACAGGTATTGGGCAACAGTGGTGAATACGACATTGTCATAACCGAAATTGGCGGAACCGTGGGGGATATCGAATCCCTGCCCTACATTGAGGCCGTGCGTCAATTGCTTTGGGAATTGGGAGACAATAATGCTATTGTGGTGCATTTGACCTTGGTACCTTATTTATCCGCCGCAGGTGAATTAAAGACCAAACCTACCCAGCACTCCGTAAAGACCTTAATGGAAAGTGGTATAAAGGCCGATATTTTGGTATGCAGGACGGAACATAAAATCTCCGATGATATAAAGGATAAATTGGCCCTCTTTTGCAACGTAAAAAGGGAGGCGGTCATTCAAAGTATCGATGCGTCCACCATTTACGATGTCCCCATTCTGATGCAAGAGGAGGGATTGGACACCGTAACCCTGCAAAAATTGGCCTTACCCGATACCAATGAACCTGATCTTACCAATTGGAAGGAATTCTTGGAACGGCATAAAAACCCAAAGAACGAAGTAACGATCGGTTTGGTGGGTAAATACGTAGAACTTCAGGACTCCTACAAATCAATTTTGGAGGCCTTTATACATGCAGGTGCCAAAAATGAGGTAAAGGTCAATGTGCGTTCCGTACATTCGGAATACATTACGGACGGTAACCTGGAAAGCAAGCTGAAAGGATTGGATGGCATTTTGGTAGCCCCGGGTTTTGGGGAACGTGGTATCGAAGGGAAAATAAAGGCCGTTAACTATGCCAGAACCAACGAAATTCCATTTCTGGGGATATGCTTGGGGATGCAAATGGCCGTTATAGAATATGCAAGAAACGTATTGGAACTTAAGGAAGCAAGTTCCACCGAAATGAATTTGGATACCCCGGACCCGGTAATCAGTCTTATGGAGGAGCAAAAATCCATTACCAACAAAGGAGGTACCATGCGATTGGGTGCCTGGGATTGTCTCCTTAAAGAAGGAAGTTTGGTACAGGAGGTCTATGGCGGTGCCACGGAAATATCCGAAAGACATCGACATAGATACGAATTCAACAATAAATATAAAGCGGATCTGGATGCCGCCGGTTTGGTTGCATCGGGAACCAACTCCAAAACTAATTTGGTAGAAATCGTAGAATTGAAGGACCACCCTTGGTTTATTGGAGTACAATATCACCCGGAATATAAGAGCACCGTGGCCAATCCGCACCCGTTGTTCGTTGGTTTTGTAAAGGCCGCCTTGGTACACAAAAAGTCACAAACTAATGCCAGTATGGCATAAACTACGTATTTGGGCATATATTTGCTCCTTGAGAACCAAACATTTACCATCACATAGTATACTTAAATGGAAGAGAAGAAATTAGATGTAAAGTCTATCATTGGGTTTGTCTTGATTTTTGGAATCTTGATTTTCATGTTCTATCAAAACAAACCTACCCCGGAAGAATTGGAGGCACAGAAGGCGAAACAGGAACAAATGGATGCAGCGGCCGCTGAAGAGTCATCTCCTGAGGATATTGTAATCGACGATACGCCGGCCGTAAACCTAAATGATTCTACAGCCGTTGCAGGCTACAAGAGTCAAATAGGTGCATTTGGATTTACCACGCCAAAACGGGGAACCACGGTCTTGGAGAATGATGTGCTTTATTTGGAGATAAGTAACAAAGGAGGTCATGTGGTAGAGGCAAAAATGAAAAATTTTGTCACCTATGATTCGGTCCCCGTTTATCTGGTAAAGGATGGCAACTCAGCCTACTCCATTGATTTTTCCACCATGGATAACAGGGTCTTGAATACAAAGGACCTATTCTTTGAACCTACATTGACTAAATCTGGGGACAACCAAGTGCTTTCCATGAAAGCCAAAACCTCCAACAACCAGTTTTTGGAATATCGATATGAAATGAAGCCCGGTGAATATTTGGTGGATTTCACAGTGCGTACCCAAGGGCTGGACAGAATCCTCAACAGTAGCAAGCCTGTTACACTGGATTGGAAGATGAAAGGTATCCGACATTCCAAGAGTATCGAATATGAAAATAGATATACCCGTTTAACCTACCATCATGAGGATGGCAAATTAAGTAAACTTTCCGCCGGAGGCGATGATGAGGAAACCGAGGAGGACATCAAATGGATTTCCTACAGACAGCATTTCTTTAGCTCCATTTTAGGTACCGATGAACCCTTTAAAACAGGGGAGTTGAAATCCCAAGATTTGGTAGAGGAGGAAAGTAGGACTTTTGGCTTTACCAAAAATTATGCATCCAAACTCCCGTTGGAAATTAAGGGAGGGGAAATTGCCAAAAATATGTACCTCTATTATGGTCCCACGGACTTGGAAGTACTTTCCCAATACAAGGAGGCTGGCCTCGCAGACTCCATACCCTTTGGATGGGGAATTTTTGGATGGATAAACAGATATGTTTTTACTCCTTTTTATGGATTTTTGAGTACCTACTTCCCGTATGGAATCGCCATCATCATCATGACCATTCTGGTGCGTTTGGCCATGTCTCCCGTGACCTATAAGTCGTATTTGTCCCAGGCAAAAATGAAGGTACTACGGCCGGAAATCAATGAATTGAACGAAAAGTACAAGGACAATGCCATGAAAAAGCAGCAGGAGACCATGAAATTGTATGGTAAGGCAGGTGTTAGTCCTATGAGCGGTTGTGTACCGGCATTTTTACAGATGCCTATTTTCTATGCCCTATTTATGTTTTTTCCCACGTCCTTTGCGTTACGCCAAAAGTCGTTTTTATGGGCGGACGACCTTTCCTCCTTTGATACCATTTATCAATTTCCGGAAGGCTTCTCCATACCATTCTATGGCGACCATGTGAGCCTTTTTCCAATTTTGGCCTCCATTGCCATCTTCTTTTACATGATGATGACCACGGGACAAAATATGCCCACCCAACCTGGGATGCCCAACATGAAGTTTATCATGTACTTGATGCCTTTTATGATGTTGTTCTTCTTTAACAACTATGCCAGTGGTCTTAGTTTGTATTACTTTATTTCCAACTTGATCACCATTGGAATTATGCTCGTTATCAAGAATTTCATTCTGGATAATGATAAGATCCATGCCCAGATACAGGAGAATAAAAAGAAGCCTAAAAAGGAAAACAAGTTTCAGCGTAAAATGCGCGAAATGATGGAACAAGCGGAAGCACAGAAAAAGAAATAACCCTTTTTTTAACCCGGATTATACATTAGAAAAGCTGTTACAGCTAAATATCGCTTCAAAATAAATCGCTGCGCTGTGTTTTAAATTTCACCATAGCGGTGCTATGCTAAAATTTCCAAACCACTTTATTTTTTTGCGCTTTTCACCTTCACGAGGTTCCCTAATGCAAATACCGGGTTTAAGATTATAAAATGAAAAGCCTCTACGTAGTTCGTAGAGGCTTTTGCCATTGATTAAGGTTTGGTTTGGTAAGATTTGGGAATGTAAAATTGCGACTTGTTCACAGATAAAAAAAAACTTAGTTGCAAAGGGTCTTTAGTTGTATGCTAAATGTTGTTTATATGATGTTTGAGAACATACAAGAAAAGCCTCCCTAGAATAAGGAAGGCTTTTTATCAAAGTTACGTTTCAAAAATTAATGTAGGGCATCAATAATTTCCTGTGGCAAAAGTACTTTATCTATAATATGTACAATACCGTTGCTGGTCATTACATCTGGCATTGTTACGTTGGCATCCACGTGTGTTTTATCCCTAATCTGTACACCGTGGTTTAAAATAGCGAATAGGGATTCCCCTTGTACGGTTACAATCTCCTGATGGTCGGATAGGTCAGTAGAGGCCACTGCGGCTCCTGCAACTACATGGTAGGTAAGCAATTGGGCCAACAGCACCTTCTCCTCATCGGTATCAAAATCTTCTAGGCTATTGAAGTTTTCACCCAGACTATCCAACAGGGCCGCAAATGCTTCGTTTGTTGGTGCGAATACCGTAAATGGACCTTCGCCACTTAAGGTAGCTACCAAACCAGCATCGGCCTGAATCAATGCAGCTACTAGGGAACTCAAGCTTTCTGTAGCTTGGGCAGCTTCTACAATATTGGGCACGGGAGGTACCAACGCGTCCAGAGCTGCCTGAGGTAACAATACTTTGTTGATAATATGTACAACGCCATTGCTTGCCTCAACATCAGGCATTGTTACCGTCGCGTTTTCTCCGGTGGCATCGGCCACGTGAACGGTGCCATCCTTTATATTAATGGCCACGTTTTCTCCTTGAAATGTCTCAATTTCCTGTCCATCGCTCAATGCTGTTGAAAAAGCAGCCGTTCCGGCAACGACATGGTAGGTCAGAATGGTTACCAGTAAATCCTTTTCGGCATCGGTATCAAAATCGGACAGACCATTATAATCATCCCCTAAGGTATCCAACAACGCGGCAAAAGCTTCGTTTGTTGGCGCAAAAACGGTAAAAGGACCATCGCCGTTCAAAGTTTCCACCAGACCGGCATTCGCCTGGGTTAGAGCCCCAACCAAAAGGCTTAAATTGTCTGTTTCCACAGCAATATCCACTATGGACTTTAATTGCATTTGGGTTACGAAATCAATGGCACTTTGAGGCAGTAATACCTTATCAATCGTATGTGCAACACCATTGGATGCCATTATATCGACCCCGGTAATATTGGCGTCCGTACCAGAAGCATCCCCAATTACAAAGGTATCCCCTGAAGCGATAACCTCTATGCTGTTATCTGGAAGGGCAGTTGGTACTTCCCCGGGGGCTAAATCGGTCGACTTAACCTCAGCAGCTATTACATGGTATAACAAGATGTCTTTTAAGAGGGCCATTTCTTCCATAGTGTCAAAGTCATCCAAACTATTGTAGTCGTCCCCAAGAAGCTCCAACAAAGCCACGAAAGCATCATCCGTAGGTGCAAAAACGGTAAAGGGGCCATCAGAACTTAAAGTAGCGACCAAATCGGCTTTGATTACTGCAGCTTCCAAAATGGAAAGTGTTTCGGTATCCACCACAATATCTACCAAGCTACCAGTTTCATTTTCCATTTCGCCCGCATTCAAGGCATCGATAATTTCTTGGGGCAGCAATACTTTATCAATAACGTGAACGATTCCATTGCTAGCTGTCACATCAGGAATAATTACTTGGGCATTCATGTCAGTAGCATCATCAATAAAAACGCCACCTTCCAAACTAATGGTAAGCTCCTCTCCTTGAACGGTCGTGACCATCATACCATCTGTCAAGTCTGTAGAGGCGGCGGCCGTACCTGCTACCACATGATAAGTTAGAATTTTGGCAAGTAGGGCACGTTCTTCATCCGTATCAAAATCTTCCAAGGAATCAAAACCCTCCAATTGCCCTAACAGCGCTGCGAAGGCATCATTTGTAGGAGCAAATACGGTAAAAGGGCCATCGGAGCTCAATGTTCCAACCAAATCGGTTCCCTCATTAATATCTGCAGTAGTTAGTGCGCTCACGAGGGATGTCAGAGCATCTTCATCTTGGGCAATGTCAACAATGGTAGCTGAATCCACAACTATGGGTTCTTCATTCTCGTCCTCGCTACAGGAAAAGGCAAAAGCCAACACCAATAGTGTCAGAATAGGTTTAAAATAGGTAGTAATTGTTTTCATATTATTTTTGTTTAAGTAATTTTAAATAAAGTTAAACAATATGAAATGTTCGTATTTAAAGCTTTGTTAAAATTTAGGGTCTGAGCTGATGGTTTTTTACATGCCATTCATCGATGAAGTGTAATAAAATCTCTTGATATTAATTAAAGCAAGGACCATTTCCATATCGAAAATTTTATCAAACTTTAACATAATTGATTGTTTTTAAGATGATTCAGATTGGTAGTTGTAATAGAAATCGTTATCCCGCTTTGGATGACAATTATTAATTTGGATTGGCCAACTTTTCAATAATGTAGTTGTTGATGTACCGGTACCGTAATTTTGTACTTTTGTAGCGACAAAGCAGTCAACATGAAAAAAGTTGTAATTGGACTTTCTGGCGGTGTGGATTCCAGTGTGGCAGCCTATCTTTTAAAAGAACAGGGTTATGATGTCATTGGACTCTTTATGAAGAATTGGCATGACGACTCCGTAACAATTTCTGAAGAGTGCCCTTGGCTGGAGGACAGCAATGATGCCCTTATCGTTGCGGAAAAGTTGGGTATTCCCTTTCAAACAGTGGACCTGAGCGTTGAGTACAAGGAGCGCATCGTGGACTACATGTTCCGTGAATACGAAATGGGGCGTACGCCAAACCCAGATGTGCTGTGTAACCGCGAAATAAAATTCGATGTTTTTCTTAAGATAGCCTTGCAGCTAGGTGCGGATTTTGTTGCAACCGGGCATTATTGTAGAAAAGGGACCATTACAAATGCGGATGGAACTGAAACCTATCAGTTATTGGCCGGTAAGGATACAAATAAGGACCAGTCTTACTTTTTGTGCCAACTTTCACAGGAACAGCTGTCCAAGACCTTATTTCCCATTGGGGAATTGACCAAACCTGAAGTCAGGCAGATTGCCGCAAAGATGCATTTGATTACGGCCGATAAGAAGGATTCTCAAGGTCTTTGTTTTATTGGTAAGGTACGATTGCCAGAATTCCTGCAACAGCAACTCAAACCCAAAAAAGGTAAAATTGTTGAGGTTCCTTCAAGTGAAAATAAATTTGAGCTTACAGTTCCCAATTTTGACGACAAAGTATCGGAACTTGCCTTTTTTGCCAGAAAACCTCAGTACTCCCTTGAAGACGGAAAGATAGTAGGGGAGCACCAAGGGGCCCATTATTTCACCAAGGGACAGCGTAAGGGGCTTAATGTGGGAGGGACCAAGGAGCCATTATTTGTAATTGAAACGGATGTTGAACAGAATATCATTTACACGGGCCAGGGAAAGTCGCATCCCGGACTCTATAGGAGAACTTTGTTCGTACAGGAAGAGGAAATTCATTGGGTCCGACCAGATTTAAGCTTGCATTCCGATGAAAGCCTTAAGGTGAAGGCACGAATTAGATACAGGCAAGAACTTCAGGAAGCCACCCTTTATAAAATAGAAGGTGGTATGTATGTGGATTTTGAGGAAAAACAATCGGCCATCACGGAAGGCCAGTTCGTTGCCTGGTATCTTGGTGAGGAGCTAGTAGGTTCTGGGGTAATTTCGTAGGTGAACTTTCCGTCAAGCATTAAATTGGTAAATAAGGGATGCAAAACAGGATAACCGAATTATTTCAAATAAAATATCCCATCATTCAGGCAGGGATGGTCTGGGCCAGTGGATGGAAATTGGCATCCGCTGTTTCCAACGCAGGTGGATTGGGTCTTTTGGGTGCAGGAAGCATGTATCCGGAGATACTTAGGGAACACATCCAAAAATGCAAAAATGCTACCAATAGACCTTTTGGGGTAAATGTTCCAATGCTCTATCCAAATGTTCAAGAGATTTTTGAAATCATCGAAGAAGAAGGAGTACGCATCGTTTTCACTTCAGCAGGAAACCCCAAAACCTGGACGGGGTATTTAAAGGAACGTGGAATAACCGTTGTACACGTTGTTAGCAGTCTAAAATTCGCCCTAAAGGCCCAAGAGGCCCGGGTGGATGCCATTGTGGCCGAGGGCTTTGAAGCGGGTGGACACAACGGTAGGGACGAGACAACTACCTTTGTCCTTATACCCTTGGTGAAGGAGAAAATCCAAATTCCTGTTATAGCTGCTGGCGGAATCGCCACTGGGGCTGGTATGCTTGCTGCCATGGTTCTTGGTGCCGATGGCGTACAAATTGGAAGTAGGTTCGTGGCCACTAATGAAGCCTCCAGTCATATAAATTTCAAGCATCAGGTGGTTAAGGCACAAGAAGGGGACACGCTATTGACCTTGAAGGAGTTGACTCCGGTTCGTCTATTAAAGAATAAGTTTTATTCCGATGTGCAGGCCGCTTATGCTAGGGATGCCAAACCGGAAGAACTCAAGATTCTATTAGGAAGGGGCAGAGCAAAAAAAGGTATGTTCGAAGGTGACCTGGAAGAGGGCGAACTCGAAATAGGTCAGGTCTCATCCATTATCCATGATATAAAACCTGCCAAGGAAATCATGGAGGAAATCATCGATCAATACAATGGATGTCTTAAACTACTTTGCAACGGGAAATAGAAATCCTCATTAAAACGAATCTTAAGTTAATTTTCTTCCTTTGAAAAAGTGAACGTTATCCTTGTACTGGTCAACACGCCATTTACTTCCTGAACGTCTAGGGAAAGGGTATATGAAAATTGTGAATCATCCTCGTTAAAGGAGACATTATAAACATTGGAGCCACAGGACACTACCAATAAAAGATCCTTTTGATTCAATTGCCAAGTCCCTGATGTGGTATTCTTCGTGCAGCCATCCGTTTGTGTACCCGTGTTATAGGTATAGGTCCTATTTTCGTTGAACGTGTAAAATGCATCCTTGGAACAATCGCTGGACTGGTTGTAAATATCCGTGCTTGGATTGTCTTCGGAATCATTGCTTATATCCACCTCCGTATCCGCCGTTATTCCACTGATTTTCCAGGTTCCTACCAGCGTAACTTCCGTTTCCAACAAATCTCCGGTTAAAGGCGATGGACATTCTACAGGGTCCTCGTTTAAATCACAATTAACGAATAGCATGCATAGTACGACAACTCCCAAATTTTTAAAAACATGTAAGTTCATAAGGCTTCTTTTTTGAAAAGATGCGCTTATTGAAAAAGGTTGCCTAAGATGTTTGACTTTTTTAATGGAGTATTTTCTTTAAGCTCCTTTATCCTGTTGCTTCAAACTACCCAAGTACTCCATAAGGTCCCGTAGCTCCCTTCTGGTAATAAGACGGCCCATGGCGGGCATTCTAAAAAGAATACTAATAAAATCTAAATATCTCCTGATAATTCAAGTTTTGTTGACTGAATATTTGTGAAAATAATCTTGCTGTACACCTTAAAATATAAGCGCTTATTAAAATTATTAGGAACATTCCAATTAAATTCAACGGGAAAAAATCGTTCATTTTGTCGGTTATTAAATCATGTTGTACGAGATAAATCTCCAAACAGAGTCCACCAACAATTTTTATAACATCGCCAATAAATCTATGATTATAAAGATATTTGAGTTCTTTAGTGTTGCTTAATTTATAAAAATAGAAGGTCATACCAAGAAGTGGAATAATTGATATTATTTCCATTTGCCTTGGCATAACATTAATTCTTACAGAATATAGCATACCATAAAATATTAAAATGCATAAAAGAACTAGTAACAGGTTGTTTGAAAACCTATGTTTAATTTTATGCTGATAAACTCCACAAATTGAGCCAAGGAGCATAAATAAGAAATAAAAACCCCATCTAAAATAGGAATCATCACCATAAAAGGAAGCGTTACTTCTTTTGTCGATGAATAAAAACCATACCAAAATTATTAAAAATGAGATTGACCAAGCTAATATTAATTTGTTAGACATTGTTCTATTTACAATAAAAAGAAACACGTAAAGAACCATTATACAAGTAATGAACCATCCACCTCCATAGAGTAAAATTTGTATAATATTTTGTGTATTATTAAAGAAAATAGTACTTAAAATAGCCCAAGCAAATACGGTTGGATAAATTCTCCTTATCCTTTTTTTATAATACTGATCAAATCGACCAAGAGGTTTTAGAAAAAGTGTGAATCCAGATGCAAAAAAGAACAAACTGTTGCCCATTGTACCCCCTGTTGCAAAAGAACTAATGGGATATAATACCTCAAAATTAGAATTGGTGATGAGTATTGCGGCAATGCACTTTAATATATCAATACCAATATTTCTTTCTTTCTTTTTTGGTAACATAAATAATTATTCTTTTTAAAGAATAGAATCAGGTTTTACTTTTTGATAATATATCAGAATATCTTATCCTAAGAAGTCTTAAATATTTAAATCATTTTAAGCTCCTTTATCCTGTTGCTTCAAACTACCCAAGTACTCCATAAGGTCCCGTAGCTCCCTTCTGGTAATGAGACGGCCCATGGCGGGCATGGAGGATACCGAGTTCTCCCTCTTTTTTATTCTTCCTTTTGGAACGCGCATAGGTTCCGCTTCAGACGTACGTAACAACAGTTCTTTGTTATTTTCTTCCAAAGGTACGCCGGAGACCACCTGCCCATCGGTTAGGGTGAGGTTTACGGTTCCATATCCGGGCGCCAATCTCGCACTGGGTTCAATAAGGGCTTCCAAAATTTGTTCACGGGTCAAAATATTCGCGATATTATCCAGCGGGGGACCTACCTCTCCTCCGGAGCCGTTTACCGCATGACAGCGTACGCACTGGGCCGTTGGATTGCTATTGAAAACATCCCTTCCGTTCCATCGATTTCCGCCGTACAAGGTCTCCAGATAAGAATCGGCCGTGTAGCCCGCTTCATTCAACTTGTCCATTTTAGCGATTAAAACCGAATCTTCGGTTGCCGATACTGATTCCATCAAATCGAGGATGATATCCTGTCCCAACCTATTTTTACTGGCTTTGTCAATGAGACTGTTCAAGATGGCATTGGTTTTATCCTTTGGCAAATCGCCCAATACATTTAACATACTTTGTTGTTCCCTTGTAGAACCATTTTGAAAAATGGGGTCGACCAAGGTGGGAAGCTTTTCTTTGGGTAGGTTCAATTGGGCCAATAATCCCACCGCCGCAGTTCTCACTTCCTCGTTGGTATCTTTCATGCCCAAGGACATGGCTACCTCCATTCTTCCGTAGTTCAGATTTCCCAAAGCCGATAGTATAGTGGCCCTAACATCAGGGTTTTTACTATTCCTGAAAATGTTGAAGAGTTTGTCATTGTAGCTATCGATACCCACAGCACTTAAAGCCTTTGCTACCCCAATGAGGATTTCCGGATTTCTTTGCTCCAGAAAAATGGGGATTTCCTTCTCCAACCGGTCTTTTAATTGACTGTTGTCCCTGATGATTTCGCCCCTATACCTACCATCGACCCGGTCCAAAACAGATGGTTTGTTCCATGTGCTTAAGGCCGATAGCGCCTCGCCCCTCAAAACATTGGAAACGCTCTCCTTTTTCGCAAAATCGATCAGGTCCTGTAAGGCCTCGTCACTTCCCACACGCAACGCCGCATTGATGGCCCTTCTCAACAAGGGTTCAGATTTGTACTTTTCGCTTCTCAGTAGTGCGGCAAGATTTGGCAAGGCAGCTTCTATGGACCAATCATCGTTGATGGCCCTGGCCGCTTCCGTAACGATGTAGGTGTCCGGATCTGATAGGAATACGCTTATTTCCGGACTCTCAAGTCTTCTCAGCACCAGTACGGCGGCCAAACGTAGACTTCTATCTTCATGCCCTGCCAAGGCGACCATGGGTTCTACCTTCCCTATTCTGGAAAGGGCAAGAACCGCAGCATGCCTCAAATAGAGGTCTTGGTCATCATTGGCAGCAAGCATTTGAATCAATGGCTCAATCGCAGGTTCATAGCCTAAACGTCCCATGGCCTGCGCGGCGTAAAATTTCACCCGGTCGTTCTCATGGGTCAGTAAGGATAGCAATGTATCCGATGCATCTGGGTACCGAACGTCGCCCAAAACTTTGGCCACTTGGGCAATAATCTCAGGATCGTTATCCGATAACAAAGTCACCAAAGGTTCCGCTTTTTTTGGATTCTCCGAGGCAATTTGGCCGATGCCCCAAATGGCATGGATCCGGGCGAATTGATTTTCTTCTTCCACTATGGCCTTTTCCAAGGCCCGATATCCCCAAAATGTCCTATTGGCAAGTTCAAACTGGGCCTTTAACCTGATACGCATATCCTCATAACTTAATAACTTGATGAGGTTTTCCGTGTCATCATCCCTATAATTATGGGTCATAAGCCTTTGGGTTTCCAAACGTTGTTGTTCCAAATCGTTTTCCGCCTCCGTAACGTCCAATTTCCAAACCCGACCAAAATCCTTAGATCCCCATCCATTGATCCAATCGGCTAGATACAAGGCTCCGTCAGGTCCAAAGGCGATACCCGTGGGCAGAACTCCTGTTAAAATGGATTCGTCCGAACCCAGTTCAAAAGATGCTCCTTTCGGCTTTAGGTCAAAGGACCAAATATGGGACCTGCTGGGATCGCCCACGAACTCCACCAAAAAGAATTTGTCCAACCATTTTTTTCCCAGGGCCGTTCCCGGGTTATAGAGCATTCCGGTTGGGCCATTGTGAAAATTCTGGATCGGGGGAATGATATAAGCGGCTTGTCCTTCCCATCTTGGCACATATAGTTTTTCGTCCATCCAAACATTATATCCATTATTGTTTGGGTCCGTATACTTGCCATATTGCCAGTTCGCACGCCACCCGGCATCTGAGCCTTCCACAATATGGACCAATCGCTCGCTCTCGCCCTTGTGGTCCCCGTCATTATCGGAGGAAATAATATTTCCATAGGCATCGAATACAAATTCATGGGTATTTCGTAGCCCACGGGCAAATATTTCAAAGTTGCTTCCGTCCGGATTACTACGTACGATGACCCCTTGATTGGGATATTTATGGTTTACACCATCAACCGTGGTAATGTTCGCGCCAATATCGCCAATGCCCCAATAAATCTTGCCGTCAGGTCCTTGGGTTGCCCCGGACATGCCGTGTCCCCCAAAACCGATATGTACCGCAAAACCGGTCGCTATGCTTGTTTTTTCATCCAAGATTTTATCCCCATTGGTATCCTTTAGGCGATACATATCCGGTCCAATGCCCACAAAAACATCCTCGTCCCGTACCAAAAGTGCTCCGGCAACATCATTGATTTCGTCATTAAAATCGTTGAGGATTTGGGTCGATACATCGGCAATGCCATCTCCGTCAGAATCTTCCAACATCCAAACTTCGTCCTTTTGAACCGCCAAGTCCTGCCAATCATGAATGGAATCATTATTAAGATCGGGAAACCATTGATTCTCCTTACTTTTTTCCGGTGCGAAGGTCTCCCTAAGAAAAGCCCTTCTATCTTCAACGGATTGCAGGCCTATGGATGCGGTCATCCAATCCCGATGCCCACGAATATCGAATTCGGAATTTTTATTTCTATTGGATCGGGTAATGTATATCCTACCTTCGTTATCTACATCCATGGCGATAGGGTCCGGAGCTAGGGAATCGGTGGCCCAAAGACTTAATTTTAGGCCATCTGCTACGATGGCGGAAACCCCTGCCCTTGCTGATTCTATTTTTTCTGCTATGGCCGTACTGTCTTCATAGATCACTACCGGGGTTTCAACGGGTTTGTTATTTTGACAGGAATTAATCGCTACTAATACAATGAGAATTATTGGGGCTTTAAAAAGGAATCGCATGATATTCTTTACGGATTTACAAGCTCTAAAAATAGTAATTATCAAATTCAAACTAACGGAAAAAGTATGTGGATTTATAAATTAACCTATGCGAAAATTTGAAATTTATAATTTTATGTACCGATTATTGCCTAAATACATGAATTTTCCCCATTTTCCATGAGTACAAAACGCTGGGCATCGATTATATTTGAGACTGCATTTATTGGCACCGCCAAAGGGTTTAATACCCCAAGTCTGGACTCGAAATTAAAAGTTCTTTTTCAAAGAATGCCTCGAGGGCTTGCCCCGAGGTAGTTTACTTATAAATTAATAAATTAATGAACTGCTTTATGAAATTAAGAGTATTACTTTTCCCGATTCTTTTTAGTTGTTTTTTTGTGCTCCGTGGCCAAGAAGGTCACTCCTTGGAAGGAAGATGGAACCTTACCATCTCACAAGAAGGTGCGGATTTGCCAAGCTGGTTGGAGGTCATGCATTCTGGAAACAACACTTTAATTGGTAGGTTTACCTACGCTTTTGGAAGTGCGAGACCAGTAGCCGAGGTTAAAAAATTTGGGGATGTTTTCCAATTTCAGATTCCGCCACAATGGGAACCTGGAGCGGCCGATATGGAATTTCAATTTAAAATGGTAGGGGAAGTATTGGAGGGAACCATGGTATATACCAATGGTAAAACCTATTCCTGGACAGGACAAAAGGCACCGGAGTTGCCTTATTATGAAGACCAAAATATGGGTAAGAAAATAGACCTCTTCAATGGAAAAAATCTGGACGGTTGGGAGATTAAGGACGGTAATCAATGGAAAGTGGTCGATGGTATCTTGAAGAGCGATACATCTGGGGTGAATTTAGTATCCAAAGAAAAATTCAAGGATTTTAAAATACATGTGGAGTTCAAATATCCAGAAGGAAGTAATAGTGGGCTATATTTAAGAGGAAGGTATGAGGTCCAGATTGCGGACAATATAGGACTGTCCCCGGCGTCCATTTATTTTGGGGGCGTATATGGGCTACTCACACCCAATGAAAATGTAGCAATGAAAGCAGGAGAGTGGCAAACTTTTGATATCACGTTGATCGGCAGAAGGGTGACCATAGTTGCGAATGGCAAAACCGTCATTGACGGACAGAATATCCTAGGTATGACGGGTGGCGCTTTGGACAATCATGAAGCCGAAGCAGGCCCCATTATGATACAAGGTGATCATGGTCCCATAGAATTCAGAGCAATTGAAATCACACCAATAACAGCGAAATAAGTAAAAGTAAAGAGACGGTCTAAAAAGTCATTTCCAGTGTCAATTCGAGCCCTCGGAAAAAAAAATCGTTTAATTGTGAATGACATTTTTTTTGAACGGAGTGTGTAGATTTCAATGGTGGTTCAATGCTTATAAATTAGAGTTGGTATTGTCCGTTGAAAATCAGCAATATTGAACGAAGGGTTGGAAGTGCGTTGCGCTGGCACGACGCATGTAAACCCGATAGTGAATGGTGCGCAGCAATTGCCTATTTTCAACTTGATTTTTTTGCTTCGTTTTTTTATCAAGAAAAAAATGAAGGGAAAGCCACTAGTATAGATGCCATCTAAATATCCGGCAATTTTTATGTTAAGAATTATTTCATTGGTAGCGAAGTTGAGAATTATAACTTATTGGTTTTAAACGCATCTCGACTTCGCTCGATGTGACATATGAATAGAATTGTGACTTTTTAGACAGCCTCTTTTTATGCTTCCCAATCCAACTGGGATATTATTTTCAATGCTTTTGCTTCTTCGTCCTTATGTACATATATTTCAGAGATATGGGGCAAAGGTGTGCCAAAACCCGCTAGTCTGGCCGACTCACTTTCACTTTTGACAATCGGGCTTATATCATTTTCCTGTAATAATTGTTCCACACGGTCACTTTGGGTGACATTTCCTCCAAATACTTTTATATAATCCGATTCCATATTCTTACTTGCTTTAAAATTTTAATCCAACTTGTCCCCCAAAGGCGCTTATAACAATTATTTTACAGTACCGATTATAGCCTTCAAGTGTTCATTAAAGTTACTTAAAGTTCCACTAAGAACCGATATCTGCTCCTTGGCTTCGGACCAGTTTTTTTGTTCTATCGCTTCCCGAACCCCAGGCAGGGTTTTCACCCCATAACCCGTGTAAAATCCTGGGGCATAAATTTGATGTTTGAACCAGGGCCTTCTTGGCAATCCATCTTCTGAAGTAAGCTTGTGCTCGGCATCCATCAACAGCGCATTGAGTTTCTCCTTTTCCGTCTTGGAAAGTTTATGTAAATCAATGGAGCTATACGCATCAATGGTTGATTTTAATTCGCTCAGCACATTTTGTAGCGGAGAAAAGTCCAAATAGGGAACAGGTTCCTTTCGCTCAGGGGCTTTAATGTTCTCCCTGGGATCCAATGCCAATTCGAACGCATTTCTGTCGATGAGTTTATTATGTTTTTCTACAGATGTACGCATTTTTGCGGTTTCTTCCATGATTTCCTCCAAATAACCGGATACTGTTTTGTACCATGCGGAAAAATCCAAGGGAATAATATCCGCATTGGCCAATCGTAAGGTAATCCTTCCGGCGGTGTTGGCGAGGGCAACCCCATAGGCAAACTCGGGATCTTTAAATCTTTTATAATGGGGATAGGTGTCGTAAATGGTATGGTATTCGCCTCCTTCGTTTTCCCCACCAAAACCTAGATTCAACGAAGCGATACCGGCGTGTTGGATAAAGGGCGTATAATCTGACCCAGAACCTAGGGCATAGAGTTCAAAAGTATCGTTGCCACCGTTTACCATATCCCTGGCTATCCTCCGTTCCTTGACGGAAACCTTTGTTTGAGGATCCGTAACCGCTCCGGCAACCTCGCTTACCATCGATTGCAGGGAATGTGAACCTCCCACGCCCAAAAAGCCGCGGCCATTGCCATCGGTATTTATATACGCAACCACTTTTTCCTGAAGTTCCTTTTTGTGATCCTCTACCCATTCCGTAGAACCTATAAGTCCAGGTTCCTCCGCATCCCAAGCACAATACACCAAGGTTCTCTTAGGTTTTTGTCCTTTTTTTGCCAATTCCCCTACGGCACGGGCTTCTTCCATAAGGGCTACCATACCGCTTACGGGGTCATTGGCACCATGTACCCATGCATCATGATGATTTCCCCGTACCACCCATTGATCTGGGAATTCAGTTCCTTTCATGGTGGCAATAACGTTGTGTGCTGGAACGAGTTGCCAGTCAAACTTCAGCTTCAAATGGACTTTGGCCTTTCCCGGCCCAATGTGGTAGGTGATGGGCAAACCACCACGCCAAGATTCCGGGGCAATGGGCCCCTCCAGAGCTTCCAATAAAGGTTGTGCGTCTTCATAGGAAATGGGCAGCACGGGAATTTTGGTAATGGTAGGAGCCTCCTCCTTCGTTAGCCTTTTGGCATCTTTGGTAGCGCCATAGCCGGGGGTCAGAACATCTCCGGGATAAGTTGGCATGTCCATTACGGAACCACGCTGTACTCCCGTCTTATTTTTGAAGGCACCCTTTGGATATACATCCCCACGTCCATAGCCATCATCTTGTGGGTCCGAATAAATGATACATCCAATCGCCCCATTTTCGGCGGCCAGTTTTGGTTTAATTCCGCGCCAACTTCCCTGGTATTTTGCAATTACAATTTTACCCTTTACGCTGATACCCAGTTTTTCAAGTTCCTCATAATCCTTGGGAATACCGTAGTTTACGAAAACGAGTTCGCCTTCCACGTCACCATCCGTTGAAAAGGCATTGTAGCTGGGCAGTAGGGCATCACCTTGGGCAGTGTAGGGGTCGCCCTCCACAGGAACCGCTGTCAGTTTAGCTTTATACTGCGTAGGTTCGGTCAACTCCAAAACCCTTTCCGTGGGATAAGGGAACAGGACATGGTAGGTTTCTATTTTGGCGTCGTATCCCCAAGACTTGAATTGGTCCCGCATCCATTTGGCATTTTCCTCACCAAATTTGGTGCCTACCCAATGGGGTTCGGCACTCATTTTCTGTATCCAATTGTCAATGTTGGTGACCTTGAGTTTTTCTTCAAAGGCTTTTTCAAGTGCCTGTTGTTCGATGGCACTTTTTTCGGAAAACCCCAGGATTGAATTTTGGGCATTTCCAAACGAAACAAAAATCAACAGTAGCAATAAAGTAATGGTATATTTCATAATGGTGTTGATAGATATTCTGAGAAAGTTACCTAATAATTTTAGAATTTTCAATAGGGTTGCAAAGAAGAAGCGAGCACTATTCCAGATGTATCGTTTTTCCCGACTTGGAGCTATCAACCGAAGCCTGTAAAATTTCCATGGCAATCATGTTGTTTTCCAAGGTATACGGACCATATCTCTCCAACACCAAACTTCCGTTGATAACGGCAGCCAGTACCGAAAAAGGGTCATCGTAAGGAACTGGCCTGTCCTTGAAGAACAGTGTTTCCTCAGTATAAGAACTGTAGCCTGTAGAAAGTCTAATACGCAACTGATTGGCATTCTCAGAATACAGGGCGCCCGTTTCGCCATAGAGTTCCATATCCTTTCTTCCAATGGGCCAATTCCATGAGGGTTCCAGAATTGCCATGGCAGTATCATAGGTGATAATTATGGTGGCATCATCGTCTACATTTGGATTGTTTTCGGGTTGTAGTTGTTGGGTCACGGCAGTCACGGAATTCGGCTTTTTACCTTTCATCAACCAAGTCATTAAATTAGCCCCGTAGCAACCAAAATCCATAATTGCACCACCACCGTTTAGATCGGGATCCGTAAGCCATTCCAGAAATTCCTTGGAAACCCCAATTTTCTTGGGGCCTTTGTGCCCGTCCCTGATGATTGCTTTTCGTAGGCCACCAATTTTACCTTCCTCTAAAAGACTTTTTGCCTTGAAATTGGTCTCGTACCAAGAGGTTTCATAGTTTGTCAACAAATGAATACCATGTTTGTTGGCCAAGGCTTCCATTTTTTTTGCATCTTCGAGACTAACGGCCAACGGTTTTTCTACCATTACATGAACCCCTTTTGGGGCACAGGCTTCCACTACGGAAAGATGATCTTTTATGTTGCCGAAGGCCGCTACGGCATCCGGTTTTGCAGCTTTTAGCATTTCATCCATACTATTGTAGACGATGTCCATGGAGAAGCCATATTGTTCGGAAAGTTTTTGGGCCAATTCCCTGTTTTTCTCGTAAATACCCACCATGTTGATATCCGATTTATGTTCCCTGCCTAAAATCCATCCGACGTGTCCGTGGGTAAGACCGGCGATACCTAATTTTAAAGGTTCTTCTTGGGCGGATAAAGAAACGTATAGAAGCAGAGAAATAATTATCACAAATGCAGTTTTCATATCGGTATGGCTTTTCCCCAAAGATACCAAACTTAAATTGAGCTTATGATAATTTAATTAACAGACCTGACAGGTTTCGTAAACCTGTCAGGTCTAACATTCATGATGGTTTTTGAAATCCTATCAAAATTAAAACTCCATCGGTACTTCCATAATCAGGAATTTGGCATCGTTCAATGCCTGGAACGTTATAGAGTCCGCATCCCAAATCCCAAATCCGTCCCTAGCATTTAAGGTTGTGCCCTCGACACTCACCTCGCCTTCCAAAACAAAAATATAGGCCCCGTTTTCTTCGGATTTTAAAGCGTAGGTTTCCGATTGCCCTTTGTCAAAATCGCCCATATGGAACCATGCATTTTGATGTATCCATACACCTTGGTCCTTCGGATTTGGGGAGAGGACCTGATAAAGCTTATTTTTCACCTTTAGGTCGGATAGCGAAATCTGGTCATATCTGGGTTGCACGTTTTCTTTATTAGGGATGATCCAAATTTGTAGGAATTTGACCAGCGAATCCATATTGTTGTTGAATTCACTGTGTTCCACGCCGGTACCTGCGCTCATGACCTGAATATCACCTTCCCTAATTACCGTGGAATTGCCCATGTTATCCATGTGCTTCAAATCGCCTTGCAAGGGTATGGAGATGATTTCCATATTGCTATGTGGGTGCCTCCCAAATCCGCGACCTGCAGCCACGGTATCGTCGTTTAAGACCCTCAATGCTCCAAAATTCATGCGATTGGGGTCAAAATAATTGGCAAAACTAAAACTGTGATACGAATTCAACCAGCCATGATCGGCATGGCCCCTGCTGTCCGCTTTATGTAATATCGTTTTCATGTGTTAATTTTTATTGTTTTTTATAGGTCACATGTAATTCGCCATCCCAATAACTTTTTGGACATGTCGGTAGGTATCAAGGCTTGTTATGGCTCATTTTATGTGTAGTTATTTTTCACCTTAGTCGAAAAAGTATCGTTTTTTTTACAATGTCCATTACTTCTCGATACCTCCGTTCGGCCCCTTTTTTTGCTTCTGGTCAAAAATTTGTGTTTTTAAGTAGGGTGCCCACAAATTAGATTGTTTTCTTGTTGAAGATTGATTTCACGATAAAATTAATGATCGATTTTTTCGTTTGGGGATTGTAAAGTACAAACAAGAATTTAGGCTATGAAATTTAAACTTTTTCTTTTGTTTTTTTGCTTAAACCTTTCCGTTTCCTTTGGACAAGATTTTAATAATGCCGCAAAACATGTTGGTGCCGGAGTGGTCATTGGTGGAGTAGGTGGCTATACCGCCCACAAAATCTTTCCTGGCCAACGGGGCTGGACCTGGGCAGGTGCCGTTGGCTCGAGTTTGGCCGCCGGTCTTGCCAAGGAAACGTATGACAAGTCCAATTCTGGTTTATGGCAAACAGATGATGTGTTGTATACCACACTGGGCGGGGTAATATCCGGACTGGCCTTGGAACTCTTGTTTAAAAATACATATCGTAGAAATGGTCGCTCCGGAAAGGGATGTGGTTGTCTTGTTGCTGACGGTTCAAACAATGCGACCCCTATTTTTATACCTGTTGTTTCGGAAAAAAGCTCGAGAGATATTCAATCCCAAATTCAAGTATCCTTCTTTTTGGAATAAGAAGTTGTTTTGCCTTTTCTTTAAATTGAATAAAAATAGACTTTTTGTGTCTCCCAGGTATCGTTTGGCATCTTTATTCAAAAGCCACACGGGGCTATCTATTAAAAGCTGCGGTCTATTTCTTGCTCCTTAGCCCTGCCATGCAGATAAAAAAGGGTTCTATATCGTTTTGTGGGGGAATGGTTTTAACAATTCGGAGCCAATCTAAATCAAAACGGATTTTTTATTTTTCTTTCCTTCATTTTTCCTTGATGAAAAACGAAGCAAAAAATCAAGACGGGACGAGGAAATTGCTGCGCACCGCTCGCTTAGGGGCTTGCATGCGTCGTGCTTTGCACCGCAATTTCAGCCCGTCGCTCTCTATTTCTGCGCCCCGCCGTTCCAAACCCGAAAACACAATCGAATCTACGACCATCATAAGATTACGCAAGGTCACCGCCGGAGTTATGAATTTTATCGGGCCATTAAACCCTTAATTTCTATCTGCCATCCGCAGGAAGGTTTGATTCAATTCAAAAAATTTGAACCACTTCTAAGGTTTTATAAAATTCCCCTCGCCTTGATTTCAAGGTATTTGTTGATGGCCTTTATGGTCAGTTCTTCAGGTTTGGTCAAAATGGTCTGTATACCATACTTTTCCAGTTCCTTTTGCATCAATTTTTTATCCAGGGAGAACTTTTCTGCAATGGTTTTATGGTAAATGGCCTGCATATCCTCGGCATCGGTATGGATAAGTTTTTCCAATTCGGAGTTTTCAAAGAAGATGACCACCAGTACATGTTTTTTTGCCATCGCCAAGAGGTAGGGCAGTTGTCTCCTTAGTGCTGAAATATGCTCAAAATTGGTATACAGCAACAAAAGGCTTCGGTGGGTTATCTTTCGTTTTATGTGTCCGTAGAGCAATCCAAAATCGGAATCCGTAAAAGCGGTGCCAATATTGTACAGTTTTTCCAGTATGGTGTTAAGGTGGGTAATCTTTTGAACGGCCGGTACATAGGTTTCAATATTTTTTGAAAACGCGATCAACCCGGTTTTATCATTTCGTTTGAGGGTCACATTGGAAAAGGCCAGACAGCTATTAATGGAGTAGTCCAAGAGTTTTAATTCGTTAAACGGCATCTTCATCACCCTTCCCGTATCAATGATGGAATAGATGGGCTGCGATTTTTCGTCCTGATACTGGTTTACCATCAATTGATGTTGTTTCGCCGTTGCTTTCCAGTTCAAGGTTCTAATATCGTCCCCTTGTACATATTCCTTTATCTGCTCAAATTCTTGGGTATGCCCTATTCTCCGAATCTTTTTTAGGCCGATGGTCGTAAGTCTTTTGCTGATGGCCAAAAAATCAAATTGCTGCATCTGTATGATGGAGGGATACACAGGCACCATTTGGTCTTTTTGAAAACTGTATTTTCTTTTGATGATGCGCAAAGGCGAGGAAGCAAAGACAATCAGGTTTCCAAAAATATATTCCCCCCGGTCCACTGGGCGTACCTCATAATCGAACTGTTTTTTTTCACCCTTGATGAGCGACGTTTTAAATTCGAAATCCCTTTTTTGAAATTGAAGGGGCAATTCGTCAATAATGGAAACATAGGTCCTAAATACATATCTTGTTTCGAAGGTGATTTTTATTGGGTTTATGTCACTGTTGGAGAGTTTTTTGGGAAGTTTTCTTTCGGCTTTTATGTTCTGACCCGATGCATACAATAAAAAAATATCAAAAAGAAATAGACCAATAAGCAGTAGCGTCAAAAGCCATGCGATGGGGTAGAGTGGTTTGACCCAATAGGAAAGCACAAAACAGCCCGAAAGGACCGCGAGGTACCTAAAAAAGATGTTATGTATGTAAAAGGACCTTATAAAGTTCATTTACCTAGGTATTTCCACGCTTTCCATGATCATTTGCACGACATTCTCCGTGGACATGCCTTCCATTTCCCGTTCCGGGGTTAGGATGACCCTATGGTTCAAAACCGGAAACATGGCTTTCTTCACATCTTCCGGGGTAACAAAATCCCTGCCGTTAATGGCCGCAAATGCCTTGGCGCTGTTCAAGGCGGCAATCGAGGCCCTTGGTGAACCGCCCAGATACAGATGTGGATGGTTTCGGGTTTTGGCAACGACCTCAGCGATGTACTTGAAAATCTTTTCCTCCACAACCACTTCCTGAATCTGTCCCTTGAAAATCGCCAATTGTTTTGGGTCGAGAATATCCTTTATCAACGTTTGGGGCTGTGACCCCTTGCGTTCGTGGTGGGTCTTTAAAATCAAGATTTCCTCCTCTGTTTTTGGGTAGTCTATTTTAATCTTAAAAAGGAAACGGTCCAATTGCGCTTCGGGTAGGGCATAGGTTCCCTCTTGTTCAATGGGATTTTGAGTGGCCAACACCATGAACGGGGCCGCCATGGGATACGTAGTGCCGTCCATGGTCACCTGCCGTTCCTCCATGGTCTCGAACATGGCCGCTTGGGTCTTTGCGGGTGCCCTGTTTATTTCGTCAATCAATATGATATTCGAAAATATTGGACCTTTTTTAAACTCAAAGTCGGTAGTTTTTGCATTGAATACGGATGTCCCCAGGATATCACTGGGCATAAGATCTGGCGTGAATTGAATCCGACTAAATTCTGTTTTCAATGTCTTTGCAAAGAGCTTTGCCGTAATGGTCTTGGCAACCCCGGGAACACCTTCAATCAAGACATGGCCATCCACCAAAAGTGACACGATCAAGAGTTCTATAAAGTTTTCCTGACCTACGATTACCTTGGAGAGTTCCTGTTTGATGTCGGCTACCGCCTTTTGCAGCTCGGCCAAGGGAATCCGGCTGTCAAAACCAAGTTCTTCCTTTTGCTCCTCGTTATTTTCCATCATTTTTAGATTTAAATTTCTGAATCAGATTATTGAGTTGTTTGAGTTGATGTTCCGATACTTGGTCGCTCGACCTTAGCTCGTCCATCAGCTTAAAAAGTGACTTGGTATCGGCAAGGGAGTTACCACTGCGTGCCGATACACTTTTGTAAAATTCCTCCTCCTTGGTAACGTTTCCAAGATAGTACCGACTCCTGATATCGTGGAGGAAATAATTGATTTTATGCTCCGCAATGGATTTTGTGTCCCCTTTTTCAAAATACATGTCCGAAATGGTTCGGGTGAATGCAAGCGTCTGGTTTTGAAGCGGTTTCACAACGGGTATGGGGCGTTGCTTTCTTTTTCCCTCAAATATGATGTAGATCAGCCCTCCAATAAGTACGAGATAATAGGCCCATTTCAATTCTTTGGTGTTCAGAAATATGTACATGGGCGAGGTGTAGAAGGACTTTCCACTTTTGTAATAGTTGTCCATATAGACATGCTTCTCTTGTCCAAAATAGGAAAGTAAACCGGCCGTGTACTCCCTGTTGTCATCCTCCAGAATAAAGTAATTTGTAAAGGCCTTGGGAAAGGTGGATAGTATAATTTCACCTTTACCGAACGGACTTTTTATGGCCGTTACCTCCCTGGATTTTTTGTCATTTCCCTCCTCGAGTAGTTCCACGGTGGCCAATGCGACGGAGTTAATGGTGTCGATTGCTTCAAAGACGGTCACAAAGCTTTCCTTTTTATACGCATAGGTTTTACCACTTTTTAAGTTAGGATTTTCCAATCGATGTTCCTGATCCTGGGTCACCTCAAAACCGGCATATCGGGTTCCGAGTTCAAATCCTAACGTGTCCCTAAGGGTTTCCTCAAAACCTTCAGAAGCAATGAGTAAGGTATTGCCTTCTGCGGTCCATTCCAAGAGTCGGTTCAGCTCGGCTTCCTCAAAAAATACGCCATTGTTCACAAATGCATAGATGCCTTTTTTGGATGGCATATCCGCCAAAAACTCGAAAGGAGGGACATGGACCTGTTGCACTTTTTCCTTGAAAACCAAGTTTTCCATCAAATCATTTACAACAAAAGTACCGTAGGGAATTGTGTGGGTACTCACATAGGACTCGAACCAATTGATGTTCTTTGGTTTGTTGTACTGCAAAAGCAGCAACCCGGCTATTAGGATTACTGCGGTCACTATGTAGCTAATCCCTTTTTTACGCATTGGAGACTTGTTTTTTTAGCGCAATAAAGGCATTGGCCACACGGTTGTATTTGGTTTCGTCCAATGGAAAATCACCGTACCAGATGTAATTATAAAATTTGGTAGTGGTTTTGAAGGTATCCTTTAAACCCGTTGAGTTTATTTCGGTTAGGTAGTCTTCGTTGGTTTTCTGCAACTCCCATTGAATGATTTCCTTATCGGTCATCAACCGTAGTATCCATAGATAATTATAGCGTATCGCAAGCCTGTAATTCTTTTCGGCCAAGGCTTTTTCGATCAAGGACTCTATGTTCTCGTTCTTGATGATTTGCTCCTCTTCGGACAGATGCACCAAAGAATTGTTGTTTTTAGTATGGATCAAGGAACGGGCATGCACGTTCAGGAAAAACTTGATCAGGATAAAAATCAGGATTCCCAAAAGGAGATACGGGAGAATTTGAAGAAAGGCATTGAAGGCCCCGGTGGCCTTTTCGATGCCGAAAATCCACTCGAACAACCTCATGAATATCCTGCCTAACCAATTCTTGAAAGAAATCCACCAATCCGGAGCGCTCTTTTCAACGACTTCATAATCGAACTTTGGGTTGTCCCGAAAGGACTCCAAGTCAGAATCGCTTATGATTATAGGAGCGATTTCCGTGGTGTCGTATTGTACGACCAAAGAATCCTGCTGGGCCAATAGAAAATCGGTCAGAAATAAAAATAGTACCAATAGGACCCGTTTCGGCATATTATTCTTCGGCTGTTTTTCCTAGATTTTCTATTTGTTCAAAGGTTCCGGTGAAGTTCTTTTTCTCGTTGAGGTTGAAGTAAATAAGTGTTAGGGAAATGATGCTGATAAGGTTCAACAAAAATTGGGCTACGGTACCTATGATATTAAAAAGTATATATATAGGGTCTGTGGTCATTTCAAAGACGTTTTCGGCGTCCACCTCCCCCGAAAGAATGCCCATTTTTGCCCATTGATACACCACCGCGGGCAGGGAGAAGGCCAAGGCCGCTATATATAGGATAATCCCGATGACGAAGATGGTGGCAAAGGATATCCACCATTCGTCCTTTACCAACTTAAAACTGTAGCTATAGGAATCCGATGCGCCCATTTTATCAAAGACCATGATGCTGAAGGACAGTGCCAAGGGTACGTAAAGATAGACTCCTGGTAAAATACAGATCATGAGGCCTACTAGTATGGAAAGGCCAACCATGATGCCCAATCCTATAAAACTCCAGAAGCTTCCGTAAACCTCTTTTCGTATGGTATTGAAATCTGTGGTGCCCTTACCATTGGTGTAGGATTTTATGTAGTGCAGTACCGTAGATTGTGACATGGTGTACAATACGATAATCGATAGGACATATACAAGCCCAACCACGAAAATGGTGGCAATGCTTGCCGCGCCGCTTTCATTTTGAAGCATAAAAGTGAAACCATTCCCAATAAAATATAGGTAGGCTACTAGGGCAACGATCATCGCAGCAAGGAAGGGGCCTACAATTTTGAAAAAAGTACTGAAAAAGGGTTTGAACTCGGCCCTAAGAAAAGCAAAGGTGTCCGAGATAATTTCCCCAAGATCCCGCTGCTTTTTGAACTCAATGTAATTTGGCTTCATGTAATCTATGTCTTTTGTTTATTTGGTTTGGGTATATAACGTAGTAGAAGAGAATTAGTGCAAGGGACCCTAAAATAATCAAGATGGCCAGCCAGTCCGGCATTTCCGTGTGTCTGGTTACAAAACCTTCCAGGAAACCCGCGACTACAAAAAAAGGAATGGTACTTACCATGATCTTAAGTCCATTTTTGACCCCTCTTTTAAAGGATTCCAGTCGGGTAAAGGTGCCGGGGAACAACATACCGTTGGCAAGGACGAGACCGGCGCAACCAGCGATAATTATGACCGATATCTCAATGGTGCCGTGGATCCAAATCGTACGCACTGACTCCCACAGCAATCCTTTCTCGTAGAAAAAATATTGAAAGCTGCCCAGCATGATCCCATTCTGTAACATGACCACCAATGTACCTACGCCCAGCATGATGCCGTATACAAAGGCAATCAAGGCTACCCTAATATTGTTAATGGTGATTCCCAGGAACATATTGAACTCCCCCATTTGCTTGTAAACCGCCATGGGGTCGCCCTTTTCGATGTTTTCAAGGGTCATGTTCACATAGGCATCTCCCAATATGGAACGGACAAAATCCCCTTCATTGGCAGCCGAATAAGCACCTACAAACGAAAAGAACAGGAACACCAGAAAAGCGATGAGCAGCTCCCGGTGATGGTTTTTGAACATTAGGGGGAATTCCGTTTTCCAGAAGGTGATGATGCGGCTTTTGGACTCCCTTTTTGTCTTGTATATTTTCTGATGTGCCTGTGAGGCGAGGGAATTGAGGTAAAACTCGGTATTGCTCTTTGGGTAGAAGGTTTTGGCGTAGCTCAGATGGTCCGTAACCTCTATGTATAAATCGGACAATACATTTGGGTCCAGATTCGTTTTGTTAGCCAAGGCGCTTTCAAAAGTTGACCATTTGTCCTTATTTTGCTTTACAAAGGCGGCTTCGCGCATTGACTACTTGGTTTATACCAAAGAAACAAAAGAATGGAACAATTTCAAATAGAAACAGCCCAAAATATAAGCATTGCCCAAAATACGGCACACCTTGGCGACCGCATCTTGGCCTACATTATTGATACCCTTATCATCGTTATTTATTACGTGCTGATGTTTTGGCTGCTATTGGCCTTGGATGTGGAACCGGGCGATTCTTGGGCCATTTATTTGCTCATGAGCCTTCCCGCCTTCCTATATTATTTTTTGATGGAGACCTTTATGGATGGGAAGACCATAGGAAAGCATTTTATGGGTATACGGGTGGTCAAACTGGATGGAACCAAACCCGGGTTTTCCAGTTATTTTATCCGATGGATACTACGGATGTTGGACATTACCTTGACCTCCGGCGGTGTTGCCGTTTTTACCATTTTAATACGCGGTAAGGGACAACGCGTGGGGGACATTGCGGCGGGAACTACCGTAATCAGCGAAAAACGAAGGGTGTTCTTGAGGGATACGCTTTTACGGGACTTGCCCTCTGATTATACCCCAAAATTTCCTCAGGTTACGGTCTTTAAGGACAATGAAATGCAGACCATCAAAAATCTATACGATAACGCCCGAAGAAATGGAAACCACAAGGTAATTTTATCCCTGAACAACCGAATAAAAAAAGTCACGGATATAACCAGTGATTTACAGCCCATGGAGTTTGTGGACATCGTTATCAAGGATTACAGTTATTATACGCAGCAATTGTAGAAGTTTCTTATGTTAATTTCTGATCAAAGAAAATTCCATCTATCTTTTTGTAGAGTTTGCATTAATCGAAAACTAAGTTTAGAAAAGGGTATTATTTGTAGTCTTACAGGTCAAGAACCAAATTTTGAGAATAATTGCCCAACCTATGAACTTGATAATAATGAATTGGCAAATTTAAAAGATAGGTATGAAAATGAAATAAAAGATCAATATCCTAAATCTGGTTTGAAAGGAGCCCTCTCAGAATTTGAGTTCAAAAGAGTTCCAAAGGTTTTATTCAAAAGATTTGCTATTCCGGAAAAAACTTATGGATTTGAAATTAAAAAGGACAATAATAGAGATAAGTCTTTAATAGTGATTTCATGGATAGTTATTTTGGTTTTAGTTTGGGGTAATTTTAAAAATGATTTGGCATGGGATTTAACTTCGATGAATGTTGTAGCCATGCTAATAATTTTTATAGGTTCGTTTTACTTTGTTTATAAAGGTTATTTCTATGAATACCCTACCTTAATCAAGATTCATCAAAATGGAATTGACAATCGTGGTGACTTTATTTATTGGTCGGATATTTTGGATTATGGAATAATCAATGGCAAAGGCGATAGGTCTTCAGAAAAGGAAATTTTAATTGTAACAATTTCATCCGGATTAAAAAAGATAAGCGTTTCAGAGTTGAATATAACACAACTTCAGTTTGTTGAGATTCTTCAGCATCACAAAAATAAATTTTCCTAAAATCAAATGCTTTACTCCCTTATCGACATTCTAGGAACCATTGCCTTTGCCATATCAGGTGTACTGGTGGCCATGGACAAGCGATTGGATGTCTTTGGGGTCTTTATCATCGCATTTGTGACCGCTGTTGGTGGAGGTACGCTAAGGGATGTATTGATTGGGAATACGCCCGTAGGCTGGATGACCCAGCCCAATTATACAATTATTATTATCGTTACCGTGATCTTTTCGATTGTTTTTGCAGGAAGGTTGAAACACTTTAGAAAATCCCTGTTTCTTTTTGATACCATAGGAATAGGTCTTTACACAATGATCGGAATACAAAAAGGACTGGACGCCGGGTTGTTGCCCATCATGTGCATCGCATTGGGGACCATGACCGCTTGTTTTGGAGGGGTTATTAGGGATATTTTGTGCAATGAAATCCCCGTTATTTTCAGGCGGGAAATTTATGCGACCGTATGTATTCTAGGTGGCGGTATCTATTTTTTAATCCTTCAATTTCCCGTGAATCCAGATATTCCCTACATCACGGGAATTATCTGCATCATAGTTTTGCGCCTTTTGGCAGTGAAATTTAAGATAGCCTTACCCAGTATTTATAGGAAATGAGCGTTTATTCGATAACCTCCGCTTTGGTGATGTAAATATTCTGTTGTGGCCAATCACCCTTGCCAACGGGTTGGGCATTGATTTTGTCCACTACGTCCATTCCCTCGATTACTTTTCCAAATGGTGTGAAATCTCCATCCAAATGATAGGAACCTGGGTCCGTTACCACGATAAAGAACTCGTAAGGCGAAGCCAGTTTGTGCGGGTTGTCCATTTCGCTACTGGGCATGGAGACGGTGCCCCTGTGATGGCTGTACCCTTTTTTGGTGTCTGGCGGAAGGAGGTATCGGCCAATGTCCCATCGTTTGTCGGCCGTTTTTTGATCGTCTGAACTGCCCCCTTGTATTATAAAATCCTTGACGACCCTGTGGAATTGGGTATAGTCAAAATAACCTTTTCGGGTCAAATAAATAAAGTTGGCCTTGTGATAGGGAACATCGTCATAAAGTTGGATTATGAAGCTTCCAAACTTTGTGGTCATTTTTACCTTGTTGGCTTTTAGGTCTTTTTGATAATCGAAGAAAAAATCGATGGCATTTTCTTCGGTAAGTTCAAAAGTATCTTCTTCTACTTCCGTAGTTTCTTTGGCCGCAACGACAGTAGAATCCACATCTTTTATTTCTTTTTTCGATGGGGTTTCAGGCTTTTGGGGCGTATCTTTACACCCTATAAATGGAACCGTAAGAATTATAAAAAAATAGTAGAAAGTCTTTAAACGCATGGATTTCAACTTTTTTGAACAACGGATTTCAAAAATAAAGGATTTACCGCTCCCGGGCGAAATTTCCCATTATAAAATGGCGCCCCAGGAAAGGATAAAGGAACTTATGGAAGGCAGGTTTCCGAGAAAAAATCCAAGGAAAGCGGCGGTCATGGCGCTTTTTTATCCGGGTTTGGGAAACCGGACGCAGTTTTTGTGCATCTTACGCAAGACCTACGAGGGTGTCCATTCCAACCAAGTGGCATTTCCTGGAGGGAAGGCGGAAAAGGAAGATGGGAACCTAAAGATCACCGCCCTACGGGAAACCTATGAGGAAGTTGGTGTGAACCCAATGGATGTGGAAGTGGTAAGAACACTATCTGAAGTGTATATACCGCCCAGTAATTTTGAGGTGCAGCCTTTCATCGGTCTGTACAAAAAACCAAAGCCTTTCAAGCTACAGGAATCTGAAGTGGCCTCAATTTTGGAAATTTCCCTGGCCGATTTTTTGGAGGATATCAACCTGACCACAAAAAAAATGAAGACCTCCTACGCTGATGAAATTGCCGTACCGGCCTTTAAACTAAACGATTATATTATTTGGGGGGCAACGGCCATGATGTTGAGCGAGATTAAAGATCTTTTGAAGCAGGTGTTATAAGTGTATTTAGTATTTTAGCAACTATGGGATTGTTTAAGAAAAACCCTTTTGGGCATAACCTTTTTCTAAAAAAATGGCTGATACGGATATTAGGTCTAATGTCCCATCAAAGGTATAAGCGATTTAACAAGTTGGAAATCGACGGCTCCGAAATTATTCGAAGCTTGCCAGATACCAATGTACTTTTTGTGAGCAACCACCAGACCTACTTTGCCGATGTAGTGGCCATGTTCCATGTGTTCAATGCCAGTTTGAGCGGTAGGGAGGATTCCATCAAGAACGTAGGATACATTTGGCAGCCAAAGCTTAACATGTATTACGTGGCCGCGGCCGAAACAATGAAAAAAAGCCTATTGACCAAGATTTTGGCCTATGCAGGCTCCATTAGCGTGGAAAGAACTTGGCGTTCCGAGGGAAAGGAAGTAAACAGGCAGGTAAAAATGAGCGATATCTCCAATATTGGCATTGCCTTGAAGGATGGTTGGGTAATTACCTTTCCGCAGGGTACGACCACTCCTTGGAAACCCCTTAGAAAGGGCACGGCCCATATCATTAAAAAGTTCAAGCCCATTGTAGTACCGGTCGTCATTGACGGATTCAGACGCTCTTTTGATAAAAAGGGACTTCGGGTTAAAAAGAAAGGCATTTTACAGTCCATGGTCATCAAAGAGCCCTTGGAAATCGATTACGATAACGAAACCACGGAATCCATCATAGAAAAATTGGAATATGCCATAGAGCAACATCCTTCTTTCTTAAAGGTCATTCCCAAGGAGGAGTTGCTGGCCTACGAAGAAGAGAATAAACAACGTCGTTGGCGAAAAACCAATTAAATTTCCAGCTGTTTAAGTTCCCGATAGTTTTTGTTGAGTTTTCTTAGCAACAGTCCGTATAAAAGAAAGTACACTCCTCCCATGAATAGGGTAAGAATTATACCAAAAATCCCAACAGAAAACATTAGGGTAAGTTTTAATTTTTCCGGAGAAATGTTGTCAAGTTTATACTTCAAATCTGGAAATGCACTTAGCACATTATCGCTTAGGGCGATACCCACAACCATAATCAATACGTTTACCAACACCATGGAAAGTGAAAATATGACATAATGCTTCACCGTTCTTCTGGTTCGAATGATTTTACGCATCAAATTTTTGGAACTGTCCAAAACTGAAATCTCTTTAAAACGCTTGTAAAACTGGAAGATGAAATAGAAAATAACCGCATAAGTCAAAGCAGAGGCCCAAAATAAATATTTGGACACACCAATCTTTTTATAAACTTCCATTCCATCTTGCATGGAGGGTAAGAGATAGAGCAAATGGGGTACGGCAAACTCCAAAATACTGATAATCAATATCCACTTGACTATGGAAGAGGATTTCTTCCAAATCATTTTATGAATATCCTCATAGGAAAGCTTGGGCAGGTTTACTTCCTTTTTCTGCCAATCCCTCTTTAATAATTCCAACTCATCCGTCATAACCTAGGGGTTCAAAATGGTTCTTAATTTTGTTTTGATACGGTTCATCTTTACGCGGGCATTTACTTCCGTGATACCGAGTGTTTCCGCTATTTCCGTATAATTTTTATCTTCCAGGTACATAAATACCAAGGCTTTTTCAATATCGCCCAATTGCCGTACGGCCTTGTACATCAGTTTTAACTGCTGTTCTTCCGTTTCATCATATTCATCGGCCTTTATCTTGAATAAGACCGATTCATAATCCTGTGTATCTATTCTTCTTTTGGATTTCCTGTAAAGGGTAATCGCGGTGTTCAACGCTACCCGGTACATCCAAGTACTGAACTTGGATTCTCCCCTAAATTTGGGGTAGGCCTTCCATAGTTGAATAGTAATTTCCTGAAACAGGTCGTTGTGCGACTCCCTATCATTTGTGTATAGCGTACAAACCTTGTGGACAATATTTTGATTGGCCTCAAGCTCTGTCACAAAACTATGTTCCAGTTCTTTATTCACAAATGGTTGGCTGTTGTTAAGCTATTAGTAGTATGTAATCAGCTTTTGTTACAGTTTGGGTTGAAAATAAAATAACAGAGACCGTCTAAAAAAGTAGTCCCGCAAGTCATATGAAGCTTGTCGAAATATTCTAACCTAATGAAATTAGCAATCGGTTTCGACAGGCTCACTCTGACAATAAGGCAAATAAAACTTTTTAGACAGCCTCTTTTAATAACCCATTGATACTACTTTCTATAATCCAGAGCAGGCTCCCTATCGCCCAAAAGTGGGATGTATTTGAAGTCGGCTCCCCGTTTTTCCTGAAATTCGGCCTTGGCGGCGTCCACTAATTTTTTATCGGAAAAAATATCGATAGCGGTCAAGGTCAGGGTCTTTGCGGCGACCATCATGCCTTTTTTTCCAATTGAAGTACCGCCCGCGGCCACGGCCTGCCAGCTATGCGCCGGTGTTCCGGGCACCCACGTGGCGGCGCTCATTCCTACGGTTGGCACGGTAAAGCTTACGTCGCCAACATCCGTGGAACCTCCCGGTTTTGCTTCGGTTTTGTAGGGTTGGATATTTTGGGCAACACTGATATCGGCCTGATCCTTGCCTAGGGATTTTGCAATTTTATCGGCAAATTCCCTTTCCTCGGTGGTATAATCAAAACCACCCACTTCGGTCAAATTGTCGAACATTACTTTCTGTAAGGTTAGGTTGGGCAACAATTCATGGGTACCCCCGATCATTTCATAGTCCATGGTAGTTCCCGTTCCCAAAGCAGCTCCTTCGGCAGCTTTCACGATCCTGTCAAAAATATCGATGACCACATCCCTTTTTGCATGGCGCGCATAGTAATAGACTTCGGCAAAATCTGGAACTACGTTGGGCGCCTTACCACCAGAGGTTATAACATAGTGAATTCGCGCATCAGATGGTACATGCTCGCGCATCATATTGACCATCATGTTCATGGCCTCTACACCGTCCAAAGCGGAACGACCCTGCTCCGGAGCGGCCGCTGCGTGTGCAGAAAATCCATGGAAACGAAATTTGGCCGATTTATTGGCCAAAGCGGCCCCTACATTCGATGCATTTTGTGCGCCAGGATGCCAATGAAGCGCAATGTCTACATCGTCAAAAAGTCCGGCCCTAACCATGTACACTTTTCCGGATCCCCCCTCTTCGGCCGGGGTTCCATAAAAGCGTATCGTACCCTGTTTATTGTTGGCCACCATCCAGTCCTTTGTAGCAATGGCTGCAGCGGTGGAAGCGGTGCCGAACAGGTGGTGCCCACATGCATGACCTGCTGCACCTCCGGCCGATTTTTTCTCGGCCACGGCCTCTTGCGATAGACCGGGGAGTGCATCATACTCGCCCATAATGGCCACGATAGGGCTACCGCTGCCATACTCGGCAATAAAGGCCGTTGGAATGCCCGCTACGCCGGTTTCAATTGTGAAACCTGCTTCTTCCAAGGTTTTTTGTAGTAATGCGGAACTTTTTACTTCCTGGTATCCCATCTCTGCCAGGTTCCATATTTCCTGCGATATTTCTCCGTAGGTTTCGCTTTTCTGATTCAAGGATTTCAATACTTCCTTTTTGGTTTTTTGGGCGCTCAATGTGAGTACGGAGGTACACAGAACGATGAGCATAATCGTAATTTTTTGCATGCTGGAGTGATTTAGTTGAATTAGTCCTTAAAGTTACTAAAAACGCTATATTCTTTTCTATTCGAAACCCGTTTGTTTAATTTTGCAACTTACTTTTTGAATATGAACATACCTCGTTCCAATAATCCTAGAGTTGTCATCATTGGTGGAGGCTTCGGTGGAATTTCCCTGGCCCAAAAACTTCGGAAGCAAGAAGTACAGGTGGTACTTTTGGATAAGAACAACTACCATACCTTTCAACCTTTGTTGTATCAGGTATCCACAGGCGGATTGGAGCCGGATTCCATTGCCTATCCCCTGCGTAAGGTGTTGATTGGATATGATAATTTCTTTTTTAGGCTCGCCGAGGTAACAGAAATACTTCCTAATAAACAGTTGTTAAAAACCACCATTGGCGAGATTTCATACGATTATTTGGTGGTCGCTACGGGTTCAGAGACCAATTTCTTTGGCAATACGGAATTGGAGCAGCATGCCATGGCCATGAAGTCCATCCCGCAATCCTTGAATCTAAGAAGCCTCATTTTGGAGAACTTTGAACAGGCACTGCTCACGGATGAATACCACGAACGTGATGCGCTCATGAACTTCGTCATAGTAGGAGGCGGGCCTACCGGGGTGGAACTGGCGGGTGCCTTGGCCGAAATAAAAAAAGGTATCCTGCCCAAAGACTATCCCGATCTGGATACACGTAGGGCACAGATAAATTTGGTTCAAGGAGGAGACCGACTTCTAGATGCGATGAGCGAAAAGGCGTCCGAGAAGGCCGAGAAATTTTTGGAAGATCTGGGCGTACAGGTTTGGAAAAATGTGAGGGTAACCGGATATGACGGCAAAACCGTTCGGACCAAAACCGATTTAGTCTTCGAGACCGCCACCTTAATTTGGGCCGCCGGCGTAAAAGGGGCCACCATAAAGGGTCTGGATGCCAAGGAACTGATTGCTGGTGGTAATAGACTTTCGGTCAATGAGTTCAACCAGGTGATTGGATTCCCAAATATTTTTGCCATAGGCGACATTGCATGTATGCAGACCGAAGAGGCACCTAGAGGACATCCCATGATGGCGCAACCTGCCATTCAACAGGGCAGGAAATTGGGCGAAAATTTGATACGACTCATAAACGGAAAACCGCTCGAACCCTTTATTTACAAAGACAAAGGCAGTATGGCAACGGTTGGGCGTAACAAAGCGGTCTGCGATTTAAAAAATATTCGATTTCAAGGTGTCTTTGCCTGGTTCGTGTGGATGTTCGTGCATTTGTTCTTTTTGATAGGCTTTAGGAATAGGGTAGTGGTGTTCGTTAATTGGGTGTATAATTATATCCGATTTGACCGGGAGGCCCGACTCATTATCCGACCGTTTAAAAGAAACTACGATCAGTTCAGGGATTGATTTTTAACGGGCTGCGTTAAATTTTTCATAAGTTGGGAACTCTAAACGGGATTTTTCTTTTCCTTTAAAGAAAAGGCGAATCCTATGAAGTGCTATCTTTTTATAATTTTCCTTTTTATTTGCTCCCTAGGTTCTTCACAGACAATTGGATTGGCAAACGAGCCCAAACCAACAGATGGTTTGAAGTTGGAATCATTTGGGTACCCTGTTTTTCTGGGTGGAGAGCAACATGCGTCCTTTCGTTTAAGCTATATGATTACGAACACCTTTTCGGCAGATCTCAGTGCTTTTTACGACACTTACGTGCTCTCCAATCGATTTAGATCCAACATACTACTTAAGCACTATTTGAATGAAAACTGGTATTTGTTTTCAGGCATGGAAGCAGAATACAGTATTAAAAAGTATCCTGGTTTAGAATCCCAAAAACAGGTTCCTCCAAGAATTGGTATTGTCTCTGGAATCGGTTATGAGGTTAATAAAAATTTTCAAGTGGAGGCAAGGGGCAACTTCCAAATAAACAGTTCTTCCGTGGGAGCCTTTGGGGAACCATTGATACCAATGCCTCAAGTATATACACTAAAAGGAAAGCTCAAATTTTAAGTTACTTCCTTGGATGATATTTATTCAGCACGGCTGCCAGATGGCTTCGGTCAACATGCATATATACCTCCGTCGTCGTGATGCTTTCATGACCCAACATCTGTTGGATGGCCCTTAAATCGGCACCATTTTCCAATAAATGGGTGGCAAAGGAATGGCGAAAAGTATGCGGGCTAATATTTTTATGCAGGCCTATTTTCTCGGCAAGGTTTTTAACAATGGTAAAGACCATGGCCCGTGTCAATTGCCTTCCCCTTCTGTTCAGGAATAGAGTGTCTTCGAATCCTTTTTTTATTTCTTGGTGTACACGAAACTCATTTCGGTAGATATCAATGTATTTTTTGTTGATATCGCTTATGGGTACAAAGCGTTGTTTATCACCTTTCCCCGTAACTTTAATAAAATCCTCATCAAAAAAAAGGTCGGATAATTTTAAACCGATAAGTTCCGATACGCGAAGGCCACAACCGTACAACGTTTCGAGCATGGCCCGGTTTCGTTCGCCCTCGGGTTTGCTCAAATCAATATGCTCTATAAGCTTGTTAATTTCCGCTTCGGAAAGGGTGTCCGGCAATTTTCTTCCTATTTTGGGAGATTCTATCAAATCCAGCGGATTGTCCTGCCTATAATCCTCAAATACCAAATAATTGAAAAAACTTTTTAATCCGGATATGATACGTGCCTGCGATCTGGGATTTACAACTTTGGCAACCTCGTAAATGAACTGTTGTAGGATATCCCTTGAAATGTTTATTGGGGATTCCTTTATTTGATAATCTTCAAGAAATGCAATAAGCTTTTCCACGTCCATTATGTAATTTTTAATGGAATTATGGGCCAATCCACGCTCCAATTTTAAGTAATGTCCATAGTCTTTTAAGGCCTTTTCCCACTTCATACCTAAAGATACATTTAATCCTAGAATAGGTTTCTTTATAATTACGTCCTCTTCTTTAAATATAGTAGATAACTAAATTATCAAAGATTCATATCTTTGAGAGCAACCATTAAACAAATTGAACATGAAAAAAGTAGTTTTTATGGTGTCCTTCGTACTCATGGGATGCTACGCGATGAACGCACAGGATATTACGAGATTTGGGGCCAAAACCGGATTGAACCTTTCAACCTTGGGAGGGGATGCACTCTATAGTTTTGACCCAAAGGCGGGATTTCATTTGGGCGGGGTTTTGGAGATTCCATTTAGTGACAATATTATCATTCAACCGGAAGCACTTATTTCCCTACAGGGAAGTGGTGGTTTTTTTCAGGACGATTTGAATTTTTGGTATTTGAATATTCCCGTAATGGCCAAGTATAATGTGTTCGACGAACTGTACATTGAGGCAGGGCCTTACTTGGGTTTGATGTTGTCAAATAACCTCGATGGAAATACCTTTGTGGGCGGACAGACCTTTGATCAGACAAACGGACTTGACTTAGGTTTGGGGATAGGTGCCGGGTATCGTCTGGATGAAAATTTCTACCTTCAGGCACGGTATTCTGCTGGGTTGATCAATGCCATTGAGGACCTAAAGACCAAAAACAGGGTATTTGCACTTTCCGTGGTGTATTTTTTATAAGGACAAAGTCTATTTTTAGATGGCCGAAGGACTTCCTTCGCCTTTTTTTGTCCCAAGAAAAATCAAACATTTTTGGGTTTGGAACTGAATCCAAAACCTTCATTATTCCCTTTTTTACCACCATTATTTTATCTGTCACAACTTAAAATTAGTCAATTGTTAAAATGGAGTTAAGTTTAACGCTTAATCAACAAACAACAACAATGAAAGGATTGCTTACGATTTTGTTTTTACTGGGAATAGGGCACTTAGGTAGTGCGCAGTATGTTGACAGAACAAATTTTAGGGCAGGTCTGGTTGGTGGTATCGTGGTAGGCGACTTTTCTGAAGCCTATAGCCTAAACCTAGGTTTGGATATTTACCACCACTGGGGTGTTTCCCGGGAGATTGACTTGGGTCTTACTACAGGATTTATGAATGCCTTTGGAGAAAAACAAACCATTTCTAATGGTAGTATATCTGTAGAAACGGAATTTGATAATTATCAATTTATTCCAGCGGGTGCATCGGTACGTATTTATCCAACTTCAGGCTTCAAATTTGGCGCGGATGCTGGGTTTGCTATCGGCTTAAACGAAGGCAATGACGGTGGATTTTACTACAGGCCGTCCATTGGTATCGATTTAAGTGGGGGTTCCTCAGAATTTAATATATCCTATATGGCCGTTACGGACGACGTAACCTTTGGCACCGTGCTTTTGGGGTATTTGTTCCTGTTTTAATTGCGTTTAATAAGTATATAAGTGAAAGTGGTATTCATGGAATGCCACTTTTTTTGTTCAAATAATTAGTACTTTTAGCGGCATGAAGCTAATAATCATCAATGGTCCCAATCTAAACCTTCTAGGGAAAAGGGAACCCGAATTATACGGTCACAAAACCTTCGAGGATTACTTTTCAGAACTGCAATTTCGCTTTAAGGAAGTGGAATTGGAGTATTTTCAATCCAACATTGAAGGTGAGTTGATTACCAAGTTACAGGAGGTAGGTTTTGAATACGATGGCATCGTTTTAAACGCCGCGGCCTATACACATACGTCGGTTGGATTGGGCGATGCCGTAAAGGCAATAAATACACCTGTTGTTGAGGTGCATATTTCCAACACGTACAATCGGGAGGATTATCGGCATGTTTCCTACATTTCCCCTGGGGCAAAAGGGGTGATATTGGGCTTCGGACTTCAAAGCTACGATTTGGCCATCTGCAGTTTTTTATAAAATCAAATCCGTAAAGTCGATCCAAGAGCACCTAGTTTTTCGTACATAATTAAAAATTATGCTATGAAAAATTTATTTCCCCATTTAACCCTTATTCTTATAGTTCTCCTTTCATCCTGCAGTAATTCCGATGATATAAATCTTGCACCGATCGAGGACGAAAGCATATCAATAGTAAATGCCTTTCCCAATCTTTCCTTTTCAAGGCCCTTGGATTTGCAAAGTCCCAATGATGATACCAATAGGATTTTTGTGGTGGAACAAAGGGGTACCATAAAAGTTTTTAAAAATGATACCGATGTTGCTGATGCCACCACCTTTTTCGATATAAGTGGCAGTGTCACCAGTTCCGATGAACTGGGGTTGTTGGGCCTTGCCTTTCACCCTAATTTTGAGGAGAATGGCTTCTTTTATGTTTGTTATACGCCATCGAGCAGTTTAAGCGTGGTTTCCCGTTTTAAAGCGATGGATAACGACCCAAATATGGCCGACCCCAATAGTGAGACCTTGTTACTACAAATTCCCCAACCTTACACCAATCATAATGGAGGCCAGCTGGGATTTGGACCCGATGGTTATCTGTACATTGCATCCGGGGATGGAGGTTCCGGCGGAGACCCTGATGGAAATGCGCAGAATTTAGAAAACCTCTTGGGAGCAATCTTGCGTATTGATGTTGACAATACAGTTAACGGGCTGAATTATGCCATACCAGGCGACAATCCATTTTTAAATATAGAAAATGCAAGACCTGAAATCTTTGCCTATGGTCTTAGAAATCCGTGGCGCTTTTCTTTTGATAGCCAGAACGGGAATTTATGGTCCGGGGATGTAGGCCAAGGCGAAAAGGAGGAAATCAATATTATAGAAAAGAGAGGTAATTACGGATGGAATATCCTGGAAGGCACATCGTGTTACAATGCCCAGGAGTGTGATTCGGCCGGAACCATAGCACCAGTTTTCGAGTATGGTCATGGAAACAATGACCGTTCCGTAACCGGTGGATATGTGTACAGGGGAAGCTTAAATCCCTCTCTGAACGGTTATTATATATATGGGGATTTTATTTCAGGCAGGATATGGGCTTTGGACAATGTATCCGGTGCTACGCCTACAAACAAGTTATTGTTTGAAACCAATTTGCCCATAGCCTCCTTTGGAACGGACCAGGACAACGAACTATATATTTGTAGTTTCGATGGTAAAATTTACAAGATCGTAGAACAACGTCTACCGTAAATATTTTTCCTCCACATAAAAAGTGGCAAAAGGAAGAAGTGAGGCAATTCCAAAAATGGCCAATCGTTTAAAGCCCCATTTTTTGGTGTAACAAACACCTATGGCCAATAGTATAAAGGCGATGAACAAAAAGCCATGCGCATACCCCACCCATTTGTTCGGTTCCGGGATTTCCGCCCAATATTTCAAGGGCATGGTTACTCCAAATAGGGCCAAATAGGATATTCCTTCTAAAATGGCAGTGATTCTAAAGGCTTTGAGCATACCAAAAGAAAAATTGAAGAGAAGCGAAGTGCAAGGGCACTTCGCATTTCAAGTTATTTATAAGTGAATTACCTCGTCGTAGGCATCCGCCACCGCCTCCATGACCGCTTCGCTCATGGTTGGGTGTGGGTGTACCGCTTTTAAGACTTCGTGACCGGTGGTTTCCAGTTTTCTGGCCACTACCGCCTCCGCAATCATGTCGGTCACACCTGCCCCGATCATATGACAACCTAGCCATTCACCATATTTGGCATCAAAAATAACTTTCACAAAACCGTCTGAAGCTCCTGAGGCTTTTGCTTTTCCGCTTGCGGAGAAGGGGAATTTGCCAACCTTGATGTCAAACCCTTTTTCCTTGGCCTGTTTTTCCGTAAGTCCTACGGAAGCAATTTCAGGGCTGCAATAGGTACATCCGGGGATGTTTCCATAATCCAAGGGTTCTACATGCATTCCAGCGATTTTTTCAACACACAATATGCCTTCTGCCGATGCTACGTGTGCCAAGGCCTGTCCAGGGGTCACGTCCCCAATGGCATAATATCCAGGAATATTGGTCTGATAATAATCGTTTACCAAAATCTTGTCCCGGTCCGTAGCGATACCAACCGACTCCAGACCTATATTTTCTATGTTTGTTTTGATTCCAACGGCGGAAAGGACGATGTCCGCTTCCAAAACCTCTTCACCTTTAGATGTCTTTACGGTCGCTTTTACACCATTACCGGAGGTATCCACGGATGTTACTTCCGCAGAAGTCATAATTTTTACTCCCGCCTTTTTGAAACTGCGCTCCAATTGTTTGGAAACGTCTTCGTCCTCAACGGGGACTATGTTGGGCAAGTATTCGACAACGGTAACTTCGGTGCCCATGGAATTGTAGAAATAGGCGAACTCGATACCAATGGCCCCACTTCCCACAACGATCATTTTCTTGGGCTGCTCTGAAAGGGTCATGGCTTCCCTATAACCGATTATCTTCTTTCCATCTTGTGGCAGACTGGGCAATTCCCTGCTACGGGCCCCGGTTGCAATTATGATATGGTCCGCACTATATTCGGTTTCCTTACCATCTTCGGATGTTACCGAAACTTTTTTACCCGGTTTCAAGGAACCAAAACCGTTTATAACCTCTATTTTATTCTTTTTCATCAAGAATTGAACCCCTTTGCTCATTCCATCGGCAACACCTCTACTTCTTTTGATAACGGCGCCAAAATCCTTATCCACACCTTCTGCTTTGAGACCGTAGTCCCCGGCGTGCTGTAGGTATTCGAATACTTGAGCCGACTTCAACAATGCTTTGGTTGGTATACATCCCCAATTTAGACAGACACCTCCTAGGTTTTCCTTTTCAATAATGGCGGTCTTAAAACCTAATTGGGAAGCTCTAATTGCGGTAACATAACCACCTGGTCCACTACCCAGAACAATGACATCAAAAGTGCTCATATAAATTTCTTTTTGAGGTTGAAAATTGAGGTGCAAAAATACAAAACCAAATCGGAATTCTGGCCTTGAAGAGAAATAAAGAAATTCTAAAAGCCTACTTGTTTAAAGTAGTAGTCATTAGGGTATTTCGAAAGTTATAGGTTATTGTAAGGACTAAAAAACCTAAAGGGTATCTTCCCATTTATTCAAATCCAAAGCCTTTGTCAGCGCCTCGAAGAATTATTCCATTGTGGTATTTGGACCTTGCTGATTAATTTTCGGATACTATTATTTTATCTAGAAAAAGACATATGTAAGGTGCCGCATTTTTGGTAATTTGGTATTCTTTACAATTATTTGTTCTCTACAAAATTTAAGGCCACTCCGTTAATACAATGTCTTAGACCCGTTGGGGCAGGGCCGTCCTCAAATACATGGCCCAAGTGCCCACCACAGGTAGCGCAGTGTTCCTCGGTTCTTTTGTATCCAATCTTGTAATCGACATCGTACCCAACATTTCCCTCAATCTCTTGATAAAAACTGGGCCATCCGGTACCCGAATCGAATTTTGTCTCGCTTTTGAAAAGAGGGGTGCCGCACCCTGCACAGACATAGGTCCCCTTTTTCTTGTTATCCAGAAGTTCACTGGTAAAGGGATTTTCGGTGGCCGCTTTCCGTAGCACGTAAAATTCGGCATCGGTGAGTTCTGCCTTCCATTCCGCCTCCGTTTTTTGGACCTTAAATTCCTTCATTTTTTCTTGACCCTTATCTTTGGCCATATCTTTTTCCTGTGAAATGCCTTTGCAGCTGGTCATTACCGCTAGGACCGCTATTAAAACTGTAAATTTCATTTCATTATTTTTTTGGTGAATAATCGTGTCTTTTTATTGTTCGCAAGAATTTGCTTGCACCTACATTGGGTCGCTAATTGGATGGATTCCTTTCAAAGATAGGATACAAATAATTACAGGTTCGTTAAGTTTTTCTAAATATATTAAAATAAAAAACCCCGAATTATCGGGGTTTACATCTATATTTTCGGCATTTATTTTAAAATCACTTTTTGCACATCCTTTTCGGTGACGCCAAGTCTGCCCATTACGGAATGTATGTTGCTAACATCCAATTTTCCGCTCTGTGCAGCTTCGGCAGGTAACACGGCTATCCTAAATACTTGGTTGTCCGTATCGCCGGGCAGTAGGGTGGCCAAATCAAAATCGGCCTCCAAAAAGATACTCACGTCAAAAAACGTATAATCATAATTGTACTGTAGTAGGCCCTGGTCGATGATTCTGGTCTGTGGCATTAACCTCCAAATGTCTACGGGATCGCCATTGCCATCCTCGGTTTGGTCCCATAACAGGTACACCAAAACAACATCGGTTTCAAAAACCTCTATGGATTGTGGAAATTCATAGAATATGGAATAGTCGTTTCCGGCATCAAAGGTTCCCTGAATATCCACCACTTTCCCCAAAATATTTATGCCATCCTGGCCATCGATACCGTCACGACCGTCACGACCGTCCAAACCATCGAAACCCGGAGGGCCTTGGGGTCCTTCACATGCCATAAATAAAAATGCAAATATTGTGCTGAGTAGAATCGTTGTTTTCTTCATGATATTTAATTTTATTGGTTTACCATTATTAATTTAAACCAAGTTATTCAAAAAGCGTTCCATTTTTGGTGTTTGCACGAATATCCTTTTGACCGAACCGTAATTTTTCATTTGATGGCCTGTCCGTAATCCATTAAAATATCAAAACTAAGGAACCAAATTTTGTTTCTGGAGTTGTCTTCAAAACAATTCTCGTTAGATTTTAACGTAAAGTTGATTAGATTTACAGGAAAACCAAAAGCTCGCATATGTCCAAAGTAATACCACATTCGCTATTTACGGATTTTGATATAAACCTTTTTAAAGGCGGTAAGCACTATAGGTTATACGATAAATTGGGATCCCATATCATAGAATTGGACGGTATTGAGGGTACCTATTTTGCCGTTTGGGCCCCTTCCGCGAAATCCGTATCGGTCGTTGGGGATTTTAACCATTGGAATTCCGATGAACATAAATTGAACGTTCGATGGGATTCCAGTGGAATTTGGGAAGGTTTTATCCCAAAGGTTGCAAAAGGCGCCATTTATAAGTATAAAATCCAGTCGCACAATAATGACATCTGGACGGAGAAGGCCGACCCATTTGCCCGTTTGTGCGAGCACCCGCCTAAAACGGCCTCCATCGTTTGGTCTGCCGATTACAAGTGGAAGGATTCCGCTTGGATGGGCTACAGGAAGGACAAAAATGGATTGGACAGGCCTTATTCCGTTTATGAAGTACATATCGGTTCATGGAAACGGGATGCAAGCAATAATGTGCTTAGCTATAGGGAATTGGCCAAGGAACTGGTCTCCTATGTAAAGGAAATGGGCTATACCCATGTGGAGTTTATGCCCGTGATGGAATATCCGTACGACCCCTCTTGGGGATATCAATTAACGGGTTACTTTGCCCCAACTTCTAGGTTTGGTACCCCTGAGGAATTTAAGTTTCTGGTCGATGCTTTCCATCAAAACGATATTGGGGTCATTTTGGATTGGGTACCTTCCCATTTTCCCGAAGATGCCCATGGATTGGGCTTCTTTGATGGTTCTCACCTGTACGAGCATCCGGACAGAAGAAAGGGCTACCACCCAGATTGGAAAAGTTTGATCTTTAACTATGGCCGAAATGAGGTACGTGCCTTTTTGATCAGCAATGCACTTTTTTGGCTGGATCAATATCATGTGGATGGCTTACGGGTAGATGCCGTTGCCTCCATGTTGTACCTGGATTATTCCAGGGAGGATGGTGAATGGGAACCCAATATGTATGGCAACAACGAGAATCTGGAGGCCATGTCCTTCATTAGGGAACTCAATCAGGAAGTGCAGGCAAGTTTTCAGGGAGCGGTCCAGACCATAGCGGAAGAATCTACGGCGTTTTCCGGTGTATCCAGGCCGGTGGAATACGGGGGTCTTGGTTTTGGGATGAAATGGATGATGGGCTGGATGCACGATACCCTTGAATATTTCAAGAAAGAGCCAATTTACAGAAGGCACCATCAGAACGACCTTACCTTTAGCATGACCTATGCGTTTACCGAGAACTTCATGCTGCCATTTTCACATGATGAGGTGGTCTATGGCAAACAGTCCTTGGTGTATCGTATGCCTGGGGATGAATGGCAACGCTTTGCCAACTTAAGACTGTTGTTTGGATATATGTTTACGCATCCGGGGACCAAATTGATGTTCATGGGCGGGGAATTTGGCCAGACGGCGGAGTGGAACTTTCAGAACAGTCTGGATTGGCATTTGTTACAATACGAGGTGCACGCGGGCGTACAGCAATTTGTAAAGGACCTGAACGCACTCTATAAGAGCTCGCCGGCCTTGTACGAAAAGCAGTTTAGCCCGGAAGGCTTTCAATGGATAGACTATGGGGACCATGAGAACTCCGTGCTTACCTACATCAGAAAGGGTCATGATGCCGAAAACGATCTTGTTATCGCCTGTAATTTTACGCCCGTGGTCAGGGAGAATTACAGAATCGGTATGCCAAAAAAAGGAAAGTTGAAAGAGGTATTGAACAGTGACGCTAATAAATACGGTGGAACGGGCAAAGTAAATCCCAACATCAAGACTTCGAACAAACCGTGGCACGGTCATAAAAAATCGGTGGAGATTACAATTCCTCCCTTGGGTGTTGTAATCATGAAATAACGCCGATTAAAGGAGGCAATCTTTTCGGTATATTTTTAAAATAAAGTTTTTTAAGTTATCCGATATTGTTCTTCTTTTGCGGATATCAATAACCAAAATGATATGATTACGAATACGGAACTGGAATATAAAGGAAATTTATATCCCAATCATATTGTCGAGTTTAAACAGGACAACGACAAGCTATATTTTACCACGGAAAACGGGGTAATCCTTCAAGTAACTATTTTACGCGGCAGCGTTCTGCGGTTCAGATACGCAACAAACCATGTCTTTGAGCCCGATTTCTCCTATGCCATAGACGAAGAGGCGTCGTTGGGTTATAGCATCCTGGAAGTGACCGAAAACGAAACCGAGTATTTGGTAAAGACCGCCAGGTTACAGCTTTTGGTGGATAAAATGTCCCTACGCACCCAGATCTCAGACCTCGATGGAACTATCATCAATGAGGACGAAGCAGGCTTCCACTGGGAGGAAAACTATGAGTATGGGGGCAATACCGTAAAGATGAGTAAAATGACCCCTACCGGTGAAAGCTACTACGGTATGGGCGATAAATCCACCCATAGCAATTTAAAGGGAAAACGGGTGGAGAATTGGGTGACGGATTCCTATGCTTACGGGAAGGATCAGGACCCTCTTTATAAGGCGATACCTTTTTACATTGGATTGAATAGGGGAAGGGCCTATGGTATCTTTTTTGACAATAGCTTCAAGACGCATTTTGACTTTGCCTATGAGAAAAGAACCGTCACGAGTTTTTGGGCGGATGGGGGCGCCATGGACTATTATTTCTTTTATGGTCCGGATATGTCCACGGTCGTTTCGGCCTATTCCAATTTAACGGGTACCCCGGAGCTACCGCCTTTGTGGGCCTTGGGCTTTCATCAATCCAAATGGAGCTATTACCCTGAAAGTAATGTGAAGGAAATTGCAAATCAATTCAGGGAGCACAATATTCCTTGTGACGCCATTTATCTGGATATCGATTATATGGATGGTTTCCGATGTTTTACATGGGACAAGAACCATTTTCCCGACCCAAAAAGAATGATTTCAGAATTGGAGCAGGACGGCTTCAAGACCGTCGTGATGATAGATCCCGGTATCAAGATCGATCGTGATTATTGGGTGTATCAAGAGGCCTTGGAAAACGACTATTTCTGCAAACGTGGAGACGGTCCCTTGATGCACGGGAAAGTCTGGCCGGGGGAATGTAATTTCCCTGATTTTACAAATCCAGAGGTGCGCGAATGGTGGGCGGAACTTTACAAGGAATTTATTTCGGATATCGGGGTGCATGCCGTGTGGAATGACATGAACGAACCCGCCGTTATGGAGGTTCCCAGCAAAACCGCTCCATTGGACACTCGTCATGATTACGATGGATATCCCTGTACCCACAGAAAGGCTCACAATGTGTATGGAATGCAGATGGTAAGAGCTACCTATGAGGGTGTCAAAAAGTATGTATATCCCAAAAGACCTTTTGTAATAACCAGGGCAGCTTTTGCAGGGACTCAAAGATATTCTTCAACCTGGACAGGGGATAATGTTGCTACTTGGGAGCATTTATGGATTGCCAACGTTCAGGTGCAGCGTATGTGTATGAGCGGCTATTCGTTTGTGGGTTCGGATATTGGTGGATTTGCAGAGCAACCCAATGGGGAGCTTTTTGCACGATGGATCCAATTGGGCGTTTTTCATCCCTTCTGTAGGGTGCATTCCAGTGGTGACCATGGAGATCAGGAACCTTGGTCCTTTGGTAGTGATATTACGGATATCGTTCGAAAATTTGTGGAGATACGATATCAGCTATTGCCCTATCTATATACGATGTTTTACAAGTATAGCAAAGATCATATACCCATGCTGAAACCCTTGGTGTATTACGACCAGGAGGATACCCAGACACATTTTAGAACGGACGAGTTTATCTTTGGAAACCAAATATTGGTATGTCCTATTCAGGAACCCAATGCCCAAGGTAGAAGAATGTATTTTCCAAAAGGAAAGTGGTATGATTTTTGGACCCAGGAGTGTTTGAATGGAGGTAAGGAACGTTGGGTGACCGCAGAACTGGATATGATCCCCATCTATGTTAAGGCCGGTGCCGTAATACCAAAGTATCCCGTTCAACAATACGTGGGTCAGGTAAAATTAAAGGAATTGGTATTGGAAACCTATTTTACTGTTGGGGTAGAGACTTCTGAGGTTTATGAGGATGCACAGGATGGATACGATTATAAAAAGGGTAGGTATTCATTGCGGAACTTTAAATTGACGGGAAAGGAAAAGTCTTTGACCATCCAACAATTCAAGGACGGTAGCTTTGTAACTGGATATGAAAAATTTAGGTTCAATATCTACGGACTGCCTTTTAAAATTGGTAAAGTGCAGGTGGACAATGAGGAAGTAAATTTGAAAACTGTACGTTCCAATGGGGACAATTCCATGCTCATCGACAAAAACTTTACGCTTTTGCACATAACCTCGAAATAATAATTTTGTAATTTTCGCAAAACAGTAAAACACTAAAACCATGAAGAGAATACTATTGATATTGACCCTGTTTCTGGCAGTCTCTGCCTGCAAGGTCAATCCTTTTACGGGTCAGAAAACATTGAATTTTTATCCCAATAGTCAAATTTTTCCAATGGCCTTTGCCCAGTACGACCAGTTTTTGGGCGAGAACAATGTAGTTAAGGGAACTTCCGAGGCACATATGATTACCAGGGTGGGACAAAGAATTTCCTCGGCCGCGGAGCGATGGTTGTCGGCCAACGGATACCCAGGGTATTTGAACGATTATAAATGGGAGTACAACCTGGTTAAGGACGAAACCGTAAACGCTTGGTGCATGCCCGGTGGAAAAATCGTTTTCTATACGGGGATATTGCCCATTTGTGACGGGGAGACCGGTGTGGCCGTAGTTATGGGCCATGAGGTTGCCCATGCCCTGGCAGACCATGGTGCCCAGAGAATGAGTGCGGGTACTTTGCAGCAATTGGGTGCGGTTGCGGGAAATATAGCCATTCAGGATCCCCAAAAGAGAAATATGTTTAACCAGGCATACGGTATAGGTTCCCAATTGGGAGCAATGTTGCCCTTTAGCCGAAGCCATGAAACCGAAGCAGATCGTATCGGATTACAGATTATGGCCATCGCTGGGTACGACCCTTATGAAGCCGCTGAGCTTTGGAAACGCATGAAGGCACAGAGCGGGGGACAGGCACCACCGGAATTTATGAGCACCCATCCATCTAACGATACCCGGATCAACAACCTAACGGCTTGGGCACCAGAAGCTGCTGCGGAGGCCGCTAAATTTGGTGTGACGAGTTTCAAATAATACATACTTTTTATTGTATATTCAGGCCGTTCTTAGGAACGGCTTTTATTTTAAGGGTACCGCCAAACGATAAACAAGGCCAGCCCCAAAAATTATTTTTTCCAACAAATGTCTCGTGGGCTACCCCAGAGTGGATGTACGATAATGGCAAGAACGCTGGTCTTAAAGGGAAGTAAAAAGCTGTTGAACGCATGGGCGTTCTATGATTGGGCCAATTCCGTTTACAGTTTGGTCATCTCATCAGCGGTTTTTCCCATATTCTATGGAGCACTTTTTAGGGTGGCCGAGATAGAAAAGTTGACCGTCTTTGGAATAGAAATCGCAAGGGCTCCACTAATTAGTTATACCACATCCTTGGCCTTTGTATTTATAGCAATAATCACCCCTTTGATTTCGGGCATTGCGGATTATCTTGGAAACAAGAAAATGTTCATGCAGTTTTTTTGCTACCTGGGCGGTCTATCCTGCATTGGCCTTAACTGGTTTTCCTTGGAGAACATCTATTTTGGATTGCTTTGTTACTTTTTTGGACTTGTGGGGTTTTGGGTAAGTTTTGCCATCAACAATTCGTATTTGCCCGATGTGGCCTATCCGGAACAACAGGATGCCGTTAGTGCGAAAGGGTTTTCCCTAGGATATATTGGGAGCGTTCTTCTGTTATTGGTGAACCTCGCCATGGTGATGAAACCAGAAGTTTTTGGAATCACTTCCGGTGATGGTGGAGTAGCCGAAATCAAGGCCATGAAATATTCTTTTGTTTCGGTTGGGTTCTGGTGGATACTTTTCGCACAATATAGTTTTTACTATTTACCCAAAGGTAATAAACGTGAAGGGGCTCGATCCAATGTTATCCTGAACGGATTTAGGGAGTTGAAGGGTGTCTGGCACCAATTAGGGAATCAAACCCGATTAAAAAGGTATTTAGGGGCGTTCTTCGTATATAGTATGGCCGTACAGACCGTTATGTTGATCGCGACCTATTTTGGGGAGGAAGAAATAGGTTGGGGATCGGATTCTGAACGCACCACGGGCTTGATCGTAAGTATTTTGGTCATTCAAATCGTTGCCATTCTCGGGGCCTCGGTAACGGCATGGGCCTCCAAAAATTTTGGAAACGTAAAAACCCTGATCGTGGTAAACGCGCTTTGGGTCGCTATCTGTGTATATGCCTATTTTTTGATTACACCGATGGATTTCTATATAGCTGCCGGATGCGTAGGATTGGTCATGGGCGGCATTCAGGCCCTGTCCCGTTCCACCTATTCCAAGTTCATTCCTGAAACCAAGGATACCACTTCCTTTTTTAGTTTTTACGATGTTGCCGAAAAAATAGGTATTATCATAGGAACTTTCCTTTATGGTTTTATCGCCCAATTTACCGGCAGTATGCGTAATGCCATTATTTTCTTGGGAATATTTTTCATGGTGGGTATGTTGCTACTTACAAGGGTGAAACAACTAAAAAGACCCCTTTGATTAGAGGCCTTTTCACAGTTGTTGATTGTTCGCTATTTGATTTTATCCTTTTGAAACGTCCCCGGAACCGGACGTTTTCGTGTCTATTTTCTCAGGATTTCCGCGGTAGGTAATATCCCCTGAACCTGAAACCCTTGCCTTTAACATCTTATTGGCCGTTACCTTTATGTCAGCCGAACCTGAAACGGTAGCATCCACATTATCGGCCTCCATATCAAAGGCCTTGATATCACCACTTCCAGAAATGGTTGCCTGAAAATCCTTAGTGCTACCGCTCAATGTGATATCCCCTGATCCCGACATACTTGCGTGTACGGAGTTGGCATCCACATCCAAAATAATGTCGCCAGAACCTGACATGGCCGTTTCCAAATTGTCCGTTTTTATGGTCGTTTTCCCTACAATATCCCCAGAACCGGAGAGTGCAATGGCATCAACACTTTCTACGGGTACGGTTATTGTTATACCATTTTTCCAAGAAGAAGGCTTTAAGTTGACCCCTTTTTCGGTTTTGATTTCCAATTTTCCGTTTTTCACTTCTGTAATAATATATTCCAATAAATTCGATTCTCCCGTAAGTGTCAATTTACCTTCATTTCCTTCTACCAAGTGCACATCGAACCAACCCGATACACCAATGGCATCATAGTCGCTGGTAGTTCTATCGATAGTAACCTGTTCCCCGTTACCGTTAATTCTTTTGCCCCATTGTGCAGAGCAGGAAACTGTCATGGCCAAAACAATGGCTAGTGTTGTGATTTTTTTCATTTTTTAATTGATTTTGAACTGAACATCGTTCAGCTTTTGATTGATATTAATTTTTGGTAAAACTGATGCTGCCGTAATCGCTATTTAAGGTAATCATATTTCCACTTCCCTTACTTCCAAAATACCCTTTATAATGCTTGGAGGTTGATTTTTCCTCACTGATGTTGATAACAAAATCGTCTTTTCCGCTCACACCTGCATAGCTAGTGGTAATATCGAAATCGAAATGATAATTGGCGTTGTAACCAATTTTTACCCCTGTATAATCTGATCGTATATTGACATTCCCTGCATCTTCGGACAATTCCTCAATACGTATGGAACCATAGTCTGATGCTATATCCACATTACCGTGCACACTTCCCAATTTTACGGTAATGTAGTCACCGTTTCCTTGAATATTCCGCACGTTTCCAACTTCCATTTTTCCATAATCACTGCTATAATCCAAATTTTCCATCTGGTCTATTTTGGTGTTGGTATAATCCGCGATTACTTTTAGGTTTCCGGCCTTTTCAAGGGTAAATCCAGAATAGTCCGCCCTGATTTCGCCACTGTTCATAAATCCTATGGTGGAATTAGAGGTGTAATCAAAATTCAACTGATTGTTTCTACCCCGTAGTTCCCCAATTTCCAGCCTTCCATAATCACAGCTAATTTTTGCGTGCCCATCGATCCGGTCCAGAAGTATGGAACCATAATCATTGTCCAAGTCAACACTGTTTTTTATTGGAAGCTTTATGGTGTAATTGATCTGCATGTTCACATTGTTGTTTCTTCCCCAGCTCCAGCCCCAACTGCTTTTGTTGTCGTTGAACTCCGTTTTGGCGGACACCATGGAACTACTGGCATCAAAGGATACCGATATCTCGTCCAGCTTTTGCTGTACTTTTTCCTCGTTGTTACCGTTCGTTTTAATATGGACTTCGATCATGACCTTCTTTTCTGTCCACGAGGTAATATTTAGGTTACCATAACTGTTGTCCACCTTTAAAAGGGCATCGGCATTAACATTGAACTCCTTTTTTATGGTTTTTTCCTTAGTGTACTTTCCGGTTGGTTTTCCACCGTTTTCGGCCAATAAAAAGGACGGACAAAGCAAAAGTACAAGTAGGCCGTATTTAAATAGTATAGTTCGCATCATCGTAATTTTTTAAATTTTTAATAGTTTCAATTTGATTTAGAACATCGTTCAATAAATCGATTCTTGTTTGGAAATTGGTTATCATAGCACTGAGGATCAATTTGCTGTTACCCCCGTTTAACAACTCATTCTCCAACATTTTATAGTCCTGTTCCAGTTTTTTAAGCTGGTCCATGGTGTCTGAAATTATTTTTCTTGTTTCAGGGGTTTCCTCAGCTTCCAACTCCTTTACTTGCTGCTCGATGAGACTTGCAAAGTAAAACTGGGTATTGGCAACCTCGGGTGAAATCTCGGCAACTTGTTCCTCTATGGATTTGTTCAGGTCTAACCGGGGGTACACCAAAGCGACCATAAGGGCCAAGGAGGCCGCTATGGACAAGGGCTTCCACCAGTTGAATTTAGTTTTGGCCGTTGAAACGGTGCCATTAGATTGGTTCAGTTTGGCCAAAAAACGTTCTTGGTGCCCCAAAGCTGGTTCTTCCGTATCAAAACGGTCCTGGAGTGTTTTGAACAAATCCTCTAGTTTATCTTTTTCCATCAGTTCGCAATTAATAATTCTTTTCTAAGACTTTCCTTCGCCCTGGAAATGGTGGTCCTACAATTGGCATAGCTCATATTCATTATGGAACTAATTTCCTCGTAGTCGTAACCCTCGATCAAATGTAAGGTCAAAGAAATTCTGTAATTGTCTTTTAAGCGTTTCATGGTTTCCACTACTTTTTGAGCCTTTTGTTCGGCAAACACATGATCCGAAGCAATTCCGTCATTATCTTCGACCTTGTACATTAAATCGTCCAGCGCAACTTCATTCTTTTTCAGTTGCTTTTTGTAATGGTAAATACTGTTGTTCACAACGATTCTTTTCAGCCATGCCCCAAAAGTAACCTCGCCTCTAAATGTATCCAGTTTCGTAAACGCGTTTAAAAACGATTCCTGCATAATGTCTTCGGCCTCGGCACTGTGTTTTACGATCCGTAAAGCCGTGTTGTACATGGCTTTGTAATACCGATTGTAAACCTCCAGTTGCGCACTTTGTTTACCTTCCTTGCACGATTGCAATAAATCATCAATATGTACCTTACTTTGGCTCAAAAAGTGATTGGTTTGTCTAAGAGATGATCCAATTTACCCATTGTTACAGTTTTGGCCGAAAAGTTTTTCTAAATTGAGCGGTATTTATGCTTCATCAATTTTTAGTTTATGACTGAAAGAAAAAAAATGCTTCAGGGCCTGCTTTATAATTCCCGGGATCCGGAATTATTGGAAATGTATTTCCGTGCCCGAAGATTTTTGAAGGAATTCAACAATTTGGATGCTGAATTGACCGAGGAAAAATATCGGGTGTTGTCTGAACTTTTTAAGAGTATCGGCAAGGGAGTATGGATAGAATCTCCTTTTTTCTGCGATTATGGCAACAACATATCCATTGGCGATGGCACTTTTGTGAACATGAACTGTACCTTTTTGGACGATAATGCCATCAGTATCGGTCAGAATGTGCTCATCGCGCCTTATGTGCAAATTTATACTGCGTCACACCCGTTGAAGGCTTCGGACAGGATAGTTGAAAATTCGGATGGTGCTTCGTACGTTACTTCAAGTATGCCCGTTACTATAGGGGACAATGTATGGATAGGCGGTAATAGTGTTATCTGTCCCGGGGTTGAAATTGGCCATAATGTTACCATTGGTGCAGGAAGTGTAGTTACCAAGAGTATTCCAAACAATGCGGTTGCCGTAGGTAATCCGTGCAAGGTTCTGAGAGAGCTATAATGTTTTCTAATCCCAAACTTCTATCATTATTTGTTATAGGTATGGCATAGGAATTGAAATATAGAGGTGAAGTAAAGACTAAAAAACGATAAAAACCCTGTTAGCAAGGTCTTTCAAGGGTTTTTAAATTTGAACGATAAAAAAATTGCTGTCTAATTTAATGACAGAATGACCGATATATGAGTATGGGAGATTCTAAATTTTCAAATTTTGACAATATGTCCTTACAGGGCATCGATCAGGATTCCGAGTTGATACCATTGCTTACCGCAGAGGATGAGGAGCAAATGAACAGTGAGGAATTGCCGGAAACCTTACCAATCCTACCCCTTAGGAATACGGTCCTTTTTCCAGGCGTGGTAATTCCTATTACCGCCGGGAGGGACAAGTCCATCCAATTGATAAAAGATGCGAACAATGGTAGTAAAGTGATCGGGGTGGTGTCCCAAAAGGACGAGGAAACGGAGAACCCGGATATAAAGGATATCAACACTTTGGGTACCGTGGCCCGTATTTTAAGGGTATTGCAAATGCCCGACGGAAATACCACGGTAATCATACAAGGAAAAAAGCGGTTTGAAATAGCCGAAGTGCTTACCAAAAAGCCCTACATAACCGCTACTGTTCGCGAAACCGAGGAACTTAGGCCAGAAAAGGGCAATAGTGAGTTCATGGCCATCATAGATTCCATCAAGGATCTGGCCTTGAGAATTATTAGGGACAATCCAAATATTCCAAGTGAAGCTTCTTTTGCCATCAAAAATATTCAGAGCGATTCCTTCTTGATAAATTTTGTTTCCTCCAACCTTAATCTTGCGGTAAAGGAGAAACAAGAGTTATTGGAAATCGGGAGTTTGCAGGACAGGGCCTTGGCTACCTTAAAATACATGAACATTGAGCTTCAAAAACTGGAGCTGAAGAATGATATTCAGTCCAAGGTGCGGAGCGATTTGGATCAACAGCAGCGCGAATATTTTCTTCATCAACAAATGAAGACCATCCAAGAGGAATTGGGTGGTGTTTCCTATGATGAAGAATTTGAGGAAATGCGCGAACGTGCCAAGAAGAAAAAATGGAACAAAAAAGTAAAGGAGCATTTTGAAAAGGAACTTGCCAAAATGCAACGTATGAACCCCCAAGTAGCGGAATATTCCATTCAGAGAAACTACTTGGACCTGCTTTTGGATTTGCCATGGAACGAATTCTCCAAGGATAAGTTCGATTTAAAAAGGGCCCAACGTATTTTAGACCGTGACCATTACGGATTGGAAGATGTTAAGCGACGTATTATAGAATATCTGGCAGTTTTAAAATTGCGTAACGATATGAAATCCCCCATTCTCTGCCTCTATGGACCTCCAGGTGTAGGTAAGACCTCTTTGGGAAAATCCATTGCGGAGGCCTTGGGTAGAAAGTATGTCCGCATGTCCTTGGGAGGCCTGCGGGACGAAGCGGAAATTCGTGGTCATAGAAAGACCTACATTGGTGCCATGCCGGGCAGGATCGTTCAGAACCTCAAAAAGGCGGGTACTTCGAATCCTGTTTTTATATTGGATGAAATTGATAAATTGTCCAACAGTCATCAAGGCGATCCATCATCGGCGATGTTGGAAGTGTTGGACCCTGAACAGAACAATGATTTTTATGATAATTTCTTAGAAATGGGCTACGACCTTTCTAAGGTCATGTTCGTTGCTACCGCGAACAATCTTGGGAATATACAGCCAGCGTTGCGGGACCGTATGGAAATCATCAATGTAAGCGGGTATACCATAGAGGAAAAGGTTGAAATTGCCAAAAGGCATTTACTACCCAAGCAACTGGAGGAACATGGTTTGAATTCCGGTCATTTGAAGATCGGTAAACCCCAAATGGAGAAAATCGTTGAGGGGTACACTAGGGAATCCGGGGTACGATCGCTGGAGAAACAAATTGCCAAAATGGTGCGTTATGCGGCCAAATCAATCGCAACGGAGGAAGACTATAATGTAAAGATCAGCACCGCGGATATTGAGGAAGTGCTGGGGCCTCCAAAAATGGAACGCAGCAAATATGAGAATAATGAAGTTGCCGGCGTGGTTACGGGATTGGCTTGGACCAGTGTTGGTGGGGATATCCTATTCATTGAATCCATTCTGTCTCAGGGTAAGGGGAACCTGAGTATTACGGGAAACCTTGGCAAGGTGATGAAGGAATCGGCCACAATTGCCATGGAGTATATTAAATCCAATGCCGATAGGTTTGGTTTGGATGCGTCTATTTTTGAGAAGTACAACGTGCATATACACGTACCGGAAGGAGCTACCCCAAAGGACGGGCCAAGTGCCGGAATCACCATGTTGACTTCCTTGGTATCCCTTTTTACTCAAAAACGAATCAAGAAAAGTTTGGCCATGACAGGGGAGATTACGCTTCGGGGCAAGGTATTGCCCGTTGGCGGTATCAAGGAGAAAATATTGGCGGCAAAGCGTGCAAGGATCAAGGAAATTATACTTTGTGCCGATAATGAACGGGATGTAAAGGAAATCAAGGAATCCTATCTAAAAGGGTTGACATTCCATTATGTCACTGAAATGTCTGAAGTAATCGACATAGCGTTGACAAATCAGAAAGTAAAAAATGCCAAAAAATTATAATCTATTTCTGTATCCTCTTGGAAAATGGAATCGGCAATAAAAACATTCAATGAATAAGATTACCATAGCCATCGATGGATTTTCCTCCACGGGTAAAAGTACCTTGGCAAAGCAACTGGCCAAAAAATTGGAGTATATATATGTAGATACCGGTGCCATGTACAGGGCGGTAACGTTATATGCTATGAATAATGGCTTTGTAGTAGATGGTGAAATTGATACAGCAGGTCTTATTGAGGATTTGGATAGTATTGAGTTGAAATTTGTATTTAATCAGGATTTGGGTTTTGCCGAAATGTATTTGAATGGTGAAAATGTGGAAAGACAAATTCGGACATTGGAAGTTTCCAATTATGTGAGTCAGATCGCCGAAATCAAGGAAGTAAGGACCAGACTGGTCGCCCTACAGCAGGATATGGGCAAGAATAAAGGTGTGGTCATGGACGGTAGGGATATTGGAACCGTTGTTTTTCCCGATGCCGAACTCAAAATCTTTATGACCGCAAGCCCCGAAAAAAGGGCGGTAAGGCGTTACAAGGAATTGCTGGATCGGGGCGAGGATGTAAAATATGAGGATATCCTGGAAAATGTTCAAAAAAGGGATTATATAGACTCGCACAGGGAAAATTCCCCTTTAACAAAGGCGGAAGGTGCCATTGAATTCGATAACAGTGATATGGGATTGGTACAACAATTTGAGCGCATTTATGAACATGCGCTTAGGGTCATTGAAAAAAATAAATAAAAAAACCGTCAGATTTCCTGACGGTTTTTTTTTATTCTTTGATTTTACAAATTTGGAATGACCAAAACCTGATCTGGATGGATGAGATCCGGATTCTTCAAAATGCCAGTATTGGCCTCAAAAATTTGCTTGTATTTCATAGGATCTCCATAGTAGTGCTTGGCGATTTTGCTAAGCGATTCCCCACTTTTAACGGTATGCCTGTGATACACGGAGTCATCTTCTACGGTAATGTTCGCTTTTATATCGGACGGACTTTCGCCACCTATTTCCTTTATTTTGTCCCAAATGATGTTTTTCTCATACTGGGTCTTCGCCATTCCTTTAACCTTAAGGACATCGCCCTCAACGGTCACATTTCCATCTTTGATACCAAGTTGTTCCCCCAGGTCCAAAACGGGTTGATACTTTGCCTTTACGCTCATAATTAATTTCAATTTAACGGTTAATATTTATGCGGTTAAGGTACTAATTATTGTTCAAAACCTTTCCAAATTCACAAAATACTGTAATCAGCGCATAGCAAGGATTTCAACATGTTGTGTATTAAGGAATTTAGTTGTAGTTTTGCACTCCTTTTTTAGCAAGCGAATCAAGATGGAAAAGGGACAAAAAATAGATCAATAATAACTTTCATGATCATTGCTTACATCTTGATTGGGTTATGGAATACAAATTTTATATCAGCACATGGCTGAAGAAAAAACAACGGCTGAAGTAGAAGAAACTATGGAAGCTACTACACAAGAAACTGCACAGGAGACCCCAAAGCAGGACCCACAGGAGTTTTTGGAAAATTTTAACTGGGAAAAGTACGAGCAAGGAATCGAAAGAGTAGACGATTCCAAGCTAAAGGAATTCGAAGAATTGGTTGCCGAAAATTTCGTTGATACTGCCGATGAGGAAGTAGTGGAAGGAACGGTAGTGTATTTGACCGATAGGGAGGCAATTATTGATATAAATGCCAAGTCTGAAGGTGTCATCTCATTGAACGAATTTCGATATAATCCTAATTTAAAGGTAGGTGACAAGGTAGAGGTATTGATTGATATCCGTGAAGACAAAAGCGGACAGTTGGTATTGTCTCACAGGAAGGCGCGTACCATCAAAGCTTGGGATAGGGTGAATGCCGCTCATGACAAGGAGGAAATCGTATCCGGTTATGTGAAGTGTAGAACCAAGGGAGGTATGATTGTCGATGTTTTTGGTATCGAGGCGTTCTTACCAGGTTCTCAGATTGACGTGAAGCCTATCAGGGACTACGATCAATACGTGAACAAAACAATGGAGTTCAAGGTGGTCAAGATCAACCACGAGTTCAAGAACGTTGTTGTTTCGCACAAAGCGCTTATTGAAGCCGATATCGAAGAACAGAAAAAAGAAATCATCAGTCAGTTGGAGAAAGGACAGGTATTGGAAGGTGTTGTCAAGAACATTACTTCCTACGGTGTCTTTATCGACCTTGGTGGTGTTGACGGACTAGTTCATATTACAGACCTTTCCTGGAGCAGGATCAACCACCCGAACGAGGTTGTTGAGCTTGACCAGAAATTGAACGTTGTTATTCTTGATTTTGATGAAAACAAATCCAGGATCCAACTAGGTCTTAAGCAATTGGAGAAACATCCTTGGGAAGCACTAAGCGATGAAATTAAGGTCGGTGATAAAGTAAAAGGTAAAGTTGTCGTTATTGCGGATTACGGTGCCTTTATTGAGGTTGTTGAAGGTGTTGAAGGTTTGATCCACGTTTCTGAAATGTCTTGGTCCACTCACTTGCGTTCCGCTCAGGATTTCGTGAAGGTAGGGGATGAGGTTGAAGCGGTTGTATTGACTTTGGATCGGGAAGATCGTAAGATGTCTTTGGGCATCAAGCAATTGACTCCGGACCCTTGGACAGATATCACTTCCAAATATCCTGTAGGTTCCAGACACAAAGGTATCGTACGTAACTTTACCAACTTTGGCGTTTTTGTTGAGTTGGAAGAAGGTATTGACGGTCTTATTTATATTTCCGATCTTTCTTGGACCAAGAAAATCAAACATCCTTCCGAGTTCACCAATGTCGGTGATACCTTGGAAGTTGAAGTGTTGGAATTGGATGTGGAAGGACGTAAGTTGAGCTTGGGTCACAAGCAAACTACTGAAAACCCTTGGGATAAGTACGAAGAGGAATTTGCCGTTGGTACGGTTCACAAAGCTGCCATAACCGATGTAGTGGATAAAGGAGCTACTATTGACTTTAACGAGGATATTACGGCTTTTGTTCCACAGCGTCACCTTGAAAAGGAAGATGGCAAAAAACTGGGCCGAGGCGATGAGGCAGAATTCAAGATTATTGAGTTCAATAAAGACTTCAAACGCGTTGTAGCTAGCCACACTGCTATCTTCAGGGAAGAGGAACAACGCAATGTAAAAGCAGCGGCCCAAAGGCAGTCTGCAGCGTCAGAAGAGGCAAAACCAACATTAGGGGATGCCAATGATGCGCTACAAGCATTAAAGGATAAAATGGAAGCGGATTCCAAAAAGAAGAAGTAATACATTTGACTTTTAAATATTCAAAGGCCTGGTTTTTTACCGGGCCTTTTTGTTTCTAAAAACTAGGAAAGATAATTAGGGAGAATTCCCTATTTTTGCTTTGCTTAAAGCATGTGTGACGAATTATGGGTCAAAAAGTCCTACTTTCCAAAAAGGAAATCAATATTATCCTTCACCGTTTGGCCTGTCAACTGCTTGAAAACCATGAGGATTTCAAAAATACTGTATTAATCGGAATACAGCCCAGAGGGATATACGTAGCCCAAAGGCTTACTAAAATTTTATTGGAAGAATACAAGGTTAAACATATAGACCTTGGTTATTTGGATATCACTTTTTACAGGGACGACTTTAGAAGAGGGGAAAAAACCTTGGAGGCGACCAAGACGAAAATCAATTTTTTGGTAGAGGATAAAAAGGTGGTTCTAATTGACGATGTGCTGTACACAGGTCGTAGTATCAATGCAGCCTTAACGGCCTTGCAATCCTTTGGAAGGCCCAAGGAAGTTGAGCTGTTGACCCTGATTGACAGAAGATTCAGCAGACATCTGCCCATACAGCCCAATTACAGAGGTAGACAGGTGGATGCCATAGACAACGAGAAGGTAAAAGTGATGTGGGAGGAAAATGACGGGGAGGACATAATTTATTTGATAAATAGATAGTACAAATGAGCGAACTGAGTGTAAATCACTTGTTAGGAATAAAATATTTGAACGAGTCGGATATTCAGCTCATTTTTGAAACAGCGGATCATTTTAAGGAGGTAATCAATCGGTCCATTAAAAAAGTTCCTTCCTTACGCGATATTACTATTGCCAACATTTTTTTTGAAAACAGTACCCGAACAAAGCTCTCCTTTGAATTGGCTGAAAAAAGACTTTCCGCCGATGTCCTGAACTTTTCGGCAAGCCAGTCTTCGGTAAAAAAGGGGGAAACGCTAATCGACACCGTAAACAATATTCTTTCCATGAAAGTGGATATGGTGGTCATGCGACACTCCAATCCTGGGGCCGGTATTTTTTTGGCCAAACATGTCAAGGCTTCCATAATAAATGCCGGGGACGGTGCCCATGAACATCCCACCCAAGCCTTATTGGATTCCTATTCAATCAGGGAAAAGTTGGGCGATGTTGCGGGAAAGAACGTGGTCATCGTTGGGGATATTTTGCATTCTAGGGTAGCACTTTCCAATATTTTTGCGCTAAAACTGCAAGGTGCTAATGTAAAGGTCTGTGGCCCAAAAACTTTGATGCCCAAATATATAGAATCCTTAGGGGTAGGGGTTGAGATGAATTTGAGAAAGGCCTTGGAATGGTGCGATGTTGCCAACATGCTACGCATACAGAACGAACGACTTGATATAAGCTACTTCCCAACAACCAGGGAGTATACCCAACAATTTGGGGTCAATAAGAAGTTGCTGGACAGTTTGGACAAGGAAATCGTAATAATGCACCCGGGTCCCATCAACCGGGGCGTGGAAATAACAAGTGATGTGGCAGATTCCAAACAGTCCATCATACTCAATCAGGTAGAAAATGGTGTGGCCGTTCGCATGGCGGTCATTTATTTGTTAGCTTCAAAAATTAAATAATTGCAAGTATGATTTTTGATAAGGACGGAACTACGACCCTAATATATCAGGAAAAAAAATCACTATCCATCTTTTTGAAAAACTTGGATGAAAAATATTCGGAAGTCAAAAATGACAACCTAATAATCAATCTTTTTTCGTTTGATACATTGACCTCTGGGGATGTCATGGAGTTTTTGGATATTTCCAATAGACATCGTAAGTCGGGCAAATCCTTTGTAATCGTTACGGATAAGGTTTCGTATGACGACGTCCCCGATGAAATTATCGTGGCCCCTACATTACAAGAAGCGAAGGACATCATTGAAATGGAGGAAATTGAAAGAGATTTGGAGCTTTGAAGTTGACCATCCTAGGGTGTTATGCCGCCACGCCCAGAACTTTGACCAACCCAACCTCCCAGGTACTGGAAGTCAAAAACCATATGTTTTTGATCGACTGTGGGGAAGGTACCCAAGTCCAGCTTAGGAAACACGGAATCAAATTTTCCCGCATCAGCCACATTTTTATTTCGCATCTACATGGCGATCATTTTTTTGGACTACCGGGCCTGGTTTCCACCTTTAGGTTATTGGGAAGGGAAAAGGAACTCCATATTTATGGCCCTAAAGGGATAAAGGAAGCTATTACCATGTTGTTAAAATTGGGAGATTCCTGGACAAATTATCCCTTGTGTTTTCATGAATTGACCTCCGTGGATAGCCAGGTTATTTTTGAGGATGCAAAAGTAATCGTACAAACGATACCCTTAGATCATAGGGTCTATACCAATGGATTTTTATTCAGGGAAAAGGAGAGGGAACGCACCTTGAACATAGAGGCCGTTCGATATTATGAAATAGACAAGGCATATTTCAATACTATCAAAAAAGGAAAGGATATTGTTACCGAAATAGGCGAAATCATTCCCAACAGGGAATTGACTTTCGATCCACCTAAACCGACTTCCTATGCTTTTTGCAGCGACACGGCTTATCATCCTAGTATTGTTCCCCTGATAAAGGAGGTGGACTGTTTGTACCACGAGGCCACTTTTTTGGAATCCGAAGTTCATTTGGCCAAAAAGACAAAACACGCAACGGCCAAAGAGGCCGCCGAAATAGCAAAACAAGCTTCCGTAGGAAAATTGATATTGGGCCATTATTCAACACGATATAGTTCCTTGGAGTTATTTAGAAAGGAAGCATCTGTGGTATTCGAACCAGTTGAATTAGCAGATGATGGTAAATCTTTCCACATAGGTTAAATCTTTCTACGCAACCTTTAGGCAGCTCGAATATCCTTAAGTAAAGCCAATCATGAAAAATTCATTTTTACCTGGTTTATTTTTTGTGCTTATTCTATCAATTTCTTGTGAAAAAGAAGATGGAATAAACGCTGAGTTACGAGGTAGTGCCATCATCGGTACTTGGAACCGTTTCGATGAAATACCTAGTGGCAGTATACGAGAGGAATATCGGTATTTCGATGTAGAGACTTTGCACACCTTTGAGTTGGATGGAACCTACACCTATAAAGTGAATTACTATGGTTTTAAGGATGAGAACCCAAATGAACTAATGGGGCAATCTGAAAATAAAGGAACTTTTGAAGTTAACAATGATAGTGTTTTTATAAGGGTTTTTGAAAATACTTCTTGGGAAAAAGGATTTAAACCGAAGGCCGAGACCATCTTATTGAATGGAGAGGCTTATGGGAATCGGTTTACCATAAAGAACGAAACATTGACCTTGTATTATATTTCATATCCTGCAGATGCACCAGTACAGTCCCAAATGAGTTTTAAAAGGTTGGAATAGGTTAAAATTAATTGTTTAATAAGACCCCAAAGGTGATTAAAGCTTTTGGGGTCTTGTTATTTTTAGTGATCTTTGAGTATCTTGATTTTTTTAGTTTTTAGCATGCAGAAAGACCTAGGGAATTATCGCAAATCGTATGAGAAAAGTGCCTTGATGGAGGATAGTATATCCAATAATCCCATGCAGCTTTTTAAAACATGGTTCCATGAAGTGGAGCAGTCAGATGGTGTCGATGAACCCAACGCGATGACCGTTTCTACCATTGGATTGGATGGCTTTCCCAAAAGCAGGGTGGTTTTGTTGAAGCGGTTCAACCATGAGGGCTTTATTTTCTACACAAATTATACCAGTGAAAAGGGTAAGGCCATCGCGACGAATCCCAACATTTGTATATCTTTTTTTTGGCCCAATATGGAGCGTCAGGTTATCATAAAGGGAAAAGCGGAAAAGGTTGCCGAGAACCTATCCGATGGATACTTTGAATCCCGACCTAAAGGAAGCCAATTGGGAGCCTTGGTATCCAACCAAAGCAGTGTTATCGCCTCCAGGGATGTCCTGGAAAAGGAACTTAAAGCACTTGAGGCTACCTACAAAAATAAGGAAGTGCCACGACCAGATCATTGGGGCGGTTATTTGGTGAGGCCCATATCCATTGAATTTTGGCAGGGAAGACCTAATCGGTTACACGATAGGATCCGGTTTACCTTGCAAGAGGATTGGGATTGGAAAATGGAACGCTTGGCACCTTAAGCAATAAAGAATGAAGAATCTACTTTTCATGCGCCATGGCAAATCTTCATGGGACCTTGATGTTGGCGACCAGGACAGGCCTTTGTCACAAAGGGGCATTACGGATGCACATAGGGTGGGAAATAACCTTTCAAAAGCGAATCTGAATCCGGACTTCGTATTTTCAAGTCCCGCAAATAGAGCCTTGCATACGGCCATGATATGTTTGCGGAACCTGAAATTTCCCATGACCAAGTTTCAAATTACAACGGATCTTTATGATTTTTCAGGGAATCAAGTACTTGATTTTGTAAAAAAAATAGACAATTCTTTGGACACGGTCATGATTTTTGGACATAATCATGCCTTTACCCATTTGGTAAATTCCCTTGGAGATTCCTATATTGAAAACGTTCCAACAAGTGGTTTTGTCCACATACGGTTCAATCAAGATTCTTGGGCAAGCATTTCCCAAGGCAAAACAGTAGAAACGATTTTTCCAAAGCACTTAAAATAATGGTGAAATTCAACAATCAGTACGTTAATAGAGAAATAAGTTGGTTATGGTTCAATGAACGCGTACTGCAGGAAAGTGCGGATAAAAATGTACCGCTCATTGAGCGTTTGCGTTTCTTGGGAATTTTTTCAAATAATTTGGATGAATTCTTCAAGGTACGATATGCCACGGTGAAAAGAATCGTGGAAGCGGGCAAGACCGGTAAAAGTGTTTTGGGAGGTGAAAAGGCAAAGGATTTACTCGAAGAGATTACGGAGATTGTTATCCGTCAGCAAAGTAAAAGTTTGGTAATCCTAAAGCATATTGAGGAAGAACTGGAGCGGGAGAACATTTTTATCATTCGGGAAACCGCCTTGAACAAAACCCAGAAGGAATTTGTAAAGGAGTATTTTCTCCAGAATGTGAGTCCGCAGCTCATGACTATCATCCTCAACGACCTTACACGCTTCCCTACTTTAAAGGATACCGCCGCTTATTTGGCCGTAAAAATGATAATAAAGGGGGACAACGGGAAAAAGGAAAAGCGCTTTGCGCTAATTGAGATTCCAAAAGGAGTGGACAGATTTGTGGTACTGCCAAAGGAAGGCGATAAAAATTACATCATAATCCTGGACGATTTGATCAGGTATTGCCTGGGCAATATTTTTACCATGTTCGAATATGAATCCATTTCCGCCCACATGATCAAGATTACAAGGGATGCGGAACTGGATATGGACAATGACTTGAGCAAAAGTTTTATAGAGAAGATTTCTTCCAGTGTGGAGCATAGAAAAATAAGCGACCCTGTACGTTTTGTTTATGATAAAAGTATCGCGAAGGACACCTTGGCCTTTCTAAAGGAGAAAATGCAAATTGAGGATACGGATAGTGTGATTCCCGGTGGTAGGTACCACAACAAAAGGGATTATATGGGTTTTCCAAGTTTGGACAGGAACGATTTACTGTACGATAAAATAAAGGCACTCCCCGTAAAGGGACTCAGCATCGAGGGGAGTATTTTGGAAAGTCTAACCCATAAGGATTACCTACAATACACACCATACCATACCTTTACCTATATCCTCAAGTTTCTGCGGGAAGCTGCCTTGGACCCAAAAGTGCGCACCATTAAAATCACGGTATACCGATTGGCGAATAACTCCCAAGTGGCCGCGTCGCTAATCAATGCCGTTAAAAATGGAAAACAGGTAACGGTGCAAATTGAGTTGCAGGCTAGGTTTGATGAACAGGCTAATATTGAGTACGCAGAGCAGTTGCAGGCAGAAGGTGTAAAATTGATATTTGGGGTTCCTGGACTAAAAGTCCATAGCAAGATCTGCCTGATAGAACGCGAAGAGGACGAAGGTCTAAAGAGATATGGATTTATCAGTACCGGAAACTTCAACGAGTCCACCGCGCGTATTTATACCGATTATACCTTGTTTACCTCCCATGCACCAATTCTTAAGGAGTTGAACAAGGTCTTTGATTTCTTTGAAACGACCTACAAGATAAATAAGTACAAGCATTTGATCGTTTCGCCACATTATACAAAAAAGGTATTTCATAGGCTTATTGAACAGGAAATCGCCAATGCTATCGTGGGAAAAGAGGCCTACATCAAAATAAAGATGAACAGTTTCACGTCTTACGAGATGGTGGATAAACTGTACGAAGCAAGTAGGGCAGGGGTAAAGATCCAATTGATCGTTCGTGGAATCTGTTGTTTGGTTCCCGGCGTAAAGGGAATGAGCGAGAACATTGAGGCCATTAGTATTGTCGATAAATTCTTGGAGCATACCAGGCTGTTCGTGTTCGCCAATGCCGGAAATCCAAAAGTCTATATCTCCTCTGCGGATTGGATGACCCGAAACCTCGATTATAGGGTGGAGGTTGGTTGCCCCATTTATGATGAGGATATCAAGCAGGAACTGATGGATACTTTTGAAATTTGCTGGCGCGATAACCTAAAAGCGAGGGTTTTTTCCGAGAAACAGGACAACGCTTACAGAAAGGCCAAAACGCCCAAACACCGTTCGCAGTTTGAAACGTACGATTACTACGCAAAGAAGTTAAAGGAGAAGTAAATGCCTCCTAACTTTACCCATGTACCTTTTCTGTTTTGCTGAGGTTTTTCATGATATCCGCTTCGTATTCCAACAGTGCCTGCCATTTTGCATCCACCTCTTTTCGGTCCCCATATTTGCGGGCGAATTTTAGGAACATCGTATAATGCCCCGCTTCGCTGATCATGAGTTTATGATAGAAATCGGCCAATTTTTTATCTGGAAGTTCTTCGGATAAAAGTCGAAAGCGCTCGCAGCTTCGGGCTTCAATTAACGCCGCATATAAGAGTCGGTGTACCAATTGGGTGGTTCTGCTTCCGCCCTTGGGAAAAAATTTAAGCAGTTCCAACACATATTCGTCCTTTCGGTCCCTGCCCAATTTTTGACCTCGTTCCAAAATCAGGTCGTGCACCATTTTAAAATGCCCCATTTCCTCACGGGACAATGCCACCATTTCCTCAACCAATTCCGTGTATTCTGGAAATGAGACAATCAGGGAGATGGCCGTACTGGCGGCCTTTTGTTCGCAATAGGCATGGTCCGTCAAGATTTCATCGATATTCTTTTCCACAATATTTACCCATCTTGGATCGGTGGGTAATTTTAAACCTAACATCATTTTAACGCTTATTTACCTTGTTTACGATGTAAAAATAAGGCTTTGTGGGTTTTAATAATTATTTTTGGGAGGAGAGAAATTAGAATACACGTACAATGCAGGTAAGCGAACGGATAAAGGAAGCGCTAGGAGTCCAAGCGGATTCAGGTTCAATGCAATGGCTGACGGAAAAAACCCAAAAACTGGAATCGGATAAATCCGTACGGGACCTGTTCATGACGTACAGCCTCTTGGCTTCAAAATTTGACAAGAGCACTACATTCAAGGTAGCAAATGCCGATGAAGGAACACTCGAATTTTTAACCTCCCGAGATGCAAACTTGTTGGAGGTAGCCAGAATTTACCTGCTTATCAAGGTTTTGGAAATCGACACCGAATTTTATGGGCCCAAAGTGGCCAATATCATCCAGGTGGCCGATATAACGGAACTGGAGACCTTCTTAAAGTTTCTGGACCTATTGCCAAACCCGAAAATGTTCCTATTTACGGCCGTAGAAGCCTTGAGAACGAACATATCCGTCATTTTTGATGCCATTACGTTGAACAATCCATATCCCGCCAAATACTTCAACGACCAGCAGTGGAACCAGATGTATCTAAAAGCTGCGTTTATGGAGCGAGATCTCTCGAAAATACCATCGGTAGCGGAACGTGCCAACGTGGATTTGGCAAGGATCATTTCGGATTACGCCCATGAACGATGGGCTGCCTCACGAAAAATAGACCCCATGTTCTGGAGGCCGGTTTCGGGATTTTTAAATCCGGTGTTGCTTCAGGATATGGAACATTTGATGGAGAGCGATGATCCCGTGGAGAACAAGGCCGGGGCTTTGTGCTGTTATCATTCCGGCACTACCGAAGCGATTGAAATTTTGAATCGTAAACCCGACTTGAAACAGCAGATAGCAGCAGGAAAACTAACTTGGAAAAACTTAAAGAATTAATAGAATATGCAGAATAATTTAATGATAATCGACCCACACGTTCACATGTCATCCAGAACGACCGATGACTATGAGGCCATGCAGCAAGCGGGCGTGGTAGCTATAATAGAACCTTCTTTTTGGTTGGGCCAACCCAGAACTCAGGTCGGGTCCTTTCAGGACTATTTCAGCAGCCTTGTAGGCTGGGAACCCTTCAGGGCCAGCCAGTTTGGGATCAAGCACTATTGTACCATTGGCCTAAATTCAAAAGAAGCCAATAATGAGGCCTTGGCAGAACAAGTGGTGGAACTTCTGCCGTTGTATTTGCATAAGGAGAATGTGGTCGCCATTGGAGAGATAGGGTATGATGATCAAACTCCCGCAGAGGACAAATATTTTAGGATGCAATTGGAACTGGCAAAGGAATTGGATATGACCGTACAGGTGCATACACCGCATCGGGACAAAAAAGCGGGCACCATCAAGAGTATGGAAGTATGTCTGGAACACGGGTTGGACCCCGCCAATGTAATTATTGACCATAATAATGAAGAAACTGTAAAGGAGGTTTTGGATAGGGGATTTATCGCCGCATTTACCATTTATCCCAAGACAAAAATGGGCAACGAGCGTATGGTTGAGGTGGTTCGAAAGTTTGGTAGCGATAATATCATAGTTGACAGCTCCGCGGATTGGGGTGTAAGTGATCCGTTGGCCGTGCCAAAAACTGCTTCCTTAATGCTTAAAAGGGGGATTTCACGTGAAGATGTAGTGAAGACCTGTTACCAAAACGCCTTGGATGCGTTTAGCAAAAATGGACGCATGAAGGAGGAACACTGGTTAAAGCCAAAAGGCATCGACCAATCACAACTTTTTAATGATAATAGCGTTTTAAGAGGGCAGACACCTCGGATAGATTCCGAACAAATCTCTTAGAATGATGAAAAAAATCATGGGTTTTGCCAGACTGGCAAGGCCTGCCAATTTACCTACGGCGGCAGCGGATATCTTTGCCGGTATAAGTTTGGCACTTTTTTCTTCCGGTATAGCAATTCCTGATTTTTTTTCGGCGAACGGGACTGCTTTTCTTTCCCTGGTTTTTGCATCGGTGTTTTTGTACGCCGGAGGTGTGGTTTTCAACGATGTCTTCGATGCCAAATTGGATGCCGTTGAGCGTCCGGAAAGGCCTATTCCCAGCGGACTCATACCTAAAAACCAGGCTGCCCTATGGGGGGTGTTTTTATTTTTCATCGGGCTTTACTTGGCATTTTCGGTGCATCAGGTAAGTGGCAGTATTGCAGGTATTTTGATATTTTCAATTCTTGTCTACGATGCCTTGGCCAAAAAGCATTCCTTTTTTGGGCCCTTGGTCATGGGAATTTGCAGGGGATTGAACCTATTGTTGGGGATGTCCATCTTGGGACAGTTGGAGGTATGGTGGGTTTCCGTGGTACCCATGATCTATATTTTCGCCATCACGCTGATCAGTAGGGGCGAGGTCCATGGCGATAACAATAACCATATTGCGATCGCCGGTTTTTTATATATTTTGGTACTGGCTTTTATTGCGATTACCATTACTTTGAATACCGATACAATACTTATTTCCCTACCTTTTATTGTCCTATTTGGGTTTTTGGTGATTAGGCCTTTATTAAGAGCCTACAGGGAAAACTCCCCAAGGAATATTAAAAAGGCGGTCATGGCCGGGGTTTTGTCCCTCATTGTTATGGATGCCTGTTGGGTAGCCGGTTTTAGCCACTGGTATGTGGGACTGCTGGTTTTATTACTTTTGCCTTTATCTTTGTTACTTTCAAGAATTTTTGCCGTTACCTAGTGCTATGGAATTAAAACCTATCAAGCAGTCGTTTTCAGTTCAATATGAGTACCAACTCCACTTTACAAAGGATTTGTTTCATGTTGATAACCCGCTGTTCGTCAATATTATAAAAGGGTACAAGGACTACGAGCCTGTAAAGTTGTTTTTTGTAGTCGACAAAGGAGTGGCGGACAGCCATTCAAATCTCTTGAACAATATTTCCGCCTATTGCAGTTTGTATTCCGGGAACCTGATCTGTACCGATACTTTGGTGATCGACGGAGGCGAACAGTCCAAAAATCATGCAGAATATATTGACCTTGTGCTGAAAGGGATTAATGAAAATGCTATCTGCAGGCACTCCTTTGTGGTGGTGATCGGAGGCGGTGCGGTAATCGATATGGTGGGCTATGCTGCGGCCATTGCCCATAGGGGGGTAAAATTGATTCGGATTCCAACTACGGTGCTCTCTCAGAACGATTCCGCCGTAGGCGTAAAGAACAGTGTAAACATATTTAAGAAGAAAAATTTTCTGGGGACATTCGCTCCGCCTTATGCCATTATCAACGATAGTGATTTCTTGGCAACCTTGGAGCAGCGGGATTGGATAGCCGGAATCGCCGAGGCCATAAAAGTTGCCTTAATCAAGGACGAGGAATTCTTCGGATTTATTGCAAAGCATGCCATTGACCTTAAGGAAAGGCATTTGGAACCTATGCTATATGTAATTTATAAATGTGCAGAAATGCACATGCAACACATTTCACAGGGAGGTGACCCCTTTGAGTCCGGTTCCTCCAGGCCGCTGGATTTTGGTCATTGGGCGGCCCATAAATTGGAGTTTATGACCAATTACGAGTTAAGACATGGCGAGGCCGTAGCTAAGGGAATTGCATTGGACGTTACTTATGCACAGTTAATCGGGTTGATTTCCGAGGAAGAATTGAGGATTATTCTTGATGTTATGAAGGAAATAGGTTTCGATTTATCCTTGCCACTGCATTCTGAAAAGGAAGTGGACCAGCTTTTGGCAGGTATCGAGGAGTTTAGGGAACATTTGGGCGGTAGATTGACCATCACATTAATTTCAGGATTGGGAAAGAAACATGATGTCCATGAAATTGACAGGTCGATAATGAAACGGTCCATTGAGCAGCTTAATCATCAGATGGCCCTTAAATAGCGAATCCCCTTATGTTTATAAAAAACAAATACCACCTTTCTTATTGTACGAACATACATCCCGGTCAGGATTGGAAAAGCACCTTCTCTAGTATAAAGGAACATGTTCCAGGTATTAAGAAGTCGGTTTCACCGGATAGCCCCTTTGGTCTTGGTTTACGACTTTCAAACAAGGCGAGCGAGGAACTAGCTTTGGGAAACCATATGACTGAATTCATGAATTGGTTGCAGGAGGAGGATGTTTATATTTTCACCATGAACGGGTTTCCCTATGGAAATTTTCACAATGAAAGGGTGAAGGACGATGTCCACACGCCGGATTGGACCACCAAGGAACGTTTGATATATACCCAACGATTGTTTGAACAATTGGCAGTATTGCTTCCAAAAGGAATCAATGGCGGAATATCCACATCGCCAATTAGTTATAAGCATTGGTTTGCTTCGGAAATGGAAAAGGATACCGCTTTTAAAATAGGTGCCGAGAACATGACCCAAATCGCAAAGCAACTCTTTGAACTGGAACAAAGGACAGGTACCTATCTCCATTTGGACATTGAACCGGAACCTGATGGATTTTTGGAAAATACGGAGGAGGTCCTTTCATTTTATTCGGACTATCTAGTTCCCATCGCGCAACAGGAATTATCCAGGACGTTGGATAAAAACGCTTACCAATTGGAAGAATTGGTAAAACGATATATTACCATTTGTTATGACATTTGCCATTTTTCCCTGGCGTATGAGCATCCTTGTGAAACCTTTGCCAAATTTAAGGAAGCAGGTATCCAAGTTGGTAAAATTCAGGTTAGTGCCGCACTGAAGATTCTATTCAAAGGTAAGAATCGGGAGGAGGTATGGTCGGTTTTGGAAAAATTCAACGAACCGGTCTATTTGCATCAGGTAACTGAAAAAATAGGGAAGCGGGTAAAAACCTATAACGATCTGCCTATCGTATTGGCAGCGAAAAAGGAGGTAGACGAACTACGGGCCCACTATCATGTGCCTATATTTTTGGAGCGATTTGGGGCGTTGGACTCTACCCAAGATCAGATTTTGGATACCTTGGATTATTTAAAAATGGATTCATTGACGGAACATTTGGAAATAGAAACCTATACGTGGGATGTACTGCCGGAAGGGTTAAAGGAAAATCTTTCGCATTCCATCGTCCGTGAAATAGAATGGTTAAAAGCGCACATATAACATGCAAAAGACAGTTGTCATCAATGTTGTTGGACTGACCAAACGCCTTATAGGTGAGCATACACCCTTCATAAAAACGTTTTTGGAAAATGGTGGACATACGTTTATAAAACCCATGTTGCCAGCCGTAACCTGTTCCGTTCAGTCAACGTATGTAACAGGAAAATGGCCATCGGAACACGGTATCGTGGGAAACGGTTGGTATTTTAAGGACGAGTTGGAAGTAAAATTTTGGCGACAATCCAATAGGTTGGTGCAACAACCCAAAATTTGGGATGCGTTAAAGCAAAAGGATACTTCCTTTACGTGTGCCAATCATTTTTGGTGGTACAATATGTATTCCAATGTGGATTATAGCATCACACCAAGGCCCAATTATTTGGCGGACGGACGTAAAATCCCCGATATTTATTCCTATCCGGCTGAATTGCGAGATGAACTTCAAAAGGAATTTGGTACATTTCCGCTGTTCGAGTTTTGGGGACCTCGCACGACCATTAACTCCTCCCAATGGATTGCGAACGGCGCCATAAAAACCGATGAAAAATACGATCCCACCTTGACCCTGATCTATCTTCCGCATTTGGATTATAACTTGCAGCGTCATGGTTTGGATTTCGGCAAAATTTCAAAGGATTTAAATGAAATCGATGGAGTGGTCGAACAATTGGTACATCATTACGAAAAACTGGGTGCCCACATTATATTATTGTCTGAATACGGAATTACCAATGTAAAAAACCCCATTCACCTAAACCGAGTTTTGAGACGTGAAGGCTTTGTAAATGTGAGAATAGAGAGGGGCTTGGAACTATTGGATGCCGGCGCCAGTGAAGCCTTTGCCGTGGCGGACCATCAAGTCGCCCATATTTATGTAAAGGATAAAAACAAATTGGAAACTATCAAAAACTTGATCGCCAAAGTTCCCGGTGTTGAAAGGGTACTGTCAAAAGAAGAAATTGCTGTCGAGCATTTAAACCACGAACGATGTGGTGATTTGGTTGCCGTTGCGGATGCCGACTCCTGGTTTACTTATTATTTTTGGTTGGATGATGCCGTAGCTCCGGATTATGCCAGAATGGTGGATATCCATAAAAAACCCGGGTACGACCCTGTAGAAATGATGACGGACCCCAAGGATAAACTTGTTATGGTAAAAGTGGCTTGGAAACTTTTGAAAAAGAAATTGGGATTTAGAACCGTTTTGGATATCATTCCCTTGGACGCCTCCCTGATCAAAGGCTCCCATGGCAGACTCCCTGAGGATAAGGAGGATTACCCCATATTTATAACCAATCGGGCAACTAAAATTGATACCCATGAAGTAGCGGCCGTAGAGGTCTATGACCTAATTAAAAACCATGTAGTAAGCTGATTTATTTGTAATGAATTTATTTTTTAAGACGATAGGATATGTATTTGCGATACTTTTTGCGGTAGGTGCCATTGTTCAATTTAATGACCCTGATTCTTTCCTTTGGATTTTGATTTATGCGGTGGCGGCTATCATATCCGTACTTTTTTCCCTCAACCGATTGAGAGCCGTGGTTCCATTGGTATTGGGAACAGCTTGTTTTATAGGCTTTATGTATCTATACCCGACCGATTTCCAAGGTTTTGGATTGGAGGACGGTCCCATTGAAACCGTTGAATTGGGCCGTGAAGCCTTTGGATTGTTGATAATTGCCCTGGTGATGTTCTTCTATACCGTGAGGTTACGAAGGATGTTAAAGATCTAGGTCAAACTCTTTTCTCAATAGGTCGATTGCTGGATTTTTCTCCCGTAGTTTCTCGTATTTTTCCTCAGGTGTAAAGGCGAATTTCTTGGCACTGGATTCATTTACCTTTATAATCAATTGGATGAAGTGATTGTTAAGTTTGGTTCTCAGGTAGCCCATGAGCTCAAAACTTTCACGCTCTATTTCCTTCTTCATCGTACCGTTGGGAAGCTCAATATGTATGGTAAAGTCCTTTCCAAGTTTGGGAACGTCCGTATTTAGATTGGATGCCAGAATCTTTTGCCCTTTTTTGTCTATTTGTTCCGTAAAATCGGACCAATGTCTTTGTAGATCGGCCTCGGTAAAATCATCCTTGGGTAAATCCTCCTCATCGATGACCACTTCAATTTTGTTGAGTTCGTGCTCCTTCTTGGCCTTTAAACTGGATAGCGATAATCCAGAAACTCTTTTTTTAGAGGGATTAATTTGGATTTTTTGCGATACCGGTTCTTGAACAGCTTGCGTTACATCGGTTTCAACCTCTTTTATTTCTTCTTTAATGGTATCATATAAGGTGGGCCGATTTTCTTTTTCATCCGATACATTTTCTAAAGGTAAGAATGGGGATTCTTCCTTTTTGCCTGCGATATTGGTGGAGACAGAAACGGCTATCGGTTTTCTTTCTTCCGGATTTCTTTGGAAATTTTTGTAAAACTCGGCCGGTGCGATGAAATCGATTGTCCTGTTTTGAAGGGCTAGGGATTCAGGATTTTTTTTTTCTCCATCAAAGTCGATGGAGGCCAATTTCATTAAAGTTAGTTCTACTAGAAGTCGCTGATTTTTGCTCGACTTATATTTTAGGTCGCAGTCATTGGCAATATCAAGTCCCTGTAAGAGAAAACCTGGGGAGGCCTTCTTGGATTGTTCCCGGTATTTTTCTTGGGCGTTCTCTCCAACTTCCAAAAGTGAAATGGTATCCTTATGTTGACACACCATTAAATCCCTAAAGTGGGAGGCAAGACCGGCTATGAAATGGTGACCGTCAAAGCCCAGGGAAAGTGTCTTATTGAATAGAATCAATACGCGGGGAATATCATGGTCCAGGATGAGGTCCGTCGCTTCAAAATAAGTGTCGTAGTCCAGCACGTTCAGGTTTTCCGTCACCGCTTTCCTGGTGAGTTCCTTACCGGAAAAACTAACGACCCTGTCAAAAATGGAGAGGGCATCCCGCATGGCACCGTCCGCCTTTTGTGCAATGATATGTAGGGCGTCTTCCTCAGCTTCTATTCCTTGGTTTTCCGCAATGTATTTTAAATACTCTGCGGCATCGTTTACCGTAATTCTTTTAAAATCAAATATTTGACATCTGGAAAGTATGGTAGGTATTATTTTATGCTTCTCCGTGGTGGCAAGTATAAAAATGGCATGCTTTGGCGGTTCTTCCAAGGTCTTCAAAAAGGCATTGAAAGCCGATTGGGAAAGCATATGGACCTCGTCGATGATATAAACTTTATACTTTCCAACCTGGGGCGGGATACGCACTTGATCGATTAGGTTTCTAATATCATCCACGGAGTTGTTGGAAGCTGCATCCAGTTCAAAAATATTGAATGCAAAATCCTCATCTTCGCGTTCGCTGCCATCAGAATTTATCTGTTTGGCCAAAATACGGGCGCACGTCGTTTTTCCTACGCCCCTTGGACCACAGAATAAAAGGGCCTGTGCCAAGTGATTGTTGTCTATGGCATTCTGGAGCGTATTTGTAATAGCCTGCTGCCCCACAACATCCTTAAAGGTCTGGGGTCTGTACTTGCGGGCAGAAACTATGAACGGTTCCAAAATATAGACAAGTTTGTATGCTTACAAATATAGAAATAGCGGTTTATTTGATGGTGGATTTACATCGTAGATCATCTTTAGTTATCAACAATTGGAGTACATTTGCGCTGAGCAGGCCACCTTATCGCTCCCGATTTATATCGGGGGAGGAAAGTCCGGACACCATAGTGCGGTATAGCGGGTAACGCCCGTCCGCCGTAAGGCGAGGACCAGTGCAACAGAAAGCAAGTACAGTTAGGCTGTAGTGAAATCAGGTAAACTCTATACGGTGAAACGTCATGTAAATCGGTTTTTGAGGGCTGCACGCTCGAGCCGAAGGGTAGGCGGTTGGAACCATGGGGTAACCCATGGTCTAGATAAATGATAAGGTTTCGTTCAACGAAAACAGAATCCGGCTTATGGCCTGCTTTTTTTAGAATTTGCGTTCCACCAGATTTATAGGTTCAAGATTCTCATCGATGGATATTTCAAAATCGATGACGCCCAATACCAATTCCTCCGTAGTGATGACCTCTACCTTCCATTGGCCCGGCCAAATATTGTTTTTATAAGTATAGCCCCTGAAACCATCGTCCCTACCGCCTTTTATCTCATACCCGATATCCTCTACCAGTTCCCACTCCAAAGATTCTTCATTGAACCATTTCCATCGGTGTAGGATGGATTTTTCCAAATCCGTCGGGGCGAAAACGGAAGAAAAAATATACACGTTTTCGTTCGGCTTAAAGCTAAATTTTGTCCTATGGTCCCGCCAAAAAATGAATGTGTCGTTTTTCTCGTAGGCAACGGTATAAGTATCCCCTTTTTTTTCAACATAATGGGCTACAATACCTTCATCGAGTGCAAGGGGGACAGGTGGAATTAATCTAAAATAATAAAACAGGTTTATGAAGGCGTATATGGATATAATGAGTGAAAGCAACTTGCCTATATGTATTTCCCTTCGTGTGCTGGGGCTCATAACATAGATCAAAATTATCAAGGCTAGGGTACAGCCAAGACTTATGAATCCAGAAATAAAGAATACTTGGGGACTCATTTTTGTTGTAACTACCGGAATCATGAAGGCGAAGAAAGTAAAGCTCAGAAAAAAGTAGACGCTGAACTGTAAGTATTTGTTGGATATCCTTTGTTTTAGAAATTCATTGGCAACCAATAGGACCATGAGGATCAAAAAGAATGAAACGGTCTTTGAAAGGGATACGCTCCTTGAAAAATAAATCACATAGGCACTTGATAATGCCCCAAAGAAAAACTGGATGGCCAATGGGAAGTATTCCTCAAAACGTTCCAAAAAGGTATTATTCCAAGTGCCATCATCGGCTAAATTATAGAGATATAAAGTAATACTAAGGTTGGTCATGTGAAGGCATAGCATTACCAAATCGTAGGTACGGTCTATGCGTCCAAGGGTAAGCACATCAAATAGGAACCCTCCTATAAAAAACAGTAAAGGGGCATACTTTCCATGCTTACGGATAAATCTCCGAAATTTACTATTACGATACCGTACCAGGAACCTTTTCATGGGTATTTTGAAAACTTAAATATAGGCCGATTCGTAATTCCTTTTAGGCTCAGAAAATATGTATTTTGGCTTGCTTCATGTGTTTCTTCAATTCTAGGTTTTGAAGAAACTAAATACACTGTTGCCATATTTCCTTGAATTATCAAAATGGGGAATTGATTCCAAATTGGTCTGTTTTGAATGCTCGATAACAAGTACGCCATCTTCCAACAAGAGTTCGTTTTCAAAGATTAAAGAGGGAAGTTTTTGGAATTCACCAAGTTCCATATCGTAAAATGGGTCGGCAAAAATGACATCGAATTTCTCCGTATTGCGACTAAGGAAGGAAAAGACATCACTCTTAACGGTTTTGATATCCATTTTAAGTTCGTTGGCTATTTTTGAGATGTAATTGATACAACCGGAGTGCATGTCCACGGCCAGAATATCGTCTACGCCCCGTGAGGCAAATTCAAAACTAATGTTGCCCGTTCCCGCAAATAGGTCCAGCACTTTAAGGTCTGGAAAATAGTATCGGTTGTTTAGGATGTTAAATAGCCCTTCCTTGGCCATGTCCTTGGTAGGTCTGACCGGTAGGTTTTTTGGTGCCAATAACTGTCTGCCTTTATGTTTCCCTGAGATTATTCGCATTATAGGGTGCTAATCACGGTAAAGTCTATGGACGAAGTTTCCGGTATTCCCAAATTCAAATGATTGGGCGAGGAGGGCGCAAATATGGTCAAATCATTTATATAGGAGTAGCACAATTGAAATACTGCATCGTCCTCTTCAATAGTACCGAAAAATCTGACCGCCGTGGTTTCCGTGTCCAAATCCAATTGCTCCAGCACAAAAAGGAGATAGTAGGCAAAATCCTCCTTGGTCTGGTAAGGGAAACTATTATAAAAGCTTAGACTTTTTTGTTTTAAAACGGTAATATCCATTTGTCTTTGACCCACATGGACATAACAGACACTCTCTCCTTGATTGCCATAGTTATCCAATAAGGATTGGATCAGTACGGAACCATTGTGCAGAAATATAAACTCGCCAAAAAGCTCGTAGATATAGTTGTTTACATTCGTAAAGGGAACATAAATATTGACAATATCAAAACCCTCCAACATGTCAAAGGCAAGCGCATCCGTAGCCAATAATTTGGTATTGAACTTCAGGTATTCTGAAAGGGATTCTTCATTAAAAAGGGGCTTCGGTACCAATGAAAACAGCGTATTGGAATGAACAACGACTACCTCATCGAATTGATTGCCCGTCAATGTATGCTTTCCCAAAAGTGTTTTTAGCTCCTTAAGTAATGCTTCGGGGTGCTGTTCTTCGGAAAATAAAATACTATCGGATAATAGTACCCTGTGCGAAACAGTATCCGCAATACAAAAAGAAAGTCCATTCAAGCTCACTTGAATGGACAATTTCTTAAAGTTTTTATCTGCTATGTCAATAACCTTATTGATCGCCTTTTTTGTCATAGATAGGAGGCCAGTTTCCACTGGTACTAACTTCTGTCAAGGAACCCACCTTTATTTCGGATCCACTTACTTCTTCCACACTCATTAAAGAATTCTCCTTTGCCAATAAATCCTTTGGTTGGTCATATAAAACAACACTTTTGGCAACTTTCACTTCATATACAGGTGCCCTATACCCACTCTTTTCGATAATATCAGCTTTCATTGTGAATGTTTCGCCATTTGGAGCAGTAGGTACGGTTGCTAAATCCTTATACCTTGTGTCGCTTTTGAAGAGTGAATCCTTAACAGATACAAAGTCTAAAGTATCCACAATAACAGTATCCTGCTGAAGGTCAATTTGATACGTTTTATCGTATCGCATGAAAGAAGAATCCCTTTGCTGTGTTATCACATAACTACCAGTGTCTATGAATTTTATTAAGCTAGGGAAATCGTTGGCATACTTACCATTGGCACTTTTATAGGCTTCCTGAGAATTTTTAATATCTTTTAGTTTCGCTATAACTTTGCCAAAACGTTCAACTTTAACCTCGTTAAACTCGATTGGCCCTGTTACCGATTTGTAAATCAAATAGCCTAAACCGATACATGCAATCCAAAGTACAATCTGTATTATGGTCTTCATTTCTTAAGTGTTAATTTAATTTAGTGGTTGTCACAAATCTACAATTTTTTTTTAATCGCAAAAGTTTTTGCCCTAAAAATCCTTTTATATTTGGGGCTCCATGAAGTTACAGACACCTGCTATTTTTTTTAAAGAGTTGGAAACCAAGTTTCCACATGAGCCGACCCTAAAACAACGAATAGCCCTTGAAAAACTGTCCAACTTTATCCTTTCCAAAAAGAAGGACGAGGTTTTTGTTTTAAAGGGTTTTGCAGGTACAGGAAAGACTACTTTGGTTGGTACCTTGGTCAATAGCCTATGGAAGACCGGGATGAAATCGGTTTTGATGGCACCCACGGGCAGGGCGGCCAAGGTCATGTCCAACTATTCCAAAACACAGGCATTCACCATCCATCGAAAGATATACTTCCCTAAAAAGCAAAGTGGGGGCGGGGTTCAATTTGTGATGGCACCCAATAAACATAGGGACACCATATTTATAGTGGATGAGGCCTCTATGATTCCAGATACCCCGGCAGATTCCAAATTGTTTGAAAATGGTTCCCTATTGGATGATCTCCTCATGTTCGTTTATTCCGGTCATAACTGCAAATTACTTTTGATCGGGGATACCGCACAGTTACCGCCCGTCCATTTGGAATTGAGTCCGGCCTTGGACGAGGACAAACTTGCCCTAAATTATAATAAGGAGATAGTCCGCTTGGAATTGGACGAAGTTGTGAGGCAAGCCGAAGATTCCGGAATCTTGGTAAACGCCACTATGCTAAGGGAGCAGCTAAATGGAAGTTATTTTGACAGCTTCCGGTTTGATGTGGGGCCGTATTCCGATATTATCCGATTGATAGACGGGCATGACATTCAGGAAGCCATTGACGAATCCTATTCAAAAAACGGAAAAGAGGAAACGGCGATTATCGTACGTTCCAATAAAAGGGCGAACCTGTATAATCTCAATATTAGGGAGCGAATCCTGTTCTTGGAGCACGAGTTGGCAGCGGGTGATTTTATGATGGTCGTAAAAAACAACTATTTCTGGCTAAAGCCCAATTCTGAGGCGGGCTTCATCGCCAATGGTGATATCATAGAGGTATTGGAAATTTTTGCCTTCAAGGATCTTTATGGATTCAAATTTGCGGAAGTCAAGGTTCAAATGGTCGATTACCCCAATATGAAACCTTTTGAGACAGTTTTACTGTTGGATACCATAAAGGCGGAATCCCCGTCCCTTTCCTATGAGGATGGCAATAGGCTATATCAAGAAGTGATGAAGGATTATGCCCATGAGAAATCCAAGTACAAGAAGTTTCTCGGCGTAAAGAATAACAAATATTTCAATGGACTTCAGGTAAAATTCTCATATGCGATTACCTGCCATAAGTCCCAAGGAGGGCAATGGAACACCGTATTTGTGGAGCAGCCCTATCTGCCAAACGGTCCGGACAAAGAATACCTAAGGTGGCTGTATACCGCCGTAACCAGGGCCAAGGAAAAGCTATACCTTATCGGCTTTAAAAGCGATTTTTTTCTTGAATAGGAAACCGTTACTTTAGTATTGGAATATAATAGACCGAAGATTTTCAAAGTCCAGTTTAAGAAAGAAACAATATGACATCAGAAACCATCATCAGTATTTTTCTCGGTATTGGGCTCGCCGCTTCCGTTGGTTTCCGGGTATTTTTGCCATTGTTCGCTTTGAGTTTGGCCGCTTATTTTAATGTTTGGGAGTTGAACGATAACTGGCAATGGATCGGAAGTTTGGCCGCCTTGATTACCCTGGGAGTAGCTACCGTGGTGGAGATATTCGCCTATTTTATTCCTTGGGTGGACAATTTATTGGATAGTTTTGCAGTGCCCTTGGCTGCGATCGCGGGTACGGCCGTAATGGTCTCCACGGTGGCCGATTTAGACCCCGTGGTAACGTGGTCGTTGGCCATTATTGCCGGCGGGGGAACGGCTACTGCCATCAGGGGGGCGGGCGCCACGGGCAGGTTGGCATCCTCTACGACAACGGGAGGTCTGGCCAATCCCATTTTGGCGACCGTGGAAACGGGAACCGCTACGGTGGTGAGTATCGCATCCATATTCGCCCCCATTTTGGCCGCGGTACTGGTCATCATCATTTTAATAGTAATTTTTAGAATTTATAGAAGTCTAAGGCCCAAGGCAAAAACATAATAAGGTGAAGATAATTGCAATGATTCCGGCACGCTATGCGGCCTCAAGGTTTCCGGCAAAACTGATGCAGGATCTATCGGGCAAGCCCGTTATAGTAAGGACGTATCAAGCGGCGGTTAACACGGGACTTTTTGATGCTGTGTATGTGGTAACGGATAGCGATATCATTTATCAAACGATTCTTGCCGAAGGAGGGAATGTGCTCATGAGCAAAAAGGAGCATGAATGTGGTAGTGACAGGATTGCAGAGGCTGTCACGGATATGGACGTCGATATCATCGTAAATGTACAAGGTGACGAGCCTTTTACGGATCGGGAGAGCCTACACGGTGTCCTTGAGGTATTCAAGCAGGATTTTGAAAAGGAAATCGATTTGGCATCCTTAATGGTCAGGATAACGGATGAAGATGAAATCAAAAACCCCAATACGGTAAAGGTGATTGTGGACAATCGAAATTTTGCCCTCTATTTTTCCAGGTCACCCATCCCGTACCCACGGGCCAAAGGCGATTACACACGCTATTATAAGCACAAAGGAATCTACGCCTTTCGAAAAAGGGCCTTGATGGATTTTCAACGTTTGCCCATGTTGCCTTTGGAAGCCACGGAGAAAATAGAGGCTATACGCTATTTGGAATACGGAAAAAAAATAAAAATGGTAGAGACTACCGTAACCGGTATCGAGATAGATACCCCGGAGGATTTGGAAAGGGCAAAGGCGGCATGGAAATAAATTTTAAGGACATACAGGTCGTAGGTTTTGATGCGGACGATACCCTTTGGGTGAACGAAACCTATTTCCGCGAGGCGGAGGAAGCCTTTGCGGACCTTTTGGAAACCTATGAGACCAAGAACAAGATAGACCAAGAGCTCTTTAAGATGGAAATCAAGAACTTGGATTTGTACGGATACGGTATAAAAGGCTTCATGTTGTCCATGATTGAGTCGGCCTTGGAACTGTCCAATAATGAGGTAAAGCAAGAAACACTTTCTAAAATTCTGGATTTGGGCAAAAGTATGATTTCGCATCCGGTGGAAATATTAGATGGTGTGGTGGAAGTGCTGGAAAAACTACAAGGTAAATACAGGTTGATCGTATTGACTAAAGGCGACCTCTTAGATCAGGAAAGAAAGTTGGAACGCTCCAACCTATCGGAATACTTTCATCATGTAGAGGTGTTGAGCGATAAGAAGGAGAAAAACTATCAGGACCTTTTGGACCACTTGGAAATCGATGTGAAGAATTTTTTGATGATCGGAAATTCATTAAAATCAGATGTTCTACCGCTTGTGAGTATCGGTGCAAAGGCGGTACACGTGCCCTTCCATACCACATGGCAGCATGAAGAGGTGGCGGAGCCCAGGGAAAAAAAAGGATATATAACGGTATCGAAACTTACGGATGTTTTGAATTACCTTTAAATAGAACGGATGGAGACAAGCAAGGAAATGGAAATGAAAAATATACCTACAAGGGCATCCCAAAAGTTTCGAAACTTTCCGATGGTACCCAGAGTGGTCTTTGGAAATGGCAGTTTTGACCAATTGGGGGATATTTTGTTACCGAAACGCAAAAATTCGGACGCGCCCATTATTTTCTTGGTGGACGATGTATTTGAGGATTCCGATCTGCATGCCAGGATACCCCGGATTTTTTCGGATCAAATTATTTTCATTTCTGCGGATGAAGAACCCAAGACCCAGCAGGTAGATGCCTTGGTGAAGCAAATCAAGGAATCCTTTCAGGAAATGCCGTCCGGGATTGTGGGCATTGGTGGTGGTACCCTTTTGGATCTGGCCAAGGCCGTAGCCATACTGCTGAACAATACCGGAAGTGCGGCCGATTATCAGGGTTGGGATTTGGTACATAGGGAATCGGTCTACCATGTCGGAATCCCTACCATCAGCGGTACCGGGGCCGAAGTCTCCCGAACCACGGTGCTTTTGGGACCTGAAAAAAAGTTGGGCATCAATTCGGACTATACCACATTTGACCAAGTTTTATTAGACCCAGAACTCACAAAAGGAGTACCCAAGGAGCAATGGTTCTACACGGGAATGGATTGTTTTATCCATTGCATAGAAAGCCTGAATGGCACCTATCTGAATGCTTTCAGTCAAAGTTATGGGGAAAAAGCTTTGGACCTATGTAAAGAAGTTTTTCTTGGGGATTTATCGGATGAGGAATCGAGGAATAAATTGATGATGGCCTCTTGGCATGGGGGTATGAGCATTGCCTATTCCCAAGTAGGGGTCGCGCATGCTTTAAGCTATGGCCTGGGATATCAACTTGGAATCAAACATGGTTTGGGCAATTGTTTGGTATTTCAACATTTGGAGGAATTTTATCCGGAAGGGGTTGTGATTTTCAACGAGATGCGAAAAAAACACCACATCGAGCTTCCAAAAGGTGTTTGTGCCGGTCTGACCGAAAATGACTTGGATACAATGGTATCCATAGCTTTGGGTATGGAACCGCTCTGGGAAAATGCCCTTGGGCCAAATTGGAAATCGGTAATTACTCCGGCCAAATTAAGATCCATCTATAGAAAAATATAGGCAAAACTACTTCAACCCAAATGCAGGGACTCGCGCGTTTTATTTACTTTAAACTTTTGGGTTGGAAAATGTCAGGTACATTTCCTTCCCATTTGGATAAGTTTGTCATAATCGTCGTGCCCCACACCAGTTGGTGGGATTTTCTCTTGGGGCTATTGGTGAGAAAAATATTGAATGAGGAAATCAACTACATTGGTAAGAAAAGCCTTTTTGATTCCCCGTTTGGCTGGTTTTTTCGTTGGACTGGCGGTGCTCCTATAGACCGAAGCAAAAGTAACGACACCGTTAGTGCCATTGTACGAATTTTTGAAAGCAGGGAAAAATTCAGATTGGCCCTGTCCCCCGAAGGCACACGTAAAAAGGTAGAAAAATGGAAAACGGGCTTTTACCACATTGCCAAGCAGGCAAAGGTTCCCATTGTCATGGTCGCCTTTGATTATGGCAAGAAAGAGGTGAAGTTTTCCAAACCTCAAATACCAACAGAGAATCAAACAGCTGATTTGGAAAAATATGAGTCCTTTTTTATGGGTGTGAGGGGGAAGGATGCCAAATCATAAAAAAACATCGCTAAGAGTCTTGCAGTCAATCGATTCTAACAACAGGTCCTAAAAAACTTAAAGTGTTTCGGAAAGAAAGTATAAGTTAATTTTAAGGATATAATGTGCATTTCATCGATTTTTTCAGGAATATTTAACAAAATTTTGCAAAAAGTTAAATTTCTGACTAGCTTCACTTAATAGTCCCCCGCAGTATTTTTTATTAAGAGTTTTTTAGTCACAGATTAAGGCCCCACATCTTAATTTTGATACTTCTCGTTTGTATGCTTTGGTTCTAAACACTAAAAACCAAACATATGGGGAATTCTACTCTTCGATTTTCAAAATCTTTTTCAACCTATTTTTCCATCGCCTTGATTTGTCTTTCTTTTTTGACATTGAAAGCACAGGAGCAAATGGACCTACGAGAGCTTGATGGTTTGAATTGTACTGCAAATGATGTGGAAGTTCTTAGTGCATCACTTGGATCCACTACATGCCCAACATGTACCCCTGGTGAAACCATTACTGAAGAGCTCTTCATTACAATAAGACATAATACTAATAGTGACAGGCCTGCCTTAGCAATATTGGGTGATTTAACAGTGGTAGATATGAATGGTAATAGCACGACTACTGTGTTCGCACGCTGTAGTGGTCCTATAATACCCAAAAAAAATATTAATGATAATATTCCAGTTGGGAATGGAGGAAATGGTGTCCAAACAATCTCTTATGGTGAAATAACCTTTGAATGTGGATCTCAATTTACCCTGGACAATATACTATTGGTTTGGACGGTACCGTCCGACCCTGATTGTCCAATTCCAGCCTCAGATCCGCCCCCTCCTTCAAAATGTGGGGCTCCCGGTATTTCATTGGAAATTACTCCTCCTTTAAGTGCGGTTGCCACCGCTGAATGCTCAGGTTCTGATGCTAACGTTGATTTGACGATTGTTGGTGGGGAGGCTCCTTATTCTTACACCTGGACAAGTCTTGATAGTGGATTTACATCTTCAGAAGAGGACCCCCAAAATGTTCCTCAAGGAGAAATTTTAAGTGTTACAGTTACAGATTCCGATGGTTGCACTACCACTACATCAATTACTACTCCCATTTGTTTTGTTTGTCCAACTTTAACAAATGAAACTGCAGATTTTGCTACTTGTGAAGATAACCAAGGTCAGACCTTAAGTGTTCAAACGGACATTCCTGACATTGATATTGAGTTTTTCATTTTTTCATCACAGCAAGGCGATCCATATGTAGGCGGTGGTACCCAATTGGGAACTGCGGTTACACCCAGTGGTGGCACAGCAACTTCTTCAACGGGGATTAGTGGTCTTACCCCTGGTACCTATTATTCGTATGCTATATTGGATACCGATGACCCAGATTTAATTGATCCGGATTGTAAACCTTTTGCTGAAATAGTAATAAATATTGACGAAGAATTATCCCCCACCTTCGATGCCGTCGGTCCGATCTGCGAGGGGGATGACCTATCGGCCCTGCCGACGACCTCCACCAACGGGA